>NZ_JAVDVA010000009.1:0-298392 GCF_031456635.1 Streptomyces sp. 3330
CGCTCCCGCCCGCGGTGGTCGTCCTGCAGTCCCATCGCCTGGTGGGGGGGGGGGGGGCCCCCCCCCCCCCCCCCACCACCACCTTGTCCGCATACGTTCGTCCCGCTGCGAGCCGCCGGGTCAACGGCGGCTCCCCAAACGGGAGATCGGGAGTGTGCGTGCGCATCGGACTGCTGACGGAGGGCGGCTATCCGTTCCTGAGCGGTGACGCCGGACTCTGGTGCGACCGGCTCGTGCGCGGGCTCGGGCAGCACGAGTTCGACGTCTACGCGCTCAGCCGTGCCGAACACCAGGAGGAAGCGGGCTGGGTCGAGCTTCCGCCGCAGGTCAGCCGGGTGCGCACGGCGCCGCTGTGGACGGCCGAGGACGACGGGGTCGCCTACGGCAGGCGCGCGCGCCGGCGCTTCACGGAGTTCTACGGCGCGTTGGTGACCGCGCTGTGCGAGGGGGACCCCCCGGGCCCGGCCGGTGTCCCGGGAGCCGCTTCGACCGCTCAGGCGGACCGTTTCGCCACTGCGCTGTACGGCCTCGCCGAACTCGCCCAGGACGAGGGCGGCCTGGTGGGGGCACTCCGCTCGGAGCACGCCGTGCGCACCCTGGAGCGGGCCTGTCGCGCCCCCGGCGCGCTGCGCACGGCGCGCGAGGCGCGCGTACCCGAGCTGCTCGCCGTCGCCGCACACCTCGAACGCGCCCTGCGCCCCCTCTCGCTCGACTGGTACGGCGACGAGGGCTCAGGCGACGGGAGGGAAGGCCTCGGCGCGGTGGACCTGTGCCATGCCACGTCCGGCGGCGCGGCGGCCCTGCCGGGGCTGCTCGCGCGGCACTTCTTCGACGTGCCGCTGCTGGTGACCGAGTACGGGGTCCGGCTGCGGACGCACTACCTGAACTCGGGGCCGGGACCCTCGGCCGCGGGCTCCGCAAGCGCGCCGTCCGCCGAGGCGGCCCCCGCCGTACGCGCCCTGGTGGCCGCGTTCCACGGCCGGCTCGCCGCCGAGGTGTACCGGCAGGCCGCCTGCGTCACCCCCGGCAACACGCACGCCCGCCGCTGGCAGGAGCGCTGCGGCGCCGACCGGGCCAAGCTGCGCACCGTCTACCCGGGCATGGAGGCGTCCCGCTTCGCCGAGGCGGGCGACTCCCTCGACACCGCCGATCCGCACACCCTGGTCTGGGTCGGCCGAGTGGAACCGGCGAAGGACCTGGTCTCCCTGCTGCACGCCTTCGCCGAACTCCGCAAGGAGGAGCCCCGCACCCGCCTGCGGATCATCGGCGCTCCGGCCGGTGCCGAGGGGCAGGCCTACCTCGGTCACTGCCGCGTGCTGGCCGCGCAGCTCTTCCCCGACGAGGCGGACGGACCGCACGCCGTCGGCGACAACCCGGTGTCCTTCGAGGAGATCGGCGGCCCGGAGGCGCCCACTCTCGCCGAGGCCTACACGGCCGGCGCGGTCGTCGTCCTGTCCAGCGTCGTCGAGGGGTTCCCGGTCGGTCTGGTCGAGGCGATGTTCTGCGGCCGCGCGACGGTGTCGACCGACGTCGGTGCGGTGGTCGAGGTCATCGGCGGCACGGGACTGGTCGTTCCGCCGCGCAATCCGCGGGCTCTCGCGGAGGCGTGCGTGACGCTGCTGCGCGACCCGGAGCGCCGTGCGCGCCTGGGCGCGGCCGCCCGCGCCCGGGCCCTGGAACTCTTCACGGTCGAGCAGAACATCGCGGCATTTCGCGGCATTTACCTGGAGCTCGTCGCCCGGGCCCCGATGCGGCGATGCGCCTTCGACGACGGCGATCCCCGTCCGTTCGCCGTGCCGGCCGAGGCGTGTCTGCCGGGCCACTGGGCCGGTCCGGACGCGGAGGTCACCGCCGTGCGTGGACCGGCCTGGGCGACGGGACACGCGGCGCGGGACGCCTCACCGATCGCTGCGACGGAGGGTGCACGATGAGCGGGCTCGAGGAACTGGACCGGCCGGGAGCACCGGGAGCCGCCGAGGTGCCGGGAGCGCCGGGAGGCGCCGGGGCGCCGGGGAGTTTCGAGGCACACCCGGACGCCGAGGTCGGGGGCCGCAGGCCGACCGCCCCCCGCCGAGGCGTCGTGGACCCGGTGAAGGCACTGATGCACCGGCATCGTGACCTGTGCGAACGGGCCGTCGACCCGCTGGAGATCGCGGCGGGCCTGGAGGCCCACGGGGTCACCGACCGCACCGCCGCGCGCTTCCGGCACCGGGACGTGTTCTCCCTCGCGGAGGAGATGTACGCCCGCGTCTCCCGCGACGGTGACCCGCCCCCGCCCGTGCCGGTCACGGCGACCCCGCGGCCCCGCCTGGACCGGGCCCTGCTCACGCTCCTGCCGGGCGTCCTGTGCGCCGCGGCCGTGACCGGCGTGCGTCTCACCCACGGGCGCACGAGTCTGCTCGTCGGGGCCGCGGGCGTCCTCGCCGTCGCCCTCGCCCTGCGCGCGGTCCTGCGCCGCGGCCCGTTGAGCCCCCACCGCGGCGCCCACCCGGGCCCGCACCGGTCGGGCGCCTGGACCTGCTGGCTCCTCGGCTACGCGGCCCTCGGCGACAGCCTGCTGCGCGCCGCCGTCGCCGGAGGTCCCGACGGCCTGCCCGACGGGACGGCGGCAGGCCCCTGGCCCTTCGCCGCCGCCCCGCTGCTGACCCTCACCCTGGCCTGCGCGCCCGCCGCCTGGAGCGCCCGTTTCCTCGCCGTACGCGCCCGGCGCCGACTGGACGCCAGCCGCGGACTGGAGGAGTTCGCCGCCTCCGTGCAGCCGCTGCTGCTCGGCACGTTCGCCCTGTTCCTGTGCGCCCTGGCCGCGCTGACCCCGTCGGCCGCCGCGGCCTTGGACGAACCGGCCGCCTACGGTCACACCCTCGCGCTGGGAGCGCTCCTCTTCCTCGCCCGACTTCTCACCGTGTACGGATTCACCCACGTCCCGGCGGTCGCGCTCGGCGCCGTCGGCACGGCCGAGGTGCTCGCCCCGGCCACGGTGTTCGCGGGCCGGCTCCCCGGTTGCGGCTTCCTGGCCACCCCCGTCGAGAGCCTCGTGGCCGCCTGGGGCCCGGCCGGCGTCCCCTCCCTCGTCTGCGGGGCCGCGGCACTGACCCTGCTCTTCCACGCGACCCGCACGCTGACCCGGGCCTCGGCCCACGCGCGAACGGATCAGCCGTGCTGAGCGGAAGAGCCGTCCGGAACCCACCGTCCGCGCCGAACCGGCCGGTCACGCCGATCCGCCCCCACCCCCGCGCCCGCCCACTCCGTACGGGCCCAGGCCCCGGCCTCGGACGCCCGCCGCTCGGACGTTTGCTGCTCCGGCGCCCGCCGCTCGGACGCCCGCCGCTCGGACGTCTGTCGTTCCGGCGTCCGTCGTCGGTGTCCCGGCCGCCGGGCGCGGCGCACTCCCCGCCGCGCTCCGACGGCGCGACGCCCGTGTTCACCTCCCCAGCCGCACCCCACCGCAACACGCTTGAAGGAGAGACCAGATGACCACCTCCCGATCCGGAGCGACCGGAGATACCGGGGCACCCGCGGTCACAGGCGCCCCCGTGGTCGCCGGAGCAGCCGGAGGACCCGCGGCGACCGGAGCCCCCGTGGTCCCGGCCACAGCCACGGCGCACACCCCGGGAGCCGCACGATGAGGGTTCTGCTGATCGGAGCCAACGGTTACCTCGGCCGTTTCGTCGCCGACCGTCTGCTCGCCGACCCGGCGGTCCAGCTCACCGCGCTCGGCCGCGGTGACGACGCCGACGTCCGCTTCGACCTCGCGTCCGGCAGCCCCGGCGCGCTCACCCGCTTCCTCGACGCGGTCCACCCCCAGGTCGTCGTCAACTGCGCGGGCACCACCCGGGGCGGCGCCCGCGAACTCACCCGGCACAACACCGTCGCCGTCGCCACCGTCTGTGAGGCCCTGCGCCGCAGCGGCTGCGGCGCACGGCTGGTGCAGATCGGCTGCGGCGCCGAGTACGGTCCGAGCCAGCCCGGCTCCTCGACGGCCGAGGACGCCGTGCCCCGCCCCGGCGGCCCGTACGGCGTGAGCAAGCTCGCCGCGACCGAACTCGTCCTCGGCTCCGGTCTGGACGCCGTCGTGCTCCGGGTCTTCTCGCCCGCCGGTCCGGGCACGCCCGCCGGTTCCCCGCTGGGCCGGCTCGCGGAGGCCATGCGCCGCGCCATGCAGTCCGGCGACGGGGAGCTCAAACTCGGCGGCCTCGGCGTGCAACGCGACTTCATCGACGTCCGTGACGTCGCCCGCGCCGTGCACGCGGCCTCGCTCTCCGCCGCGCAGGGCGTCATCAACATCGGCTCGGGCCGCGCCGTCCGCCTGCGCGACGCCGCCGCGATCCTCGCGCGCGTGGCCGGATACGGCGGTGCCCTGCACGAACTCGACGGACCGCCCGGCGGCCACCTCAGGCCCGCCATCGGCCACCCCCGCCCCGAGTCCGACCACGCGGGCCCCGTCGCGTACCCGTATCCGGACGGCTGCGGCAGCTGGCAGCAGGCCGACGTGCGCACCGCCCGCGACCGGCTCGGCTGGCGGCCCCGCATCAACCTCGAGGAGTCCCTCGCCGACATCTGGATGGAGGCCGCATGTCGTATCTGACCGGAACCCCGGCGGATACCGCGAGCGCCGGCAGCACCGACGTCCGCACCGGCTTCGGCGTACCCGGCCTCGCGCACCCCCTGCTCGCGCCGGTCGAGTGGCGTGAACTCGCCCGCCCCGGCCGGCCCCTGCACTGGGTCGTCCTCGACGTCGACGACGGCCCAGGCGTCCGGCCCGACCCACGCTGCCTGGAGGCCGCGGGCCGGCTGCGCAACGCCGGCATCCGGGTCCTCGGGCGCCTCGACATCCGCCACGGGGCCCGTCCCTTCGCCGAAGTGATCTCCGACGCGCAACGCCACCTCGACTGGTACCAGGTCGACGGCTTCCTCCTGGACCGGTGCCCGGCCGGGCGCGCCGAGTTCCCCGGGCTGCGGCGCGCGGTCCGGACACTCCGCACCCTCAGCGACGCGCCCCACCTCGTCCTCGGCCACGGCACCCACCCGTACCCGGGCTACGCCGAGCACGCCGACCAGGTGGTCACCTTCGCGGGCCCCTGGAGCGACTACCGCTGGTCCCAGGTGGCCGAGTGGACCGCGGAGCACCCGCCCGAGCGCTTCTGCCACCTCGTGCACGGCGTGCCGCGCGGTCACCTCGACGAGGCGCTGCGCATCGCTCGCTGGCAGGGCGCCGCGACGATCTGGTTCACCGACGGCACCGATCGCGGCGGCCTCGCGGGCCCCTGGGAGACCCTGCCCGGCTACTGGGACGAACTCGTCTCGCGGATCGGAACGGGTGTCTCGGAATGAAGAAGGCCATGACAGTGTTACGGGGAGAACAACCGTAGTGATCGACCGACCAACGGAGTCCCCGTGTCGCTGCCACCCCTGGTCGAGCCAGCCTCTGAGCTCACCGTAGACGAGGTTCGCAGGTACTCCCGCCACCTGATCATCCCCGACGTCGGGATGGACGGGCAGAAGCGGCTGAAGAACGCCAAGGTGCTCTGCGTGGGCGCCGGCGGCCTGGGCTCGCCGGCGCTGATGTACCTGGCCGCGGCGGGCGTGGGCACGCTCGGCATCGTGGAGTTCGACGAGGTCGACGAGTCGAACCTCCAGCGCCAGATCATCCACAGCCAGGCCGACATCGGCCGCTCCAAGGCCGAGTCCGCCCGCGACTCCGTCCTCGGCATCAACCCGTACGTGAACGTGGTCCTGCACGAAGAGCGGCTCGAAGCCGACAACGTGATGGACATCTTCAGCCAGTACGACCTGATCGTCGACGGCACGGACAACTTCGCGACGCGCTACCTGGTCAACGACGCGTGCGTGCTGCTGAACAAGCCGTACGTGTGGGGTTCGATCTACCGCTTCGACGGCCAGGCGTCCGTGTTCTGGTCCGAGCACGGTCCCTGCTACCGCTGCCTTTACCCGGAGCCCCCGCCGCCGGGCATGGTCCCCTCCTGCGCCGAGGGCGGCGTGCTGGGCGTGCTGTGCGCGTCCATCGGTTCCATCCAGGTCAACGAGGCGATCAAGCTCCTCGCGGGCATCGGCGAGCCGCTCGTCGGCCGTCTGATGATCTACGACGCCCTGGAGATGCAGTACCGCCAGGTCAAGGTCCGCAAGGACCCCGACTGCGCGGTCTGCGGCGAGAACCCGACCGTCACCGAGCTCATCGACTACGAGGCCTTCTGCGGCGTCGTCTCCGAGGAGGCCCAGGCGGCGGCCGCCGGCTCGACGATCACTCCCAAGCAGCTCAAGGAGTGGATCGACGAGGGCGAGAACATCGAGATCATCGATGTCCGCGAGCAGAACGAGTACGAGATCGTCTCCATCCCGGGCGCCAAGCTGATCCCCAAGAACGAGTTCCTGCTGGGCACCGCCCTGCAGGGGCTGCCGCAGGACAGGAAGATCGTCCTGCACTGCAAGACGGGCGTCCGCAGTGCGGAAGTCCTCGCGGTGCTGAAGTCCGCGGGCTTCTCGGACGCCGTGCACGTCGGCGGCGGCGTGATCGGCTGGGTCAACCAGATCGAGCCGAGCAAGCCGGTCTACTGACCCGGCGGTTCCTCTGGCGCCCCGGGGCACCCGGTGCGGTCGGCGGGGGCTTCGCGTACCACGAGTGCGCGAAGCCCCCGCCGTCGTCATGAGCAGACCTTGCCGTCCTTCGGCACCGTCCCCTTCAGCAGGTAGGCGTCCACCGCCGTGTCGACGCAGTCGCTCCCGCTGCCGTACGCACCGTGCCCCTCGCCCTTCCAGGTGAGCAGAACGCCGACGCCCTTGCCGAGCTCGTCCGCCATCTTCCGCGCGCCCTCGTACGGCGTCGCCGGGTCCCCGGTGTTGCCGACCAGCAGGATCGGCGCCGCACCCGCCGCGCTCACCTCCGGGGTGTCGTACTGACCGGCCACCGGCCAGTCGTGGCACCAGCCGGCCGTGTCCCAGCCGAGGAAGTCCCCGAACACGGGCGAGATCTTCTCGAACTCCGGCAGCAGCTTCTTCGTCGCCTCGGCGGTCGGCCGCTGCTTGTCGTCCAGGCACGATATGACCCGTTGCGAGTGGGTCGTCGTGCCGTAGTGCCCCGAGGTGTCCCGCTCGTTGTAGCCGTCGGCGAGCGTCAGCAGTTCGGAGCCGTCTCCGGCCTGCGCCGACTTCAGGGCGCTGGTCAGACTCGGCCAGCCCTGCTTGCTGTACAGCGGCAGGACGATGCCGGTGACCGCGAGCGTCTGCGTCAGCTTGCGCCCGTCCGACGTGGGCAGCGGGTCGGTGTCGATCCGGTCCAGCAGATCCGCGATCTTCCGGCTTCCCTCGGCGGGGTCCTGCCCGGTCGACTCGAGGTAGTCGTCGAGCGCCCGCTGGAAGCCGCGGGCCTGGTTCTGCGCGTGGCCCACCGAGTCGGCGCTCGGGTCGACGACCGCGTCGAGGATCACCCGCCCCACGTTCTTCGGGAACAGGTGGGCGTACACACCGCCCAGCTCGGTGCCGTAGGAGATGCCGAAGTAGTGCATCTTCGCGTCGCCGAGGACCTGGCGCATCAGGTCCATGTCGCGGGCGGTGTCGGTCGTCGACACATGGGCCAGCAGCTTGCCCGCGGCCTTCTCGCAGCCCTTGCCGAAGTCGGTGGCGTCCGTGAAGTACGCCTGTTCCTCGGCCGCGGTGTCCGGGGTGGAGTCGAGGGATTCGGCGGCCTCGATGTCCTTGTCGGCGCGACAGCGGACGCCCTCGCTGGCGCCGACCCCGCGCGGGTCCCAGCTCACCAGGTCGTACTGATCGCGCAGCGCGGAGTACGCGGAGCCGTAGGAGGGGAGCGTCGACACTCCCGAGCCGCCGGGGCCGCCGAAGTTGAACAGCAGCGAGCCGGCCCGCTTGCTCCCCTCGGCGCGGGACTCGGTGCGCACCAGGGCGAGGCCGATCGTGTTGCCGTCCGGCTTCGACCAGTCGAGCGGCACCTTCAGCGTCGCGCACTGCCAGTCGCTGCCGGGCGCGGCGGAGTCCGCGGTGGCCTTGCAGCGCCCCCAGTCGAGCTTCTGCCCGGTCAGCGAGGCGGGCAGCGCGGCCGTCGGGGCGGTCGCTCCGGAGGAGGCGTCGGTGGGCCGCGCGCCGGCCGTCCCGCCCTTGTCGTCCCCGTCCCCGTCCGACGCGCCGCTGCTGCATCCCGCAACCAGCAGCGCGGCGGCGGCCCCCAGCGCCGTCCACCGTACGAATCGCGCCATGTGCACTTCCCCCCTCGCAGGCCGTCCGCACTCGGCGGCGAACGGCTGTCAGGCCATATTAGGCGGCCCGCAGCACACGCGTCGGGGCCTGTGGATAACCTTTTGACCTGCGAGTTTCCTGGGAATGCGCGGAGGCTTCAGGAGCAGACGGTCCCTGCGGCCGGCACCTTGCCGTTCAGCAGGTAGCCGTTCACGGCCGTCTGGACGCACGCGTTCTTGCTGCCGTACGCACCGTGCCCCTGCCCCTTGTACGTCAGCTCGACCCCGACTCCGCGGCCCAGCGCGGCGGCCATCTTCCGGGCCCCCTCGTACGGCGTGGCCGGGTCGCCGGTGTTGCCCACGACCAGGATCGGCGCCGACCCGGGCGCGCTCACGTCGGGACGGGCGGCCGCGCCGCGGACGGGCCAGTCGGTGCAGCTGACCATGCCCCAGGCCAGGAAGTCCCCGAACAGGCTGGAGGCGGCCCGGAACTCCGGCAGCCTGCGCTGCACATAGGCGGGGGAGTAGCGGGGCGCGTCGTCGGCGCAGTTGATGGAGATGTTGGCGGCCGCGATGTTGCTGTACTCGCCGTTCTCGTTGCGGCCGTTCATCAGGTCGGACAGCAGCATCAGGACCTTGCCGTCCCCGGCGTAGGCCTGTTCCAGGCCCTCGGTGAGGTACTCCCAGAAGTCCTTCGAGTACAGCGCCTGCGCGATGCCGTTGGTCGCGGCGCTCTGGGTCAGTTCGCGCGGGAAGATGCCCGGGATCGGCTTGCTGTCCAGGCTGTCGAGCAGTCGTGCGATCCTGTTCTTCACGTCCTGCGCGGTGTCCCCGACGGGACACTCCCGCGTCTTGGACGTGCAGTCCTCGGCGAAGTTGTCGAGGGCGAGCTGGAAGCCCTTGGCCTGCCCGAGCGAGCCCTGCTCGGACGTCTGCGTCGGGTCGACGACCGCGTCGAAGACGGCGCGTCCCACGTTCCTGGGGAACAAGTGGGCGTACACACCGCCCAGTTCGGTGCCGTACGAGATGCCGAAGTAGGAGAGCCGGTCGTCGCCGAGGACCTGGCGCATCAGATCCATGTCGCGGGCCGCGTCCGTGGTCCGCACGTTCGGCAGCATCTTCTTCGAGTTCTTCTCGCAGGCCGCGTTGAAGTCCTTGGTGTGGTCCAGCAGCGCGGTGCGTTCGCGCGCGTCGTCGGGTGTGCCGTCCTGCTGGAAGTACGCGTCGAGCCGCTGGTCGTTCTCGCAGCGCACACCGGCACTGCGGCCGACCCCGCGCGGGTCGAAGCTGACCAGGTCGTAGCGGGTGCGCAAGGCCGTGTACTCCTCGCCGAAGGCGGGCAGGGTGGAGACGCCCGAGCCGCCGGGACCGCCGAAGTTGAAGATCAGGGAGCCGATCCTGTCGCTCTCGTCGCCGCTCGTCCGGGCCCGGATCAGCGCGATGCCGATCGTGTCGCCCTCGGGGTCGTCCCAGTCGAGGGGCGCCTTCATGGTGGCGCACTGCCACGCGTCGCCGTCCGGCAGCGGCGACGGGGCGCTGCCGCCGCCCTCCGCCCGGGAGGGGGCCGGGCAGTCCTTCCAGCTCAGCTTCTGCGCCGTCAGGTCCTCGTCCTGCGCGTCGTCGCCGCAGCCCGCCACCACGCAGGACAGCAGCAGGGCGGTGGCGGTCACGGCGACGGCGCGCAGGCGGGAGGGGTTCGGCATGATCCCATCCTGCGGCGGCGCCCGGACCCGCGCGCGGGGCGCGGGCCGTACGAGGTACGGGCGCCGCGCCCTTTCTAGAGGGCGCCCTTGCGGGTCAGGTGGTTGAAGGCCAGCCAGCCCGGCAGCACCGGCAGCCACAGCGTCAGCAGACGGAAGAGCAGCACCGCGGGGGCGGCGACCTCCTTGGGCAGGCCCACGGCGATCAGACCGACCGTCAGGGTCGCCTCGACGGCGCCGACTCCGCCCGGTGTCGGGGCGGCGGAGCCGAGCGCGTTGCCGGCGAGGAAGACGACGGCGACGCTGGCGATGCTGAGCGAGGTCGACTCGTCGCCGAACGCGCGGATCGACGCGTCCAGGCACATCACGAAGCAGGCGGTCAGCAGGAGCATGCCGCCGATGCCGGTGACCAGTTTCTGCGGCCGCTGAAGCACGTCCAGCATGCGCGGCACGACTCCGGCGAAGAGCGATCGCACGCGCGTGACGACGAATTTGCGCAGGAACGGCACCGAGGTCACCACGAGCACGAGCACCGCCACGGTGAGCAGACCCGCGATGACGGTGCGGGACGGCGACAGCGACGGTGTCTTCTCGGTGCCGGTGAGATAGCCGAACGACAGCAGCATCAGGATGTGGCAGCCGAGCCCGAACAGCTGCGAGGCGCCGACGCTGGCCACCGCGAGACCGGGCCGCACTCCCGCGCGCTGGAGGAAGCGGGTGTTGAGGGCGACCCCGCCGACCGCGGCCGGGGCCACGATCTTCACGAACGACCCGGCGACCTGCGCGGCCACGGTCCGCGGGAAGGGCACCCGCTCCGGCACGAACCCCAGCAGGCTCATCGCCGCGGCGACGTAGCTCACGGCGGAGAACAGCACGGCGGCGGCGACCCAGCCCCACTCGGCGTTGGCGATGAGCGGACCGAACTCGATGTGGGTGAGCTGCGTCAGCAGGAAGTAGGCGCCGATGGCGCCGGCGATGAAACTCATCAGGGTGCGGGGCCGCACCCGCTCCAGCCGGGCCGGCTCGACCGGCGCCTGGGGGCGGATCAGCAGCACCTCGTGCCGGATCTGGGTCAGCAGATCCTCCTCGCGGGCCTCCTCCAGCGCGTCGTCGATGGCCCGCTTCTCGGCCCGCGCCTCCGCGCGCACGGCCTTCTTGTCGGGCTTCTCCAGGACGACGGGTGAGGCGTCGTCGTGCCCCGCCGCCTCCAGCCGGGCCTGCTTGGCCTGCTGCGAGGCCTCCAGGACCGCCTCCCGCTCGCGCTGCGCACGCTCGCGTGCCAGGCGGCGCAGCGTCGCGCGCGTGGAGCGGGTCAGCGCGATGGGCTGGAGCATCGGCAGACAGTCCGCGACGGCGTCGGGTCCGAGCACGCCCACCGCGGAGGCCACCGCCCGTTCGGCGCCCACGAGCAGGCCGAGCGTCGTCACCAGCTGGGCGACGTCCATGCGCAGCAGGAGGTCGCCGGCCGCGATCTCGCCGCCGCGCAGATCGGTGAGGATCACGGTGCCGGAACGATCCACCAGAATGGCGTCGCCCGCGAGCCTGCGGTGCGCGATGCGCCGCGACTGGAGCGCCTGCACCTGGTGCCAGGTGTTGCGCAGCAGGTCGTCGGTGATCTCGTCGTCCGCCAGCGAGTCGAGGGTGCGGCCGCCGGTGTGCTCGTAGACGAGCATGACCGCGTCGGGGCCGAGCTCGGAGGTGGCGATCAGCTTCGGCGCGTTGGCGCCGGCCGCGATGGCCGCGTAGGCGAGCAGCGCCTCCTGCTCCAGCGCCTGGCGCAGCGACTGGAGGCTGCTGCGGGTGGCGAAGCCGCGCAGGGTCAGATTGCGCCACGCCCGGTAGAAGAACCCCTGGGCCTGCTGTTCCCGGTCGACGACCGTGACGTCGAGCGGTGGACCGTCCTCCAGGGTGACGAAGTAGCGTCTGCCCCGGTCGCTCTCCGCCGCGTCCGGCCCTTCCTCGCGGGCCGCGCTCACCGGCCGGAAGCCGACGTGCCGCAGGCCCGCCATCAGCGTCCGTCCCGTGGGGCGCACGTTCGGGGAGCCGACCGCGTACAGCGTCCCGTACGCGACCGTCCAGCCGATCAGCACCGTGAGGATGATCGAGAACGGTGTCGTGTAGCCGGTGACGAGCATCGAGAAGGCGTCGAGGAGCAGCACGATCCACAGCACTGAGCGCCAGCGCGGCCGACGGGACATGCCGACGGCCGTCATATAGGCGATGACCGGCGCGAGATAGCCGTGCACGGGATCGGTGAGGGCGTGGATGTCACCGGGGGAGGGCTGGGTGAGCGCCTCCTGGATCGAACCCGGGGCGGCCTTCGCGACCCACAGGTCGGTGGCGAGGGTCACACCGTGCGCGAGAACGGCCGCGAGGACTCCGTCGGCGATGCGCAGACCGTCGCGTTTGATCAGCCGCTCGATCGCGAAGGCGACCGGGACCAGCAGGATCGCGATGCTGGACGCCAGACCCGCGATCTTGATGAGGAGATCGGGCGCCTGTCCGGTGCCCTTGTTGATGTCCTGTTCGAGACCCGAGGTCGTCCCGTGTGCGAAGGCGGCGATGCCGAGGAGCAGGGCCACGGCGAGCACGCCCACCAGCAGCCGCATCAGGTCGGAAGGGCGGTGCACGCGCGCGGGGAGCAGCGGCTCGTCGCCCTCGACCTCGTCGATGTGCACCTCTTCCCGTACCTCGCCGGTGATGTCCGGGCGCGGCGAGGCGTCAGAGGTGCTTTCCGCGCCCTCAGGATGCACGCCCTGCTGCTTCATCGTCTCTTCTTGATCTCGTATCACCGGTGTCACCGCCCGCACGATGGTGGCATGCCCCACCGACACACGGGGGCATCAGGGTGCAAACGCGGGGGCGCACAGTCTGCCTGAAGCGCCGCCCGGGAGCGAGGGTCACACAGGGTCGCGGGCCCGTCGCATTGTCGGTGCCGTGGGGCAGGATGGGGCGGATGAGCGAGCAGAGCCCTCCGGACGACGCCCGCCCGGAGTACACGGACGCGCTGCCGGAGTACGCCGAGCGGGTCCTCGAGGTCGCGGAGCTGATCCCGCCCGGGCGGGTCATGACGTACGGGGACGTCGCGGAGTGGCTGGAGGAGGGCGGGCCGAGACAGGTGGGCCGTGTGATGGCCCTCTACGGCGGCGCCGTCCCGTGGTGGCGTGTCGTCCGCGCCGACGGGGCGCTGCTCCCGGGCCACGAGCTGCGGGCGCTGGACCACTACCGCGTCGAGGGCACGCCTCTGAAGCAGGCGAGCAGGGCCGCCCAGGGGCATCTGCCCCGCCTCGACATGAAGCGGGCGCGGTGGGACGGCGGCGAGCGCGCGGAAGGTCACATCTGACAGCTTCCGCCATCGGGCGGCGCCGAGGGGATCTTGTGCCCCGTACGGGGGAAACACCGCAAAGGGGGCACGTCCGCGCCATGGCGTACGTTCGAGGGTCGAGGGAGACGCGTGACATCCGGGACGGGAGGAGCGTGAGGGCTGCGAGAGCTTCGAGAGAAGAATCGGAAGCCGTCCTTCCGGCCCGCTCGTCGGCGTAGCGTCGGCTGCGCGCGTCCCCCTCATCCCGCGATCACCGCTCTTCCCGATCGGTGCTCCGTCAACCAGTACACCCACCAGGACCGGCGAACCACGTGAGCTCCTCTTCCTCCACCAGGCGCCTGTCGCACCCCCAGGGGCGACAGGGGGACCGTGGCGCTTACCGACTGGTGCGTACCCCGCCGGCCCGGGTCGGTCCCCCTCGTCTGGACGCCGCCCAGCGCTCCGTGGTTGACCACGGCGCCGGTCCGCTGCTCGTCCTCGCGGGCCCCGGCACCGGCAAGACCACCACCCTCGTCGAGTCGGTGGCCGCCCGGATCGCCCGCGGCGGCGACCCCGAGCGCGTCCTGGTGCTCACGTTCAGCCGCAAGGCGGCCGTGGAGCTGCGGGACCGCATGGCGCATCGCATGGGTGCCGCCCGCGCGCCCCAGGCGACGACCTTCCACTCGTACTGCTACGCCCTGATCCGCGCCCACCAGGACGCCGACCTGTTCGTCGAACCCCTGCGGCTGCTCTCGGGACCCGAGCAGGACGTGGCCGTCCGCGAGCTGCTCGCGGGCCAGCTCGACCTGCAACGGCTCGGCCTCGCGCATGTGCGCTGGCCGGACGAACTGCGCGCCTGTCTCACCACGCGCGGCTTCGCCGACGAGGTCCGCGCGGTGCTCGCCCGCAGCCGTGAGCTGGGACTCGACCCCGCCGCCCTGGACGCCTTCGCGCACCGCATCGGCCGCCCCGACTGGCGCGCCGCCGCGTCCTTCCTCGCCGAGTACCTCGACGTGCTCGATCTGCACGGCGTGATCGACTACGCGGAACTCGTCCACCGTGCGGTCCTCCTCGCCCACCGTCCCGAGGTGGCCGAACGGCTCTCCGCGCGGTACGACGCCGTGTACGTCGACGAATACCAGGACACCGACCCGGCCCAGGTGCGGCTCCTGCACGCCCTCGCCGGCGGCGGCCGCAGCCTGGTCGCGTTCGGCGACCCCGACCAGTCGATCTACACCTTCCGGGGCGCCGACGTGAACGGCATCCTGGACTTCCCCGACGCCTTTCCGCGCCCGGACGGCCGTCCGGCCCCCGTCGAGGTCCTGCGCACCTCCCGCCGCTCCGGAGCCGCCCTGCTGGCCGCCACCCGGCTGCTCACCCAGCGGATGCCGCTGACCCGTCTGCCCGCCGAGAAGGTCCGTGCCCACCGCGAGCTGGGCGCCGTACGCGACGGCGGGGGCGTCGAGGTCTACACGTACCCGACCCCCGGCACCGAGCTGGACAACGTCGCCGACATCCTGCGCCGCGCGCACCTGGAGGACGGCGTGCCCTGGAGCGAGATGGCCGTCCTGGTACGCGCCGGCTCCCGCACGATCCCGACGGTCCGCCGCGCCCTCACCGCCGCGGGCGTCCCCCTGGACATCGACGGCGACGACCTCCCCCTGCGCCACGAACCCGCCGTGGCGCCCCTGCTGACGGCCCTGCGGGCGGTGGCGACGGCGGAGGCCTCCGCGGCGGCGCCGGCGGACGACGGCGGTCCCGAGGCCGGTGCGGACGCCTGCTGGCTGGACACCGAGACCGCCCTCACCCTCCTCGCCTCCCCGCTCGCCGGCATGGACGCCGCCGACCTGCGCCGCCTCGGCCGGGCCCTGCGCGAGGAGGAGCGCGCCGCGGGCAACGCGCTGCCGCCGCCCTCCGACGAACTGCTCGCGCGCGCCCTGGCCGCGCCGGAGCGGCTGGTCGCCCACGACCCGACGTACGCGCGCGGCGCCCAGCGCCTCGGCGCGCTGCTGGCCGCGGCCAGGGAAGGTCTCGCGCGCGGCGGCACGGCCGAGGAGGCGCTGTGGGGCCTGTGGGACGGCACCCCCTGGCCCACGCGGCTGGAGCGGGCCGCCCGGCGCGGCGGCGCGGCCGGCCGCAACGCCGACCGGGACCTGGACGCCGTGTGCGCGCTGTTCGCCACCGCCGCGCGCGCGGAGGAACGCACCGGCGGCCGCGGCGCCCTGAACTTCCTGGCCGAGATCGAGGCCGAGGACATCGCCGCCGACACCCTCACCCGGCGTGCCGTGCGCCCCGACGCCGTACGCCTGATGACCGCCCACCGCGCCAAGGGCCTGGAATGGAGCCTGGTCGTCGTGGCCGGCGTCCAGGAGGGCCTCTGGCCGGACCTGCGCCGCCGGGGTTCCCTCCTGGAGGCGGACCGCATCGGGCGCGACGGACTCGCCGAGCCGCTCACCCCGGGAGCGCTGCTCGCCGAGGAGCGCCGCCTGTTCTACGTCGCCGCCACGCGCGCGCGGGAGCGGCTCGTCGTCACCGCCGTGAAGGCCCCCGCCGACGACGGCGACCAGCCCTCCCGCTTCCTGACCGAACTCGGCGTCGAGCCCAAGGACGTCACCGGCCGCCCGCGCCGCCCCCTGGCGGTCGCCGCGCTGGTCGCCGAACTGCGCGCCACGACGGTCGACCCGCGGGCCTCCGCCGTCCTGCGGGAGGCCGCCGCCCGCCGGCTGGCCCGGCTGGCCGCGCTCGCCGACGAGGACGGCAGGCCCCTGGTGCCGTCCGCCCACCCGTACCGCTGGTGGGGCATGTTCGAGCCGACCGAGAGCAAGGTGCCGCTGCGTGACCGCGACCAGCCCGTCGTGCTCTCCGGCAGCGCCCTCGACCAGCTCGCCAACACCTGCGCCCTCCAGTGGTTCCTGGGCCGCGAGGTGAAGGCCGACGCCCCCGCCACCGTCGCCCAGGGGTTCGGCAACGTGGTGCACGTCCTCGCCGACGAGGTCGCCTCCGGACACACCCCGGCCGACCTCGACGTCCTCATGGAGCGCCTCGACTCCGTGTGGAACGCCCTCGCCTTCGACGCCCCGTGGAAGTCCGCGCAGGAGAAGGCACACGCGCGTGCGGCGCTCGAACGCTTCCTGAAGTGGCATGTGATGGACCGCACCGGCCGCACGCCGGTCGCCAGTGAGCACGACTTCGACGTCACCCTCGAAGCGGGTGAGTACGAGGTGCGCATCCGCGGTCAGATGGACCGCGTCGAGGCCGACGCCGAGGGCCGCGCCTACGTCGTCGACTTCAAGACCGGCAAGCAGGCCCCGACCGCCCGTGAGGTCGAGCGCCACCCCCAGCTCGCCGTGTACCAGCTGGCCGTCCGCGAGGGCGCCGTCGACGAGGCCTTCGACGGCGTACGGCCCGCGCCGGGCGGCGCCGAACTCGTCCAGCTGCGGCAGGGCGCCGCCAAGCGGGACGGCGGCGAGAGCCTGCCCAAGGTGCAGGCGCAGGAAGCCCTCGAGGGCGAGGCGGGGGAGTGGGTCGGTGACCTGCTCGCCACGGCGGCCGGCAAGGTCCTCGACGAGCGCTTCACGCCGACCGCCGGCCAGCAGTGCACCCACTGCGCGTTCCGCGCCTCGTGCAGCGCCCGGCCCGAGGGACGGCACGTGGTCGAGTGACGGACCCCGTCCCGTGACGGACCCGTGCGGCGCGGACCCGTGCGGCGCGGACCCGGGTCGTGACGGACGGACCCGGCCTGTGACGGACCCGGTTCGTGACGGACCCGTGTGACGGACCGCACCACAGGAGCTGACCTGCGCTTCTCTCCTTCCCCGCGGGTGATTTGTCATCGACTGTCAGTGCCCGCCGCTAGCCTCTCCACATGCCCGCCCGTATCAGCGATCCCGAGCAGCTCAAGGAGCTCCTCGGGATCCCCTTCACCCCGGAGCAGACGGCCTGCATCACCGCGCCGCCCGCCCCGCAGGTGATCGTGGCCGGAGCCGGCTCGGGCAAGACGACCGTGATGGCCGCGCGCGTGGTGTGGCTGGTCGGCACCGGCCAGGTCGCCCCCGACCAGGTCCTCGGCCTGACCTTCACCAACAAGGCCGCCGGAGAACTCGCCGAGCGCGTCCGCAAGGCACTGGTCAAGGCGGGCGTCACCGACCCCGACCTCATCGACCCGGACAACCCGCCGGGCGAGCCGGTGATCTCCACGTACCACTCCTTCGCGGGCCGCCTGCTGACCGACCACGGCCTGCGCATCGGCCTGGAGCCGACGTCCCGGCTGCTCGCGGACGCCACCCGTCACCAGCTCGCGGCCCGGGTGCTGCGCGAGGCCCCCGGCCCCTACCCGTCGCTCACCCGCTCCTTCGCCGACCTGATCAGCGACCTCCTCGCGCTCGACGCCGAACTCGCCGAACACCTCGTCCGGCCCGAGGACCTCCGCGCGTGGGACGCCGCACTGCTCAGCGGCCTGGAGGGCGCCAGGCTCACCAACGCGGACCTGCGCAAGGTGCCCGAGGCGGCCGCCGCCCGCCGCGAACTGGCCGAGCTCGTGCTGCGCTACCGGACGGCCAAGCGGGAGCGCGACCTGCTCGACTTCGGCGACCAGATCGCCCTGGCGGCCCGGCTCGCCCAGGTTCCCGAGGTGGGACCGATCCTGCGCGAGGAGTTCCGGGTGGTCCTCCTCGACGAGTACCAGGACACGTCGGTGGCCCAGCGCATCCTGCTGGCCGGCCTGTTCGGCGGCGGCACCGGACACCCCGTGACCGCCGTCGGCGACCCCTGCCAGGCCATCTACGGCTGGCGCGGCGCCTCCGTGGCGAACCTCGACGACTTCCCCGAGCACTTCGCGCTCCCCGACGGGAGCAGGGCGCGACGCCAGTCGCTCAGCGAGAACCGCCGCAGCGGCGGCCGCCTGCTGGACCTCGCCAACGGCCTCGCCGAACCGCTGCGCGCCATGCACGCGGGCGTGGAGGCCCTGCGTCCCGCCCCCGGAGCCGAGCGCGACGGCGTGGTGCGCTGCGCCCTGCTGAACACGCACGCCGAGGAGATGGACTGGATCGCCGACTCCATCGCCCACCTCGTGCGCACCGGCAAGGCGCCGGGCGAGATCGCCGTGCTGTGCCGCACGGCCACCGACTTCGCGGAGATCCAGGGAGCGCTGGTCGCCCGGGACGTCCCCGTCGAGGTGGTGGGCCTCTCCGGCCTCCTGCACCTGCCCGAGGTCGCCGACCTGGTCGCCGTCTGCGAGGTGCTCCAGGACCCCGGCGCCAACGCCTCCCTGGTCCGCCTGCTCACCGGTCCGCGCTGGCGCATCGGCCCCCGCGACCTCGCGCTCCTGGGGCGGAGGGCGCGGCTGCTCGTCACGCACGCGCGCGGGGGCGACGACGACCCGGACCGCCGTCTCGCCGAGGCCGTCGAGGGCATCGACCCGTCCGAGGTGATATCGCTCGCGGACGCCCTCGACACCTTCCTGGAGTCACCGCTGTACGGCGACGGCGGCGCCGGGTACGACGACGGGCTGCCCTTCTCGCCGGACGCGCGCGTGCGGTTCGCCCGACTCGCCACCGAACTGCGCGACCTGCGCCGTTCCCTGGCCGACCCCCTGATGGACGTGCTGCACCGCGTCCTGGCCGTCACCGGTCTCGAGGTCGAACTGTCGGCGTCGCCGCAGGCCCTGGCCGCCCGGCGCCGCGAGACCCTGTCCAACTTCCTCGACGTCGCCGCCTCCTTCGCCGCGAGCGAGAGCCAGGCGAGCCTGCTGGCCTTCCTCGGCTTCCTGCGCACCGCCGCCCAGTACGAGAAGGGCCTCGACAACGCCCTCCCCGGCGGCGAGAACACCGTCAAGGTGCTCACCGCGCACAGGTCCAAGGGGCTGGAGTGGGACGTCGTCGCCGTCCCCGGCCTGGTCACCGGGACCTTCCCCAGCGGCCAGGGCCGCGAGAAGTGGACCGCCCAGGCCAAGGTGCTGCCGCACGCCCTGCGCGGCGACGCCGACACCCTCCCCGAGCTCGACTCCTGGGACGCGCGGGGCATGAAGGCCTTCCACGAGGCCATGAAGGAACACCAGCACACCGAGGAACTCCGCCTCGGCTACGTCACCTTCACCCGCCCCCGCTCCCTGCTCCTGGGGTCCGGCCACTGGTGGGGCCCCACCCAGAAGAAGCCGCGCGGCCCGTCCGGCTTCCTCCAGGAGCTGTACCGGCACTGCGCGGCCGGGCACGGCGAGATCGAGGCATGGGCGGACGAGCCGGAGGAGGACGCGGAGAACCCCGTCCTGCACCGGGCCACGGTCGACCAGGTCTGGCCGCTCCCCCTGGACGACGACTCCCTCGCCCGCCGCCGCGCCGCCGCCGAGACCGTCCTCGCCCACCTGGAGGACCTCGCCTCGCACCGGGGCGACCACCCCGGCGCCACCCACGACCCGGACACCTACGACGACCCTGACTGGCCCCCGCCACCCGACGAGGACGAGCTCGCCCACGAGCCCGGGTTCGACGAGCCCGGGTTCGACGAGCCCGAGTACGACGACGCCTACGGCGATCCCGCGGCCCACGACGACGCCTACGGCGATCCGGGGGACGGCGCCCCCGGGTACGGCGATCCGCACGACGACGCGTCCGACCCGTTCACGGACGCGCCCTTCGAGAACGCCCGTCCCGCCGTGCCCCACCAGGCGACGGCACCGGAGCGTCCCGCGGCCCGCCCGCGCCGCCCCTTCCTCACCCCGGAGGAAGCCCGCGCCGTCGCCTCCTGGGACCGTGACCTCGACGCGCTCGCCGGCGAGCTGCTCCGCGCCCGCCGCAGCGTCACGGACGTGCCCCTTCCCACCACCCTGACCGCCTCGCAGGTCCTGCGGCTGGCCGCCGATCCGGACGGTCTCGCGCAGGAACTCGCGCGCCCCATGCCGCGCCCCCCGCAACCGGCCGCGCGCCGGGGCACCCGGTTCCACGCATGGGTGGAAGCCCGCTTCGAGGAGTTGACGCTGCCCCTGCTGGACCCGGACGAGCTGCCCGGCGACGACGCGGAGATCACCGACGAACGCGACCTGGAAGCCCTCAAGGAAGCCTTCGAGAACACCGAGTACGCCCACCGCACGCCGTACCGCGTCGAGGCGCCCTTCCAGCTCTCCCTCGCCGGCCGCGTCGTACGGGGCCGTATCGACGCGGTCTACAAGGAGGGCGACGGCGACACGGCCACCTACGACATCGTCGACTGGAAGACCCACCGGGCCCGCACCGCCGACCCCCTCCAGCTCGCCCTCTACCGGCTCGCGTGGGCCGAGCAGCAGGGTGTGCCCGTGGAATCCGTCACAGCGGCGTTCCTCTATGTACGCAGCGGAGACGTCGTACGACCGGAGGGTCTGCCCGATCGTGCCGCCCTGGAGCGCCTGTTGACCGGGGAGGACGGTCCCGGGGGCGACCGCGGCGCACCGGCCGCGCAAGCAGATCCCGCGCAAGGCCCAGGCGAGGATGTCGGTGCGGGCCGATAGGCTCGTGACCATGAGCCATCCCGTTGACACTGCCGTCAGCGCCGTCCGCACGTACATCGAGCAGCACCGCGCCGCCTTCCTCGACGACCTCGCCGAATGGCTGCGCATCCCGTCGGTGTCGGCACAGCCCGACCACGCACCCGACGTACGGCGCAGCGCGGACTGGCTCGCCGCCAAGCTCGAGGAGACCGGCTTCCCGACCGTCGAGGTCTGGGGGACACCGGGCGCTCCGGCCGTCTACGCGGAGTGGCCGTCCGGCGATCCGCAGGCTCCCACCGTCCTCGTCTACGGCCATCACGACGTGCAGCCCGCCGCCCGCGAGGACGGCTGGGACACCGACCCGTTCGAGCCGGTCGTCCGCGGGAACCGCCTCTTCGCGCGGGGCGCCGCCGACGACAAGGGCCAGGTCTTCTTCCACACCCTCGGTGTCCGCGCCCATCTCGCCGCCACCGGCCGCCGGGCCCCGGCCGTCAACCTCAAGCTGCTGATCGAGGGCGAGGAGGAGTCCGGCTCGCCGAACTTCCGCGCCCTGGTCGAGGAGCGAGCGGACCGCCTCGCCGCGGACGCCGTGATCGTCTCCGACACCGGGATGTGGTCCGAGGACACCCCCACGGTGTGCACCGGCATGCGCGGACTCGCCGAATGCGAGATCCGGCTGTTCGGCCCCGACCAGGACATCCACTCGGGCTCCTTCGGCGGTGCCGTGCCCAACCCGGCCACCGCGGCCGCCCGCCTGGTCGCGGCCCTGCACGACGACCACGCGCGCGTGGCCGTCCCCGGCTTCTACGACGGCGTCGTCGAGCTCACCGACCGCGAGCGCGAGCTCTTCGCCGAGCTGCCCTTCGACGAGGACCGGTGGCTGCGCACCGCCAGGTCGCGCGCCACCCACGGCGAGGCCGGGCACACCACCCTGGAACGCGTCTGGGCCCGCCCGACCGCCGAGGTCAACGGCATCGGCGGCGGCTACCAGGGCCCGGGCAGCAAGACGATCATCCCGTCCTCGGCCTTCGTGAAGCTGTCGTTCCGGCTGGTCGCCGGCCAGGACCCCGAGCAGGTGGAGAAGGCCGTCCGCGCCTGGGCCGCCGATCAGCTGCCCGCGGGGATCCGGCACGAGATCACCTTCAGCCCGGCCACGCGCCCGTGTCTGACCCCGCTCGACCACCCGGCTCTCCGGTCCGTGGTCCGCGCCATGGGCCGCGCCTTCGAAGGGCCGGTCCGCTTCACCCGGGAGGGCGGCTCCGGACCGGCCGCCGACCTTCAGGAGGTCCTCGGCGCCCCGGTGCTCTTCCTGGGCATCTCCGTCCCCTCGGACGGCTGGCACGCGCCGAACGAGAAGGTCGAGCTGGATCTCCTCCTCAAGGGCGTCGAGACCACCGCGTACCTCTGGGGCGACCTGGCCGAGACCTGGAGCCATGCGCCCTGACGCCCTCGCACGGTCGGGAGGGGACCCGCGCGCGGGGCACACTGGAGAGACCGCCCCGCACCGCGACATCGCACCCAGACCGGTCGTCCTCTGCCGTACGTCCCGCTGAACCACCCGCCGAAACAACCGTTCCACCGGGGGAGTTGGAAGTACCCGTGACCACCTGGACCGACCAGAACGCCGATCGACCCATCTCGCTCACCGCGCCGAGCGGTGTCGACCGCGCCGCCCACCACCGGCTCGACGAGGCCTGGCTCGCCGCGGCGTGGAGCCACCCCACGACGCGTTGTTTCGTCGTCTCCGGCGGCCAGGTCCTCATCGACGAGACGTCCGAAGGCCACACCGAACTCGTCATGACCCCGTCGTTCGAGGCGCCCCTCACCGAGGCGCACCGCTACTTCCTGGGGACCGACGAGGACGGCGTCAGCTACTTCGCGCTCCAGAAGGACGCGCTCCCCGGCCGGATCGACCAGTCCGCGCGCCCGGCCGGTCTGCGCGAGGCCGGCCTGCTGCTGTCGCCGCGCGAGACGGGTCTGATGGTCCACGCGGTGGCCCTGGAGAACTGGCAGCGCCTGCACCGCTTCTGCTCCCGCTGCGGCGAGCGCACGGTGATCGCCGCGGCCGGCCACATCCGCCGCTGCCCCGCCTGCGGGGCCGAGCACTACCCGCGCACCGACCCCGCGGTGATCATGGCCGTCACGGACGACGAGGACCGCATCCTCCTCGGACGCCAGGTCCACTGGCCCGAGGGCCGCTTCTCGACCCTGGCCGGCTTCGTCGAGCCCGGCGAGTCCATCGAGCAGTCCGTGCGCCGCGAGGTCTTCGAGGAGGTCGGCGTCACCGTCGGCCAGGTCGACTACATCGCCAGCCAGCCCTGGCCCTTCCCGTCCAGCCTCATGCTGGGGTTCATGGCCCGCGCCACGTCCCTCGACATCAACGTCGACGGCGACGAGATCCACGAGGCCCGCTGGTTCTCCCGCGACGAACTCGGCGCCGCCTTCGAGTCCGGCGAGGTGCTGCCCCCCTACGGCATCTCCATCGCGGCCCGGCTGATCGAGCTCTGGTACGGCAAGCCGCTGCCGACCCGCAGCTTCGTCTGACCCACGACATGTGAAGGGCGGTCCCCCGGCATCCGGGGGACCGCCCTTCACATGTGCGGCTGTGCGGCTACGCGCCGAGCACGGTCACGCGCCGATCTTCTGCTTCACCTGCGCCAGCGAGGGGTTCGTCAGCGTGGAGCCGTCGGGGAACAGCACGGTCGGAACCGTCTGGTTTCCGCCATTGGCCTTCTCCACGAACGCCGCGGACGCCGGGTCCTGCTCGATGTTGATCTCGGTGTATCCGATGCCCTCGCGGTCGAGCTGCTTCTTCAGCCGCTGGCAGTAGCCGCACCACGTGGTGCTGTACATCGTCACAGTGCCCAGCATGTCTTCTGTGCTCCTTCGGCGGGTCGGCGGCAGGTGGTCGCAGGGGGAGAACGTACGTGAAGGAGCCACCATTCCCGCCGGGCCCGTTCCCCGAGGGTGACACGCGCCGCATTAGTACGACTGCGAGGGCTCGCCTGTGGACAACCGGCCCGTGCGTCTCCGCCGACCTGGCAGCATGGCCATGTGACAGCAGCAACGCACTCCTCCCTCTTCCCGCAGGCACCGGACTCGGCCGACGCGGTGCTCGAAGGGCTCGACCCCGAGCAGCGCGAGGTGGCCACCTCGCTGCACGGCCCGGTGTGCGTGCTGGCAGGAGCGGGCACGGGCAAGACCCGGGCGATCACCCACCGCATCGCCTACGGGGTGCGCGCGGGCATCCTGCAGCCCTCCAGTGTGCTGGCCGTCACCTTCACCAACCGCGCCGCCGGGGAGATGCGGGGCAGGCTGCGCCTGCTCGGCGCCCAGGGCGTCCAGGCCCGCACCTTCCACTCCGCGGCCCTGCGGCAGCTCCAGTACTTCTGGCCGAAAGCGATCGGTGGCTCGCTGCCCCGGATCGTCGACCGCAAGATCCAGATCGTCGCCGACGCGGCGGCCGCCTGCCGCATCCGTCTCGACCGGGGCGAGCTGCGGGACGCCACCGCGGAGATCGAGTGGTCCAAGGTCACCCAGACCGTCCCCGCCGACTACGCCCTGGCCGCGGCCAGGGCGGGCCGCGGGATCCCCCGCGACCCCGCCGAGATCGCCAAGCTCTACCAGACCTACGAGGACCTCAAGCGACAGCGCGGGGTCATCGACTTCGAGGACGTCCTGCTGCTGACCGTCGCCGTCCTCCAGGACCGGCAGGACATCGCCGAGCAGGTCCGCGCCCAGTACCAGCACTTCGTCGTCGACGAGTACCAGGACGTCAGCCCGCTCCAGCAGCGGCTGCTCGAACTGTGGCTCGGCGAGCGGGACGACCTGTGCGTGGTCGGGGACGCCAGCCAGACCATCTACTCCTTCACCGGCGCCACCCCCGACCACCTCCTCGACTTCCGTGCCCGCCACCCCGGCGCCACCGTCGTCAAGCTGGTCCGCGACTACCGCTCCACCCCCCAGGTCGTCCACCTCGCCAACGGGCTGCTCTCCCAGGCCCGGGGCCGCGCGGCGGACCACCGCCTGGAGCTCGTCTCCCAGCGTGGCCCGGGGCCCGAGCCCGGTTACGCCGAGTATCCCGACGAGCCGGCCGAGGCCGAGGGCGCGGCCCGCCGGATCCGCGAGCTCCTCGACGCCGGTGTCCCGGCCGCGGAGATCGCCGTCCTGTTCCGCACCAACGCGCAGTCGGAGACGTACGAGCAGGCCCTCGCCGACCGCGGCATCCCGTACCAGCTGCGCGGCGCGGAGCGATTCTTCGACCGGCCCGAGGTCCGCAAGGCGGGCGTCGCCCTGCGCGGCGCGGCCCGCTTCGGCGGCAACGACGCCCTTCTGGAGGACGCCGTCGACCTGCCCTCCCAGGTGCGTGCCGTCCTCTCCGGGGAGGGCTGGACTCCGCAGCCGCCGGCCGGCTCCGGGGCCGTCAGGGAACGCTGGGAGTCGCTCGCGGCGCTGGTCGCACTCGCGCAGGACTTCGCCGCCGCGCAGTCCGGCGCCACCCTCGCCGACCTGGTCGCCGAGCTCGACGAACGGGCGAACGCCCAGCACGCCCCGACCGTCCAGGGCGTCACCCTGGCCTCCCTGCACTCGGCCAAGGGCCTGGAATGGGATGTCGTCTTCCTGGTCGGCGTTGCCGAGGGCATGATGCCGATCACCTACGCCAAGACCGACGAGCAGATCGAGGAGGAGCGCCGCCTCCTCTACGTCGGAGTCACCCGGGCCCGGGAGCGCCTGCAGGTCTCCTGGGCGCTCTCCCGCTCGCCCGGCGGCCGTCCGACCCGCCGCCCCAGCCGCTTCCTCGACGGCCTGCGTCCCGGTTCGGGCGCCGCCGTCGGCCGTGGGGTGGGGAGCACGGCGGGCGCCGGAGGCATCGAGCGCGGCTTCACCGGCGCCGCGGCGGGCGGTCCGGTCGAGCGGCGCCGGACCCAGCGGTCCCCGGCCCGCTGCCGGGTCTGCGGACGCACGCTGACCGACGCCGGCGAGATGAAGCTGATGCGCTGCGAGGAGTGCCCCTCCGACATGGACGAGGGGCTGTACGAACGGCTGCGCGACTGGCGGGCGGTCCAGGCGCAGCGGGCGGGGCAGCCCGCCTTCTGCGTCTTCACCGACAAGACGCTGATGGCGATCGCCGAGGCCGTGCCCGAGGAGGAGGGCGAGCTCGCGCGTATCCCGGGGGTCGGCGTGCGCAAGTTCCATCGCTATGGAGCCGATGTCCTGGCCATCTGCGCAGGCCAAGAGGTCGAAGGGGACGACGAGGGGGACTGAGGGCGGGCGGCCGGCCAACTGATCCGAACTCGTCGGAAAAATAGTTTGCGCATGCCCCGGCAATCCCCATAGGTTCTTAGACACGGGAACGGCGGCCTTCTCGAAGGCCCTGATTCCGTGCTGTACTTGCATACCCGCCGGACCGGATTCATCCCCGGTCCCCCGAGACGCCGAGAGGAGGCGATTCCAGTGATCATCATCAACCGCAGCTCCACCGCCAAACTGACCGATCCCTCGGTCGTCTCCACGTGCATCCTCGACGCCTCGATCCTGGGCACCGGTCTGTCCGGCATCCGTGCCGACCGTCCGGCGTCCTCCTCCGTTGCCCCCGTGGCTCTTGCCAGCCGCGAGCGCAATGAGCGACCGACCGAGGCACTGGAAGCAGTAGGGGCACAGGCGCACGCCTATGCCTTTACGGCAGCCGGTGCCGGAGCCCGGAAGCAGACGACGCAGCACCACCTGATGTGGGCCTTCCGTGGGCCAGAACCCTGGAGTGATCCAGCCTGATCTTCGATCAGGCCGGCGCCTTCAGGGCCGCGGAACCCACCCGGGATCCGCGGCCCTTCTGTTTGCCCCGAACAACGGGGACGGCGGAGCGAAGGGGCCTCGGGACAAGAAAAGAACCCGGTACCCAGCCGACACCCGGTCCCACAGGACCGGACCGACAGACGAGGAAAGACGACCGTGCAACTCGAAGCGCACGCCCCGTCAGTACCGCCTTCCGAAACGATCCCCCCGCCCGGCCTCACGGAGGACTCCACCTTGACCCCGCTCACGGCGCTCACCGCGCTCGACGACGCCATCGAGAACCTCGGCGTACCCGTCCCCTGCCGTTCCTACGACCCGGAGGTCTTCTTCGCCGAGTCGCCGGCCGACGTCGAGTACGCCAAGTCCCTCTGCCGCACCTGCCCGCTGATGGAGGCCTGCCTCGCAGGCGCCAAGGAGCGGCGCGAGCCGTGGGGTGTCTGGGGTGGCGAGCTGTTCGTCCAGGGTGTCGTCGTCGCCCGGAAGCGGCCGCGTGGCCGCCCGCGCAAGAACCCGGTCACAGCATGAACACCGCAGGAACGATCGACCGCCCCCTCACGCAAGACCCCAAGAAGCAGGCCCCGATGAAGCCGTTCACCAGCGAGCCCGCAGGCTCCGCGACCGAAGACGTCACCACCACCGGCGCGTACGACTCGCGTCAGAACAGGACACGCGAGATGCAACTCATCCCAGAAGCCCTGGCTCGTGCGCATATGCACGACCGACTGCACGCGGCCGAGCGGGAACGCCGGGCCCTGCGCCTGGCGACCGCTCGCCGGATGCAGCGACGGGCCGAGCGCGCCTCGCTGCGCGCCCGGCGGGCGCTCGCCATGGCCGTGATGCAGTAATCACCCCCACCTGAAGCGGTGGCCTCCCGGCAGGGGAGGCGAAGCTCTCCCCGCGGGGGCCGGTCCGTCCGAACGGACCGGCCCCCGCGGTGCGTTGTGCGCGAGATCCACCGCCTCGGCGTTATCGTCCCGAGGATGACGAGTCCTCCCGGAGACGGTGACCGAGGCGGTTCCCCGACGGAGCCCGGCCCCCTCATGTGTGCCCGCTGCGGCGCCCGGGCGGCGGAGCCCCCGCCCGTCACCTGGACCTGTTCCGTGGAGAACGGCGTCCGGCGCTACTTCTGCGAGGCCTGCGCCCGCGAGAACCTCAGGGCGATCGAGGGCCGACTGGACTCGGAGTGGTGGTGAATCGCGTCACAGAGGGGTGAGGATGCCCGGCATTTCACGCCTCGACGACCGACTCCTCCGCCTCGAAGTCCTCCAGGACCTCCTCCGCCAGGAACCCGGGCAGCCACTCCTCCAGTTCCTCGCGCAGCCGCACCGTCGCGCCGAGCTGGCACAGCACGCCGATCGTGCTGAGCGTCACCCGGTGGATCAGCAGATAGGCCGGCGGCAGGTTGAGCTGCTTGCCCAGCTGGTGCGCGGGGGAGCGGGGGTCGGCGATCCTTGCCGCCTGGCTGCGCATCCAGCCGCGGCTGAACGTGAACTCGTCCACCTGGGCCGGCTCGATGATCGGCAGGAGGTAGTCGAGCACGGCGTCGGGGTCCAGCTCGATGGAGTCCTTGACGAAGCCCTCCGTGCGCAGGAGTTCGTAGACCGCCTCCGCGTCGCCGTCGAGGGTCATGCGCAGGGAGTCGCCGATCGGGTCCGGCAGGCCGCCCGGGAGCCGGTCCACGGTGCCGAAGTCCAGGACGCCCAGGCGCCAGTCGTCCTCGCCGTCCGGTCCGCCGGGCAGGAGGCGGAAGTTGCCGGGATGCGGGTCGGCGTGGAGCAGGCCGGTGCGGGCCGGGCCGGAGAAGAGGAACCGGGACAGCAGCTGGCCGGCCCGGTCGCGCTGCTCCTGGGTGCCGTCGGTGATCACCTCGGACAGGGGAACGCCGTCGATCCACTCGGTGACCAGGACCTGCTCACGCTGGTGGACCACCGCCGGGATCACCACGTCGGGATCGTCGGCGAACTCCTCCGCGTGGGCCTGCTGGGCCTGTGCCTCCAGGCTGTAGTCGAGCTCCTCGGAGACACGGTCCTTCAGTTCGGCGATCAGCGGCTTGACGTCCATACCCGGAACGAGAGGCCCCAACAGCCTTGCGAAACGGCTGAGTTGGTTCAGGTCGGACAGCAGAGCCTCGCCCGCCCCGGGGTATTGGATCTTGACCGCCACCTCCCGGCCGTCGTGCCACACCGCTCGGTGCACCTGGCCGATCGAGGCCGCCGCGGCCGGCTGGTCGTCGAACTCCAGGAACAGGTCGGACCAGTCCTCGCCGAGCCGCTCCGCGAGCACCGAGCGCATCGTGCGGGCGGGCATCGGCGGGGCCGCGTCCTGGAGCTTGGTGAGGGCCGCGCGGTAGGGACCGGCGACCTCCTCGGGCAGGGCGGACTCGAAGACGGACATGGCCTGTCCGAATTTCATCGCCCCGCCCTTCAGCTCGCCGAGCACCTTGAAGAGCTGCTCGGCGGTGCGCTGTTGCAGCTCGCGGCCGACGATCTCCGCGGACTCGCCCACGATCCGTTTGCCCAGACCCCAGGTCGCCCGCCCGGCGAAGCCGAGCGGGAGCGCGGCGAGCTTGGCGGTCCGGGTGACCGCCTTCCGGGGAAGATCAGACATGCGCCCTCCAAGTACCGGCCAGCCGCGCGGCGTCCGTCGTACGGCAGAACTCCTGCGAATGCTGCCCTGCCATTGTCGCGTGCGTTCCCCGGTAGTCGGAGATGTGTTCCTGCTTACCTTTCTCGGCGGCCCCGCACGGACAGGCGGAATGGGGTGATAGCGGTCGGGCGTGCCACTGGAGGGCGGGGACGGACACCTCCCAGCGGGCTCCGGCGCTCGACGGGGTCCGGCCGTCGAGGAAGGTGAGCGCGTGGGCGGCCGCCAGTCCGGCGACGGTGGTGGCCAGGGTGAGGTCGCAGGCGCGCGCCGCACGCCTCCGCCCAGAGTGCCACTGGGCGACCAGCCGCGGCCAGGCCGGGTCCCGGTCGGTGCGCTCCTGATGCAGGCAGCCCGCGCAGCCCGTCTCGCCCGGCAGGACGAGAGGCCCTACGACACCCGTCCCCTCGACGACCCCGGCATAGAGGTGCGGTGTGCCCGAGGCGATCAGCGGCTCCGCCGCCGAGGGGGCGGGCGCGTGCACGGACACGTCGTCCCGCGGGGCGATGACCACGAGCGAGAGGCCGGGGGCGTCCGGCTCGGCCGGCGTCCCCGGGACCCTGCGGGGTGCGGGGCCGGGGGCGGCCCGGCGTACGGCGCGGCGGGCGGACTCGTCCCGGCGCTCGCCCACCTCCTCGGCGGGCAGGCCGCCCGGTGCGACGTCCCCCGGCTCGACCCGGCCGCCGTCCCGCACGTCCACCTCGCCGACGCCCGCACCCGAGAGCAGCGCCGCGAGCACCGCGCCGACCCGGCCCGCGCCCCGCACCTGGACGCGCAGCCGGCGCCGGACGGCCAGGTGCCCGATCGCGTCGCCCGGATCCGGTGTGAGGAGCGACAGGGCGGCGAGGTCGGGGCGCAGCCGGTCCAGGACCTCCTTGCGCTCCCGCAGATCCGCGGCTTCCGGTCCGCCGCCGCGCGCGTCGTCGAGCAGCCCCGCCCGCGCCAGCCGCTCCACCAGCCGGTCGGCATGGCCGTCGGGCAGGCCCATGCGGCGGCCCTCCTCGCGCAACAGCGCCGGCCCGCGGGTGCCGTCCAGCAGCTCGAGGAAGCTGCCCGTGGCCGTGTCCACCGGGCCGAGTGTCAGCGCGTGCGCCGGTGTCATCCCGAACTGCACCGTGTGGAGGTCACGCCAGCCGCGCCGCAGCGCGGGCTTCACCATCGGATGCATCGCAGGCCCCCGTATGCCTCATGTCTGGACACTCCCCGTCACATCGGCGGAGCGAGGGGCGTGGGGTGTCCTCGCTCCGCCGACGAGTGCCAGCATGCCCGGACCTTGCTCGAGCGTGCCGAAAGTTGTCCACAGGCAGGGGCGTTCATCGTACAAATCCGACGTACGAGGCAAAAACGGCACGACGGATCGGAACCCGACCGTCCCGGAGTCGGGACTTCCCCCGTGCGCAGCGGGTAACGTCGGGGCGTGTCCGCCGACCCACTGCACCGCGCCGGAACACCACAGCGCGGCACGCCGAGCCAGCCGCCGAGCGGCTCAGGAACGAGCGCGATCGAGGTCCGCAGAAGCGCCCGTCGACGGCGGACGGTCTCCGCGTACCGCGAGGGCGATCGCACCATCGTGCTCATCCCCGCCCGGATGTCCGAGGCGGAGGAGCAACGCTGGGTGAGCGTCATGCTCGACAAGCTCGCCGCCCAGGAGAGCCGGCGCGTCCCCGGCGACGCGGAGCTGGCCGAGCGCGCCGAGCGGTTGTCGGCCCAGTGCTTCGGCGGCCGGGCCCGGCCCTCCTCGGTCCGCTGGGTGACCAACCAGAACACCCGCTGGGGCTCGTGCACCCCGGCCGAGGGCAGCATCCGCCTGTCGCACCGCCTGAAGGGCATGCCCGAGTACGTCATCGACTACGTCCTCGCCCACGAGCTCGCGCATCTGCTGGTGCCCGGTCACGGACCCGACTTCTGGCGGCTGCTGGAGGCGTACCCGCGCACCGAGCGCGCCCGCGGCTATCTCGAGGGCGTCGTCGCGGCCGAACGGCTGCCGCACCTGTCCGCCGCGGACGAGGAGTGACCTGCGGAGACGAGGTGAGCCGAGCCCCCGTCAGGTGAGGTCGGTTGTGTACCGGGTCTGTACCGACATCGTGCGTTGTCCGACTTTGCCGTTAGCCTGACGCGACGCATTCACAATCGGGATGGGGGACGGTCGTTACGCATGCCCAGGGAATTCCAGCGCGGCCACAAGGCCAGGATCAGTGACCTCACCGCGGGCACCGATCTGTACGTAGGCGTGCAGATCACCGCTCCCGGCCTGACCTTCGACATCAGCTGCTTCGGCCTCGACGCCGACGAGCGGCTCTCGGACGACCGGTACTTCGTCTTCTTCAACCAGCCGAAGTCGCCCGAGGAGTCCATCCAGCTCCTGGGCGCCCAGGCGGGCGACACGGAGTCCTTCCGCATCACCCTCGACCGTATTCCGCCGCAGATCCAGAAGCTGTCCTTCACGGCGACCCTCGACGGCGCCGGACAGATGTCGCAGATCAACCCCGGCTATCTCCGGATCGTCGCGGGCGGCGAGGAAGTGGCCCGCTACGCGTTCAACGGCTCCGAGTTCTCCAGCGAGCGGGCCGTGATGCTGGGTGACTTCTACCTGAAGGACGTCTGGCGCTTCGCGGCCGTCGGGCAGGGCTTCGACGGCGGTCTGGACGCGCTGCTGAAGAACTTCGGCGGCGAGGTCGCCGAGGAGGAGGCGCCCGCCGCGCCGCAGCAGCCGCAGGCCGGCGCCGCCGCTCCCGGCTTCGCCCCGCCCGCGTTCGGCGCACCGTCCGCGCCGGCTCCCGCGCCGGCGCAGCCGCAGCCCGCCGCGCAGGGTTTCGCGCCCCCGCCCGCCCCGGCCCCGGCGCCCGCTCCGGCGCCCGCTCCGGCGCCCGCGCCCCCGGTGCACGCCGCGCCGACCATCGTCGCGCCCCTCACCCCGCCCGGCGGCGGCCACGTACCGCCGCCCGCCCCGGCCCCGGCGCCCTACGGCCAGCCGCCGCAGCAGCCGTACGGTCAGGGCCCCGCGCCGACCGCGCCCATGCCTCCCGGATACGGCCAGCCGCCGCAGGCTCCCCACGCCCCGCAGGCCCCGCCCGGCTACGGTCAGCCGCCCCAGCCGCCCGGCTACGGTCAGCAGCCGCCGTTCGGGCAGGTCCCCGGCCAGCAGCAGGCCTACGGCGTCCCGCAGGGCGCACCCCAGGGCGGTGCCGGAGTCGCCGCCGCGCTCCAGCAGTTCAAGGAGACGCCCACCGGACAGCGCTGGACCCAGCAGAACAAGAAGCTGGTCCGCGTCGACCTCGGGATCGGCGGTCAGCCCGTGCTCGCCCGCCAGGGCAGCATGGTCCTGTACCAGGGCAAGGTCGACTTCAGCTACAAGGGCGCCGGGTTCTCCGGCCGCATCGTCGGCAACGCCACCGGCCAGGAGATGCAGTTGATGCGCTGCACCGGCCAGGGACAGGTGTTCCTCGCCGAGAACTCCACGATGCTGCACCCCATCGAACTCCAGGGTGACGGCATCTGCGTCTCCGCGGAGAACGTCCTCGCCTTCGACGAGAGCCTCCAGTACGAGGTCCGTCGCATCGAGGGGCACGGCATCCCCGGCGGAGCCCTGTTCACCATGCAGTTCACGGGCACCGGCACGATCGTCGTCAAGACGCACGGCACGCCCGTCGTCCTGCCGGTCACCCCCACCACGTTCGCCGACTGCAACGCCGTCGTCGCCTGGTCGTCCGCCGCCCAGGTGGTCGTCTCCAGCCAGGTCCGCATGCGGCGCAACGCCTACCCCGGAGACACCGGGGAGAGCGTCAACCTCCAGTTCCGGGGCGCTCCCGGCAACTTCATCGTCGTCCAGCCGTACGAGGTCTGAGGGAGCCCGTCATGAACCAGCCACTCGCGGGCTATGCCCCCGCACCCGTCACCGCCCGTATGGAGAACCACGGCAACCACATGCTGAAGGTCGCCCTCCAGACCGGGAACGACCTCCTCGCGCGTGTGGGCTCGATGGTCGCCTACGAGGGCTTCGTGCAGTACGAGCCCAACCCGCCGGCCGTGCGCCAGATCGCGCGCGACTGGATGACCGGCGAGGGCGCGCCCCTGATGAAGTGCTCGGGCGACGGTCTGCTCTACCTCGCCGACTACGGGGCCAACGTCGTCGTGATCAACCTCAACGGCGACGGCATCTCCGTCAACGCCACCAACCTGCTCGCCTTCGACGCGCACCTCACCTGGGGCGTCGAGCGCGTCAAGGGGCTCGCGAAGTTCGCCGGCCAGGGACTGTGGAACACCAAGATCTCCGGGCAGGGCTGGGTCGCGCTGACCTCCCGGGGCAAGCCGATCGTCGTCGACTGCGGCGGCGGCGAGGACGAGACGTACGTCGACCCCGACGCGCTCGTCGCCTGGTCGCCGAACCTCAAGGTGAAGGGCAAGCGCAGCTTCAAGGCGCAGTCGCTCATCGGCCGGGGCAGCGGCGAGGCCTACCAGATGGCCTTCTCCGGCCAGGGCATCGTCGTCGTCCAGCCCAGTGAGGACAGCACCGACCGCCTCCGGGTCCGGGGCTGAGGGGGAGCCAGAAACGCCATGCAGAGCTCACTTTTCGCGCACAACGACTCGCAGACCCAGGAGCGCTGGAGCCTCCAGAACAAGCAGATGCTCCGCGTCGGCCTCGAGGGCCACGACGACATCCTCGCCCGCAAGGGCACGATGGTCGCCTACCAGGGGCTGGTGGAGTTCGACGCCGAGTACCAGAACAGCCAGCAGGGACGCGCGCGTGCCCGCACGGGCGAGGGCCTGGACCTGATGCGCTGCCACGGGCAGGGCACGGTCTACCTCGCCAACCTCGCCCAGCACGTCCACCTCATGGACGTGGAGCAGGACGGCCTGACCGTGGACAGCAGCTATGTCCTGGCCATGGACTCCTCGCTGCACCACGAGGTCATCGCCGTCGACAGCCTCTACGGCATCTCCGGCTCCGGGAAGTACCAGCTCAACATCACCGGCCGCGGCAAGGTCGCCCTGATGACCTCGGGCGCGCCGCTGATGATGCAGGTCACTCCCGACAAGTACGTCAACTGCGACGCCGACGCCATCGTCGCCTGGTCCACCGGGCTGCGGGTGCAGATGCAGGCCCAGACGCACTCCTCCGGGGTGTGGCGCAGGCGCGGCAACACCGGTGAGGGCTGGGAGCTCAGCTTCATGGGCAGCGGCTACGCGCTCGTGCAGCCCAGCGAGCTGCTGCCGCCGCAGAACGCCCAGATCGGCTCCGGCCTGGCGGCCCAGTACGGCATGGGACAGCAGGGCGTGCGGCAGCAGAACCAGGGCAACGCCTGGAGCTGACCGTCCGGGAAGCAGACGTGCAGACGTAAGGGGCGGCCACCTCGAAGGTCGCCCCTCACCCGTTCCGGGTCACCGTCGCCCGTGCATCCGTCCTCGCCCGTGCATCCGTGCGCCTCACAGCCGGGCGCGCGTCGCCTCCAGCAGCCGTACGACCGACTCGTCGGCCACGTCCTGGACCTCGTCGTAGGCGAACCAGCGCAGGTCGAGGGACTCGTCGCTGATGGCCTCCACGGCCCCGGCCGGAGCGAGCGCCGCGTACTGGACGTCGAAATGCCACGCGCACGGCGTGGGATGCCGGTCCAGGCGTACGGGGCCGCCCGGCAGCAGGGCGAGCCCCTCGATGCCGGACTCCTCGGTCGCCTCGCGCAGCGCGGCGGCCCGCAGGCTCTCGTCGGCCGGCTCGCAGTGGCCTCCCATCTGGAGCCACATCCGCATCTTCTTGTGCAGGGTCAGCAGCACGCGGCCGCGCTCCGGGTCGATCACCAGCGCGCTCGCGGTGACGTGGCCGTCCCCGCAGGCCTTCCACATGCCGTCCGGGTGCGCCGCGAGATGGTCCAGGTAGGACCGGCGCAGCTCTTCCTGGCCCTCGTACCCCTTCAGGACGAGGACCGCGTCGTCGTACAGGCTCACTCGGTGCCGTCGTCCTCGGAGTCGGTGCCTTCGTCGTCCTTCTTCAGGTTCGGCTTGTGGCCGGAGCCGCCGCCGGCCGCCTCGCCGAGCATCTTGTCCAGCTCGGAGAAGTCCAGCTGCTCGCGGTGCACGAAGCCGTCCGGGTCGTCCAGGTCGGACGCCGTGGGCAGCATGTCCGGGTGGGCCCACAGGGCGTCCCGGCCGTCGACCCCGCGCGCGTCCGTGAGGGAGGCCCACAGGCGGGAGGCGTCCCGCAGACGGCGCGGACGCAGCTCCAGACCGATCAGCGTCGCGAACGTCTGCTCCGCCGGACCGCCCGAGGCGCGACGGCGGCGCAGCGTCTCGCGCAGGGCGTCCGCGGACGACAGGCGCGGCTTCGCGGCCGCGTGCACCACCGCGTCCACCCAGCCCTCCACGAGCGCGAGGGCCGTCTCCAGACGGGCCAGGGCGGCCTTCTGGGCCGGGGTGTCCTCCGGCTGGAACATGCCCTGCTGGAGCGCGTCCTGCAGCTGCTCCGGGTTCTGCGGGTCGAACTGCCCGACCACGTCCTCCAGCTTGGCCGTGTCGACCTTGATCCCGCGCGCGTAGCCCTCGACGGCGCCGAACAGGTGCGAGCGCAGCCACGGCACGTGCGCGAACAGACGCTGGTGGGCGGCCTCGCGCAGCGCGAGGTAGAGCCGCACCTCGTCCTTCGTCACACCGAGGTCCTTGCCGAACGCCTCGATGTTGACCGGCAGCAGCGCGGCACGCCCCGCCGGGCCGAGCGGCAGGCCGATGTCGGTCGAGCCGACGACCTCGCCCGCGAGCACGCCCACGGCCTGGCCGATCTGCGAGCCGAACATCGCGCCGCCCATCGAGCGCATCATGCCGATCAGCGGGCCGGCCATGGCCTGCATCTCCTCCGGCAGGACATCGCCCATGGCCGCGCCGACGCGCTCGGCGACCGGGTCGACGAGCTCCTTCCACGCGGGCAGGGTCGCCTCGACCCACTCCGCGCGGGACCACGCCACCGCCGTGCCCGCGCCGGACGGCAGGGACGTCGCGTCGTCCAGCCAGAGATCGGCCAGGCGGACGGCCTCCTGGACCGCGGTGCGCTCGGAGGGGCCGACGCTCGCGTCCTTCACGCCGTCGGCGGTGCCCTGGGCGACCGTCTGGCGGGCGATCTGCTTGGCCATGTCCCAGTTCACCGGGCCGCCCTCGTAGGAGAGCATCTGGCCCAGCTGCTGGAAGGCGGCCCCCAGGTCGTTGGGGTTCAGCGACCCGAACATCGCGGCGAGCGGGTTGTCCGCACCGGGGGCGCCGAAGCCTCCGGCGCCGGGCAGGCCGCCGAATCCGAACGGGTTGGCCGGTCCCTGACCACCGCCGCTCTGCGGGTCCTTCTTCTTGCCCTCGTCGCCGTCTTCCGGCTCCTCCGGCGGAAGGCCGAATCCGAATGGGGTGTCACTCACGGGGTTCCTCGGCTGGTAAGGCCACCGGTTTCTCGGCCGGCGGCGACTGCCCTGCAACACCACCCAGCGTAGACACCCCGGCTCGATCGGGCCTCGGTGCTTCGCCGACTCCTGGCCTGCGGCAGGATGGATGCCACCTGGTACGTACGCTTCACTCGCGCCCGTATGCCAAGACAACCGCTGGAGACACCTGGTGAGTTCCCCAGATCCGCAGGTTCGCGCAGCGCGAAACCACTCGACCCCGGCCGGCGCGCGCGGGCCCGTCGTCGCCGTGACCGGCGCCGCGACCGGGATCGGCGCGCTGCTCACCGAGCGGCTCGCCGCGTCCGAGCAGATCAAGCAGGTCGTTGCCATCGACGAGCGGCGCGGCGAGTGCGACGCGGCGACGTGGCACATCCTCGACGTCCGGGACCCGGCGATCGCCGACAAGCTGCGCGGCGCGGACGTCGTGGTCCACCTCGCCCTCGACCTCGACCTGGGGAGTGACGCCGCCGCCCGGACGGCCTACAACGTGCGCGGCACGCAGACCGTGCTGACGGCCGCCGCGGCGGCCGGCGTGCACCGGGTGGTGCTGTGCACCTCCGCGATGGTCTACGGCGCGCTCGAGGACAACGAGCTGCCCCTCTCGGAGGACGCCGAGCTGCGGGCCACGGCGGAGGCGACCGGCGTCGGGGACCTCCTGGAGATCGAACGGCTGGCCCGGCGCGCGCCTCGGGCGCATCCGGGGCTCAACGTCACCGTGGTGCGGCCCGCGGTGCTGGTCGGCGGTACGGACACCGCGCTGACGCGGTACTTCGAGTCGCCGCGGCTGCTGGTCGTCGCCGGATCGCGTCCGGCCTGGCAGTTCTGCCATGTCGAGGACCTGGTGAGCGCCCTGGAGTACGCCGTCCTGGAGAAGGTCGACGGCGAGCTGGCCGTGGGCTGCGACGGATGGCTGGAGCAGGAGGAGGTCGAGGAGCTCAGCGGGATCCGGCGCATGGAGCTGCCGTCGGCGGTCGCGCTGGGCGCCGCCGCCCGGCTGCACCGCATCGGTCTGACGCCGTCCCCGGCCGGAGACCTTGCCTACACGATGTACCCCTGGGTGGTGAGCGGGAGCCGGCTGCACGACGCGGGATGGCGGCCGCGCTGGACCAACGAGGAGGTCCTCGCGGAGCTGCTGGCGGAGGTGGCCGGGCGGCACACCGTCGTCGGCCGGCGGCTCGGGCGCAAGGACGCCACCGCCGCGGGCGCCGCGGGCGCGACGGTCGCCCTGCTGGGCGCGGCGGCCGTGGTGCGGCGGGCCCGGAAGGCCCGGCGGCGGTGAACGCGGGGGCGCGCGGGCTGCTGCTCTCACACCCCGCCGCCCCTTCCCGCCCCCTCCCCGGCGGGCGCGCCCCCCGGACCCCCCCGCGCCGGTCCTTCTTTCCCCCGGTCGCTCCTGGACGTGCGAAGTCCCCGGGCGCCGGACGGGCCGCTTTCGTAGGTCGCTCCAAACGGCCACGCGTGCGTGCCGGGTGATCAGGCTATTTCGCCCGCTCCCCGGGGTGCGGCACGATGGGGGCATGGCAGCCAACGACGAGCACCCCGGCGAGCGGGCAGCGCAGGACCCCATCAAGCTGATCGCCGTCCGTGACACCGCGCTCTCCCTGGACGAGGTCTTCAGGGCCGTCGGGGACGACGCCGCGGGCGGCACCGCGCTGTTCGTCGGCACGGTGCGCAACCACGACGGCGGCGCCGACGTCGACGCCCTCGGGTACTCCTGCCACCCGGGCGCGGAGGCGGAGATGCGGCGGGTCGCGGAGAAGGTCGTCGCCGAATATCCGGTGCGGGCGCTGGCCGCGGTGCACCGGGTGGGCGATCTCCGGGTCGGTGATCTGGCCGTCGTGGTCGCCGTCTCCTGCCCGCACAGGGGCGAGGCCTTCGAGGCCTGCCGGAAGCTGATCGACGACCTCAAGCACGAGGTGCCCATCTGGAAGCACCAGAAGTTCTCGGACGGTACCGACGAATGGGTCGGCGCCTGCTGATTTTCCTCCGGTTGCGTAACCCCACCCCTGCCGTGAGCGTTGTCGGTGCGGATGGTTAATCTGCTGATCAGTCAGTTGCGGTGGCTCATCGGGGTTGGGAGGTCGGCATGGCGGCACTCGCCTGGTTGCTGATTCCGCTTGTCGCCGCTGTCGGCGCGGGTCTGTGGGGCACGTGGGCCAACCGGACCCGGAAGGCCCGCAGCGACGGCCCTGAACTGGACGGATACGCCCGCTTCCGGGCGGCCATGGAGAAGCCCCACTCGCGTACGTGACCCGGGTGGCAGCCCTGACGGTGCGCCGACAGAGGCGTCCCGTAGTGTCGAGACATGCCACGCCGCACCGCGACGATGCTCGCCTCCACCCTGATGCTGATCGCGCTCCTGTGTGCGGGCGTGCTCATCCCCGTGCCGTACGCGGAGATGTCCCCCGGGCCGACGGTGAACACCCTCGGCGATCACGGCGGCGAGCCGGTGCTGCAGATCTCCGGGCGCAAGACCTACACGACCAGCGGGCACCTGAACATGACCACCGTGCGGGTCACCAGCGCCGACTACCGGATGAACCTGGTCGAGGCCGTCTACGGATGGCTCGCGCACGACAACAAGGTCGTGCCGCACGACACGCTGTACCCGGACGGCAAGACCGAGGAGCAGTCCACCCAGGAGAACGCCGAGGAGTTCAGCCAGTCCCAGGAGAGCGCCAAGGTCGCCGCCCTGAAGGAGCTGGACATCCCGGTGACGTCCTGGGTGATCGTCTCGACGGTGGTGAAGGGCTCACCGGCGGAGGGCCGGCTGCACGCCGGTGACGTGATCAAGGCCGTGGACGGCACCGCGGTGAAGGAGCCGGGCGACGTCGCGAAGCTGGTCACCCGGCACAAGCCGGGGGAGAAGGTCGTCTTCCGCATCGTCCCGGCGAAGGACCAGGCGGCCGCCGAGAAGGCGAACAAGACGGCCACCGAGACCCAGGACGTCACCATCACGACGGCGACCTCCGACGACAGCGGCGAGAAGCGGGCCATCGTCGGGATCTCGGCCGGGACCGACCACACCTTCCCGTTCACCATCGACATCAAGCTGGCCGACGTCGGCGGGCCGAGCGCCGGTCTGATGTTCGCGCTCGGCATCTACGACAAGCTCACGCCGGGCAGTCTGACCGGCGGCACGTTCGTCGCCGGCACCGGCACCATCGACGACGCCGGCAAGGTCGGGCCGATCGGCGGCATCGAGATGAAGACGGTGGGCGCGCGCAGTCAGGGCGCCCAGTATTTCCTGACCCCCGCGGAGAACTGCGCGGCCGCCGCCAAGGACACCCCCTCGGGGCTCAGGCTCGTCAAGGTCGACACCATCGACGACGCCCTCGACGCCCTCGAGGACATCCGCGGCGGCGACACCGCGGACCTGCCGACGTGCACGAAGTAACCGGAAGGGCTACTCCGCGAACGTCGCCGACAACGCCTCGGCGAGCCCCGGTACCAGGCCCGCGCCGGTGAGGACCTCCGTCGGGGCGTCCTTCTCGCGCAGCCGGAGGGCCGAGTCGCGGGTGCCGTCACGCAGGACCCCGACCGTCATCCGTACCTCCTGACGGTCGGGGTGCTCCGCGACCCACTTCGCGAGCTTCTTGTCGCTCAGGCCCTGCGGGACCTGTGCCTCGGCGGTCGGGGGCAGCATCAGACGCTCCACGGTGAGGGCGCAGCCGACCACCGCGTCGGGCCAGGCGATCGTGGCGAGGAACTCGTCGAGCGGCTTGTCCGTTGGTACTTCGTCCTGCTCGATCGGGGTGAGACCGGTGGTCTCGGGCTCGTCCTGGAGGCCGAGCTGGGCGGCGAGCGATGGTTCCTGGGTGCGCAGCCGAGCGGTGTCTACGAGGGCGAAAAGGCGGGCGGGCTGGTCCCAGCCGAGGCCGGAGGCGTACTCGTCGATCTCGAGTACGGCCCGGGTGAGCGGGCTCGCCGCCATGGGAGTGTTGGACATGGTCACAATCCTGCCTCGTTCAGGGGTGGAATCGGGAACCGAGTAAACGGTGAGTAAGTTGCATAGGTGTGGGCCCACGATCACGGGGGGCCACGAACGGTCCACGAACACGCGGGCCTGACGGAATCAATCGCGACTTTCGAGGTGCGCACCTTGGCTTTCCAGATGCCGGACCGCGGCGGAGGCCCCACGGGGCCGCGGATCAGAGTGGGCCGCCCGTCCCGGCGCGTCCGGACCCTGCTCATGACACTGGGCGTCCTAGCCGTACTCGGCATGGCGTTCACGATGTTCGCGGGATTCTGGACCGACTGGCTCTGGTACCGCTCGGTGAACTACTCGTCGGTCTTCACGACCACGCTGTGGACCAAGATCGGGCTGTTCTTCGTCTTCGGCCTGCTGATGGCCCTCGCGGTCGGCTTCAACATCTGGCTGGCGCACCGGCTGCGGCCGCCGCTCAGCGCGATGTCGGTGGAGCAGCAGAGCCTCGACCGCTACCGCATGGGCATCGCGCCGTACAAGACATGGCTGCTGCTCGGCATCACCGCCCTGGTCGGCCTGATCGCCGGCGCCTCTGCGGCGGGGCAGTGGCGGACCTGGCTGATGTGGGTCAACGGCGTGCCCTTCCACCAGAAGGACCCGCAGTTCCACCTCGACGTGTCGTTCTTCGCGTTCGACCTGCCCTGGTACCGGTTCCTGCTCGGCTTCGGCTTCGCCGCCACGATCCTGTCGCTGATCGCCGCCGCGCTCACCCACTACCTGTACGGCGGGCTGCGCGTCACCAGCCCGGGCGCGCGCGCCACCGCCGCGGCCACCGGCCATCTGTCGGTGCTGCTGGGCATCTTCGTCACGCTGAAGGCGGTCGCCTACTGGCTGGACCGTTACGGACTGGCCGTGAAGTCGAGCGACTTCAAGGCGACGGACAACTGGACGGGCCTGCGGTACGTCGACGCCAACGCCTACCTGCCGGCCAAGACGATCCTGTTCTGCATCGCCGTCATCTGCGCCCTGCTGTTCTTCGCCACCCTGTGGCGGCGCACCTGGCAGCTGCCGGTGATCGGCTTCGGCCTGATGGTGCTCTCGGCCATCCTCATCGGCGGGCTCTACCCGGCGATCGTCCAGAAGTTCCAGGTCCAGCCGAACGAGCAGGCCAAGGAAGCCCCGTACGTCGAGAAGAACCTCAAGGCGACGCGCGAGGCGTACGGCATCGACGGCGCGCAGGTCACCGAGTACTCGGGCACGAGCACCACCAAGGACAAGACGACGCTGCGCGACGACGTCGACACCACGGCGAGCATCCGCGTCCTGGACCCGAACATCGTCTCCCCGACGTACCAGCAGCTCCAGCAGATGCGGAAGTACTACGCGTTCCCGACCAACCTGGACGTGGACCGGTACAGCGTGAACGGGGCCGACCAGGACACCGTCATCGGTCTGCGCGAGCTGAACCTCGCGGGCGTCGACAAGCAGAACTGGATCAACAACCACTTCCGCTACACCCACGGTTACGGCGTGGTCGCCGCCAAGGGCACCACCTCCGACGCCGAGGGCCGTCCGCTCTTCACCGAGTCCAACCTGCCCTCCGTGGGCGACCTGGGCACGTACCAGCAGCGGATCTACTACGGCGAGAAGACGACCGCGTACTCGATCGTCGGCGGTCCCCAGAAGGAGATCGACTACTCCGACGACGCCGGTGAGAAGACCACCAGCTACACCGGCAAGAGCGGGGTCAACCTCTCCAACCCGGTCAACCGGGCCGCGTACGCGGTGGCGTTCGGCGAACCGCAGATCCTGTACTCCGGCGCCATCGGCGACGGTTCGAGGATCCTGTACAACCGCACGCCCAAGGAGCGCGTGGAGGCGGTCGCCCCCTGGCTCACCATCGACGGCGACGCCTACCCGGCCGTGGTCAACCACAAGATCCAGTGGATCGTCGACGCCTACACGACGACGAACGGCTACCCGTACGCCTCCCGCACGACCCTCGGCGACACGACGGCCGACTCGCTGACCGCGACCAACGACAACCGCGCGGTGGTGGCCCAGCAGAACCAGGTCAACTACATCCGCAACTCGGTGAAGGCGACCGTCGACGCGTACACCGGCGAGGTCAAGCTCTACCAGTGGGACACCGAGGACCCGGTCCTGAAGACCTGGATGAAGGCCTTCCCCGGCACGGTGAAGTCCAAGTCGTCCATCTCGACCGACCTGATGGCCCATCTCCGGTACCCGCAGGACCTGTTCAAGGTCCAGCGCGAGCTGCTCACCCGCTACCACGTGAAGGACGCGACGACGTTCCTCAGCGGCAGCGAGGTGTGGCAGGTGCCGGACGACCCGTCCAACAAGTCGGGTGACGCGGTCCCGCCGTACTACCTGAGCATGAGGATGCCCGACCAGAAGGCGCAGGCGTTCTCGCTGACGACGACGTTCACGCCCAACGGCCGGGACAACCTGAGCGCGTTCATGGCGGTCGACTCCGAGGCGGGGACTCCCGACTACGGCAAGATCAGAGTGCTGAAACTGCCGACGAGCACGACGGTCGACGGGCCCAAACAGGTGCAGAGCCAGTTCAACTCCGAACAGGACATCGCCGAGTCCATCAGGCTCCTCAAGGGCGGCGACTCCGACATCGAGTACGGCAACCTGCTCACGGTGCCGCTCGACGGCGGCCTGCTCTACGTGGAACCGGTCTACGTGCGCGGTGGCGGACTCAAGTACCCGCTCCTGAAGAAGGTGTTGGTGACCTACGGAGGCAACACCGCCTTCGAGGACACCCTGGACGAGGCCCTCAACAAGGTGTTCGGCGCGGAGAGCGCGACCAAGCCGCCGGCGGACGAGGGCGGCACGACCACGCCGCCGACGTCCAGCAACCCGACGGTCCGGGAGGCGTTGGCCGACGCCCAGGAGGCCTTCGAGGCCGGCCAGGAGGCGCTGAAGAAGCCGGACTGGGACGCGTACGCCAAGGCGCAGAAGGATCTCGAGGCCGCGCTGAAGCGGGCCGAGGAGGCGCAGGCCGCGGCCGACAAGGGCGCCAAGGCGAGCAGCACTCCGAGCCCCACGAGTTCGGCGAGTCCGAACGGCGGCTCCGGCAGCGGCTCCGGAGGCACCGTCGGCAGCAGTCCGAGTCCGAGTCCCAGCCCCAGCGGCGGCTGATCTTGTCCACCCCGCGTCGTGGTACGGTTGTGGAACACGACGCGGGGTGGAGCAGCTCGGTAGCTCGCTGGGCTCATAACCCAGAGGTCGCAGGTTCAAATCCTGTCCCCGCTACTGAAGACGAAGGCCCGGATCCTTTCCAGGATCCGGGCCTTCGTGGTGTGCGAACGCATGTGCCGGGGGGCCTGGTGGCCGCGCCGCTGTGGGGAGTTGGGCGTTCTGTGTTTGACTTGTCTCTCTGTGGGCATGTCGACAAAACGCTGAAGTGACCTTACGGGCCGCGGTATACCAGGTGTACCCGGGTTGCGGGTGGTGCGACGATGGACGTTATGGGGGACAAGGCAACTCTGTTCGAGACAGGGCGGTTTGTGCAGCCTTCCGGTGAGGAAGCGACCCCGGACGAGAGCCGGGACGAGACGGCGGAGGCCGTCGAGACGGGGGAGGCCGTCGAGGAGATGAGCCTGCGGCTCGCGGCGGAAGCCGGCGACGTCGAGGCCGTCAGCGTCCTCGGGGCCATGTTGCTGCGCCGCGGTGACCTCGACGGAGCCGAGCCCCATCTGCGTGCCGCCACCGCGGAGGGCGACCGCGCCGCCGCCAACAACCTCGGCGTCCTCCTCCACCAGCGCGGTTACCCCGACGAGGCCGCCGGGTGGTGGCGGGTCGCCGCCGTCGCCGGTTCCGCCGCCGCCGCGCACGCCCTGGGCCGCCACCGCCGCGAGTGCGGCGACGAGCCTGCCGCCGAGTACTGGCTGCGCCAGTCCGCCGAGCAGGGGCACGCGCTGGGCGCGTACGCCCTCGCCGACCTGCTGGAGCACCGCGGGGACCCCGGGGCGGAGCAGTGGATGCGGGCCGCCGCCGAGCGGGGGCACCGGGAAGCGGCCTACCGGCTGGCCCGGGCCCTCGACCACCAGGAGTGCAAAGGCGCCCGGACCGGCGGCGACGCGGACGGGTGCGAGCACGACAACGGTGTCATCGTGCGGGCGGAGGCCGAGCAGTGGTACCGCCAGGCCGCCGCGCGCGGACACCGGCGGGCCGCCCTGCACCTCGGGACGATCCTGGAGCGGCGCGGCGACCTGAAGGAGGCCGGGCGCTGGTACCTCACGTCCGCCAAGGACGGCGAGGCACGGGCCGCCTGCGCGCTCGGGTTCCTGCTGCGCGACGCCGGCGACACCGAGAACGCGGCCATCTGGTGGCTGCGGGCCGCGCAGGAGGGCGACGGCAACGCGGCGAACGCGCTGGGCGCGCTGCACGCCGAGCGGGGGCAGACCCAGACCGCCGAGCGGTGGTACCGGGCCGCGATGGACGCCGGTGACGACAACGGCGCCTACAACCTGGCCCTGCTCTGCGCCGAGCAGGGCCGCACCGTGCAGGCCGAGCAGTGGTACCGGCGCGCCGCCTACGCGGGGCACCGGGAGGCGGCCAACGCGCTGGCCATCCTGCTGCTCCGGGGCGGCGACACGGCCGGCGCCGAGCCCTGGTTCTCCAAGGCGGCGGAGGCGGGCAGCGTCGACGCCGCGTTCAACCTCGGGATCCTGTTCGCGGGGCGCGGCGAGGACGCCGTCGCGCTGCGCTGGTACGAGCGGGCGGCGGCCGCGGGGCACACCGAGGCGGCCCTCCAGGTCGGTATCGCGCGCCTGCGCGACGGGGACGAGCGGGAGGCCGAGCGGCATCTGCGGTGCGCGGCCGGCGGCGGGAGCGCGGAGGCGGCCTACCGGCTGGCGGCCGTGCTGGACGCGCGGCGGCCCCCGCAGCCCGCGCACGAGCTCGGCGAGACCGTGCACGAGAAGACCGAGTGCGAGGAGTGGTACGAGCGGGCCGCGACCCAGGGCCACCGGCGGGCGCAGGTCAGGGTCGGGATGCTGGCCGCCGCGCGCGGGGACGTCGTGGAGGCGGCGCGCTGGTACCGCACGGCCGCGGAGGCCGGGTCGCGCAACGGCGCGTTCAACCTCGGGCTGCTGCTCGCGCGGGAGGGGAGCGAGCCCGAGGCGGCCGTGTGGTGGACGCGCGCGGCCGACGCCGGGCACGGGCGGGCGGCGTTGCGGCTCGCCCTGGTCTACGCGCGTCGCGGCGAGCTGGCCGAGGGGCAGCGGTGGGCCGACCGGGCGGTGTCGCTGGGCCCGGCCGAGGTGGCCGAGCGGGCGGCCCGGCTGCGGGACGCGTTGCGGGAAGAGCTCTCGGCCTGACGGCGCCGGCGCCGGGTGTGGCGGGTGCCGACGTGGCCGCCACGCCCCGCCCCCCGGGGGGCTCTGACCTGCGCAGGTGGGCGCCGGTCAATGGATTTGCCTTTGTCCTTCCCCTTCACGTAACGTTGCATTCAACGGCGCGGGGTGGAGCAGCTCGGTAGCTCGCTGGGCTCATAACCCAGAGGTCGCAGGTTCAAATCCTGTCCCCGCTACTCAAAGTCCGAGGGCCGGAATCCGCAAGGGTTCCGGCCCTCGGTCGTTTCGTCTCCCGTGCGTGGTCACGGGGCGTCACGGTGCGTGGCCCACGGCCTCCTCGTACAGGCGCCGGTTCACGGTTCTCGACTCGGGGAGCGGGGAAGCCGACTCCGCGGTGACGCCCTGGGCCTCGTAGGCGGCCTGGAGGCGGTCGGTCGTGCCCGCGCGGATCTCCCAGTCCATCCGGAGCGAGGGCGTGGACTCCAGGATCGCCTCGTCGATCTTCAGCAGCTTCGCGAGGTACCCGACGAACCCGGCGTCCGTCTTGTAGTCCGCGGCGAAGTACGTGTTCACGGTGCGGATGTAGGCCCGCAGCAGGGCCACCCCCGCGTCCACGTCGTCGGCGAGCAGACTCGGGCCGTACAGCAGGCCGCCCAGGGGTTCGCCCGGAGGCTGGCCGCCGAGGAAGGCGTACCCCGGCTCGCCCTCGACCCTGCGCCAGACCGGGTCGAGCAGCCAGGCCGAGTCGACGCCGCCGTTCTGCAGGGCGGTGAGGACGTCGGCGGAGCCCAGCTGCTGGTACTGGATCCGGGCCAGGTCGCCCCCGTGCCGCTGCAGCGCCTTCTCCATGGGGTAGGCGATCACCGAGCCCTTGCCGATCATCGTGCCCAGCCGGCGGCCGGACATCGTGACGTCCGCCGCGCTCTCGCCGTCCTTCAGCCGTACCCACAGACCACTCTTCGAGCCGGGGCCGGGCGAGAAGTTCCCCGCCACCCAGCGGATGTCGAAGCCGCCCCGCACACCGTTCATGACCGCCGCCTCCGGAGCCGCCCACAGGGCGTCGACGTCCCCCTTGGCCAGCAGCGGCAGGGCGTCGGGCGTGGGCAGCACCTTGAGGGTGACGTCCAGGCCCTCCCGCGCGAACTCGCCCTTGTCGAGGGCGACCTGGAGCGGGGCCACGTACTCCGCGCTCAGCGTGCCCGTCGCGAGGGTGAGCCTGCGGCGTTCGGAGAGGGGCGAGGGAGGCGGGGCGCCCGGTTGGCAGCGGGCGGGAGTGCGTCCGGCGGAGAGGTCCGCCGGGTCCGTCCAGGAGGTGGTGCCGCAGCCCTCGACCGGTCGGACCGCGCGCGTCGCGGCCTCGGACCGGGCCCCGGCGTCGTCGTCGCCCGCGTACGGCGACGAGCACGCCGTCGAGCTCAGCAGGGCCGTGACGGCCAGGGCGACCGGCAGGGCGCGGACGCACCCGCGGAGACGTCCGCTCATGACTGCCCCCGGCCCCGGTCCCGCGGCGCCCACGGCGTGAGCAGCCGCCCCACGACGCGCACCAGCTCGGAGAAGACCACCCCGAGCACCGCCACGCAGACGATCCCGACGAACATCACGTCGTTCTGGAACAGCGCGCGCGAGTCGAAGACGAGGTGGCCCAGGCCGTCCGCCGCGGCGATCTGCTCCGAGGCGACGATGACGAGGACCGCCACCCCCGCCGCGATCCGGGCGCCCACCAGGACGGCGGGCAGCGAGGCCGGGAGCAGGACATGGCGGAACATCTGCCACGGGGAGGCGCCGAAGACCCGGCCCGCGTCGCGGTGGCCGGAGGGGATCGCGAGCACCGCCGACATCGTCGAGATCCACACGAAGAAGAAGACCGTCGTCGCCACCAGCGCCACCTGTGGCACCTCGCCCAGGCCGAACATGTTCAGGAAGACCGGCAGGAGAGCCAGTTTCGGCACGACGTACAGGGCGTCCAGGAGCGGTTCCAGGGCTGCCCTGACCAGCGCCAGCGACCCCATCAGCAGGCCCAGCGCGTAGCCCGACGCCGTGCCGAGCGCGTAGCCGCCCAGGACGCGCTTCAGGGTGGCCCACACGTCAGGCCACAGCTCGCCGGCGGCCGCCCGGTCCCAGCCGTCGGCGAGGATCGTGGACGGGGCCGGGTAGACGCGGTCGTCGATCCAGCCGCGGACGGCCGCCAGCTGCCAGAGGAGGACCAGCAGCAGGGGGACCGCGAGGGCCAGGGACAGTTCGAGCGCCCGGCGGCGGCGGTGGGTGCGTACGGGGTGCAGTTCCTCGGGGCCGGGCCGGCGGACCAGGACCGGCCCGTCGGGACTCGGGTCCGCGCCCGCGCCGGACTTCTCCAGCAGGGTGCTCACGCCGGCACCGCCTCCCTGCGCAGCAGCTCCCACAGCTCGCCCTTGAGCGCCGTGAAAGCGGGGGTCGAACGGATGTCCCCGGTGCGCGGACGCGGGAAGGGCGGGCGGTGCTCGGCGATGATCCGGCCGGGGCGGGCGGACATCACCAGGACGCGGTCGCCGAGGACGATCGCCTCCTCCAGGCTGTGGGTGATGAAGAGGGTGGTGGTGCGGGTGGTCTGGGTGAGGTCGAGGAGCTCGTCCTGGAGGATCGTGCGGAGCTGGGCGTCCAGGGCCGCGAACGGCTCGTCCATCAGCAGCACTTCGGGTGCGACGGCCAGGGCGCGGGCGAGGGCCACTCGCTGGCGCATGCCGCCCGAGAGGGTCGCGGGGTAGGCGTCCGCGAAACCTGTCAGGCCCGTGCGGGCCAGCCAGTCGTCGGCCCGGGCGTTCGCCTCGCGGCGGGGGACGCGCTGGACGTCGAGGCCGAAACGGACGTTGGCGCGGACCGTCTTCCAGTCGTAGATGCCGTAGTCCTGGAAGATCATGGCCGCGGGCCTGGGGCTCGCGGTGCGGATCTCCAGCGTGCCGGTGCTCGGGCGCAGCAGACCCGCCGCGATGCGCAGCAGGGTGGACTTGCCGCAGCCCGAGGGGCCGACGACGCAGGTGAACTCGCCGGGGGCGACGGTGAGGTCGAGGGGGCCGAGGGCGGCCACCGCGCCCGGACCCCGGCCGAAGGTTCGGGTCAGATCACGTGCGCTGAGTTTCGGATACGGAACTCCCACAGCACCCGACGATATGACGACCCGTCAGATCAGGGAACCCCGCGTACGGGGAGGGAGTGCGCCGGATCCGGCCCGCGGGCGTCGGTCAGGCCGCCGCGCAGTTCGGGCAGATCCCGCGGTACGTCACCTCGACGTCCGAGACCGTGAAGCCGAAGCGCTCCGAGTCGGGGAGGTCGGCCAGCGGGTTCCCGCTCGGGTGGACATCCTTGATCGCGCCGCACCGGGCGCACACCAGGTGATGGTGCGGGCGGTGCGCGTTCGGGTCGTACCGCTTGGCGCGCTTGTCGGTGGCGACCTCGAGCACCTCGCCGAGGGAGACCAGTTCGCCGAGCGTGTTGTAGACGGTCGCCCGGGAGATCTCGGGCAGCCGGAGGACGGCCCGGGAATGCACCTCGTCGGCGGTCAGGTGGACATGGTCGCCGTCGAGCACCTCGGCCACGACACGCCGCTGCGCGGTCATCCGCCATCCGCGTCCGCGCAGTCGTTCCAGAAGGTCGCTCATGGATTCAGCCTAGCAGCTACTGGGACCAGGTCCCGAACAGGTGTGACTTTAGATTCTGGATCGATTTGGATGAAGTCCACTGTAGGATCAGGTCGACAGAATGCGCGGCGAGCGGCTGGAGGCCGTGGTCCCGACGGACCCTGCGCGGCCGACAGCACTGGACCGCTCGTCGTGTGCGAACGGGCCGGACCCCCGCGGGGGTCCGGCCCGTTCGCGCGCTCAGGCCGGTACCTGCTGCCGCGCCGGCGCCCAGCAGCGGATGATGTCGCGGACCGAGACGATGCCGGCCGGTTCGTCGCGGTCGAGGACGATCAGGTGCCGGAAGCCGCCGTGGGCCATGGCCCGGGCCGCCTCCTCCAGGGTCCAGCCCGGAGCGGCGAAGACGACGTCGTTGGTGGTGTGGGCGTGGGTCCGTTCCGTGTCCGGGTCCTGCCCGAGACCCACGGAGTTGAGGATGTCCCGCTCGGTGAGGATGCCGATGCCGCCGGCGTCCGGGTCGAGGACGATGGCGGCGCCGACATGGCGGGCGGCCATCAGGGCGGCGGCCTGACGGAGGGTGTGTGCGGGGCCGATGGTGAGGACCACCGTGCTCATGGCGTCGCGGACGAGCATGGCTGGAGCCACCTCCTAAGAATCCACGGTTGTTCACGGATTCACAAGTTCACAAGTGGGGGGTGCTGTCAGCGTGGCAGGTAAAGCGAGGGTCAACAAGAGGGCGCGCGCAGCCAATTGAGGGCGCGCGCGCTCATCTGTGAGTGTCGGGCGGACCGTTCAGTGGCGCTCGTTGAGGTAACCCAGCAGCTCCTCGTGGAGCAGGCCGTTCGACGCGGCCGCGTTGCCGCTGTGCGGACCCGGGCGCCCGTCGAGGCCCGTGAAGGCGCCGCCGGCCTCCGTCACGACGATCGCCGTGGCCGCCATGTCCCAGAGCGAGAGCTCGGGTTCGGCGCACAGGTCGACCGAGCCCTCGGCGACCATCATGTACGGCCAGAAATCGCCGTACGCGCGCGTGCGCCACACCTCACGGGTCAGGTCGAGGAAGCCGTTCAGGAGCCCGCGCTCCTCCCAGCCGGTCAGCGAGGAGTACGCGAAGGAGGCGTCCGAGAGCTCCGAGACCCCGGAGACACGCAGCCGGGTGGCGGAGGTCAGGCTGCGGCCGGTGAAGGCGCCGTGTCCCTTCGCGGCCCACCAGCGCCGGCCCAGCGCCGGGGCGGAGACGACGCCGACCACGGGCTGGTAGCCCCCCTCGCCCGCCTCCGTGAGCGAGATGAGGGTGGCCCAGACGGGAACGCCCCGTACGTAGTTCTTCGTGCCGTCGATCGGGTCGACCACCCAGCGGCGGGGGCCGGTGCCCTGGACGCCGTACTCCTCGCCGAGGATCGCGTCGCGGGGACGGGCCCGCTGGAGCTGGCCCCGGATGAGTTCCTCGGCGGCCTTGTCGGCCTCACTCACCGGGGTCATGTCCGGTTTGGTCTCGACCTTGAGGTCGAGGGCCTTGAAACGGTCCATGGTCACGGCGTCGGCGGCGTCGGCGAGGACGTGCGCGAGTCGGAGGTCGTCGTGGTAGTCCGGCATGGGACGAACCGTATCCGCCGAAGGTGAGAACGGGCCACAGGGGACCGCGGGACGGACGGGGAGGACCCGTGGACACGGCCGGTGGACCACCGGTCGCCGCCGCGAACCCTTGACAGTGCCCCCGTCCGCGTCAAACCTGGGCGCAGAGCCGCTCGCCCCAGGGAGGCGATGATGCCTGCAGCGCGGGAATCCCTACTGGACGCCGCCTTCGAGGCGCTCGCACGACGACCGTGGGCCGCGGTGCGGATGGTGGACGTCGCCGCGGCGGCCGGGGTGTCCCGGCAGACGCTGTACAACGAGTTCGGCAGCAAGGAAGGCCTGGCCCGGGCGCTCGTCCGGCGCGAGGCCGACGCCTACCTCGCCGGGGTCGAGCGGGCGCTGGCGGTGCACGGCGACGCCCGGGAGAGGCTCACCGCCACCGCCGAGTGGACCGCCTCCGCCGCCCGCGACAACGTCCTCGTACGGGCGGTCCTCACCGGCTTCTGGAGCGAACGCCTGCCCTCGCCGACGCTCTCGGCGGTGCCGTCCTCCTCGGCCGTGCCGGCCCAGCGACGGGCGGACGGGCCGCTGCCCTCGCCCGCCGACCTGGTGGGCGCCGTCCGCGACCGGGCCGTGGCCGTGCTCTCCGGTCCCGGCGCCGTCCGGGCCGACGCCGCCGAACTGGCCCGCTCCTGCGAGCTCGCCGTCCGGCTCGCCCTGTCCTGTGTGTCCGCGCCGCCGACGGGGGAGAACGGCGTCGCGGAGCTGGTGCGGGGGGCGCTCCAGAGACAGCCGGCCGACCGGTCGGGTCAGTGAGCCGACCCGGACAGCTGGAGTCCGATCACTCCTATGATCACCAGGCTGATCGAGACGAGCTTCAGGACCGACACCAGGTCGCCGAGGAAGACCATGCCGTAGATCGCGGTGCCCGCCGCGCCGATGCCCGTCCACACCGCGTAGGCGGGACCCACGTCGAGCTTCTTCAGGGAGAGGGTCAGCAGGCCGAAGCTTCCCAGCGCGAAGGCGCAGAAGGCGATGGTCGGCCACAGCCTCGTGAAGCCGTGGGACAGCTTGAGGCACACGGCGAAGCCGGTCTCCAGCAACCCGGCCACGACCACCAGCAGCCACGCCATGTGCTGTCCCTCCGTCCGCCCGGCCCGGTCCGGCCCCGGCTCGGTGCGATTATGCACTTACCGGGCCCGGGCGGACGCAAACAACGCGGTGGTCAGCCCGTGGATCAGCTCGTGGATCAGTCGCCCTCGGTGCGCTCGCGGGTGGCCAGCAGCCGGCGCAGGGAGTACAGCCGTGCCGGGTCGGCGTGGCCGTCGGCCACCCAGGCGTCCAGCGCGCAGTCGGGCTCGTCGTGACTGCACGCGCGCGGGCAGCCCTCCGTTCCCGGCACCAGGTCGGGGAAGGCGAGGATCACCCGGGACGGGTCGACGTGGTGCAGGCCGAAGGACCGTACGCCCGGGGTGTCGATCACCCAGTCGTCCGTGCCCGCCAGGGGCAGGGCCAGCGCCGACGTCGTGGTGTGGCGGCCGCGGCCGGTCACCGCGTTCACATGGCCGGTCACCCGCCGCCGCTCCTCCGGGACCAGCGCGTTGACCAGGGTCGTCTTCCCGACGCCGGAATGCCCCACGAACGCCGTGATCCGCCCGGTCAGGTGTTCGCGCACCCGGTCCGCCGCGTCGCCGTTCTCCAGCTCGTCGCGGCTGGTGACGACGTACGGGATGTCGAGGTGGCCGTACAGCTCCAGCAGCTTGTCCGGTGAGGCCAGGTCCGACTTCGTCATGACCAGCAGGGGCGTGAGGCCGCCGTCGAACGCCGCCACCAGGCAGCGGTCGATCAGACGCGGGCGGGGCTCGGGGTCGGCGAGCGCGGTGACCACGGCGAGCTGGTCGGCGTTGGCGACGACGACGCGCTCGAAGGGGTCGTCGTCGTCCGCGGTGCGGCGCAGCACCGAGGTGCGCTTCTCGATCCGGACGATGCGGGCCAGGGTGTCCTTGTTGCCGGACAGGTCGCCGACGATCGCGACCCGGTCGCCCACGATCGCGGCCTTGCGGCCCAGTTCGCGGGCCTTCATCGCCATCACGATCCGGTTGTCGACCAGACAGGTCAGGCGGCCCCGGTCGACGGTGAGGACCATGCCCTCGACGGAGTCCTCGTGCTTGGGCCGGATGTGCGTGCGAGGCCGGTTGCCCTTGCGGTTCGGGCGGCTGCGGATGTCGTCCTGGTCGGTGTGCTTGTCGTAGCGGCGCATGGCGAGAGTCCCTATACCCCGAGCATCCCGGTCCACAGCTCCGGGAAGTCCGGCAGCGTCTTCGCCGTCGTCGCCACGTTCTCGATCTGCACGCCCTCCACGGCCAGGCCGATGATCGCGCCGGCCGTCGCCATGCGGTGGTCGTCGTAGGTGTGGAAGATCCCGCCGTGCAGCCGGCGCGGGCGGATGTGCAGACCGTCGGCGGTCTCCGTCACATCGCCGCCGAGCTCGTTGATCTCCTTCGTCAGCGCGGCCAGCCGGTCCGTCTCGTGCAGACGCAGGTGGGCCACGCCCCGCAGGGTGGACGGGGAGTCCGCGAGGGCGGCGACCGCCGCGATGCCCGGGGTCAGCTCGCCGACGTCGCCCAGGTCGACATCGATGCCGTGGATCGCACCCGAACCGGTGAAGACGAGGCCGTAGTCGGCCAGTTCGCAGGAGCCACCCATCTCGGTGAAGATCTCCCGCAGCCGGTCACCCGGCTGGGTGGTGCGGGCCGGCCAGTCCGGGATCAGCACCCGGCCGCCCGTCACCAGGGCAGCCGCCAGGAACGGCTGGGCGTTGGACAGGTCCGGCTCGATCGTCAGGTCGCGGCCCAGCAGGGCGCCCGGGGTGACCCGCCAGACGTTCGGCTCGCCGCCCGACTCCGGGGTGTCCACCTGCGCGCCGACCGCGCGCAGCATGTCGACCGTCATCCGGATGTGCGGCACCGAGGGCAGCGTGGAGCCGATGTGACGGACCTCCACGCCCTGGTTGAAGCGGGGGGCCGAGAGGAGCAGGGCCGACACGAACTGGGACGAGGACGAGGCGTCGATCTCCACCGTGCCGCCGTCCAGCGCGCCGCCGCCGTGCACGGTCAGCGGCAGCGCGCCGCGGCCGTCGTCGTCGATCCGGGCGCCGAGGACCCGCAGCGCGTCGATGACGCCGTGCAGGGGACGCTCGTACGACCGCGGGTCGCCGTCGAAGCGGACGGGGCCGTCGGCGAGGGCGGCGACCGGCGGCAGGAAGCGCATCACCGTGCCCGCGTTGCCGACGTCGACCGTGGCCGGGCCGCGCAGCCCCGCGGGGAGGACCCGCCAGGCCTCGCCGGTGCCGTCGGGGCTCCCGGCGCCGGAGGAGCTGGACGACACGGTCTCCTCGATGCCGACGCCCATCTCGCGCAGGGCACCCGCCATCAGCAGGGTGTCGCGGGAGCGCAGGGGACGGCGCAGCCAGCCCGGCTCGGAGGCGAGCGAGGCGAGGACGAGGGCACGGTTGGTGACGGACTTCGACCCCGGCACGTGGACCGTCGCGGCGACGGCCTCGCTCGCGTGCGGGGCGGGCCAGAGGGCGGTGTGTGCGGGGTTCGGGGCCATGGGCTCCACTTTAGTGGGCGGCCGTGCATCGGGTGCGGCGCCGTCGGGGCCGGCCGCGGCCCGCGGCACCGCCGTGGAGGCACATCCCGCGCCCCCGTGACGCCTCGTCCCGCGGCTGCCTCACAGCCCCAGCAGCCACCGGCCCCCGCCCAGCAGGGCGCACAGGCTCACCGCGTGGAAGAGGAACAGCCACAGGCCCGCCGGCACATGGGTCAGCCGGGACAACTGGTCGGCGTCCGAGTCGCCCGCGCCGCCGCGGGAACGCTTCGCCTGGAGCTCGAAGGCGGGCCGGACGCCGCCCAGCAGCAGGAACCACACGACCGCGTAGGCGAAGGCCGCCTGCACCTGCGGTCCCGCCAGCCAGGACACCAGCAGGAAGGTGCCGCCGGTGAGGACCACCGTGAGCGCGCCGTACGCGTTGCGGATCATCACCAGCATCACGAGCAGCAGGGCCGTGGCCACCCACAGCAGCAGCGTGATGCGGCCGGCGCCGAGGAGGGCCGCGCCACCCAGACCGAGCAGCGGGGGAGCGGTGTACCCGGCCGCCGCGGTGAGGATCATGCCGAGGCCGTGCGGCTTGCCCCGGCTGAGGGTCAGGCCACTGGTGTCGGAGTGCAGCCGGATCCCGGTCAGCTGGCGCCCGGTCAGCAGCGCGACCAGGCCGTGACCGCCTTCGTGGGCGATGGTGATCGCGTTGCGCGATATCCGCCACAGGGAGTGCGGCACGACGACCGCGAGGGCGGCGACCGCGGTGGCCACCACCACCCACACGTCGGGGTCGGACTGGGTGCCGACGAGACGGTCCCACAGGTCGGGCAGCGCGATGGCGGCGGTGCTCTCCATGGTTCGGGGTGGCTCCTGTCCTCGTACGGAGTCTGGCAGTGTGGCACGTATGTGCGGACGGTATGCAGCGAGTCGCAGGCCCGAGGATCTCGCAGGAATCTTTGAGGTCGAGAAGTGGGAGCCCGAGGAGGCCCTGGAGCCCGACTACAACGTGGCGCCGACCAAGGAGGTCTACGCCGTCCTCGACCGTCCCTTGAAGGACGCCGGGGACAAGCGGCCGGTTCGGCAGCTGCGGAAGCTGAAGTGGGGACTGGTCCCGTCCTGGGCGAAGACCCCCGAGGGCGGCGCGCGGATGATCAACGCACGCGCCGAGACCGTCCACGAGAAGCCCTCCTTCCGCCGCGCCTTCGCCACCCGGCGCTGCGTCCTGCCCGCCGACGGCTACTACGAGTGGGTCACCGGCGTCCAGGAACGGGACCTGGAGGTCGAGGGGAAGCGGAAGCGGCCGCGCAAGCAGCCCTACTTCGTGCTCCCGGCCGACGGCACGGTCTTCGCGATGGCCGGGCTGTACGAGTTCTGGCGGGACCGGACCCTGCCCGACGACCATCCGCAGGCCTGGTGGGTGACCTGCTCGGTGATCACGACCGAGGCCGAGACCTCCCCGCTCGCCGTGGCCCCCGCCGACGGCCCGCACGCCCTCGCCGACATCCACCCCCGGATGCCGCTGATGCTCACCCCGGACCGCTGGGACGCCTGGCTCGACCCCGCGCGGACGGACGTGGACGACCTGCGCTCCCTCCTCGACGCCCCGCCGCCCGGGCTGATGCGCGCCTACCCGGTGTCCACGACCGTCAGCAACGTCCGCAACAACGGCCCGGAGCTGCTGAAGGAGCTGGAGGGGCCCGAGGAGGGCACACTCTTCTGACGTGAGCAGCGAAACAGTGGTGAGCACCGAGACGGTGGAGACCGAGGCGGGCACCGCCCGTGTCACCTGGCACCCCGCGAAGAGGCCGCGGCTCGTCCTCGCGGTCGGCCACGGCGCCGGGGGCGGTGTCGGGGCCCGGGACCTCCAGGCCCTCGCCGCCGTGCTGCCCGGGCACCGGGTGAGCGTCGCGCTCGTGGAGCAGCCCTGGCGGGTGGCGGGAAAGAAGGTCGCGCCCGCGCCGAAGACCCTCGACGTCGGCTGGCGCGGGATCTGGCCGACCGTCGCCGCGCCCGGGCTGCCGGTGATCTCGGGCGGCCGGTCGGCCGGCGCGCGGGTGGCCTGCCGCACGGCCACCGAGCTGGGCGCGCACGCCGTGCTCGCACTCGGCTTCCCGCTCCACCCGCCGGGCCGACCGGAGCGGTCCCGCGCCGACGAGCTGCTCGGGGCGGGGGTGCCGACGCTCGTGGTCCAGGGCGGCAACGACACGTTCGGCAGGCCGGACGAGTTCCCCGCGGGCGGGTACGACCTCGTGGAGGTGCCGTACGGCGATCACGCGTTCGCCGTGCCCAAGCGGTCCGGGGTCACGCAGGAGGAGACGCTGGAGGTCGTCACCGCCGCCGTCGTCGGGTGGGTCGCGTCACTCGGGTGACGCCGCGCGGGTCGGGAATGCGGCGGGGCCGGGCGCTGTTGAGGCGGACAGAAGTGCTGAACAACCGGCACCGATGTCAGTGGGAGAGGAAGTCCGCCGCATGGGTTCGACCATCTGCCCGAGCCGCGCCAGCCGCACCGATCTGGACTGGACGGTGCTGCACGCGACGAAGACCGCCCCCATGGGAGCGGCGGCAGGCGCGGGTAGTCGTCTATCCTCCGATTCGAGTGGGATCGGTTTCGGTCCTACCCGCGATCTTGAGGAGGTGGGTCCGGTCACCGGTACCGACGCAGGGACCGACAACGGCCAGGCGGAGCTGCCCGAGGGCCAGGGCGTGAGCCAGGAGACGGGCGCGGAATCGACCGCGGAGCGCAGCGCGCGCTTCGAGCGGGACGCGCTCGAGTTCCTCGACCAGATGTACTCGGCCGCGCTGCGCATGACGCGCAATCCGGCGGACGCCGAGGACCTGGTCCAGGAGACGTACGCGAAGGCGTACGCGTCCTTCCACCAGTTCCGCGAGGGCACCAACCTCAAGGCCTGGCTGTACCGGATCCTCACCAACACCTTCATCAACTCGTACCGCAAGAAGCAGCGCGAGCCCCAGCGCAGTGCGGCCGAGGAGATCGAGGACTGGCAGCTGGCGCGCGCCGAGTCGCACATGTCCACCGGTCTGCGCTCCGCGGAGTCGCAGGCGCTGGACCACCTGCCCGACTCGGACGTGAAGGCGGCGCTTCAGGCCATCCCCGAGGAGTTCCGGATCGCCGTGTATCTCGCCGACGTAGAGGGCTTTGCGTACAAGGAGATCGCGGACATCATGGGGACACCCATCGGTACGGTGATGTCCCGGCTGCACCGGGGCCGCCGTCAACTGCGCGGCATGCTCGAGGACTACGCCCGTGAGCGCGGGTTGGTCCCGGCCGGTGCCGGAGAGTCGAACGAAGCGAAAGGTTCGGGCTCATGAGCTGCGGAGATCCGCACGAGACGGACTGCGGTGAGGTCCTCGACCACCTCTACGAGTACCTCGACAGCGAAATGCCCCCGGTGGACCGGGACAAGTTCCAGCACCACTTCGAGGAATGCTCCCCCTGCCTGGAGAAGTACGGGCTGGAGGAGGCCGTGAAGAAGCTGGTCAAGCGGTGCTGCGGGAGTGACGACGTGCCGACCGACCTGCGGGCCAAGGTCATGGGCCGGATCGACCTGATCCGTTCCGGCCAGGCCGTCCCCGACCACGACGTGACGGCGACGCCCCAGGAGTCCTGAGGCGCCTTCCGGACGGCCCGCTGCCCGGAATCCCGGTTCCCGGCAGCCGCGTCCGGAACCCGCCGCCGTCACTCGAATGTGCTAATTCGCGGGTGATACGCCCGCGGACCCACCCCCGGCCGTCCTAGGCTCCTGAGCCCGGACAGGTACGGCTGGGGGAGGCGTCATGGAGGGCATTCCGGCGCGTGCGCGCGGATACGTCGCCGGTGTCGCCCTCGGTGCCCTGCTCTGCACGCTCCCCTCGCTGCCCGGCGCGCCCACCCCCTGGTGGGCCGTCGCGCTGCTGGCCGCCCTGTACGCCGGCGGCGAGCGCATCGCCCGGCGCAGGTTCTCCGGCACCCTCCACCCCGTGCTGCTCGCCGGGGCCTTCCTGCTCGCGCCGGCCGCGGCCGCGCTCGTCCCGCTGCCCGGGGCGCTGTTCTCGCACGTCGAGCGGCGCCCCTTTCTGCTGCGCCGGGTCTGGCGGGCCGCGCACGCGTCGCTCGCCGTGTGGGCGGCCGCCCAGGTGCACGCCGTGCTCGGCGGGCGGGACGCCGTGGCCGGCTCCGACCTGCCGTACGCGCTCGTGCCGGCGGGCGCGGCCGTGCTGGTGTTCTGCGCCGCGCTCGCCCTGCTGGACGGCGGGATGCTGGCGCTCGCGGAGGGGCTGCCGCCGTGGCCGGTCTGCCGGGGGCTGTTCCTGCGCTCCCTGGCGCCGCTGGCGGTGCACGGGCTCGGCGGGCTGATGATGGCCGTGCTGTGGCTCAGCCCGTACGGGCCGGTGGCCGCCCTGCTCGTGCTGTTCCCGATGGCCGTCTCGTGGTGGGTGTTCGCGCAGTACCACCGGGAGCGCGCCGCCCACCAGGCCACCATCCGCGCCCTGGTGCAGGCCGTCGACATCAAGGACGGCTACACGCGCGGGCACAGCGAGCGCGTCGGCCAGGCCTCCGTGCTGATCGGGCGCGAACTGGGGATGGGCGAGGACCGGATCGACATGCTCCGCTTCGCCGGGATCCTGCACGACGTCGGCAAACTCGGCGTCCCCACCCGGCTGTTGCGCAAGGACGGGCCGCTGACCCCGCAGGAGCGGCGGGTCATCGAGCTGCACCCCGAGTACGGGCACGAGATCACCCGCGGGATCTCCTTCCTCGGCGAGGCCCGCTCGGCGATCCTGCACCACCACGAACGCCTCGACGGCAAGGGCTACCCGTACGGGCTGGTGGGCAGCCAGATCCCGGAACCGGCCCGGGTGGTCGCCGTCGCGGACGCCTTCGACGCCATGACGTCCACCAGGTCCTACAGCAGGGCCCGGCCGGTGCCCGTCGCGCTGGAGGAGCTGCGGCGGTGCGCGGGCGCCCAGTTCGACCCCCGGATGGTCGCGGCGCTGACGCACGCCATCGCCCGGGACGGCTGGCATCCGGTCGTGACCGCCGAGGAGGACCGCCCGGCCCTGCCCGCGCAGCCCTCCGACGACCGGTCCGAGGCCCGCCGATGACCGTCCGCCGCTCGCACGTCGCCCTCCACTGCGCGGCGGCGCTCCTCGTCGCCGGCTCCCTCCTCCTCACGTGCATGACGGGCGTCGAGGACCGCCCCGTCGCGCTCGCCTTCGGGATCCTCGTCGCCGTCGGGGAGCTCACCCGCCCCCAGAGCGGACCGCGGCTGCGTGAGGCCGCGCCGCTCGGCACCGCGGGGTCGCTGTCGTACGCGCTGGTCGGCGGCCACGCAGGGCACCCCACCCAGCACGGGGTCACCCAAGTCGTCGCGGTGGTCGTCGCCGCTTCCCTGCTCGGCAGCGTGCCGCAGCTGGCCCGGGGACAGGCCGTCCTCGACCACCTGGTGCGGCGGGTCCTGTCCGTGGGGTTCGCCGCCGTCTGCTTCCAGCCCCTGCACAACCGCGGGGTGTTCGACGGCTGGAGCGGGCCCGCCTACGCGCTGCTGGTGCTCGCGCTGCTCGTCCTGACCGTCCTGTGCGACGCCGTGGTCGCCGCCGCGCTCGCCCACTCCCGGACCGGCTGGCCGTTCGCCCCGCTGCTGCGGGACGAGTTGCGGGCGGTGCCCGGGATCGGCTCGGCGGTCTGCGCGACGGGGGCGGTGATGGCGCTCGCGGTGGCCGTGGTCGGGCTGTGGGCGCTGCCGGTGTTCTCGGTACCGCTGCTGCTCACCCAGCTGTCCCTGCGCCGGTACGCGGCGGTGCGGGCCACCTACCGGCAGACCATCGCCTCGCTGGCCCGCGCCACCGAGATCGCCGGATACACCCCCGCGGGCCACGCCCGCCGGGTCGCCGCCCTCAGCCAGGCCGTGGGCCGGGACCTGGGGCTGCCGGAGCCCGATCTGAGCGTCCTGGAGTACGCGGCCCTCATGCACGACATCGGCCAGCTCAGCCTCGTCGACCCGGTCCCGGCCGGGGCCACCGCCGGGCTGCCGGCCGCCCAGCAGCGGCGGATCGCGCTGCTCGGCGGGGCCGTCGTCCGCCAGACCGGGGCGGGCGCCCAGGTGGCCGCGGTCGTCGAGCGGCAGGCCGACCCCTACCCGGAGCAGCCGGTGGCCGCGCGCATAGTCCGGGTGGTGAACGCATACGAGGAGAAGGTCCAGGGCAGCGGTCCCGGTGGGCCTCTCACCGCCCTGGAGGAGCTGCGCCTCGGCACCGGCCGGGACTACGCGCCCGAGGTGGTGGAGGCCCTGGCCAGGGTGCTCTGGAACACAGGGGCCGCGCGCGGCGGCCCGGGAAGGGCGGCGGGCGGCGGATGGGACGGTCTGACCTCGCCCGTGGGTGGGTAACCCATGGGTAATGAGCGGCCCTCCGGCCACACGTGGTTGGATGCGAGGGAGAGAGTGTCCGGGGGCACTGGCCAGCCCACAGAACGGAACTGGCAGGCGGGAATCGTGAGGATCTTCGGCAAGGGACGGCACCGGCCCTCCGCCTCCTGGCGGCAGGCCACCGACCGCGCGTTCACGCTGATCGGCGACGGGCGGTACGAGGACGCGGGGGCGCTGCTGACACGTGCCGCCGATCTGGAACCCTGGCTGTCCGAGTCCTGGTTCAACCTCGCCCTGCTGCACAAGTTCCGGCACGACTGGGAGCAGGCCCGCACGGCGGGACTGCGGGCCGTCGCCCTGCTCGACCGTGAGGCCGGGGCCCCCGACTGGTGGAACGTGGGGATCGCGGCCACCGCCCTCCAGGACTGGCCGCTGGCCCGCCGCGCCTGGCAGGCGTACGGGCTGCGGGTGCCCGGCGACGCCATAGGCGCCGGTGAGCCGGTCGGCATGGAGCTGGGCAGCGCTGCCGTACGGCTGTCGCCCGAGGGCGAGGCCGAGGTGGTGTGGGGGCGGCGGCTGGACCCGGCCCGGATGGAGGTCCTGTCCATCCCGCTGCCCTCGTCCGGGCGGCGCTGGGGCGAGGTCGTGCTGCACGACGGGGTGCCGCACGGCGAGCGGACCACCGCCACGGGCCACTCCTACCCGGTCTTCGACGAGATCGAGCTGTGGGCGCCGTCGCCCGTGCCGACCTGGGTCGTCCTGCTGGAGGCGGCCACCGAGTCCGACCGGGACGCGCTGGAGCAGCTGGCGGCCGACGCGGGCTTCGCCGCGGAGGACTGGTCGTCGTCGGTGCGGCTGCTCTGCCGGATGTGCTCGGAGTCGCGGATGCCGTCCGACGAGGGTGACGGCGAGCATCTCGACCCGCACGACCACAGCGAGCCGGGGCATCCGGGCCCGCTCGGGCACCGGACGGACGGGCAGCTGTGGGTGCCGGAGCGGGAGTGCGGGGTGGCCGCGCCGGCTTCGCTGGTCCGGGGGCTGCTGGACGGATGGGTCGCGGACAGCCCGGACTCCCGTGACTGGCGGGACCTGGAAGAGGTCTGTTAGGTCCGGGCCTGCCGCGGCGCCGCCGTGGCGGGTCGCGCCCGCGCGGCCGAGGCGCGTACCGATGCGGCCCCGCGCCCCTGGAGGACCGCTTCCCCGTACCCTGTATCAGCAACTTCTCCCCCTGTTTCACTGAGGAAGGCATCGTCGGTCATGGCGCAGCAGGACACCGATCAGCAGCACACGGGCGTGCTTCCCGTGGACGACGAGGGCTTCGTCATCGACACCGAGGAGGCGGAGGCGCGCGAGCTGGCATGGCGTGAGGCCGGCGCCTCGCGGCCGATCACCGTCGTCGGGAACCCGGTGCTGCACAAGGAGTGCAAGGACGTCACCGAGTTCGGCGACGAACTGCGGCAGCTGGTCGCGGACATGTTCGCCTCGCAGCACACCGCCGAGGGCGTGGGCCTGGCCGCCAACCAGATCGGCGTCGACCTGAAGGTCTTCGTCTACGACTGCCCCGACGACGAGGGCGTCCGGCACACCGGTGTCGTCTGCAACCCCAAGCTCGTCGAACTGCCCGCGGACCGGCGCCGGCTCGACGACAGCAACGAGGGCTGCCTGTCGGTGCCCACCGCCTACGCGCCGCTGGCCCGTCCCGACTACGCCGAGGTGACCGGTCAGGACGAGCAGGGCAATCCGATCAAGGTGCGCGGCACCGGATACTTCGCTCGGTGTTTGCAGCACGAGACCGACCACCTGTACGGCTACCTCTACATCGACCGTCTGTCCAAGCGTGAACGCAAGGACGCCCTGCGGCAGATGGCCGAGAACGAGCCCCGGTATCCCGTGGTCGCCAACGACTGAGCCCACCCGCACCACCACGACGCCCGGCCGGGATCCCTCCGGCCGGGCGTCGTTCGTGTGTCCGACGGACGTTCGATCGCTTACGCACATCTACTGCACACGTGTTGATCCGTAACCAGTCATGCAGGGGTGGATTCTCGGCATGTTGGGGTGGTGAATGAAGCAAATCCGTTCCCAGAACGGTCAGTTGTAGTGCTGAATGGGAAGTGCGGGGATACGCAACGGCGCACGCCCGGCACGGGGGGAGGGGTGTGTGCCCACTGGCGGCTGAGAGGGGTTGTCCGTGCCAGCTTTCCCATACAGCACCACATACAGCACCACAGCGACGGTGACCGCGCCCGCGGTCCCTCCCTCGCTCTCTCTTCCGGTCATCGAGGCGGCGTTTCCCCGGCAACTGCATCCGTATTGGCCCCAGTTGCAGGAGAAGACGCGCTCCTGGCTGCTGGAAATGCGGTTGATGCCGGCGGACAAGGTCGCAGAATATGCCGACGGACTTTGCTACACCGACCTGATGGCCGGCTTCTACCTCGGCGCACCCGACGAGGTCATGCAGGCCATCGCCGACTACAGCGCGTGGTTCTTCATCTGGGACGACCGGCACGACCGTGACGTCGTGCACGGCCGGAGGTCCGCCTGGCGGCGGCTGAGGTTCCGCTTGCACGCGGCCCTGGACTCCCCGGTGCAGCATCTGCGCCACCCGGATCCGCTGGTCGCCGGGCTCGCGGACAGCGTGGGCCGGCTGCACTCCTTCCTCCCCGCCACCTGGAACGCCCGGTTCACCCGGCATTTCCATGCCGTGATCGAGGCGTACGACCGGGAATTCCACAACCGCGTCGAAGGGCGCATTCCCGACGTCGAGGAATATCTGGCGCTGCGTCGGCTCACCTTTGCACACTGGATCTGGACCGACCTGCTGGAGCCGAGTGCGGGGCTTGAACTCCCGGACCCGGTGAGGAAGCACCCCGCATTTCGCCGCGCGGCGCTGCTGAGCCAGGAATTCGCCGCCTGGTACAACGACCTCTGCTCGCTGCCCAAGGAAATAGCGGGCGATGAGGTGCACAATCTCGGAATCAGTCTCATCACCCATGAGGGGCTGACCCTGGAAGAGGCGGTCGAGGAAGTAAGGCGACGCGTCGAAGAATGCATTGCAGAATTCCTGGTCGTCGAGAAGGACGTCCTGCTGCTCGCCGACCGGCTTGCCGACGGGACGGTTCGCGGAAATCAACTCGGCGCCGCCGTACGGTCCTGCCTCGGCAATATGCGCAACTGGTTCAGTTCCGTCTACTGGTTCCACCACGAGTCCGGCCGATACATGGTCGACAGCTGGGACGACCGGTCCACGCCCCCGTACGTCAACAACGAAGCGGCAGGTGAGAAATGACCGTCGAGTCGGTGAAACCCGCGACCCCCGCGGCGCCCGAACTGCGTGAGCCACCGTTGGCCGGTGGCAGGGTCCCGCTCCTCGGGCACGGCTGGAAGCTGGCCCGTGATCCGCTGGCCTTCCTGGCCCGGCTCCGCGACCACGGAGACATCGTCCGCCTCAGGCTCGGCCCCAAGACGGTCTACGCCGTCACCGCGCCGGACCTCACCGGCGCCCTGGCGCTCAGCCCGGACTACATCATCTCGGGGCCCCTGTGGGAGTCCCTGGAGAGCCTGCTCGGCAAGGAGGGCGTGGCCACGGCCAACGGCCCGCTGCACCGCCGCCAGCGGCGCACGATCCAGCCCGCGTTCCGGCTCGACGCCATCCCCGGCTACGGGCCGATCATGGAGGAGGAGGCGTACGCGCTCGTCGAACGCTGGCGAGGGGGCGAGGTCCTCGACGTCACCGCGGAGGCCTTCCGGGTGTCCGTGCGCATCTCCGCGCGCTGTCTGATGCGCGGCAGCTATATGGACGCCCGGTCGGAGCGCATCACCTCCGCGCTCGCGACCCTGTTCGCCGGTATGTACCAGCGCATGGTGATGCCCCTCGGACCGCTTTATCGGGTACCGATTCCGGCCAACCGCGAATTCAACCGGGCACTGGCCGATCTGCATCGGCTGGTGGACGAGATCATCGCCGACCGCCGCGCATCCGGTCAAAAGCCGAACGATTTGCTGACGGCTTTGCTGGAGGCGAAGGACGAGAATGGCGAGCCCATCGGGGAACAGGAGATCCACGACCAGGTCGTCGCGATACTCACCCCGGGCAGCGAAACAGCAGGCTCCGTGGTCATGTCGCTGCTCCATGTCCTCACGGAGCACCCCGAGCAGGTGGACAAGATCCGCGAAGAGGTGAAAAGCGTCGTCGGTGACCGGCCGGTCGCATTCGACGACGTGCGAAAGCTCCAGCACACCGCCAATGTCGTCGTCGAGACCATGCGGCTGTATCCCGCCGTATGGATATTGACCCGGCGCGCGGTGACCGAGACCGAGCTCGGTGGCTACCGCATTCCCGCGGGAGCCGACATCGTCTACAGCCCGTACGCCGTACAGCGCGATCCGCGGTCGTACGAGCGGAACACGGAGTTCGATCCCGACCGCTGGCTGCCCGGCCGCTCCCCGGAGGTGCCGAAGTACGCCATGACGCCGTTCGGCGTCGGCAACCGGAAGTGCCCGAGCGACCATTTCTCGATGGCCGAGCTGACACTGATCGCCGCGGTGGTGGCGTCCGCGTTCCGCTTCGAGCCGGCGCCGGGCTCCGACAACCGGACGCACATCGGCATCACGCTCCGGCCGCGCCGGCTGCTGCTGCGGGCGGTGTCCGGGTGAGAGCCGCGGCTCAGGCGGCGGCCTGCGGACCGCGGAACGTGCGCCGGTAGGCGTTCGGGGAGGTTCCCAGCGCCTGCACGAACTGGTGGCGCAGCGCCCCGGCGGTGCCGAAGCCGGCGCGCCAGGCGATCGCGTCCACCGTCTCGTCCGTCGCCTCCAGCAGGTGCTGGGCCAGCAGTACCCGCTGGCGCAGCAGCCAGCGGTACGGGGTGGTGCCCGTCTCCTGCTGGAACCGGCGGGCGAAGGTGCGCGGTGACATGTGGGCGCGTTCCGCGAGCTGCTCCACCGTGACCTCCTCGTCGAGGTGCTGCTCCATCCAGGCGAGCACCTCGCCGACGGTGTCGCACCGTGACCGGGGCAGCGGCCGCTCGATGTACTGGGCCTGGCCGCCGTCCCGGTGCGGCGGCACCACCATGCGCCGGGCGATCCGGTTGGCGACCTCGGGCCCCTGCTCCTTGCGGACGAGGTGCAGGCAGGCGTCGATGCCGGCGGCCGTGCCGGCCGAGGTGATCACCGGGTCCGCGTCGACGTACAGCACGTCCGGTTCGACGGTCGTGCGGGGGTAGCGCCGGGCCAGCACGTCCGCGTGCCGCCAGTGCACGGCGCAGCGCCGCCCGTCGAGCAGCCCCGCGGCGCCCAGCACGAACACCCCGGAGCAGACGCTGAGGACCCGGGCGCCCCGGTCCACGGCCCGGCGCAGCGCGGCGAGCAGCTCGGGCGGATACGCGCGGTCGATGTTCGCGTCCGCGGCCGGCACGGCGATCAGGTCGGCCTCCTCCAGCCGGTCGAGGCCGTACGGCGTGGAGACGGTGAGCCCGCCGACATGGGTGCCCAGGACCGGGCCCTCCGCCGACACCACGGCGAAGTCGTACACCGGCAGCCCCTCGTCGCTGCGGTCGAGGCCGAAGACCTCGCAGACGACGCCGAGTTCGAAAGGATGCACGCCGTCGACGAGGACGGCGGCCACGTTGTTCAGCATGGTGCCAGTGTGCACCCGCAGTGGCAGGAATTTGAAGGTGTGCGGCAGTCCTGCCACTCACGGTCAGGGGTGTCCGGGACAACACTGGTGTCCATGAACGCGAACCAGATCGAAGGCCTCATCGGAATGCTCATGGTCCTCGGGATCCTCGTCCTCCTGGTCCTCCCGTCCGTGCTCGGCGTCGTGCGCGACCGGCGCGCCGACCGGCAGATCAGGGAGGCCCAGGAGGCCCGGGGGGAGAGGGCGGCTCAGAAGTCCTCGTCCAGGTCGACGGTGCCCTCCACCGCCACCTGGTACGCCGACGGACGGCGCTCGAAGAAGTTGGTCAGCTCCTGAACACCCTGGAGCTCCATGAAGGAGAAGGGGTTCTCCGAGCCGTACACCGGGGCGAACCCGAGCCGCGACAGACGCTGGTCGGCGACGCACTCCAGGTACTGCCGCATCGAGTCGGTGTTCATGCCCGGCAGCCCCTCGCCGCACAGGTCGCGCCCGAACTGCAGCTCCGCCTCGACGGCCTCGCGCAGCATGGCGGTCACCTGCTCCTCGAGCCGGTCGTCGAAGAGGTCCGGCTCCTCCTTGCGGACGGTGTCGACCACCTCGAAGGCGAAGCTCATGTGCATCGTCTCGTCACGGAACACCCAGTTGGTGCCCGTGGCGAGACCGTGCAGCAGGCCCCGGCTGCGGAACCAGTAGACGTACGCGAAGGCGCCGTAGAAGAACAGGCCCTCGATGCACGCGGCGAAGCAGATCAGGTTGAGCAGGAAGCGGCGGCGGTCGGCCTTGCTCTCCAGCCGGTCCAGCTTCTCGACCTCGTTGATCCACTTGAAGCAGAACTCGGCCTTCTCGCGGATGGACGGGATGTTCTCCACCGCGGCGAAGGCCGCCGCCCTGTCCTCCGGATCCGGGAGGTAGGTGTCCAGGAGCGTCAGATAGAACTGGACGTGGACGGCCTCCTCGAAGAGCTGCCTCGACAGGTACAGGCGTGCCTCGGGGGAGTTGATGTGCTTGTACAGCGTCAGCACGAGGTTGTTCGCCACGATCGAGTCGCCCGTCGCGAAGAACGCGACCAGCCGGCCGATCATGTGCTGCTCGCCCTCGGACAGCTTCGCCAGGTCGGAGACGTCCGAGTGGAGGTCGACCTCCTCGACGGTCCAGGTGTTCTTGATGGCGTCCCGGTAGCGCTCGTAGAAGTCCGGGTAGCGCATCGGCCGGAGGGTCAGTTCGAAGCCCGGGTCGAGCAGGTTCTTGGCGGACGCGGTGGTGGCTTCGCTGGTCATTACTGGCAGGCCTCGCAGGACTCGGGGTTCTCAAGGGAGCAGGCGACGGCTTCTTCCGAGGTCACCTGCTGCACGGGGATGGCGGCGGGGGCCTGCGCCTGGGCCGCGCGGGCGATGCGGGTCGCCGGGCGGGAGCGCAGGTAGTACGTGGTCTTCAGGCCCGACTTCCAGGCGTACGCGTACATCGAGGAGAGCTTGCCGATGGTCGGCGTCTCCAGGAAGAGGTTCAGGGACTGGGCCTGGTCCAGGTACGGGGTGCGGGCGGCGGCCATGTCGATCAGACCGCGCTGCGGGATCTCCCACGCCGTGCGGTACAGGGCGCGCACGTCCGCCGGGATCCAGGCGAAGTCCTGCACCGAGCCGCTGGAGTCGCGCAGCGCCTCGCGGGTGCGGGCGTCCCAGACGCCGAGGTCCTTGAGGTCCTGCACCAGGTAGGAGTTGACCTGGAGGAACTCGCCGGACAGCGTCTCGCGCTTGAACAGGTTGGACACCTGCGGCTCGATGCACTCGTACACGCCCGCGATGGACGCGATGGTGGCGGTGGGGGCGATGGCGAGCAGCAGGGAGTTGCGCATGCCGGTCTGCGCGATCCGCTCGCGCAGGGCCGCCCAGCGCTCGGGCCAGCTGAACTCGACGCCGTAGTGGTCCGGGTGCAGCACGCCGCGGGCCGTACGGGTCTTCTCCCAGGCCGGCAGCGGGCCGTTGCGCTCGGCCAGCTCGGCGGAGGCCTCGTAGGCGGCGAGCATGATGCGCTCGGCGATACGGGTGGACAGCGCCTTCGCCTCGGGCGAGTCGAAGGGCAGCCGCAGTTTGAAGAAGACGTCCTGGAGGCCCATCGCGCCCAGGCCGACCGGACGCCAGCGGGCGTTGGAGCGGCCCGCCTGATCGGTCGGGTAGAAGTTGATGTCGACGACCCGGTCGAGGAAGGTGACGGCCGTGCGGACGGTCTCGTCCAGCCGCTCCCAGTCGATCGCGCCGGCCGCCGTGTCGACGAACGCGCCGAGGTTCACCGAACCCAGGTTGCAGACGGCCGTCTCGCCGTCGTCCGTGACCTCGAGGATCTCCGTGCAGAGGTTGGAGGAGTGCACGACGTGGCCCGGCTCGGCCGTCTGGTTGGCGGTGCGGTTGGCCGCGTCCTTGAAGGTCATCCAGCCGTTGCCGGTCTGCGCGAGGGTGCGCATCATGCGGCCGTAGAGGTCACGGGCCGGGATGGTCTTCCTGGCGAGACCGGCCGCCTCCGCCTTGCGGTAGGCCGCGTCGAACTCCTCGCCCCACAGGTCGACGAGCTCGGGCACGTCGGCGGGGGAGAACAGCGACCAGGGGGCGTCGGCGTTGACCCGGCGCATGAACTCGTCCGGGATCCAGTGCGCGAGGTTCAGGTTGTGCGTGCGGCGGGCGTCCTCGCCGGTGTTGTCCCGCAGCTCCAGGAACTCCTCGATGTCGGAGTGCCAGGTCTCCAGATAGACCGCCGCGGCGCCCTTGCGCCGGCCGCCCTGGTTCACCGCGGCGACCGAGGCGTCGAGCGTCTTCAGGAACGGCACGATGCCGTTGGAGTGCCCGTTGGTGCCGCGGATCAGCGAACCGCGGCTGCGGATGCGGGAGTACGACAGCCCGATGCCCCCCGCGTGCTTCGACAGCCGGGCCACCTGGTGGTAGCGGTCGTAGATCGAGTCCAGCTCGTCCAGCGGGGAGTCCAGCAGGTAGCAGGACGACATCTGGGGGTGCCGGGTGCCGGAGTTGAAGAGCGTGGGGGAGGACGGCAGGTAGTCCAGCCGGCTCATCAGCCGGTAGAGCGCGGCGACTTCGTCCAGGGAGCGGGACGTGTCGTCCTCGGCGAGGCCGGAGGCGACGCGCAGCAGGAAGTGCTGCGGCGTCTCGACGACCTTGCGGGTGATCGGGTGCCGCAGGAGGTAGCGGCTGTGCAGGGTACGGAGCCCGAAGTAGCCGAAGCGGTCGTCGGCCTGCTCGTCGATCAGGGCGTCGAGGCGGGCCGCGTGGATCCGCACGAACTCGGCGGTGCGGTCGGCGATCAGGCCCTCGCGGTGGCCGACGGCGACCGATCCGGTGAACGACGTGACGCCCTGCGAGGCGGCCTCCGCGGCGATGCTGATCGTCAGCAGCCGGGCGGCCAGCTTCGAGTAGGCGGGGTCCTCGGAGATCAGGCCCGCGGCCCCCTCCGTGGCCAGCTCGCGCAGCTCCGCGGTGACCTCGGAGGCGGCCCGCGCGGACCGGCCGCGCAGGGCGACGGCGGCGACCCGGCCGGGGTCGGCGTCGGGCAGGTCGGCGGTCAGCTCGGTCAGGGTCCGCAGCAACGCGGTACCGGGACCGTCGGTCTCCAGCTCGGTGACGGAAACCGGGTCGGCTGGCGCGATGGTCACGTGGGGCACTCCCTCGCTCGGCGATGGGCCTTGCGGAGGGCAGGGGGCAGCACACGAGCGCGCGGGGCGTCGCGTCCACCGGCCCACTCCACGAGACCCGGACGTCAGGGCACCCGGACCGGACGGCCGGGCGCGCTGTCGGCAGGACCTCGGACTGAACAGGCGTGCGCATACGGGTATGGATGCACGCGAGTACACCGTTGCGGGACAGTTCCGGATTCGCACCGGATTCCCCTGCGGCGACAGCGAGCATGAGCATACATCTTGTGCTCACCCGTCACGCCACCACCAGATGTTGTGTCGGGGCGGTTTCAGAGCGTCAGCTGATAGGTGATCAGGGTGAGATCGTTCCGGTCCGGCATGGGATTCCAGTCCCGCTCGGGCGTGCGAACGAAACCCAGGCGTTCGTAGATGCGATGAGCCGCGTACATCACGCGCTGGGTCGACAGGACGACGGCGGTGCAGCCCTCCGCCGCCCGGGCGCGGTCGAGGCAGGCGCGGACGAGGGCCTCCCCCGCGCCCCGGCCACGGGCGGCCCCGTCGACCGCGAGCATGCGGATCTCGGCCTCGCCGCGGACCGCGATGTCGGACAGGGGGCCGGGGCCGGGGACGAAGGTGACGCCGCCGAGGAGACGGCCGTCCTCCACGGCCACGAGCACCTCGGCGGCGGCCGCGCGCTTGGCCACGTCGCGCAGTTCGCGCAGATACCCGTCGCTCTCGCCGAAGTCGAGGAGGCCGTCGTCGAGGTAGGCGCGGGCCGTCATGTCGCCGAGCGCCTCGTACTCGCCCGGCGCGACCCGCCGGATCACCATGTCCATGGCCCCGAGTCTGCCCGACGCCCCGGTCGCGGAGCGTGCCGGGAGCGACCCCGTGGAAGAGGGCGTCGGCGCCTCCCGCCGTGGCCCCGTACGCCGACCGGGTCCCGCGCGCCGCGCGGGACCCGGTCGGCGTACGGGGCCGATGAGGCACCGACGCCGTCCCGCGGCCCGAGTGATCCGCGGAGTCCGGGCGACCCGCGCGGCCGGACGGGCGCTAGTGGCCCGCGCCCGCGGTCGCCGGGGGCAGCTCCACGGCCACGCCCGGGTCGCCCGCGTCCGCCGTGTAGTCCTCCGGGCGTGTCTCGTCGACGCCGTCGGGAGCCTTGGCCGCCTTCAGGACGAAGGTCAGCACCACGGTGACGACGACGTTGATCACGAACGCCGTGAGACCGATGTAGCCGATCTCGCCGATGCCCGGGATCTCCTTCGACGAGCCGCCGAAGTGCTTCTGGGTCGGGGACGCGACACCGTACGCGGCGAAGGTGCCGTAGACCATGCCGACCGCCCAGCCCGCGAGCAGGGCCCAGCGGTGGAACCAGCGGGTGAACAGGCCGCCGACCAGGGCCGGGAACGTCTGGAGGATCCAGATGCCGCCCAGCAGCTGGAAGTTGATGGCGACCGTCTTGTCCATGGTGAGGACGAAGACCAGGGCTCCCACCTTCACCAGGAGCGAGACCAGCTTGGAGACCTTCGTCTCCTGCGCGGGCGTCGCGTCCGGCTTGATGAAGTCCTTGTAGATGTTGCGGGTGAAGAGGTTCGCGGCCGCGATCGACATGATGGCCGCGGGCACGAGCGCGCCGATGCCGATCGCCGCGAACGCCACCCCCGCGAACCAGGACGGGAACATGTCCTCGAACAGCTGCGGGATCGCCAGCTGGCCGTTGGTGACCTTGACCCCGGCCGCGATCGCCATGAAGCCCAGCAGCGCCAGCAGACCCAGCATCAGGGAGTACAGCGGCAGGATCGTGGTGTTGCGGCGGATCACCTCACGGCTGCGGGACGACAGCGTCGCCGTGATCGAGTGGGGGTACATGAACAGCGCCAGCGCCGAGCCCAACGCCAGCGTGGCGTACGTCCACTGGCCGGGGTCAGCCGGCGCCAGCGCGCCGCGCGGCTTGCCCGTCGCCGGGTTGGTCTGGCCGAACGCCTCGCCCGCCTTGGCGAAGATGTCGTCGAACCCGCCCAGCTTGATCGGGATGTAGATGATCGCCACCGCGATGACGATGTAGATCAGCGTGTCCTTCACGAACGCGATCAGCGCGGGGGCTCGCAGCCCCGAGGAGTAGGTGTAGGCGGCCAGCACGCCGAACGCGATCAGCAGCGGCAGGTCCTTCACGAACCAGTTGGTGTTCTCGCCGCCGCCGACGCCCATCACGTCGAGCACGGCCTGGATGCCGACCAGCTGCAGCGCGATGTACGGCATCGTCGCCAGGATGCCGGTGACGGCGACCGCCAGCGACAGGCCCTTCGAGCCGAACCGGCCGCGCACGAAGTCCGAGGTCGTCACATAGCCGTGCTTGTGCGACACCGACCACAGGCGGGGCAGGAAGGTGAAGATCAGCGGGTAGACGAGGATCGTGTACGGCACCGCGAAGAAGCCGGCCGCGCCCGCCGCGTAGATCGCCGCCGGTACGGCGACGAAGGTGTACGCGGTGTACAGGTCGCCGCCGAGCAGGAACCAGGTGACCCAGGTGCCGAACGACCGGCCGCCCAGGCCCCATTCGTCGAGGCTGTGCTCGTTCTCGGCCTTGCGCCAGCGCGCGGCCAGGAAGCCCATGACCGTGACGGCCAGGAAGAAGAAGATGAAGACGGCGAGCGCGACGCCGTTCACGCCGTCCTTCACTCCGACGCACCGCCCTTCGCGGAAGAGGAAGCGCCGGCGCGGCCGCGCTGGTCACGCTGCCACAGCTTGTACGCGGTCACGGTGAGCGCGGCGGAGAGGGGCACCCACAGCATCTGGTACCAGTAGAAGAAGGGGATCCCGATGAACGCCGGATCCACCTTGGCGTACGAACCCACCCACAGCATGGCCACGAAGGGCGCGATCAGGCAGAGGGCGATGGCGACGCGCGCAGGCGTCACCACCGGTTCCCTCGTTTTCTCGTCGGACATCGGCGGCTCCGTCCCCTCACTGATCGCCTTGATCACAGATGTAATGCGCAGGCAATGTAAGTGACGGATAAGCCCAGCGGAAGACCCTCCACAGACCCTCTACTCGGCGGGCCGCTTCAGTCGTGCCACGAACTTGTACCGGTCGCCCCGGTACACCGACCGCACCCACTCCACCGGCCGGCCCTCCTGGTCCAGCGAGTGGCGGGAGAGCATCAGCATCGGCAGGCCGACGTCGGTGCCCAGCAGCCCCGCCTCGCGCGGGGTGGCCAGCGAGGTCTCGATGGTCTCCTCGGCCTCGGCGAGCCGGACGTCGTACACCTCGGCGAGGGCGGTGTACAGCGACGTGTACTTGACCAGTGACCTGCGCAGGGCAGGGAAGCGCTTCGCCGACAGATGGGTCGTCTCGATGGCCATCGGTTCGCCGTTGGCCATGCGCAGGCGCTCGATGCGCAGGACCCGGACGCCGGCCGTGATGTCGAGCAGGTCGGCGAGGCGGTCGTCGGCGGTGATGTAGCCGATGTCCAGGAGCTGTGAGGTCGGCTCCAGGCCCTGGGCGCGCATGTCCTCGGTGTACGAGGTGAGTTGGAGCGCCTGGGACACCTTCGGCTTGGCGACGAAGGTGCCCTTGCCCTGGATGCGCTCCAGACGGCCCTCGACGACGAGTTCCTGGAGGGCCTGGCGCACCGTCGTGCGCGAGGTGTCGAACTCCGCCGCCAGGGTGCGCTCCGGCGGGACCGGGGTGCCCGGAGACTGTGTCTCCGTGATGTCGAGCAGGTGTTTCTTCAGGCGGTAGTACTTGGGCACACGCGCGGTACGGACGGTCGCCCCACCCTCGTTCTCCGCACTGCTGACGTCGGTGCTCATGGCCTGCCTTCCCGGCTGCGGGTGCCGAAATGGCCGACACGCCGTCGGCCGCGGCTCACATCGTGGCACGGACGCGGGGATGGTGCCCCACCGTTCCGTGATCCCTCTGTATACCGTCGCAACCTTTGCTGGTCTAGTCCACCAGGGCAAATGGTCTACCGGAGCGATGCCCTCCGGAGCCGAGGTTTTCGAGGGCTTCTTACTTAAAGGTTCCTGCATATGTAGGTCCCATAACGGCTGTTCGGAGGGGGTTCGGCCACCCTTGACAGGCTTATTGGTCTGAGCCAAGCTCTGCGCACTGGTCTACACCATTGGTCCAGAGATCGAGGTCCCGGCCCGTGGGCGGGGGGTGTGGCATCCCTGAGGAGGATGGCGTGAAGCGCAAGCTGATAGCCGCGATCGGTATCGCGGGCATGATGGTCTCCATCGCGGCGTGCGGGGACGACGGTGGCAGCGGGGACTCGAAGGGCACCGACGCCAAGGAACTGACGGTCTGGCTCACCGTCGACGCGCAGAACAACTGGCCCGAGCTCGTGAAGGCCGCCGACGCGGCGGTGCAGAAGGCTCACCCCGGCGTCAAGATCGACCACGAGTACTACGGCTGGCCGGACAAGAACGCCAAGCTGGACGCGGTCCTCGCCACCGACAAGGCCCCCGACGTCGTCGAGATGGGCAACACCGAGATGCTCGGCTACATGGTCAAGGGCGCCTTCGCTCCCCTGGACGCCGCCACGTTCGACAACTCCTCCGCCTGGCTCGACGGCCTCAAGGCCTCGGTGACCTACGACGGCAAGACCTACGGCGTCCCGTACTACGCGGGCGGCCGGGTCGCCAACTGGCGCAAGGACCTCTTCGCCTCGGCGGGCGTCAAGACCACCCCGAAGACCTACACCGAGCTGACCGCCGCCCTGGACAAGGTCCAGAAGAAGGAGGGCGACAAGTTCTCCGCCTGGTACCAGCCCAGCCGTGACTGGTACGCGGCCATGTCCTTCGTCTACGACGCCGACGGCTCGATCGCCAAGGAGGAGGGCGGCCAGTGGAAGGCCAACCTCTCCTCGCCCGAGTCCGTCAAGGGCCTCACCGAGTTCAAGAAGGTCCTCGACACGTACATGCACGGGGACAAGACCAAGGACGAGTCCGACCGGTACATCGTCTACGGCCAGGGCAAGTCCGGCATGATCTTCGCCCCCGCCTGGGAGGGCGCGACCGCCGCGGCGAAGGAGAACGACAAGACCGGCAAGCTCGCGAACAACGTCGAGAACTTCGTGATGCCCGGCCCGTCCGGCAAGAACCTCCCCGTCTTCCTGGGCGGCTCCGACCTCGCCGTCCCGGTGAAGTCGGACGCGCAGGCCCTCGCCGCCGAGTGGATCAACGCCTTCACCGGCCCGTCCGGCCAGAAGGGTCTGATCGCCAAGGGCAACCTGCCCAACAACAAGACCGACCTCGCGACCCTCAAGAGCGACCCGGCCACCGCGGTGCCGGCCACCGCCGCCGAGTCCAACTGGTTCGTCCCGATGGCCCCGGGCTGGGGTCAGGTCGAGAAGGCCCAGGTGCTCCAGACCATGCTCCAGAGCATCGGCACCGGAAAGAAGACGGTCGAGGCCGCCGCGAAGGACGCGGACGCCGCGATCGACAAGGTCATCAACACCAAGTGACCTGACGGCAGGGCCCCGACCACCCCGGAGGGCTTCATCGGGGCGGGGCCCTGCCTCCCGTACGACCCGTACGGGGCTTCGCCTTCGTACGACCCGAGGGACCGCTGAGGAGCGCGCGGATGAGTGCCGCAGACACGACCACTGCCAAAGTGCCGCCGACGCGGCAGTCGCCGCCACCACCACCCGTGGTGCCAAGACCACGCCGCGGCCGGAGTTCCGGCGGGGCCTCGACGCCCTGGCTGCTCCTCGCCCCCTGCCTGCTGGTCCTCGCCCTGGTGATGGGCTATCCGCTGGTCCGGCTGGTCACCCTGTCCTTCCAGAAGTTCGGGCAGTCCCAGCTGTGGGGCTTCCAGCCGGCCGAGTCGGTCGGGTTCGACAACTTCACCGGCGTGCTGGGCGACGGCGAGTTCTGGCAGGTCGTGTTCCGCACGGTCGTCTTCGCGGCCGGCTGCGTGATCTTCACGATGGTCATCGGCATGCTGATCGCGCTGCTCCTCCAGCGGGTCTCGGGCTGGGTGAAGACCCTGGTGAACATCGCGCTCGTGGCCAGCTGGGGCATGCCGGTCATCGTCGCCACCACGGTCTTCAAGTGGCTGTTCGACGCCGACTACGGCATCCTCAACGCGGTCCTGAGCAGGCTGCCGGGCGTCGAGCTGATCGGCCACAACTGGTTCGCCAGCGGGCCGCAGGGGCTGGCGGTCATCATGCTGCTCGTCGTCTGGGGCGCCGTGCCCTTCGTGGTCATCACCCTCAGCGCCGGCCTCACCCAGGTCCCGGCCGAACTCGAGGAGGCCGCCCGCCTCGACGGCGCGGGCGCCTGGGGCGTCTTCCGGTACGTCACCCTGCCCATCCTCAAGCCGATCATCGTGATGCTCACGACCCTGTCGGTCATCTGGGACATGGGCGTCTTCCCCCAGGTCTTCGTCATGCGCAACGGACACCCGGAATCCGAGTTCCAGATCCTGACGACGTACTCCTACGACCGCGCCTTCGTCGTCAACGACTACGGACAGGGCTCGGCGATCGCCCTGATCACCGTGCTGCTGCTGCTCGGCGTGGTCGCCGTCTACATGCGCCAGATGCTGAAGATCGGAGAGGTCGAATGAGCGCCGTTGCCTCCGGGGCGACCCGGGCGGGAAACCGGTCCGGGCGCCGCAGGTCGAAGGTGGGCTGGAACCTCCTCGGCGTGCTCGTCTTCGCCGTCGCGGGCTTCCCCGTCTACTGGATGCTCAACACGGCGTTCAAGCCGGCGAAGGACGCGATCGACCCGGATCCGAGCCTGCTGCCGACGGGACTCACCCTCGACAACTTCAGCCGCGCGCTGCACATCGCCGACTTCTGGGGCCCGGTGGGCCGCAGCCTGCTCGTCTCCCTCGCGGTCGTGGCGATCGGCGTCGTCGTCGGCATGCTGGCCGCCCTGGCCATCTCCCGGTTCGCCTTCCGCGGCCGCAAGGTCGTGATCGTGGGCATCCTGGCCGTCCAGATGGTCCCGCTCGTCGCCATGATCATCCCGGTCTTCCTGCTCCTGAACGACCTGGGCCAGTACGACAAGCTGTCCGGCCTGATCCTCACCTACCTGACCTTCATCCTCCCCTTCACGGTGTGGACGCTGCGCGGCTTCATCGTCAACATCCCGAAGGAGCTGGAGGAGGCCGCCATGGTCGACGGCTGCTCCCGCACCGGGGCCTTCGTCCGGGTGGTCTTCCCGCTGCTGGCGCCGGGCATGGTCGCCACCTCGGTCTACGGCTTCATCCAGGCCTGGAACGAGTACCTCTACGCCTTGATGCTGCTCAGCCAGAAGAACCAGACGGCCACCGTGTGGCTCAGCAACTTCTCCACCAAGCACGGCACCGAGTACGCCCCGATGATGGCCGGCGCCACCATGATGGCCCTGCCGATCGTGGCCCTCTTCCTCCTCGTCCAGCGCAAGATGGCCGCGGGGCTGACCGCGGGCGCCGTGAAGGGATGACGCCCCGATGACGACAATCGCCAGCGGCACCGACACACTCACCCGTGACGCCCTGACGGTCCTCCAGCCCGGCTTCCCCGGCACCACCGCCCCGGACTGGCTGCTGCGCCGCCTCGGCGAGGGCCTGGCGTCGGTCGGCCTGTTCGGCCGGAACATCGCCTCGCCGGAACAACTCGCCTCGCTGACGGCGCAGTTGCGGGCCGAGCGGGACGACGTCCTGGTCGCGATCGACGAGGAGGGCGGAGACGTCACGCGCCTGGAGGTGCGCACCGGCTCCAGTTTCCCGGGCAATCACGCGCTGGGCGCGGTGGACGACGTCTCGCTCACCCTGGAGGTCGCCGCGGAGCTGGGCCGCCGCCTCGCGGAGTGCGGCGTCAACCTCAACTGGGCGCCCTCCGCCGACGTGAACTCCAACCCCGCGAACCCGGTCATCGGAGTCCGCTCCTTCGGCGCCGACCCCGGCCTGGTCGCCCGGCACACCGCCGCCTACGTCACCGGCCTGCAGTCGGCGGGCGTGGCGGCCTGCACCAAGCACTTCCCGGGGCACGGCGACACGGCCGTCGACTCCCACCACGCGCTCCCGCGCATCGACGCCGACCCCGCCGTCCTGACGGAACGCGAGCTGACCCCGTTCCGCGCCGCCATCGCCGCCGGCACCCGTGCCGTGATGAGCGCGCACATCCTGGTCCCCGCCCTGGACCCGGCCCGGCCCGCGACCCTGTCCCCGCACATCCTCACCACCCTGCTCCGCGAGGAACTCGGCTACGACGGCCTGATCGTCACCGACGGCATGGAGATGCAGGCCGTCGCCGCGACCTACGGCATCGAGCGCGGCAGCGTCCTCGCCGTCGCGGCCGGCGCCGACGCCATCTGCGTGGGCGGCGGCCTGGCGGACGACGAGACGGTACGCCGTCTGCGCGACGCCCTGGTCACCGCCGTCCGTACCGGCGAGCTCCCCGAGCAACGCCTCGCAGACGCGGCGGAACGGGTGCGGGCCCTGGCCCGCTGGACGGCTCCGCGGCGCACGGCCACGGCCGGCGCCGACGAGGGAACGGCGCGCGCGGCCCGCGGCGCCGGGCGGCCCGACGTCGGGCTGATCGCCGCCCGCCGGGCGCTGCGCCTCACCGGCGACGAGGTCTTCACCCCGCTCACCGAGCCCCCGTACGTCGCCGCGCTCACGCCGGTCGCGAACATCGCCGTCGGCGACGAGACCCCGTGGGGCGTGGCCGCGGAGCTGGGCCGGCTGCTGCCGGGCACGGACACCGGCAGCTTCGCGGGCGCGGACGCGGGACACGCGGCGCTGATCGCGGCGGGGGAGCGGCGGATCGTGGCCGTGGTGCGCGACGAGCACCGCCACCCCTGGATGACGGCGGCCCTCGACATCCTCCTCGCGGCGCGCCCGGACACGGTCGTCGTCGAGATGGGCGTCCCGCAGGCCCCGCCCCGCGGCGCCCTGCACATCGCCACCCACGGCGCGGCCCGGGTGTGCGGCCGCGCGGCGGCGGAGGTCATCGCGGCCGGGCCGCCCGCCTGAGCACCCCGCACCACCACGACGAGGGCGCCGGGCTCCTGAGGAGGAGCCCGGCGCCCTCGTCGTGCCGGTGGCGGCGTGACCTCAGATGCCCTGCCACGCCGGCTTGGCGGCGAACGTGTGCCGGAAGTACTCCGCGAGCTTCAGCTTGGACGCGGCGGCCTCGTCGACGACGACCGTCGCGTGCGGGTGCAGCTGGAGCGCGGAGGCCGGGCAGATCGCGGCGACCGGACCCTCGACGGTGGCCGCGACGGCGTCCGCCTTGCCCTCCCCGGTGGCGAGCAGCACCAGGTGCCGGGCCTCCAGGATCGTGCCGATCCCCTGGGTGATGACGTGATGGGGCACCTGGTCGATGTCCCCGTCGAAGAACCGCGCGTTGTCCACCCGGGTCTGCTCGGTCAGCGTCTTGATCCGGGTGCGCGAGGCCAGCGAGGAGCACGGCTCGTTGAAGCCGATGTGCCCGTCGGTGCCGATCCCGAGCAGTTGGAGGTCCACTCCGCCGGCCGCGGCCAGCGCACGGTCGTACGCCTCGCAGGCGGCCTGCACGTCGGTGGCCGTGCCGTCCGGCCCGAGGAACGCCTCCATGCCGATGCCGAGCGGCTCCAGCACCTCGCGCCGGAGCACCGAGCGGTAGGACTCGGGGTGCTCGGCGGGCAGGCCCACGTACTCGTCGAGCTGGGCGATCCGCGCCCGCGCGGTGTCGGCGGACCCGGCGCGCACCTGGGCCGCCAGCGCCTGGTAGACGGGCAGCGGGGTGGAGCCGGTGGCCACGCCGAGCAGGGCGTCCGGCTTGCGCCGCAGGAGCTGCGCCATGGCCTCGGCGATGAGCTCGCCGCCCGAGCGGGCGTCCGCAACGATGACAACTTCCACGCTGGCCTGCCGTTCTGAGAGGGGCACGGGGGACCCGGAAGGGCTATGTGGTTTAGACCAATCTATGGGGTCAATCTAACAGAATCGGCAGGGTCCGTCTTCGGGTGCGCGGGGGGTGGGACGGCCGGCTCGGGAGCGGATCGCGGAAAATGCCCCCCGTAACTGGCCCCGCGCGGGAACCCGCACAGGCTAGGCTGCGTTGTGGATGTCAGAGCGTCCCCCTACCCAGACAACGAACGGCCTTCCCCTCATGGACACCCCTAGTGGTCTAGTCCACAATGGGAGGGCAGTGCGACACAGAACCTCCGTCTTCCCCGCACAGGAGGGCGGACCGAGGACCCGGAGCTCTCTGCCCTGACTGCCCCGGTTCCTCACCCTTCGGTCGACGGGACCGCACACCCCGCGGCCGATATTGCTCCGGGCTGCGGTGCCGGGAGGGTTGAGGGTCCCTCTCAGGCGCCGCGGCCCGCGGGTGTTTCCGGGCCCGGCCGCCCGCGCGCCGCCGACCGTTTTAGGCCCCGCACAGACCCACGGGTACGCTCGCAGACGTGCCCTCCATGAACGAACTCGTACGCCAGCACACCGCACTCGACGACTCCGACCTCGAGTGGCTCCACCTGCTGGTCTCGGAGTGGCAACTGCTCTCCGACCTCTCCTTCGCCGACCTGGTCCTGTGGGTCCCCACCCGGGACGGCACCCGCTATGTCTCGGTCGCCCAGATGCGGCCCAACACCGGCCCGACGTCCTACCAGGACGACATGGTCGGTCACCTCGTCCCGCGCGGCCGCCGCCCGCTGCTCGACGCCGCCCTGGACGAGGGCCGGATCGTGCGCGAGGGCGACCCGGAGTGGCGCGAGGAGGTCCCCGTCCGCGTCGAGTCGATCCCCGTACGGCGCGAGGGCCGCGTCCTCGGGGTCATCGCCCGCAACACCAACCTGCTCACCGTGCGCACCCCGAGCCGGCTGGAGCTCACCTACCTCCAGAGCGCCTCCGACCTGGCCCAGATGATCGCGGCCGGCTCCTTCCCCTTCCCTAACCAGCAGATGGACATGGACGCCGCCCCGCGCGTCGGCGACGGCCTGATCCGCGTCGACGGCGACGGAATCGTCCAGTACGCCTCTCCGAACGCGCTGTCGGCCTACCACCGCATGGGCCTCGCCTCCGACCTGGTCGGCCAGCACCTCGGCCTGACCACCGCCGAACTCGCCCCGACCCGTGGTCCGGTGGACGAGGCCCTCGCCAAGGTCGCCAGCGGCTGGGCGCCCCGCGAGTTCGAGATCGAGGCCAAGGACGGGGTCATCCAGTTCCGGGCGATCCCGCTCAAGCCCAAGGGCACCCGCATCGGCGCGCTCGTGCTGCTCCGCGACGTCACCGAACTGCGCCGTCGCGAGCGCGAGTTGATCACCAAGGACGCGACCATCCGGGAGATCCACCACCGGGTGAAGAACAACCTCCAGACGGTGGCGGCCCTGTTGCGCCTCCAGGCCCGGCGCATCGAGTCCGAGCGCGGCCGCGAGGCGCTGGAGGAGGCGGTCCGCCGGGTCGGCTCGATCGCCATCGTGCACGAGACGCTGTCTCAGAACCTGGACGAGCGGGTGGAGTTCGACGAGATCGCCGACCGGGTGCTGGCGATGGTCTCCGAGATCTCGCCGGGCAAGGTCGCCGGCCGGCGCAGCGGACGCTTCGGCATCCTGGACGCCGAGGTCGCCACCCCGCTGTCCATGGTCCTCACCGAGATCCTCCAGAACGCCCTGGAGCACGGCTTCGTCGAGGGCGACACCGGCACGGTCGAGGTCTCCGCGGTCCGCGGCGGCACCACGAAGGAGACGCGTCTCCTGGTCACCGTCCAGGACGACGGCGTCGGGCTGCCCGAGGGCTTCGACCCGCACACCTCCGGCAACCTCGGCCTGCAGATCGTGCGGACGCTGGTGGAGGGCGAGTTGGGCGGAACCTTCGACATGGTCCCGGGGCCGGAGCGCGGCACCCAGGTGATCCTGGACATCCCGGTGCGCGCACAGAAGTAGCGGGCCGGTGGCGGCGCACGCGGGTGTCGGCGTGCGCGAAGGGCCCGGGCGTACGGCGCCGGCGCGCGGCCCGGGCGGGCGGCGGGCGAGACGCGGCCCGGGCGGGCGCACAGCAAGAAGCCCCGGACCGTTCAGGGGTCCGGGGCTCGAATGCTCGTTGCCAGCTTGTGCTGCGCATCGGGGGTACTGCGCGCTGCGGCTCGGGGGCGGGAAGATGCGTACTCGCTGTACGCGCCGCCAAGCTCAGGCTTGCGGGGCGGGTGTTGTCAGGCGGAAGCCTGACGGGCCCGGTTGCGGGCGGCGCGGCGCTTCATGGCGCGACGCTCGTCCTCGCTGAGACCACCCCAGACGCCGGAGTCCTGGCCGGACTCGAGCGCCCACTGCAGACACTGCTCCATAACCGGGCAGCGACGGCAGACGGCCTTGGCTTCCTCGATCTGCAGCAGCGCAGGACCGGTGTTGCCGATGGGGAAGAAGAGCTCGGGGTCTTCCTCGCGGCAAACGGCGTTGTGACGCCAGTCCATGGCTGCTACCTCTCCTTGGTATTACGTGCAGGTTGCTTGTGAATGTGAACGCTTTCACGAATCCCTCAACAAGTGAAGGGCCACCAGCCAGGTTCCCTGGCGCGGTCCTGTTGTTTGAAGAGGGGTTCCGGTGATCAGTGGATGCCGGTGTTGCGGGCTGTCCCGATCGCCACGTAGAGACTCGCAAACCTCAGCGGCGGATACAACCCCTTCCGGAAAGTTTTTTTTGATTCCTCGGTGTCGACTAGGTCACAGCCGTACTTCCATGGGGTGGACCCTGGCCTAAACGTTCGAGTGAAAGGACTTCAGCCCTTTCTGCTCACACAATCACACGCAGTGCACGGCGTACGCCTGTGAACGTCACGCTGGTTCGCAGCCCCAGGTGGTCACCGTCCATCTGAAGGGGCAGAGGGACCTTCGAATGCAAGGTGAACTGGTCCAGGTCGTGCAGTGAGACGGCATGCTTCCCGTGCGGGCCCCGTTCGGGGGACGAAGTGAGCAACTGGGTGCCATATCGGGCGACGGAGGCCGTGGACAGACGGCTGAGACCCAGTACGTCGAGCCCCGTATCGAACGAGGCCTTAGGCGACGCGTACACCGGGCGATTGCCCAGATAGGTCCACGGAGCCGTGTTGCAGACTATGGACAGCACCAAATCGGTCACCGGTTCGGCGCCCGGCCGTTCCAGGGTGATCGACCCGTGCCGGCGCTGTGACTCACCCAACAACTGGCGCACGGCCTGACGGATGTAAAGAGCGTGGGTGGATCTTCTGCCGCGCTCGCGCTGCTGCTCCACCCGTCCCACCACTCCGGCGTCGAAGCCCAGCCCGGCGTTGAACGTGAACCAGCGCGAGGGCACCGCCTCGTCCTCCGTGCCCGGCGTGCCCGCGGCCAGGCCGAGCCCGACCGTACGCTCGCTGTCCTCCCGCAGGGCGTCCAGCAGCGCGCCGGTGGCCTCCACCGGATCGTTGGGCAGCCCCAGGGCGCGGGCGAAGACATTGGTGGAGCCGCCGGGGACCACCGAGAGGCCGGGCAGGCTCTCCGGATCGGGGCCGGCGTGCAGGAGGCCGTTGACCACCTCGTTGACCGTGCCGTCACCGCCGAGGGCCACGACCAGATCGACGTTTCCGCTGTCCGCCGCCTGCCGGGCCAGGTCGCGCGCGTGTCCGCGGTACTCGGTCGTGACCGCCTCGAGTTTCATCTCGCTCGCGAGCGCGTGGATGAGAACGTCGCGCGTCCGTGCACTGGTAGTGGTTGCCGCCGGATTGACCACGAGAAGTGCACGCATGAGTTGCAGCGTACCTACTGGGTGGTACCGGGCACAGGCCGAGGTGGGGATCGGGTAAGAGATCGCGGAGTGAGCCTCGACACGAGCGCCGCGGCGTCCCGCGCGGGCGGCCCGGGGCCCGGTCAGGGGTGCGGGCTACCCTTCTGGGGTGAGCAGTGACGAGACTTCCACCGCCCCGGAGACCGCCGGACCCCGCCCCCGCCGGCTGACGTACGCCGCCGCGCTCGTCGCCCTGGAGGGGCTGGCGCTGGTCGTCGGCGGGGTGTGCATGCTCGTCCTCGGCATCGCGGGCGACCCGGGCGACCGTCAGCAGGCCGTCACCGGCGGAGTCACGCTGATCGTGCTCGCGCTGCTGCCGCTGCTCGCCGCCCGTGGGCTGCTGGGCCTGCGCAGCTGGAGCCGGGGACCCGCCGTCATCACCCAGATCATGGCGCTGCCGGTGGCCTACAACCTCCTGCAGGCCGACAGCCTGGCGATCCCGGCGGGCATCGCGCTCGCGGCCGTCGCCGTCACCTCGCTCGTCCTGCTCGTGAACGGGGAGACGACCCGGGCCCTCGGGATCCGGGGGCCGGGCCGCGCATCGGAGTAGGCCGCCGCCGCTCCGCTGTGTCGCTCGTGCCGCTATTCCTCGACGAGCAGCTTCTCCCGCAGCTGGGCCAGCGTGCGGGCCAGCAGCCGCGAGACGTGCATCTGTGAGATGCCGACCTCCTGCGCGATCTGCGACTGGGTCATGTTGCCGAAGAAGCGCAGCAACAGGATGCGCTTCTCGCGCGGCGGGAGGTCCTCCAGCAGCGGCTTGAGGGACTCCCGGTACTCGACGCCTTCCAGCGCCTCGTCCTCCGCGCCGAGGGTGTCCGCGACCGCCGGCGACTCGTCGTCGGTGTCGGGCACGTCCAGGGAGAGGGTGGAGTACGCGTTGGCCGACTCCAGGCCCTCCAGGACCTCCTCCTCCGAGATCGCCAGCTTCTCGGCGAGCTCGTGGACCGTGGGGGAGCGGCCGTGCTGCTGCGACAGCTCGGCCGTCGCCGTGGTCAGCGCCAGGCGCAGTTCCTGGAGCCGGCGCGGCACCCGCACCGCCCAGCCCTTGTCACGGAAGTGCCGCTTGATCTCGCCGACGACCGTCGGGGTCGCGTAGGTGGAGAACTCCACGCCGCGCTCCGGGTCGAAGCGGTCGACCGACTTGATCAGGCCGATGGTGGCGACCTGGGTGAGGTCGTCCAGCGGCTCGCCGCGGTTGCGGAAGCGCCGCGCGAGGTGCTCGACGAGCGGCAGATGCATGCGGACCAGCTGGTTGCGCATCTCCGCGTACTCGGCGCTGCTGCTCTCGAGCTTGCGCAGTTCGACGAACATCGCCCGCGCTCCGCTGCGGTCCCCCGGGGCGGGGGTGGCCGGTGGTTCGTGCTGCGTGCCCGGCACGCTCTGTTCGCCGTCTCGCTGGTGCTCGCTCATTGTCCCGCCCGTCGCCCTCTGTCGAGCCCTCGCCTCTGCTCGGCCCGGGGGCGAGCCCCCGCTCCGCCTCTCCCGAGGCGAGCCCTGCACGGCACCCTCCGGCAGGCCCGCCTGCGCGGGGACCGAGTCGTCCTCCGGATGCGGCCGGGCCTGCTCGGGAATGCCGTCGATGCCGTCCGCCATGCGTCGGGAACCGTCCGGAGAGACTGGAATCTCGGCGTTCTCGGCCGGCAGCTCCCGTGTGCCGCGCTCTTCGTCCCGCACCGGCCCGTCCCCGTTCCTCACGCCGGCCCGGGTCCCGCGCCGCGTTGTTTGTAGAGACTGATCGTCACGGTCTTGTCCTCGTCGACGGCGGAGGACACCTTGCCCGCGAGGGCGGACAGGACGGTCCAGGCGAAGGTGTCCCGCGAGGGGGCGTGTCCGTCCGTGGTCGGCGCGGAGACGGTGACTTCCAGTGAGTCGTCGACGAGGCGGAACACGCAACTGAGTACCGAGCCGGGCACGGCCTGCTGGAGCAGGATCGCGCAAGCCTCGTCCACCGCGATGCGCAGGTCCTCGATCTCGTCCAGGGTGAAGTCCAAACGGGCCGCGAGGCCGGCCGTGGCCGTCCGCAGCACCGACAGGTAGGCACCCGCAGCCGGCAGCCGGACTTCCACGAAGTCCTGGGTCGCGGGCTCGCCTGCGATCTGGGACACCCTCACCTCCAAGGTGGTACAAGCTTTTCGGGGCCGAGGGTCGCCCCCCGGGGTAACGCGTCTGTGGTGCAGCGGTGACGCTATCGCGCTCTCAAGTTTCTGTCCCCGGGACCCCAACCCCCTGGCGTCACTCACAGTAAAGCTGTGAACACGCTCCGTGTCTAGAGGGTCGGTCGGCCCAAATGGGAACAGGGCGCGCCGGGTTGACGTACCCAGGCGTCAGATGGTCGAACCGTACCCGCCGGACGGCCGGGGCGTCATGGTCTCCTCATACGGGTCTCCTCATACGAGGACATGGTCGACGAAGCACCAGCGCCAGTTCTCGCCGGGCTCGAAGGTCCGCATCACCGGGTGGCCGGACTCCCTGTGGTGCGCCGTCGCGTGCCGGCTCGGCGAGGAATCGCAGCAGCCGACATGGCCGCAGGTCAGGCACAGCCGAAGTTGCACCGGGTGGGTGCCGTCCCGCAGGCACTCCGGACACGTCTCGCCGAGCGGGACGGGTTCGGGGTGGGGCAGCGCGTCGGCGTGCGTGCACTGTTTCATGATTGCCAGATTACGACGGGCGTGCGGACGACCGCGCGGAAAAACGAGGGCGGTCTTGACATGGATGTGATGCCACTGCTGTTGCTGGTGGCCGGCAGCGCGGCTTGTGCGGCGGCGGCCCGGCGCACCCCGGTGCCCGCGCCGCTGCTGCTGGTGGCCGTCGGCCTGGTGGTGTCCTACCTGCCGGGGGTACCCGACTACACCCTGGACCCGGACGTCGTGCTGCCGCTCCTGCTGCCGCCGCTGCTGTACACGTCGGCCACCGACAGCTCCTATCTCGACCTGCGCGCCCAGCTGCGGCCGGTGGCCCTGCTGTCGGTCGGATACGTGCTCTTCGCGACCTTCGCGGTCGGCTGGGCCGCCTATCTGATCGTCCCCGGGCTGCCGCTCACGGCGGCGCTGGTGCTGGGCGCGGTGGTCGCGCCGCCGGACGCGGTCGCGGCCACGGCGGTGGCCCGCCGGGTCGGCCTGCCGTCGCGGATCACCACGATCCTCCAGGGCGAGTCGCTGCTCAACGACGCCACCGCGATCACCGCCTACAAGGTGGCCCTCGCGGTCGTGGTCGGCGAAGGCGCGTCCTGGGCCGGCGGCATCGAGGAGTTCCTGGTCGCGGCGGTCGGCGGAACCGCCGTCGGCCTGATCCTGATGGCCCCGCTGCACTGGCTGCGCACCCACCTCAAGGAGCCCCTGCTCCAGAACACGCTCTCCCTGCTGATCCCCTTCGTCGCCTACGCGGCGGCCGAGCAGTTCCACGCCTCCGGGGTCATCGCCGTGGTCGTGGTCGCGCTCTACCTGGGCCACCGCGCGTGGGAGGTCGACTTCGCGACCCGCCTCCAGGAGGAGGCCGTGTGGAAGATGGTCGCCTTCGTCCTGGAGTCGGCGGTCTTCGCGCTGATCGGCCTCCAGCTGCCCGTCGTCCTGAAGGGCCTCGGCGCCTACGAGGGCGTGGACGCCGCCTGGTACGCCGTCGCGCTGTTCCTCGTGGTCGTCGCGGCGCGCTTCCTGTGGGTGTACCCGGCGACCTTCCTGCCCCGGCTGCTGTCGGCGCGGATCCGCGCGCGGGAGGCCAATCCGACCTGGCGGGGGCCGATCGTCATCGCCTGGGCCGGTATGCGGGGCGTGGTCTCGCTCGCCATCGCGTTCTCCATCCCGCTCACCGTGGACCACGGCGAGGCGCCCTTCCCGTACCGCAACCTGATCCTCTTCCTCACCTTCACGACGGTCATCGGCACCCTGGTGGTGCAGGGGCTGACCCTGCCGCCGCTGATCCGCCTGCTGAAGTTCCCCGAGCCCGACCCGCAGGCCGCGACGCTGGCCGAGGCCAACGCCCAGGCACAGGCGTCCCGGGTCGCCGAGGAGCGCCTGGACGCGCTGCTCGCCGACGAGCGCAACGCCCTGCCGCCACCGCTCGCCGACCGGCTGCGCAGCGTCCTGGAGCGGCGCCGCAACGCCGTCTGGGAGCGCCTCGGGCAGGTCAACCCGATCACCGGTGAGACCGTCGACGACACCTACCGGCGCCTCTCGCGCGAGATGATCAGCGCCGAGCGCGAGATGTTCGTCCGGCTGCGGGACGGCCGCTACATCGACGACGAGATGCTGCGCACGCTGCTGCGCCGGCTGGACCTGGAGGAGGCGGCGGCGTTCCGGGAGGCGGCGTAGGCCCGGCCGCCCCTCAGGGGAACGGGCGGCCCGTGATCACGGCGGTCACCGTCGTCCCGCGCGCGAAGGCGCCCTCCGCTGCCAGCGCGACGAGGCCGTAGAGCGACTTGGCGACATAGAGACGCTCCACCGGCACCGCGTGGCGTCGCTCGAAGTCCGCCGCGAAGGCCTCCAGCTCGGGGGTGACACGCGCGTAGCCACCGAAGTGGAAGCGTTCGTCGAGCCGCCACTCGCCCCGCCGGCCGCCGAACGCCTCCTCCTGGAGCGCCCGTACGCCGCCGTCCAGGAAGCCTCCCCTGAGGACCGGTATCCCCAGGGCCCGCTGACCGGGGGCGAGGCCTGCCGCCAGGCCGGCGAGGGTGCCGCCGGTGCCGCAGGCGAGGGCGACGACATCGGTACGGCCGCGCAGCTCCTCGCCGAGCGCCCGGCACCCGTGGACGGCCGCCGCGTTGCTGCCGCCCTCGGGCACGACGTACGCGTCCGGTACGCCGGCCGTGTCCCGCAGCCGGCCGAGCACGTCCGGATCGCTCTTGCGGCGGTAGGCCGAGCGGTCCACGAAGTGCAGACGCATGCCGTCGGCCGCGCACCGGGCCAGGGACGGGTTCAGCGGCCGGCCCGCCAGTTCGTCGCCGCGCACCACGCCCACCGTGGGCAGCCCCAGGAGCCGCCCGGCGGCCGCCGTGGCCCGCAGGTGGTTGGAGTAGGCGCCCCCGAAGGTGAGGAGCGTGCGGCCCGCCGCGCGCTCCAGGTTGGGCGCGAGCTTGCGCCACTTGTTGCCGATCAGCTCGGGGTGGATCAGGTCGTCCCGCTTCAGCAGCAGCCGGACGCCGTACCGGCCGAACCGGTCGTCGGACACCTCCTGCAGCGGGGACGGCAGGCGGGGGCGGAGATCGGTCACCCGCTCATTGTCGAACACCGTTCGGTGAAACGTAGCTCTTCCCTGCCCACGTTGATCCATTCCCGCTCTTTCGGGTAATAGCACGAGCACACACCGTGATGGAAGGCTTGCCGCGTGAACGGAGTGCATCGGCGCAGTTCGGCGCCCGTGCATGAATCGGGAGGGCATTTCTCATGTCGGTAGGCGAAGAGGTCCGCGCGGAATCGGGCAAGCCGCAGCAGAGTCTCGGCACCGCGGCCGCGCGGAACCTGGCCACCACGACCAAGTCCGCACCGCAGATGCAGGAGATCAGTTCCCGCTGGCTGCTGCGGAATCTGCCCTGGGTGGACGTACAGGGCGGCACGTACCGGGTCAACAGGCGTCTGACGTACGCGGTGGGGGACGGCCGCATCACGTTCGTGAAGACCGGTGACCGCGTGGAGGTCATCCCGGCCGAGCTGGGCGAACTGCCCGCGCTGCGCTCCTACGAGGACGAGGAGGTGCTCGGGGAACTCGCCCAGCGCTGCCGGCAGCGGGAGTTCGGCCCCGGTGAGGTCATCGCCTCCTTCGGCAGCCAGAGCGAAGAGGTCTACCTGCTGGCGCACGGCCGCGTCGAGAAGGTCGGCACCGGCCCCTACGGCGACGACCAGGTGCTCGGCGTCCTCGCGGACGGCGCGTACTTCGGCGACCAGGCACTGCTCGACGCGGACGCCATCTGGGAGTACACGGCCCGCGCGGACACCGCCTGCACCGTGCTGATCCTGGCCCGGCAGGACGTCGAGCAGGTCGCGGAGCGCGCCGACTCCCTGCGCGAACACCTCGAGCAGCTGCGCGCGATCCCCGAGCAGCGCACCAACAAGTACGGCGAGAAGGAGGTCGACCTCGCCGCCGGTCACGCCGGTGAGCCGGACATCCCGCACACGTTCGTGGACTACGACGCGCGGCCACGCGAGTACGAACTGAGCATCGCCCAGACCGTCCTGCGCATCCACTCGCGCGTGGCGGACCTGTACAACCAGCCGATGAACCAGACCGAGCAGCAGCTGCGGCTGACGGTCGAGGCGCTCAAGGAGCGCCAGGAGCACGAACTCGTCAACAACCGCGAGTTCGGGCTGCTGCACAACTGCGAGTACGACCAGCGGCTCCAGCCGCACGACGGCGTGCCGAGCCCCGACGACCTGGACGAACTGCTCAGCAGGCGGCGCGGCACCAAGATGCTGCTCGCCCACCCGCGCGCGATCTCCGCGATCGGGCGTGAGCTCAACAAGCGCGGGCTCGTCCCCGAGACGATCGACGTGGGCGGCAACCGCATCCCCACCTGGCGCGGGGTGCCGATCTACCCGTGCAACAAGATCCCGGTCAGCGCGGCGCGCACCAGCTCCATCATCGCGCTGCGCCTGGGCCAGGAGGACCAGGGCGTCATCGGGCTGCGCCAGTCCGGCATCCCGGACGAGATCGAGCCGAGCCTGTCCGTGCGGTTCATGGGCATCAACGAACAGGCCATCATCAAGTACCTGGTCACGGCCTACTACTCGGCCGCGGTCCTCGTGCCGGACGCACTGGGCGTCCTGGAGAACGTCGAGATCGGCCGCTGGCGGTGACGTCCGCCATCACGCGGCACCGGGGTGAGACGCGCGAAAGGCGGAGATCCATCGGCAGCCAGGGCGACAACGGCCCCGGTGCGGCCGACGGCCACGACGCGGCGGTCATCCTGGAGCGCTCGCGGGCGTCGGTCGACCCCGAACTGCGCGCGGCCGTCGACTCCTTGCCCGGCTCCATGCGCCGGGTCGCGCTCTACCACTTCGGCTGGGAGCACGCGGACGGGAGCCCGGCGGCGGGCAACGCGGGCAAGGCGATCCGCCCGGCCCTCGTGCTCGCCGCGGCCGCCGCGCTCGGTGGCCCGGCGGCCCGCGCGGCGGCCCTGCGGGCGGCCGCGGCGGTCGAACTGGTCCACAACTTCACGCTGTTGCACGACGACGTGATGGACCGGGACGCCACCCGCCGGCACCGCCCCACCGCCTGGACCGTCTTCGGCGACGCCGACGCGATCCTCGCCGGGGACGCCCTCCAGGCCCTCGCCCTCGGGCTGCTGGCCGCGGACCCGCATCCCGCGTCCTCGGCGGCCGCCCGCCGGGTCGCGGCCTGTGTGATCGAACTCTGCGCCGGCCAGCAGGCGGACACGGCCCTGGAGAAGCGGGACCCGACCGACATCACCCTCGACGAGGTGCTCGTCATGGCCGAGGCCAAGACGGGAGCGCTGCTCGGCTGCGCCTGTGCGGTGGGCGCGCTGTACGCCGGGGCGGCCGAGGAGGACGTGGACGCGCTGGACGCGTTCGGCCGGGAGGCCGGGCTGGCCTTCCAGCTCATCGACGACGTCATCGGTCTGTGGGGAGATCCGCGGCACACCGGCAAGCCGGCCGGCGCGGATCTCGCCGCCCGTAAGAAGTCCCTGCCGGTGGTCGCCGCGCTGACCTCCGGCACTCCGGCGGCCGGCGAACTGGCCGCGCTGTACGCGGCGCCCTACGACCCGGCCGACCTGGACCGCACGACGCTCGCCGTCGAACGCGCCGGCGGCCGCGAGTGGGCGCAGGAGCAGGCCGCCGACCGGATGGCCCGCGCGATGCAGGAACTGTCCCGGGCGATCCCGGACCCGGAGTCGGCGGGCGGCCTGCTCTCCCTGGCGGAGTTCGTGACCCGGCGCAGCAGCTAGGTCCCGACCGGTCGCAGGACGAGGACCAGGAGCAGGCCACAGGACGAGGACCAGGAGCAGGCCACAGACGGAACCACGACCCAGGGCCGAGATCAGGACCTCGACCGGTACCGGGCCGAGGAGGGCGAGAAGGGCAAGGAGGGCGAGAGGGCAAGGAGGGCGAAGGAGGAGAGCCGGACCGGCCTCGGGCGGGTGCCGGTCGGCGGGTCCCGCACATCCCCACGGTGTGCGGGACCCGCCGCCGTGCGCCCTACGCGCGTTCCTCGGCGCCGTCCGGGACGACGGTCGCCACGATCCGCTCGACCAGCCCCTCCGGCACCCCCACTCCCGGCAGGACGCCGTCCAGGACGTCCGGCAGGGTGAGGTGCTCCAGGATCAGCCCGAGCATCGCGAGGTACAGGACCACGACGGTCTCGTCGCCGCCGGGCAGGCCGGCCTCGCGGTGGAAGTCCATGCCCTGGTCCAGGTCGCCGCGCACCGACATCGTGAAGGAGGCGCGCAGCTCGGGGCGCCGGGTGGCCTCGAGGCGCATCTCCAGCAGGGCGAGGTAGCCGCTCCGGTCACGGGTCGCCCGGGCGATCAGGTCGTGCATGAACGCCGTGACCAGGGAGCGGTCGCGCGGCCGGGCCAGCAGCGCGCCGAGCACCTCGGGGTCGGGCGCCAGCCGGACGTGCAGCCGGGCGTCGATCTGCCGCAGCAGGTCGTCGCGCCCGGTGAAGTAGTTGGAGGCGGTGCCCACCGGCACCGCCGCCGCCGAGTCCACCGCGCGGAACGTGAGCCCTCGCGCGCCCTCCCGGGCGAGCACCTCCACCCCGGCGTCCACCAGGGCCGCCCGGCGTTCCGGATTTCCGGCCATGCGGAACCTTCCCTCTCACTTGGCTCCGTTTCCCGAAACCCCGGGAAACCCGCTTGCAACCACTACAGGTGAAGTACTACAACTGAAGTGGTTCGGACGGCAGCCTACGGAAAGAGCCCCACTTGCGAAAGCTCACGTACTTCATCGCCTGCTCCGTCGACGGCTTCATCGGGGACGTGGACGGCGACGGCGCGGAGATGATCTCCTACGTCGACGCGGAATTCCTCGACTTCCTCACGTCGGAGCACCCGGAGACCGTGCCGACCCATGGCCGTCGCGCGCTCGGCTTCGACGACCTGGCGAACAAGAGGTTCGACACGATCATCCAGGGCCGGGCCAGCTACGACCTGGCGCTGAAGGAGGGCATCACCAGCCCCTACGCGCACCTGCGCCAGTACGTCGCCTCACGCACCCTCGGCGAGTCGCCCTCCCCGGACGTCGAGATCATCGCGGACGGACTGCTCGACAAGGTCCGCGAACTGAAGGCGGAGGACGGCGGCCTCGACATCTACCTGTGCGGCGGTTCCCGTCTCGCGGGCGAGCTGTTCGACGAGATCGACGAACTCGTGATCAAGACCTACCCGATCGTCTACGGCACCGGCATGCCGATGTTCGGCGCCGGATCCGGCATCGCCCGCTTCACCCTCGGCGGGACGCGCTCCTTCGGCAACGGCGCGGTCGTACGCACGTACAGCAGGGAACACTGACGTACGGCGGGGAGCGCTCGCGTCCGTGCCGCCCTACCCTGGAGGGCATGGACCGGGAACAACGCGTCTGCCCCGCCTGCGGGCAGCCAGTGCAGTCCGTCGTCCGGCGACACAAGACGCTGGGCGCGTGGGTCCCGCGCTGGGTGCCGGGCCCGTGCCACAACCCGCGCTGCGAGGCTTATGTGGAACCGGGCGCCCGGCACAAGGCCGCCGAGACCGAGGACGAACCCGAAGCCCCCACCGCCCCGACCTCCTGACCGCCCCGACCTCACCGACCTCCCGACCTCACCGACCTCCCGACCTCACCGACCTCACCGAGCGGAGACCGATGACCAGCCGCGTGACCCTGATATCACCGGCGGTCACCTCGGCCCTGCGTGAGGCGCGATTCGACGACGGCAGCTGCGAGGTGGAGGCCGCCGGGGTGCGCCGCGCCCGGTCGGCCGCCGCGCTGCTGCCCGGCGCGGACCGCTCGGCCGCCTCGCCCTCCACCCGGTGCCTGCAGACCGCCGAGGCGCTGGGCGTGCCCGCGCCCCGGGTGCCCGAGCTCGCCGCACTGGACGTGGGCCGCTGGCGCGGCCGGACCCTCACCGAGGTGACGGCGGCCGAGCCGGAGGCGGTGGCGGCCTGGCTGGCGGATCCGGCGCACGCCCCGCACGGCGGGGAGACCGTGCGAGGCCTCTGCGACCGGGCCGGGGCCTGGCTGGAGGACACCGCCCGCGCGCCGGGGCGGGTGACCGCCGTGGTGGAACCCGACGTCGTGCGCGCCCTGCTCGTCCGCGCGCTGGGCCTGCCGGAAGCGGCCTTCTGGCGCCTCGACGTGCGCCCGCTGACCGCCGTGGAGCTGAGCGGCCGGGCGGGGCGGTGGAACCTGCGGGTGGGCGCCCCGCTGGGCGAGGGGCCGTAGCCGGTCCGTGAGCCGGCGGTCAGTGGCCCCAGTGGCCTCAGTGGCGCAGTGACCGTCAGTGGTCCGCGGGCCGTCGTCAGCGGTCGGACGTCGAGCCGGCGGTCCGGGTACCGGCGCGCGGCAGCCCGCCCGTCTCCGCGTCGCGCGCGGTCAGGCAGTACAGCCCGCCGGCCGGGTCGCGCATCACCGTCCAGTGGGGACGCCGGGCGACGAGGACCGCGCCGAGTTCCTCGTGCCGGGCGCGTACGGCGTCGATGTCCTGGCCGCAGGCCAGGTCGAGATGGGCGCGGGCCACGCCCTCCGCGTCGAGCCGCTGGAGCAGGATGCGGATCGGCAGCCCCGGCGGCGGCTCGACCACGTGGAACTCGGGCCGGGAGCCCGGCCGGGCCGACCAGTCGGGCAACAGGCCGCTCCAGAAGGCGACCTCGCTCTCGTACGCCGACGGCGGGACGTCCATGCACACCTGGTCCAGACGGCTGCCGGCCACCACGGGCGGCCGCGCCGATTCCCCGAGCCACGGCACCGCGCAGAACACCTGTCCGGCGGGTGAGCGCAGGACGGCCCAGCCGTCGTGCGCGGCGGCCGTCTCCGCGCCCAGGTCCAGCGCCGCCGCGACGAAACCGGGCACATCCCGCACGCAGAGGTCGAGATGCGCGCCGCCCTCGCCGTCCGTGACCGCCTGGGCCTTCACGCAGGCGTCGGCGTCCTTCGGCAGCAGGGTGACGAACTCCCCGTCCTCGCCCCTGGCCTCGGAGAGGGACGTGTCCGTGACGGCGGTCCAGAAGTCGCAGGCCGCCGCGAAGCTCCCGGCGGGACGGTCGACGAACGCGTGGGCCCAGCCGACCGGTCGGCTCATCCGGTCCGCTCCATGAACCGCAGCATGTTGCCCGCCGGGTCGCGGAACGCGCAGTCGCGCACCCCGTAGGGCTGGTCCGTCGGCTCCTGGAGCACCTCGACGCCGGCCTCCAGCACCCGCGCGTGCAGCGCGTCGCAGTCGGCGGTGGTGAAGATGACCCCGCGCAGCACCCCCTTGGCGAGCAGCCGGGCCATCGCCTCCCGGTCGGCGGGGGAGAAGTCCGGGTTCGCGCCGGGCGGCTCCAGCACGAGGTCCACGTCCGGCTGGAGCGGCGAACCGACGGTCACCCAGCGCATCCCCTCGAAGGAGACGTCGTTGCGGACTTCGAGACCGAGCACCTCGACGTAGAAGTGCAGCGCCTTGTCGTGGTCGTCGACGGCGACGAAACACTGGTGGAGTTTGAGGTCCATGGCGCCAGCCTAGGCGGGCCTGCCGCGCAGCGGGCGGGTGTACGTCCTGGCCACACAGGACGGGATCACCGCGCCGGCCTCGTGCGACCGCGCCCGGTAGGCGCTCGGGGTCTCGCCTACCAGCTCGGTGAAGCGGGAGCTGAACGAGCCGAGCGAGGTGCAGCCGACCGCCATGCAGACCTCCGTCACGGTCAGGTCGCCGCGGCGCAGGAGGGTCTTGGCGCGCTCGACCCGCCGGGTCATGAGGTAGCCGTAGGGCGTCTCGCCGTAGGCCTCGCGGAAGCTGCGCTGGAAATGGCCCGGGGACATCAGCGCGGTGCGCGCGAGTGACGCGATGTCGAGCGGCTCCGCGTACTCGCGGTCCATCCGGTCCCGCGCCTGCCGCAGCCTTTTCAGGTCCTCGAGGGTCACGGGGCCAGGATCGCACGCGGGCGGCGTCCGGGAAGGGGAGAGAAGGAGACCGCACCCGGACCGTGGGGGGCGCCGTGTACGGCGGCCCGCGGACCGGGTGCGGACAGGTGGGCGTCGCGACCGGCGCGGGGGCAGGCCGGACGACCCGGGGCGAACATCAGGCCTCGATCAGGCCTTCTTGGTCTCCCAGAAGATCTTGTCGATCTCGGCGATGAGCTCCAGGGCCTTCTCGCCGGTCTTCGGGTCCGTCGAGGCCTTGGCGGCCGACAGGGCCTTCAGGGTGTCGTTGACCAGCTGGTGCAGCTGGGGGTACTTCTCGAAGTGCGGGGGCTTGAAGTAGTCGCTCCACAGCACGGAGACGTGGTGCTTCGCGAGCTCGGCACGCTGCTCCTTGATGACGGTGGCGCGCGCCTGGAAGTGCGGGTCGTCGTTGGCGGCCATCTTTTCCTGGACGGCCTTCACCGACTCCGCCTCGATGCGGGCCTGGGCCGGGTCGTACACACCGCAGGGCAGGTCGCAGTGTGCGCTGACCTTGACCTTGGGGGCAAACAGGCGGGAAAGCATGGAGCGTTCCTTCCTCGTGATCGTCTTCTCAGGTGGGACATTACTCCCTGGGAGACGGCTTTTCGCGAGTGCCCCCATGGGCTTAGGACAAAAGTCCGGGGTCAGACTGAGACTGGTGGAGGAACAGACCGGGGAGGTGCCGGCGATGCCGGAGCTGTCGCAGGAGACCGAGCGCGCGAGGGCGACCGCGCTCTTCGGGCTGGCCGAGGTGACCGGCCCGTCCATGGTTCCCACGCTGTACCAGGGGGACCGGCTGGTGGTGCAGTACGGCGCCCGGGTCCGGGTCGGTGACGTGATCGTGCTGCGCCATCCGTTCCAGCAGGACCTGCTCGTCGTCAAGCGGGCCGCGGAGCGCCGCGAGGGCGGGTGGTGGGTCCGCGGGGACAATGCCTACGCCGGCGGCGACAGCACCGACTACGGGACCGTGCCCGACGAGCTGATCCTGGGCAAGGTGCGGCTGCGCTACCGCCCGCTGAAGCCCGGTCAGCGCTCGCCGCTGGCGGTGGTGCGCTGGGCCCTGTCGGCGGCCAGGCCGGTGCCGGCCGTCCGGTCCGCCTCCAGGCGTTTGCGGGCACGGTAGGCCGCCACGTTCGCGCGGGTGGCGCAGCGGTCGGAGCAGTAACGCCGGGAGCGGTTGGTCGAGGTGTCGAGGTAGGCGTTGCGGCAGGGGCCCGCCTCGCACAGGCCCAGGCGGTCGACGCCGTACTCGGTGAGGTGGAACGCCAGGCCCATGGCCGCGATGGCCGCGTAGCCCGCCGTCGCGTTCGACGGGTGGTCGGCCAGGTGCATGTGCCACAGCGGGCGGCCGTCGTCGTCGCGGAAGTCGTGGCCCGAGATCTGCGGGCTCACCGGGAACTCCAGGAGGAGCGAGTTCAGCAGGTCCACCGCGAGGGTCTCGTCGCCGCCGTCGGCCGCCTCGAAGACCGCGCGCAGCCGGCCCCGGACCGAGCGGAACCGGGTGACGTCCGCGTCGGTGGCCCGGCGGCCCGCCGACTGGTTGCCGCCGAAGAGGGCGCGGACCGCCTCGACGGAGGTCAGCGCGTCCTTGCCCCGGGCCGGTTCCTCGCTGTTGACGAGGCGCACGGCGTAGTCCGAGTAATAGGCCAGTTCCACTTGTAGTCCTTACGGTGGCGCTCTATGGTCGGGATGCGGGCGGGGTAACGGCCGTTCGTGCTTCCAGGGTATTACGCGACGAACGCGGCGGAGGGTTGCGATGACGGACGCGCAGACGAGCACGACCGGTGCCGGGGACGGTGCCACGACCGGTGCCGGGGACGGCGTCACCGACGCGGCCACCGGCGCCGACTGGGCCGCCTGGCAGCGGAGCTGGGACCGCCAGCAGGAGTGGTACATGCCCGACCGCGAGGAACGGTTCCGGATCATGCTCGACATGGTCGAGGCGCTCGTCGGGCCCGCCCCGCGCGTCCTCGACCTGGCCTGCGGCACCGGCACCGTCACCGCCCGGCTGCTCGCCCGCCTCCCCGGCGCGACCAGCACCGGCGTCGACCTCGATCCGGCGCTCCTCGCCATCGCCGAGGGCACCTTCGACGGCGACGACCGCGTCACCCTCGTGGCCGCGGATCTCAAGGACCCCGACTGGCGGGCCCGGCTGCCGTACGACACGTACGACGCCGTCCTGACCGCAACGGCCCTGCACTGGCTGCACAGCGAACCCCTCGCTGCCCTCTACGGTCAGGTCGCGGAACTCGTCCGCGACGGCGGTGTCTTCATGAACGCGGACCACATGATCGACGACTCGACGCCCCGGATCAACGCGGCGGAGCGCGCGCAGCGGCACGCCCGTATGGATCAGGCCAGGGCCGACGGGGTGCTCGACTGGGCCGAGTGGTGGCAGCTCGCCGCCAAGGACCCCGTCCTCGCCGGGCCGACCGCCCGCCGCTTCGAGATCTACGGCGAGCACGCCGACGGCGACACGCCCTCCGCCGCCTGGCACGCTCGCGTGCTGCTCGAACGGGGCTTCAGCGAGGCTCGGCCCGTGTGGGCGTCACCCTCCGACACCCTGGTGCTCGCGGTGAAGTGACCGCGCCCGCGAACCGGCCGGAATCAGCCGGCCGGCGCGTCCCGAACGGCGCGAAGGGGCGGTACGGGAATCCCGTACCGCCCCTGCCCGTCCGCCGTGCCGCTACAGCACCTTCGACAGGAACGCCTGCGTCCGCTCGTGCTGCGGGTTGGTCAGGACGTCGCGCGGGTTGCCGGACTCCACGACCACTCCGCCGTCCATGAAGACCAGGCTGTCGCCGACCTCGCGGGCGAAGCCCATCTCATGGGTGACGACGACCATCGTCATGCCGGACTCGGCCAGGTCGCGCATGACGTCGAGGACGTCGCCGACCAGCTCCGGGTCGAGGGCCGAGGTCGGCTCGTCGAACAGCATCAGCTTCGGGTCCATGGCCAGGGCCCGGGCGATGGCGACGCGCTGCTGCTGGCCGCCGGAGAGCTGCGAGGGGTAGCTGCCGGCCTTGTCGGCGAGGCCGACGCGGTCCAGAAGCTCCTTCGCGCGCTCCTTCGCCTTCGCCTTGCTGACGCCCTTGACCTGGATCGGGGCCTCGATGACGTTGTCCGCCGCCGTCATGTGCGGGAACAGGTTGAACCGCTGGAACACCATGCCGATGTCCCGGCGCTTCAGCGCGACCTCGCTGTCCTTGAGCTCGTACAGCTTGTCGCCCTTCTGGCGGTAGCCGACCAGATCGCCGTCGACGTACAGCCGTCCGGCGTTGATCTTCTCCAGGTGGTTGATGCACCTGAGGAACGTCGACTTGCCGGAGCCGGAGGGGCCGATGAGGCAGAACACCTCGCCGTTCTTGACCTCCAGGTCGATGCCCTTGAGGACCTCGACCGCGCCGAAGGACTTGTGCACGCCCTCGGCCTTCACCATCGCGGTCATGACGCTTTCCTTTCGCGGCCGATCGAGAGCAGGTTCGCCCGGATCTTCTGGAAGACCGTGGGCGGGAGGCTGCGGCTCGAACCGCGGGCGTAGTACCGCTCCAGGTAGTACTGGAAGACGCTGAAGACGCTGGTCATGACCAGGTACCAGATGGAAGCGACGAACAGCAGCTCCATCACGGCGAACGAGGAGGAGCCGATCACCGAGGTCGAGCGGAGCAGTTCGTTGTACGTCACCACGTACACCAGCGACGAGGTCTTCAGCATGTTGATGAACTCGTTGCCGGTCGGCGGCACGATCACCCGCATCGCCTGCGGGATGACGATCCGGCGCAGCGTCTTGCCGTGGCTCATGCCGAGCGCGTGCGCGGCCTCGGTCTGTCCCTCGTCCACGGCCAGCAGGCCGGCCCGGCAGATCTCCGCCATGTACGCGGCCTCGTTCAGACCGAGTCCGAGCAGGGCGCACATGAACGGCGTCATGACGTCCGTCATCTCGTCCTTGTAGATCGGACCGAGGTTCAGGACGGGGAAGATCAGCGCCAGGTTGAACCACATCAGCAGCTGCACATACACCGGGGTGCCGCGGAAGAACCAGATGTACAGCCAGGCGACCGTGCTGGTCACCGGGTTCTTCGACAGCCGCATGACGGCCAGCAGAACGCCGAGGACCACGCCCAGCACCATGGACAGGATGCTGATCAGCAGCGTCCGTCCGGCGCCCGCGATGACGGTCGAGTTGAACAGCTGGTCGCCGACCGTGTCCCACTGGATGTCGCCGTTGGCGAAGGCGTTGACCACCAGCGCCAGGAGCGCGATGACGACCACGGCGCTGACCCAGCGGCCGTAGTGGCGCACCGGGATGGCCTTGATGGCCTCCGGCGGGCCGGAGAACGCCGAGGACTTGGCCACCGGCGGGGTGTCCTCGGGTGGTGCGCCGCCCGCGGAGGACTTGTCGAGCTTGTCAGTCATGGGGACTGCCCTTCGAAGACTTCAAGAGGTGCGGGTGGATCACTTGCCGCCGTTGATCGCGGAGGCCTTGATCGCGCCGCTCTCGGCGCCCCACTTCTCCAGCACCTTCTGGTAGGAGCCGTCCTTGATGATCGCGTCGACGGCCTCCTTCAGGGCGTCACGCAGCTGGGTGTTCTTCTTGTTGACGACGATGCCGAACGGAGCGGCCTCGTACTGCTTGTCGAGGACCTCGAACGTGTTGCCGTTGCCCGCCTTGCGGGCCATGTCCACGGCCACCGGGTAGTCGTTGACGCCGGCCACGGCGCCGCCCGACTTCACGCGGGTCTGGGCCTCGGTGTCGTTCTCGAAGGACTCGATCTTGATGGCCTTCTTGCCGCCCGTCGTACACGTCTTGGACTGCGTCTGCAGGGCCTCTTCGTAGGTGGTGCCCCGCTGCACCGCGACCGTCTGACCGCACAGGTCGTCGATGGTCTTGATGCCCTTGGGGTTGCCCTTCTGGACGTAGATGGCGGTGCCGGCGGTGAAGTAGTCGACGAAGTCGACGCCCGTGCCGAGCTTCTTGCCGCTGTCGTCCAGGCCTTCCTGGCGCTGCTTGTTGTCCGTGATCGACGACATGGCGACGTCGTAGCGGCCGGTGTTCACCGCGGTGATCAGGGTGTCGAAGCCGCCCGAGGTGAACTGGAAGTCGACGCCGAGCTGCTTGCCGAGCGCGGCGGCGATGTCCGGGTCGACGCCCACGATCTTGCCGCCCTCGACGGACTCCATCGGGGCGTACTCGGCGTTGGTGCCGACCTTGATGACACCCGCCTTCTGGATGTCGGCCGGGAGCTTCGAGAAGAGAGGCGCCTTGTCGGAGCCGCTCGACGACTCGGAGGAGCTGCCGCCGCCCTCGGTCTGGTCGCCGCAGGCGGTGAGGAGCAGGGCGCCCGCGACCGCGAGGGATCCGACCGCTGCCAGGCGGGTGCGCGCGGCGGTCATGCGTCGGGTGGAGCTTGCGGTCATGGTGGATTCCTCCGGCGGATGGATGGAGATGCCGATGGGTCGACAAATGCCGATGGGTCGACGAGAACACACACCTTCGGGTGTCGCGACCTCGTGTGATTACGGCATCTTGCCATTCGGACTACGCCATTCAGGGGGCCAGCCATGTCAAAATCGGATAACGGGCGACCCCCGAACCGCATCAGTCCGGTACATCACGACCGGTCGGAGCCGGACCATCTGCGGGAATCCCCCGTTCCGGCCGAAAGATCTTCGGTTCATCTCACGGTGTGATCGCTCGCCGTGCGCCCTGTTCGCCGACTTGAGTCCGTGTCAAGGGTTCCGGAGAGGTTGGCGAGAGATCGCGCATGACTCATGTCACTCAAGGTGACCTCTGTCCAAGGTCCACAGAGTGAGCCATGTGACCTTGCACGGAATGGACTCGTCGGCTGTGGTCTCCGTCCGGTAAGAAGGATTTTTACACCCCTCATCCGGGGCTCAGGGCGCGTGTGCGGCGCGCCCGACGCGCAGGCGCCCGTTCGCATCACCTCTGGGGCCCGCGCGATGCCCGCCCACTTCTCAATCAGGAGTGGCCACCCTCAAACCATGCAGACCTAAGGGGTAAGACACAGTGGCAGCGGAGATCGTCAATCCTCGCAGCGAAAACGCCGACCGAACGGGCCAGGAGGGCGGTGCGGAGCCCCTCGACTCGTTCGACCCGGTGTTCGCGCTGCACCGCGGCGGAAAGATGGCCGTGCAGGCCACCGTCCCGGTTCGCGACAAGGACGACCTGTCCCTCGCCTACACGCCCGGCGTCGCGCGGGTGTGCACCGCGATCGCCGAGCGGCCGGAGCTGGTGAACGACTACACCTGGAAGTCGTCCGTCGTCGCCGTCGTGACCGACGGCACGGCCGTGCTCGGGCTCGGCGACATCGGCCCGGAGGCCTCCCTCCCGGTCATGGAAGGCAAGGCGATTCTGTTCAAGCAGTTCGGCGGTGTGGACGCGGTTCCGATCGCGCTCGCCTGCACGGGCGTGGACGAGATCATCGAGACGGTGGTGCGCCTCGCACCCTCGTTCGGCGGAGTGAACCTGGAGGACATCTCGGCGCCGCGCTGCTTCGAGATCGAGCGCAGGCTCCAGGAGGCCCTCGACATCCCGGTCTTCCACGACGACCAGCACGGCACGGCGATCGTGACGCTCGCCGCGCTGCGCAACGCCGCGCGGCTGAGCGGCCGGGGCATCGGCGAACTGCGCGCGGTCATCTCGGGCGCCGGCGCCGCCGGCGTCGCCATCGCCAGGATGCTGGTCGAGGCCGGCATCGGGGACGTCGCGGTCACCGACCGCAAGGGCATCGTCTCGGCGGACCGCGAGGACCTCACCGACGTCAAGCGCGAGCTGGCCGGGTTCACCAACAAGGCCGGGCTGAGCGGCTCGCTGGAGCAGGCGCTGGCCGGCGCCGACGTGTTCATCGGCGTCTCCGGCGGCACGGTCCCGGAGGAGGCGGTGGCGTCGATGGCGAAGGGCGCGTTCGTCTTCGCCATGGCCAACCCGACGCCCGAGGTGCATCCGGACGTCGCCCACAAGTACGCGGCCGTCGTCGCGACCGGGCGGTCGGACTTCCCGAACCAGATCAACAACGTGCTGGCGTTCCCGGGCATCTTCGCGGGCGCGCTGCAGGTGCGGGCGTCGCGGATCACCGAGGGCATGAAGATCGCGGCGGCCGAGGCGCTGGCGGGGGTCGTCGGTGACGACCTCGCGGCGGACTACGTGATTCCGTCGCCGTTCGACGAGCGGGTCGCTCCCGCGGTGACCGCGGCGGTCGCCGCGGCCGCCCGTGCCGAAGGGGTCGCGCGTCGCTGACGCGTGTGTGGGTGGCCCCGCCGGTTTCGGCGGGGCCACTTTTTTTGCCCACCGACCCGTCCGTTCGGGTGAGGACGGCCGCAGCTTCCCGGCCGGTGCCCGGTGGTGCCGTGGGTACGGGGTGGCCGTTCCCTGCCTGGGTCCGGTCGTGCCGTGGATCCGGTGGCCGTTCCCGGCCGCCGTCCGGTCGGGCCGTGGGCGTGGGGTGGAGGTTCCCGGCCGGTGTCCGGTCGGTCCGTGAATCTGGCTGGACGTTCCCGGCCCGGTGTCCGGTCCGCGCGGCGGGTGGGTGGAGGCGCTGGGCCGCGCAAGAGGGTATGTCTCACAGTGGCGTCCGGTTTCGCTTGCCGCCGCCGGACCCTATCGTCGGCTGCATGTTCGCCGTCTACGCCGCCCGAATCGACCGCGACCAGCCGCTTTCCGGCCTGGAGTTGGGGGAGCGCCCGGCCCCCGAGGCCCGGCCGGGCTGGAGCACCGTCCATGTCAGGGCCGCCTCCCTCAACCATCACGATCTCTGGTCGCTCCGGGGCGTCGGGCTCCCCGAGGGCCGGCTGCCGATGATCCTCGGCTGCGACGCCGCCGGGGTCGACGAGGACGGCAACGAGGTCGTCCTGCACTCCGTCATCGGCCAGACCGGGCACGGGGTCGGGCCCGACGAGCCCCGGTCCATCCTCACCGAGCGGTACCAGGGCACCTTCGCCGAGCAGGTCGCCGTGCCGACCTGGAACATCCTGCCCAAGCCCAAGGAACTCTCCTTCGCGGAGGCCGCCTGTCTGCCCACCGCCTGGCTGACGGCGTACCGCATGCTCTTCACCAACGCGGGTGTACGGCCCGGCGACTCGGTCCTCGTCCAGGGCGCCGGCGGCGGGGTCGCCACGGCGGCCATCGTGCTGGGCCGCGCGGCCGGACTGCGGGTCTTCGCCACCAGCCGGGACGAGGCGAAGCGGAAGCGGGCCCTGGAACTCGGCGCCGTCGAGGCGGTGGAGCCGGGCGCGCGGCTCCCCCAGCGGGTGGACGCCGTCATCGAGACCGTCGGCGCGGCGACCTGGTCGCACTCGGTGAAGTCCCTGCGGCCCGGCGGCACGCTCGTCATCTCCGGCGCCACCAGCGGTGACCGGCCCTCGCACGCCGAGCTGACCCGGATCTTCTTCCTGGAGCTGAAGGTCGTCGGCTCCACCATGGGCACCAAGGACGAGCTGGAGGGCCTGCTCTCCTTCTGCGCCGCCACCGGGGTCCGGCCCGTCATCGACGAGGTGCTGCCGCTCGACCGGGCCCGCGAGGGCTTCGAACGGCTCGCGTCGGGCGACCAGTTCGGCAAGATCGTGCTCACCCACGGCTGAGTCTCCGCCGCGGGTCGTCAGGCGGGTCCGGGGTTCCGGGCCCGCCTTTCGCATGCCGTTCGTGTCAACCATGGTTGACAGGGCTCGCGTGTCAACGTAGGTTGACATCATGACCGAAGCAACGGATCTCGCCGAACGCGCGGGGGACCGCGATCCTCGGGTCGGACTGCGCGCCGTCGCGGCACTGCGCCGGCTGCTGGAGCAGCTGGAGGCGGTGCAGGTGCGCAGCGCGCGCAACCAGGGCTGGTCGTGGCAGGAGATCGCCGCGGAGCTCGGAGTCAGCAGGCAGGCCGTGCACAAGAAGTACGGGAGGCATTGATGTTCGAGCGGTTCACGAAGGACGCCCGTGCCGTGGTCGAGGGCGCGGCGGGACATGCCGAACGGGAGGGGGCGGCGCGGGTCGAGGAGACCCATGTGCTGCTGTCCCTGCTCGACCGCGAGGGCAGCCGCGGTTCCTTCGCCCTGGCCTCGCTCGGTCTGCCGCCCGGCGGACGGGCGGGGCTGGTACGGGACCTGGACGAGACGCGCCGCCGCGGCGGACTCTCCCGGGCCGACGCGGACGCCCTGTCCGGGCTCGGCATCGACCTGTCGGAGATCGTGTCCAGGGTCGAGGAGACGCACGGCGAGGGAGCACTGGCCGCCGCCGGGCGGGGCGGCCTCTTCGGCGGGCGGTCCGGGCGGCGGGCGTTCAGCCGCGGCGCCAAGGACCTGCTGACCGGCACCCTGCGCGTCGCCGTCGCCCACGGGGAACGGCACATCGGCGACGAGCATCTGCTGCTCGCCCTCACCACCCGCCGGGGCGTCTCCGCGGAGATCCTCGCCGACCACGGCGTCACCCACGCGTCCCTCACCCGGGTGCTGTACGGGACCGGGCGAGGAGGCGAACCCGGAGCCGCGACCGAGGCCAGGGCAGGCTGAGCCAGGCCGGGCCGGGCAGGCTGTCAGCCCTGCTCGCCTGCCTGCCTGCCTGATGCTCTGCGGCCGGTCTGGCTGCGGCTGGTCTGCCGTCGGTCTGCCGTCGGTCCGCGGCTGTGCTGTGGCCTGGCTGCCGGCCGGTCCGCCGGGAGTGGGCGTCAGGGTTTCGGTGCTCGCAGGATCACCCCGATGTGCGCCGCCGCCGTGGACAGGTGGCGTCGGGCTTCGCGGAGCTGGTCGGCGGTGACGCCGTGGTCGCGGGCCGCGTCGCGGATGTCGTCCCGGAAGCGGTCGAGCAGGCGGTCCAGATCCCGGGCCGGTTCACCGCCGGTGTCCTCGTGCGCCCAGGCCGGCTCGTAGGCGGCGGGGAAGTCCTGCGGGGTGCGGGAGTAGTCCGCGCCGAGGGAGTCGTCCGTGCCGAAGGAGTCGTTCGCCGGGCGGGATGCCTCCGCCGGGCGGGACTTCCCGGTGCGGGAGTCCTCCGGGTGCGTGGTCGGCGTCGGGCCCGCCGTGGCCGTCGTGGAGCCGGCCGTGCCCGTCGTGCCCGTGCGGCCGAAGCCGAAGTCCCTGCCGTACTCCCTGCCGAAGTCCCCGAACTCCTTGGCGAGCTCCGTCAGGCCCTCGCGGACGCCGGTCGGCCAGTCGCCCCGGGCGAAGTGGTCCTGGACCTGTTCCTGGACCCGGCGGGCGATGCGCTGCACCTCTTCCTGGGCCTGGGTGCGGGCCCTCTCCTGCGCCTCCTTGGCCTGGCGGCGGGCCCGCTGGGCCTCCTCGCGGGCGCGGCGGCTCTCGTCCTTGGCCCGGCGGGCCTGTTCCTTCCACTCCTGCTTGACGCGGCGCATCTCCTCCTTGGCGATGCGCCACGACTCCTTGTCGCCGTACTCCCCGTACTCGCCCTGTTCGCCCTGGTCCGCGGAGCCCGCCCCGCCGCCCTGCCGGGCCTCGGTGGCCGCCGCCCGCATCTCGCGCCGCAGATCCCCCGCGGCCCCGCGTACGTCGGCCCGGATCTCAGCGGCCAGCTCGGCGACCGAGTCGCGGATCTCCAGCTCCAGATCGGCCAGTTCGCCGCTGCGGTCGGCCAGTTCGGCGCGGCCCGCGTCGGTGATGGCGTAGACCTTGCGGCCGCCCTCGGTGGTGTGGGTGACCAGGCCCTCGGCCTCCAGCTTGGCCAGCCGGGGGTAGACCGTGCCCGCCGACGGCGCGTAGAGCCCCTGGAAGCGTTCTTCGAGGAGGCGGATCACCTCGTAGCCGTGCCGCGGCGCTTCGTCCAGCAGCTTCAGCAGGTAGAGACGGAGACGGCCGTGGGCGAAGACGGGAGGCATGTCAGAGCACCTTCTTGTCGGTCGTGCTGTCGGCCGGGCCGCCGGAGGAGCTCTCGCCGCCCTGGCCGGAAACGGCATTGTCCCCCGAGTCGGCGGGTCGGCCTGAGCGCCCTTCGTCCTCCCGGCCGGTCTCCGTGGCCGGGCTCGGAGCCGAGGTCGGATCCGGGGCCGCGGCCGAGGTCGGGGGCGGCTCCGCCGCCGTCGCCGCTGCCGGGGCCGCAGCCGTCGCCGGTGCTGGTGCTGGTGCTGGTGCTGGTGCTGGTGCCGGTGCTGGTGCCGTCGCTGGTGCTGGTGGGGCCGGGGTCTGCTGTGCCGGGCCGGGCGCCGGCTCGGTCTGCGGCTCCTCGTGAGGGGCTTCGTCCCAGGCGTCGTCCGGCGCGTCTTCCGTCGGGGGCCTCCGCAGGAGGGCGATCGAGCCGGAGACCGTCGTCGCCTTGAGGCTGCCGTTGCCCGCGCCCAGGCGGCCGGTGATGCGCTTGGCGCCCCACTGGCCGCTGACCCGGAGGTCCTCGAAGGCGTTGGAGACCGAGCCGCTCGCGGTGTTCGCCTCCACCCGCGCGTCCGCCGGATGGGGCAGCCGGATGGCGATCTCGCCCGAGACGCTGCTCAGGTCGATCGTCGCGGGGCGGCTGGTCGGATCCAGGTCGACGATCATCGACCCGCTCACGGAGTCGGCCTTCACGGAGGAGCCCGCCTCGACCACCGTCAGATCGCCGGACACGGAGTTGAAGTGGAGGTCGCCGGTGAGGGCCTGGGCCTCCACGCTCCCGGAGACCGTGTCCGTGCGCACCGGGCCCGCGAGGCCCACCAGGGTCGTGTCCCCGTTGACCCCTCTCACCTCGGCGCGGCCCTCGATGCCGGAGACCACGGCCCCGGCGCTGACCACGCCCACCTCCACGCGGGTGCCCGCCGGCACGGCGAGCGAGACCACGGCGCTGCGTCGCCAGCCCTTGCGGTCGAGCCACTTGAGGAAGCCCTTCCATGGCAGGTCGTCGTACGCCACCGTCAGGTGCCCGTCGTGATGGCTCACCACCAGGGGCGGTCCCTCGATCCGGGAGATCTCCAGGCGGGCGGGTCCCTCGTCGGTGCCCACGATGTTCACGGTGCCGTCGACGATGCGCACGCGCAGTTCGCTCACGGGCTCGTCGAAAGAGAGCTTCCTCGGCTCGGCGACGGACCACTCGGTCATGGTGCGGACCTCCTCCACGCGGCGGCGTGACACGCCATATCGCGTCTCACGTAAAACACGATATATCGCGGACGGGGAAAGTCAAGGCACCTGTTCCGGTGAGCACCCGGCGCGCAGGCGCACGAAAAAGGGGCGCCCCGGGGCGCCCCTCCACGCGAACCGCCGCGAACGGCCTACTCGTCGTCCTCGTCGTCCAGCCGTGCCAGCCAGGTGGCCAGCCGCTCCACCGGCACCTCGAAGTCCGGATTCAGGTCGACGAACGTCCGCAGCTGCTCGGCGAGCCACTCGAAGGTGACCTCCTCCTCGCCGCGCCGCTTCTCGAGTTCCTCGATTCCGCGATCGGTGAAGTACATGGATCGTGCTCCGTGGGTCGGTCGCAGGGATAGGGATCCCCCCTCGGGGGAAGGACCCTTGTTCCTGCGAGGGGAGGAAGAGACCCGCTCTCCGTCGGGGGAGGGGACAGGAAAAGGATAGGCGCAGGGTGACGGCGCCCCGAGGGCCGCCGGGGCCCTCGCGCGGTCGGAACCCCATGGCCGGCCCGCGCACCGACGGGCGGGGCCGGGGGGACTGGGGAGGGCGGGGGAGTGTCATGAGTGGTGAGGACGTGACGCGGGTGGCGCGCATCGCGTTGCCGGACGGGACGCCCGTGTGGGCCCGGATCTCGGGGGCGGGGGAGCTCTCCGCCCCGTCCGGGCGGCTGTCGTACAGCGACACCGGGTTCGCCGAGCGGGTGGAGGCGAGCGTGGAGAGCCTGCACGCGCTCGTCACGGGGGTCGCGCGGTCGCTGGCGGAGCCGCTGCGCGCGGTGCGGCCCGACGAGGTGAGCGTCGAGTTCGGCATCGAGCTGACCGCCAAGGCCGGGAAGGTCGTGGGCCTGCTCGCCGACGGCGAGGCCAAGGCCGGCATCACGGTCACCCTCACCTGGAACAGCGGACCGCCGGACCTGGGCGCCCCACCTCCCGCGAGCCCCGGCGCGGGCTCCCGCGCGCGTGACGGCTCGTCGTCCGGGGCGGACGGGGCCGGGCGCGCGGGCGCGTCCCCCGGCGCGCCGATGCACGGGGGCGCCGACGGCACCGTGGGCGGGGGCCCGGAGTGACGGGCGGGCACGCCCCGGGCGCATCGAACGCGTTCGATGCGGCCCGTCGTGCGCTGCGTGGACTCGTCGTCGCGGCGACCGTGCGCATTCATCGCCCGGCCGTCGGGTATGCCCTGGAGGAGCCCGGCACGTTCCTCGGTAGCGGCTTCTTCGTCGCCCCGAACTGGGTTCTGACCTGCGCACACGTAGCTTGCGGCGGGGAGGGGGGCGAGGTCGCGGTGGTGTACGAGACAGCGCCGGGGCGGGGCACGTCCGCCGCCCCCGGCCGCGTGGTGGCCACGCTTCCCGACCGCGCCGACCGCGCGGGACAGGCCCTGCCCGCGGGCAACTGGCCCGCCCCGGACCTCGCGCTGATCCAGCTGACCGAACCCGTCGACGACCACGAGTGCGTGTACGTCTCCGAGCGCCCGGCCGCCTACTACGGCGAGGGCCGGGTGCTGTACGCGGGCTGGACCGAGAACGAGGGCCGCTTACAGGTCCTGGACGGCACGCTCACCGTGCAGGGCACCATCGGCGGCTGGTCCTCGGACGTGCAGATGCGGCTGGGCGACAACGACCTGCCGTACGGCGTCTCGGGCGGCCCGGTGATCGACCCCGAGCGGGGCGAGGTGATCGGCGTGCTGAAGGCGCGCTCGGACCACCGGCCCGGCGGCACGTCCACCGGGATCGAGCAGCTGCGCACCCTACGGGTCCCCGCGATGACGACGGCCGAGCACAGCGACCTCTACCAGGCGGTCTTCCACGCCCACGACCGCTACCACCGCGACCGGCAGCGCCATCCGGCCGCCCGGCGGCAGACCTGGACCGACGTACAGGGCAGGCTCGGCGCGCGGCCGGGCCGCACCCTCAGCCCGGACGAGCGGATCCAGCTGCTGGGCCGGCTCGCCGAACTCCCGCCGCCCGAGAGCACCCGCGGCCTGCTGGACATCCTCGACTCCCTCCCCGACCTCCAGGCCCTCACCCCGCTGCCCGCGCCACGCGGCTGGCGCGACGGCCTCGGGGCGCTGTACGAGAGCGCCAGCGACGACGGGGCGCTGGAACTCGTCCTCGACTACGCGATGCGCGCGATGTCCGCTCCGCGCCCGTTCGTCGTGCCCAGCACCGCCGACGCCGAGAAGGCCCTGTGGGTCTGGGTGTGGCAGGCCGCGCAGCGGCTCGGCGCCCGCTACCGGTCCGGTCTCGCCGAGCAGCGCGTCGAGCGGCTGCGCCGACGGGACGAGGCGGAGCGCGCCGCCCCCGACACGGTCTCCGGCGGCGTCCGTCCGGCGGACGGCCCCGGCGGGCGCAGCCGGCACCGGCGGCACGGTGGACCCGACGCACGCGCGCGTGGCCGTTCCGTCGGCAGCGCGGGCCGGCCCTCCGCCCTGCTCGAACTGGTGCGGCGCGGCTGGGAGCCCGACCGCTGCGACTGGTCGGTCTCGGTGGCCGCGCCCGGCGGCGAGGTGGTCCGGCTGCACGAGGCCGAGCGCACGCCGCTGGCCGACCTGCCCGAGCAGCTGGCCGGTCCGCTCGGGGAGGCCTTCCGGCACTGCGACGAGCCCGGCAGGCCCGCTCTCCTCCAGGTGGCGCTGCCGCACGCGCTGCTCGGCCTGGAGGTCGACAACTGGCAACTCGCCTCCGGGCAGGAGCCGTTGGGTGCGCTGCGGCCCGTCGTCGTGCGCTGCTCCGACCGCGACCGGCTGCCCGACGAGGCGTTCGGCGCGTACGGCGGGGGAGGACCGGACGGCACGGCCGAAGCCGACGGTGCCGACGGCGAGGACGAGTGGGACGACCCGGACGAGCTGGACGCGGAGCGCCGGGCCCGCTGGCGCTGGCTGCACGCGCACCGCGCCAAGGCCGAAGTCCTGGACTGCGACGAGGGGTTGCGCAAACCCGTACCGACCGTGGAGCAGCTGCGCGCCCTGTCGCACGGCACCGTCCCGGTGCTCTGCCGGTACGGCGACCTCCGGTACGAGGACGACGCGGAGGCACTCGCCCGGATCGTGCTCGGCGGCTACGGCGTCGCCCTGTGGCGCCGGCGGCACGGCCGGGCCGACGCGGTCTGCGGGGAGTTCCACCGCGGCACGATCGACGGCGTCGCCGAACCGCCGAGCGCGCAGCACCTGCCCGAGGCCGTGCACGACCTCCGGATGCGGCTGCGCGCGGGCCGCACGGAGTCGTTCTGGGCCGACGGCGTCGCCCTGCTGTACGACGACCCCCACCAGCCGCTGCCCGGGACCGGAGACCTGCTGGAGGCCCCTTGAACGCACCCGCCCGCGGGGCCGGCCGGCCCCTTACCAGGCACCTCCAGGATGGATAACGTGATGCACGTTCGGACGGCCGCGGCGGTGGACGAGTGATGAGGACCGGATCATGACCGAATCCAGTGAGTGGCTCATCTACCGAGGCGCCGGCGAACCGCACGACGGGATCGAGCGGTTGCCCGATCCGCCCCCCTGGCGTGACTTCACCAGCCGTGACGCGGCCGGTTCCGGCGACGGTTCGCAGGACCGCAGGCTCGGCGCGCACCGGCACCTGGCGGAACTGCACCGGCCGGGCGCCGAGGAGCTGGAGATGATCAACGCGGCGCTCTACCTGCGCCGCCCCCTGCTCGTCACCGGCAGCCCCGGCGCGGGCAAGAGCACGCTCGCCCACTCGGTGGCGTACGAACTCGGCCTCGGCAACGTGCTGCGCTGGTCGATCGTCAGCCGGTCCGCGCTCCAGGACGGGCTGTACCACTACGACGCGATCGCCCGGCTCCAGGACGTGCAGATCGCCGCGCAGGGCGGGTTCGGGTCGGCGGCGGGCTCGCCGGGCGCCGTGGAGGGCATCGGCAGCTACATCCGGCTGGGACCGCTCGGCACCGCGCTGCTGCCCTCCGACACCCCGCGCGTGCTGCTCATCGACGAGCTGGACAAGAGCGACATCGACCTGCCGAACGACCTGCTGAACGTCCTGGAGGAGGGCGAGTTCGCCATTCCCGAGCTGGAGCGCATCGCCGACCGACTGCCGGACGGCGAGGCCGAGGTGCTGACCGCCGACGGCGTCAAGGTCCGGGTGCGGGACGGCCGGGTGCGCTGCCGGGCCTTCCCGTTCGTCGTACTGACCAGCAACGGGGAGCGCGACTTCCCGGCCCCGCTGATGCGCCGGTGCATCCACCTGGAGCTGGGGCGCCCCGACCACAACCGGCTCGCCACCTTCGTCCGCGCCCACCTCGGCGACGAGGCGGCGCGCGCGGGGGACGATCTGATCACGCGGTTCCTGGAGCGGTCGCGCAGTGAACTCCTCGCGGCGGACCAGTTGCTGAACGCGATCTACCTCACCGACGCGGCAGCGCCGCCCAGTCGGGACCGCCTGGCCGACCTGCTCATCCAGCGACTCGACCGCCCGAGGTGAGGGCCTGATGCCCGACGCAGCGGCCCGCCACGGCCCCGTCCCGCCCGACGGCCGCCGTCCCGGCACCCCGGGCGCCGGACCGGCCTCTGGCGGCCCCGTCGAGCCCGGCGGCGCCCCGGCCCCCGTGCCGCGCGGCGGCGATCCGCTCGCCGAACTCGTCGCGCGGCTGCGTGACGTCGGGCTCGACCCCGATGTGCCGCAGCTGTGCGACGCGCTCTGGCTGGCGCGCTGGACCCGGCCGGTCGAGGCCCCCGACGAGGAGGACCGGCCCGCCGGGACCGGCGGCGGGCCCGCGCCCCGGCCGGACGGCGCACGCGGCCCGGACGGGGACGGACGGACGCGGGGGGAGCGCCCCGAACGGCAGGAGCGGCCACCGCAGGACGTGGGGGCCGACGGGCGGGTCAGCCTGTACCCGGTCCCGCAGGACGGGGTGGAACGGACCCGCGGCGCGGGGCGGGCCGCCGCGCTGCCGGTCGGCGTACCCGCGGCCCCCGTACTGCCCGCCCCGCTCGAACTCCAGCGCGCCTTACGGCGGTTGCAGCGCTACCGGAGCCCCGCACCGCCGCTGCGCACCCGGCTCGACGAGACGGCGACGGCGGAACGCAGCGCGCAGGCGGGGGGCCTGATCCTGCCCGTGTACCGGGCGGTGACCCGGGGGGACGCCCGGCTCCAGCTGGTCCTGGACGCCTCGTCCTCGATGCGGGTGTGGGACCGTCTGTTCGTCGAACTCCAGCAGGTCTTCGGCCAGTTGGGCGCCTTCTCCGACATCCAGGTCAGTCATCTCCACCAGGGGCCGGACGGTGAACCGGCCGTCAGCCGCAGCCCCGACGCCTACGCGGCCCCGATGCACTCGGCGGATCGGCTCAGCGATCCCACCGGCCGGCGGATCGTCTTGTTCGTCAGCGACTGCGCGGGCCCCCTGTGGCACAGCGGCCACGCGCACCGGCTGCTGCACCACCTCTCCCGGCAGGGCCCGGTCGCCGTGCTCCAGCCGCTGCCGCAACGCTTGTGGAACCGCACCCGACTGCCCGTGCTGTTCTGCGAGTTGAGCCGCGGCGAGACGCTGGGCGGCGCGGCCGCCCTGCGCGTACGCACCCCCGCGGGCGTCCCGGCCGAGGCGCGCAGGGGAGCGCTGCCGGTGCCGGTGCTGCCGCCCGAGCCGGTGGCCCTGGGCGCCTGGGCCAGGCTGCTGTCCGGGGCCGGCGCGGGGCCCGTCCCGGGGGCCGTGGGCTGGGTGCGCGCGGACCAGCCGGCCGCCCCGGCGGCCCGCGCCGACCGGCGGCGCACGCCGTTCGAACGGGTCAGCAGGTTCAGCTCCAGCGCCTCCCCGGCCGCCGGACGGCTCGCCGTCTATCTGGCCGCCGCGCCCCTGTGCCTGCCCGTGATGCAGCTCGTCCAGCGCACGATGCTGCCCGACTCCGGGCCGGCCGAACTCGCCGAGGTGCTGGTCGGCGGCCTGGTCACGCGCGTGTCGGAGGAGTACGCCGACGGCGGCGCCCAGTGGTACCGCATCGAACCCGACGTGCGGGACGCCCTGCTGTCCCGGCTGGGCCGCGACGAGGCCATGCTGGTGCTCAAGCACTGCTCGCAGTACATCGAGCAGCGCTTCGGCAAGGGCGGCCCCAACTTCCCGGCCCTCGCCCTGGCCCAGCTCGGCGACGGCGGCGCGGGCCGCCCGTACGCGCCCGGCACCCCGCACCCGGACGGCGGCGACGGCGGGGACCACGGCGACCCGGCGGACCACACCGACCACGCGGACCACGCGGACCACGCGGACCACGGGGACAACGGCGGCAACGGCGAGGAGGCGCCCGTGCCGCAGCCCTTCGCCGAGGTCGCGGCCCGCGTGCTGCGGCGCTTCATGCCGCTGCCCGAGCAGTTCGAGAACCCCGGAGGCCGGACCGGGCCGGGACAGCCCGTCGACCGGCCGACGCACCAGGCGGTCCGCAGGGCCCGCGCGCTGATCGAGCGCTTCGACGGCGAGGGCATGATCCAGGACGTCATCGACGCGGTGCAGCTGCTGCGCGGCGCCACCGAGCGCGAGCGGACGGGCGCGGACCCCGAACTGTGGGCCGAGTACGCCCACTGCACCCTGCGGCTGTGGGAGGTGCAGGGCGGCGACGACCTCCTCCGGGAGGCGGAGGCGGCCGCGGAACGGGCGACCGCGCACCCGCGCCGGCTGCACGAACGAGCCGTGCTGGCCCGGGTGCTGCACGCGGCCGCGACCGACCGCAGGCGACGCGGCGACCGCACCGGCGCCCTGGACCTGCTGCGCCGCGCCGACCGCGAGTACGCCGTCGCCTGCGCCGCGCCCGGGCTCGACGAGAAGCAGGCGCTGAAACTCACCCTGGAACGGGTGCGCGCCCTGGAGGCGCAGTGGCGGCTCGGCGGGGACAGCGCGCTGCTCCAGGGCGCCGTCGGCATGCTGGAGGCCTTCGCCGACGTCTGGCCCGACCGGCGCCGGCGCCCGCCCGAACTCCCCCTGGAACACGGCCGGATCCTGCTGCGTCTCTCCGGCGCCACCGCCGATCCCGTCCAGGCCCGCCTCTACGCCGAACAGGGCGCGCAGTCGCTGCGCAACGCCCTGGACACCGGCGCGGAGCCGTACACCGCCGAGTCGGCACGCGCGCGGGTGCGCGTCCTGCTCGACCTGGTCGACGCGCTGCTCCAGGCGGGCGGACCGCTGGACGACGCCCAGGCCCGGGTCGACGAGGGCCTCGCCCTGGTGCGCGAACAGGGCCGGCGCGCGTCCCTGCTGGCCCGGGCCGGCCGGATCGCCGTCGCCCGCTACGCCGAGTCGGGCGAACCGGCGGAGCTGGAGGCGGCCGCGGACCACTTCGCGCAGGCCGCCCAGCGGATGTCCCGCGACGCGCCCGCGCACGCCGACGTCCTCGCCGAGTGGGGCGAGGCCCTGCTCCGGCTGGCCGGCCTCCAGTCCGGGGCACGCGCGCAGGACGTGTTGTCCCGGGCGATCCGCGTGCTGCGGGACTGCCGGATGGAGACCCCGGCGGGCAGCCGTCAGGTCGCCCACCGGCTGCTGCTGCTCGGCCGCGCGCTGATGCTGCGCTACCGGGCCCGCGGGGACCGGGTCGACCTGCGCGAGGCCGAGCACCTTTTCGGCCTCGCGGCGGCGGACGCGGGCGATCCGCTGCTGGCCGCCCGCTGCCGACTGGAGCTCGGCCAGGTCCAGTTCGAGGCCTACCGCAGCCTGCGCCGCCCGGCCCGGCTCGACCTCGCGGTCGACGCCTTCCGCGACGCGGCGGAGGCGTCCCGGGAGGCGGAGGGGCTGGCCGAAACCGGTCGTCGGCGCCATGAGGCCGTCGAGTTGGGTGCGCAGGCGCACCACTGGCGGGGTATGTCCTACGAGGCGGCCACCCGGCCGCGCGCCGCCCGGGAGGCCTACCGCCTGGCCCGCGCGGAATGGTCGCGGCTGCCGGACGACTACCTGGGCACCGGCGAGCCGACCGCGGAGCAGACGGCGCGGCGGCTGGCCGAGCTGGGCTGAACGCGGCGGCACGGGGCGGGCCGGCACGAGAGGGGAACGAGATGGACGGCACGGACAGCACGTACCGCGCGGAGCCCGTGGAGGAACGGGCGGCGCTCCCGGATCTGTCGGCGCTGCCCGACCTGACCGAGCTGAGCCTGGCCGACCTGGCGACCATCCAGCACCCCCTGCTCCAACAGGTGCTGGCGGATCTGCGCGAGCGGGCCGGGCGGCCGAGCGAGATGCTCTGGGGATGGAGCAACTCCTTCTGACGGCCCGTCCGGCCCACCACGGGGGCGACCCGCGCGCCACATCGGTTTCGGTCGTGTCGCCCACCGAATCGGCCAGCGTCGACCGCTCCGCGTTTGGGCCGTCCCCCGCGACGGGAAGCGGTTCCCGTACGGGCCGAGTCGTGGCGCGGGCATACGACGGGGGGTGCTGATGTGGCGGAACAGCACGCGCCCTTCCGGCAGTTCATCGTCAAGGTCCACGGCCGCTGCAACCTCGCCTGCCGGTACTGCTACCTCTACGAGGGCCCCGACGACAGCTGGCGCGGGCGCCCCGCCGCCGCGCCCCCGGAGGTCCTCGACCGCACCGCCGCCCGCATCGCCGAGCACGCGCGCGCCCACGCCCTGACCGCGCTCTCGCTGGTCCTGCACGGTGGCGAACCGCTGCTGGCCGGAGCCGAGACGCTCGGCCGGTTCACCGCCCTGGTCCGCGACCGCGCCCCGGCCGGCTGCACCGTCCGCGCCGTCGTCCAGACCAACGCCACGCTGCTGACCGAGCGGCGCCTGGCGGTCCTGGCCCGGCACCGGATCGGGGTCGGCATCAGCCTCGACGGAGGCCTGCCCGGGCACAACGCGATGCGCGTCGACCACGCGGGACGCCCCTCCTGGCCCGCCGCCGCGCGCGGCGCGCGTCTCGTGGCCGACCGGTTCCCCGAGTCGTACGCCGGGATCCTGGCGGTCGTCGACGTCACCCAGGACCCGGTGCGGACGTACGAGTCCCTGCTCGCCCTGCGCCCGCCCGCCCTCGACCTGCTGCTGCCGCACGGGAACTGGTCGGTCCCACCGCCCCACTGGGACAGCACGGGAAAGGTGTACGGCGACTGGCTGTGCACCGTCTTCGACCGCTGGTGGCGGGCCGGGCGGCGGGAGACACGGGTGCGGCTCTTCGAGGAGTGCGTCGCGCTGCTGCTCGGCCTGCCGGCGATCGGCGAAGCGCTCGGGCTGGAGCCCTTCGACGCCGTGGTGGTCGAGACGGACGGGTCCATCGAGCAGGTGGACTCCCTGAAATCGGCCTACGAGGGCGCGGCCCGCACCGGCCTGGACGTCTTCCGGCACACCTTCGACGAAGCGCTGCGGCATCCGGGGGTGGTGGCCCGGCAGGCGGGCGCGACGGCCCTCGCCGGGCAGTGCCGCGCCTGTCCGCTGGTCTCGGTCTGCGGAGGCGGTCACTACGTCCACCGGTACCGGGCGGGGGACGGATTCCGTCACCCTTCCGTGTACTGCGCCGACCTCCAGCGCTTCATCCGCCATGTGGCCGCCCGGCTCGCCGCCACCACCGTCGGCACAGCCCCCGCCGCGGCCGCCGGCGCCGTCGTCCCGAGCTCATCCGAAGGGGGTATCCCGTGACGCTGCCGGCGATCCCGGACCGGGCCCTCACCGAACTCGGCCGGTCAGGAGGCGGCCCCGAGACGCTCGCCCTGCTGGCCCGGGACCAGGACGCCCGGCGGCTGCTCCTGCTGCGCGCGGTGCTCGACGCGGCGCAGGCGGCGGACCCGGCCGTCTGCTCGGCGGCGGAGCGGTCGCGGCTGCGGGACGACTGGGCGCTGCTGGCCGAGGCGGACCGCGCCGCGCCGCCCGGCCGCCGGGCCCCGGAGGCGCCCGGCGGCGGCGCCCCCTCCTTCGCGCGCGCCCGGCTGCTGTACCCGCTCACCGGGCCGTGGGCCCTGAGCTGTCTGCGCGGCCTGGACCCGGCGGAGCGACCGCCGACCGAGGAGAACGCGCGCGAACTCCGGCGCGCCCTGGCCCACTTCAGCGCCCTCGCGGCCGTGGCCGCCGCGCGCTCCGGGATCCCCTTCACCGTCGGACTGACGGGCCGTGACGGCGTGCTCAACCTCCCCTCCCTCGGGACCCTGCACACCGCCACGGCCGGCGATGTCCCGGTCCGGGTCACCTGCGCCCGGGGCCGGGTGACGCTCCGCCGGCCCGACGCCGCGGACGTCACCGTGTTCCTGGAACGCGGGTTCGGCGCCTGGTCCGGGGCGCTCGCCTGGACGCCGGCCCACGCGCTGCCCGGGCTCGTTCCCGAGGCCGATCCGCTGCCCCTGGACGACCTCGACCCGTACCGCACCGCACGGGGCGACCCCCGCCACCGCGCCCTGAGCGCGCCGACGACCCTGGACGACCCGGAACGCAAACGGTGGCTCCAGGCCTGGTCGGGCACGGCCGCCGCCCTGCGCACGGGTGGGGCGCACCGGGAGGCGGAGGCGCTGGCGCTGCTGCGGTGTCTGGTCCCCCTGGAGATGCCGCCGGACGCGGAGGACGACGGGGGCGGCGGCTGCAGCGCGACCCGGCGCGACGCGTTCGGCGCGCTGCTGTGCAGCACCCCGCCGTCGCCGGTGGCCTTCGCCGGGACACTCGTCCACGAACTCCAGCACGCCAAGCTGGCGGCGCTGAGCGACCTGACGACGCTCCATCACGCGGGCCCGGAGGCACGGTACTTCGCGCCCTGGAGACCCGATCCCCGGCCGTTCGACGGCCTGTTGCAGGGCGCCTACGCGCATCTGGGGCTCGCGGACTTCTTCCAACGCCGCGCTCTCACCGCGGACCCCGCGCACCGGGAGCCGGCGTGGGCCCAGCACGCCCGCTACCGAGCCCAGGTCGGGGCGGCCCTGCCCGCCCTCGTCGGCGCGCCTCACCTCACCGCCCCGGGGCGGCGGTTCGTCGACGCGATGGCCACCGCCTACGAGGACATGGGCGACCATCCCGCGCCCCGGGGCCACACGGCCCGGGCCCAGGCGTACCTGAAGGCCGCGCGCACCCTGTGGACGCGACGTCAGGCCCCGTCCGTGCCGCGGCCGAATGGGTGAAGATACCGGCGTCGAGCCGTTCCCTGCGGAAAGATCGTCGCGCCGAGGTGTCGTTCGCGGGCCCGCCGTACTTACCAGCGATGCGCCGAGGTTCTAGGATTTTCGTGGACTACGCGCTGGAGGCCGCTGCATGTCTGGAGCTCGTACGCCGGTCAGGACGACCGTGGGGGAGGCGGCGCATCAGACCGTCACCATCAGCTTCGCCGGGTTCAACCGGGCTTGGGCGGCCTGGATCGGCGACCGGCTGGAGCGCCGGGGGCTGCGCGTGGTGTTCCAGCGGTGGGACTCGCCGGCCGAGGTCCCGCTCGTGGACCTGCTGCGCCACCTGAAGATGGCCGAGGGCCGGATTCTGGTGCTCGTCAGCGAGTGGTACTTCCAACTGGGCCCGCGCACCCGCGAGGAGTGGAACGCGGCGCTGGGCGAGGTCGTGGGCCCCGACCCGTCCCGTTTCGCGGCCGTCTCCGTCACCACGGCGTCCGTGCCCACCGCCGCCGCCGTACTCGCCCCCGTCGAACTGATCAACGTGGGCGCCGACGAGGCCGAGCGGCGCCTGCTGGACCGGCTCGGCCTGCCCGCAGGACCGCTCCCGGAGACGGCGGCGGTCGAACGCCGCGCGCCCCGCTTCCCCGCGTCCATGCCCGAGGTGTGGGGCGGGGTGCCGCGCCGCAACACGCGCTTCACCGGCCGCGAGTCCCTCCTGAACGACGCCTATCACCAGTTGCAGGGCGCCGCGCCGGGCGCGGGCGTGGTCACGTTCCACGGCATGTCGGGCGTGGGCAAGACCCAGCTCGCCGCCGAATACGTCTACCGCTTCGGCTCCGAGTACGACGTCGTGTGGTGGGTCAACGCCGAGAAGCGGGTCACCTACCGACGCCTGCTGGCCGAACTGGCCCCCAAGCTGGGCCTGCGGACCGGCCAGGAGTACGGCGAGCGGCTGCGCGCGGTACGGGACTCGCTGCGCCGGGGCGACCCCTACGCCCGCTGGCTGCTGATCCTGGACGGCGCCGACGAGCCCGACCAGATCTGGGACCTGGTGCCCACCGGCCCCGGCCACGTGATCATCACCTCGCGCAACCCCGAGTGGAGCGAGCACAACAGCATGCTGCTGGAAGTGCCGGTGTACGCGCGGGACGAGTCGGTGGCCTTCATCCGCCGCCGCGCGCCGCGTCTCGCCGAGCCGGAGGCGGACCTGCTGGCGGAGGCCCTGGAGGACCTGCCGCTGCTGCTCGACCAGACGGCGGGCTGGCTCAACGACTCCGACCTGTCGGTCCAGGAGTACATCGGACTGCTGGAAGGCGGCATCGACCAGGACGTCGTGAAGGTCTCGGCCGACTTCCCGCTCGCCTTCCAGACCGCGTGGTCGATACTGCTGAACAAACTCCGCGAGACCGTCCCCGAGTCCGTCGACCTCCTGCGGCTGTGCACCTTCTTCGCGCCCGGCTTCATCCCCGTACGCCTCCTCAAGGAGATGCCGAGCGGCGACCTGCCCGAACAGATCGCCGGGCTGCTCAACGACCCCCTGCTGTGGAACAAGGCGATCAGTCAGCTCCGCCAGTACTCCGTGGTGCGCCTGGAGTCCCACGAGACCCTCGGCGACGAGGTGGTCTCCTCCGGCGAGTCCCTCTATCTGCACCGGATGGTCCACCAGATCGTCCAGAAGGACATGCCGGACGCGGACCGGGCCGAGTTCATCGACGTCGTGCGCCGGGCGCTGGCCGCGGCCGACCCCCGCAGGCCCACCGACACCCGCCTGTGGCAGCGGTACGCCGACATCGTGCCCCACCTGAAGTACGCGGACGTCCTCAACAGCCGGGACTCGGGAGTGCAGGGCCTGGTCCTCAACTGCCTGCGCTACATGTACTTCTCCGGCGAGTACGCGGCCGGCATCAAGCTCGGCGAACGCGCCATGGAGTCCTGGCGTTCGCTCCTCGGCGAGAGCCACCCGCGGATCTGGGAGCTGACGTTCCACTACGTCAACGTGCTGCGGGCCGGCGGTGAGTACGCGCGGACCGAGGCACTCAACCGCGCGGCCGTCGAGCAGTTGCGGGAGGAGCGGGGAGCGCAGGACCTGGAGCATCTGCGCTTCGCCAGCGGTCTCGCCGCCGACCTGCGCGGCCTGGGCCGCTACGACGAGGCGCTCGAACTGTCCCGGTGGAGTCAGCTGGCCTACCACGAACTCCTCGGCGAACAGGACTCGCGCACCCTCAACGCGCGCAACAACGTGGCCGTCTCGCTGCGTCTGCTCGGCGCCTACCCGGAGGCGCTGGACATCGACCGGCAGGTCATGGAGGCGCGGCGGCTGGTGCTGAAGGGGCGTCACCCGTGGACGCTCGACTCACAGATCTCGTACTCCATCGACCTGCGGCTGCTGGGCCGCTACACCGAGGCCGAGTCGATCCAGGCGCAGAGCGTCCGCGACAACGCGATCGTGATGGGGGACAGCAACCCGCAGACCCTGAAGGCCGAGTACAACCTCGCGCTGTGCCTGTACCGCAACGGGGATCGCGCGAGGGCCGGGGAACTCTTCAGCACCGTCCTGGACAACGGCGAGCGGGTCATGGGCGAGACACACCCGTGGACCCTCATGTTCGCCTGTGCCCAGAGCTGCTTCGCCCGGGAGCACGGTGACATCGACCAGGCCCGGGAGCTCAGCGAGGCGGTCGTCGCGCGCTACGAGGTCATGCTCGCCGACGACCATCCCTTCGTCGCCGGGGCCCGCGCCAACCAGGCCCTCATCCTGCGCAACGTGGGCGAACGGGAGCACGCCCACGTCCTCCTCGAACAGGCGCTGGCCGCGATGACGGAGGCGGTCGGGGAGAACCATCCCTGGACCCTGGGATGCGCCCTCAACGCCTCCGCCCTGCGCAACCTGGTCGGCGACACCGAGAGCGCGGCCGCGCTCAGCAGGGACACCGTGACCCGGGCCGCCGAGCTGCTCGGGCGCACCCACCCGCTCACCCTGTCGGCCCGCATCGCGCACGCGGCCGATCTGCGCGGGCTGCGGGACCGGCTGCAGGCGGAGAAGGTCGAGCAGGAAGCCCTGTCGGACCTCGAGGCGACGCTGGGCAAGCAGCACGTCCACACCATCTCGGCCCGCTCCCGGAACCGGCCCTACTGGGACTTCGAACCCCAGACGACCTGACGCCGGACGCCCGGACGCCGAAGGGCCCGCCACCCGAAACCCCGGGTGGCGGGCCCTTCGCCGTCGGACTGCGTCGGACGGCCGGGTCCGACGGGTACGTCAGGTGGTTCCGAGGCTCAGGCCTCGAACACCTCACGGACCAGCTGCTCCTGCTCCGCCTGGTGCCGCTTGGCCGAGCCGACCGCCGGGGACGAGCCGTGCGGGCGCGAGATGCGGCGCAGGCGCTCGCCGTGCGGCACGTCCGCGCCGACCGCGAGGTCCAGGTGGTCGATCAGGTTCAGGGCGATGAACGGCCAGGCGCCCTGGTTGGCCGGCTCCTCCTGGGTCCAGAGGTACTTCTCGGCGTTGGGGTACTTGTTGACCTCCGCCTGGACCTCGGCGCCCGGCAGCGGGTACAGCCGCTCGAGGCGGATGATCGCCGTGTCCGTGACGCCGCGCTTCTGACGCTCGGCGTCCAGGTCGTAGTAGACCTTGCCGGCGCAGAAGACGACCTTCTTCACGGCCGCCGGGTCGGTGATCGACGAGTCGCCGATGACCGGGCGGAACTGGCCGCTCGTGAACTCCTCCGCCTTCGACGCGGCGGCCTTGAGGCGCAGCATCGACTTCGGGGTGAAGACGACCAGCGGCTTGTGGTGCGGGTTGTGCACCTGCCACCGCAGGAGGTGGAAGTAGTTCGACGGGAGCGTGGGCATCGCGACCGTCATGTTGTTCTGGGCGCAGAGCTGGAGGAAGCGCTCGACACGGGCCGAGGAGTGGTCCGGGCCCTGGCCCTCGTAGCCGTGGGGGAGGAGGAGCGTGACACCGCTCGTCTGGCCCCACTTCTGCTCGGCCGCCGAGATGTACTCGTCGACCACGGTCTGCGCGCCGTTGACGAAGTCGCCGAACTGCGCCTCCCACATCACGAGCGCGTCGGGGCGGGCCAGCGAGTAACCGTACTCGAAGCCCATCACCGCGTACTCGGAGAGGAGGGAGTTGTAGACGTTGTAGCGGGCCTGCTCGTCGTTGAGGTACTGGAGCGGGGTGTGCTCCTCGCCCGTCTCGCGGTCGATCAGCACCGCGTGGCGCTGGCCGAAGGTGCCGCGCTGCGAGTCCTGGCCGGACAGCCGGACCGGGGTGCCCTCCAGCAGCAGCGAGCCGACGGCCAGCGTCTCGCCCATGCCCCAGTCGATCGTGCCGTCCTCGACCATCGTCGCCCGGCGCTGGAGCTGCGGCAGCAGGCGCGGGTGGACGTGGAAGGAGTCCGGGATGTTGACCTGGGACTCGGCGATGCGCTTGACGACCTCCGCGGAGACGGCGGTGTTCACCGCCACGGGGAAGTTGTCCTGCGGCTCGTGGGCGTCGCCGGCGGCGGGCTGCGCGGTGGCCTCGCGGACCTCCGTGAAGACCTTCTCCAGCTGGCCCTGGTAGTCCTGGAGCGCCTGCTCGGCCTCTTCCAGGGTGATGTCGCCGCGACCGATGAGGGACTCGGTGTAGAGCTTGCGCACCGAGCGCTTCTTGTCGATCAGGTCGTACATCAGCGGCTGGGTGAAGGCCGGGTTGTCCGACTCGTTGTGACCGCGACGGCGGTAGCAGATGAGGTCGATCACCACGTCCTTGTTGAACGCCTGGCGGAACTCGAAGGCCAGCCGCGCGACGCGGACCACGGCCTCCGGGTCGTCGCCGTTCACGTGGAAGATCGGGGCCTCGATCATGCGTGCCACGTCCGTGGCGTACATCGACGAGCGCGAGGACTCCGGGGCGGCGGTGAAGCCGACCTGGTTGTTGATGACGATGTGGACCGTGCCGCCCGTGCGGTAACCGCGCAGCTGCGACATGTTCAGGGTCTCGGCCACCACGCCCTGGCCCGCGAAGGCCGCGTCGCCGTGCAGGGCGACCGGCAGGACGGTGAAGTCCGTGCCGCCCTTGTTGATGATGTCCTGCTTGGCGCGGGCGATGCCCTCGATGACCGGGTCGACCGTCTCCAGGTGGGACGGGTTGGCGGCCAGCGAGACCTTGATCTGCTCGCCGTCCAGGCCCGTGAAGGTCCCCTCGGCGCCCAGGTGGTACTTCACGTCGCCGGAGCCGTGCATCGACTTCGGGTCGAGGTTGCCCTCGAACTCGCGGAAGATCTGCGCGTACGACTTGCCGACGATGTTCGCGAGGACGTTCAGGCGGCCGCGGTGGGCCATGCCGATGACGACCTCGTCCAGCCGCGACTCGGCCGCGCTGTCCAGCACCGCGTCGAGCAGCGGGATGACGGACTCGCCACCCTCCAGGGAGAAGCGCTTCTGGCCGACGTACTTCGTCTGCAGGAAGGTCTCGAAGGCCTCCGCCGCGTTCAGCCGGCGCAGGATGCGCAGCTGCTCCTCGCGCTCCGGCTTGCTGTGGGCGCGCTCGATGCGGTCCTGGATCCAGCGGCGCTGCTTCGGGTCCTGGATGTGCATGAACTCGACGCCCGTGGTGCGGCAGTACGAGTCGCGCAGCACGCCGAGGATGTCGCGCAGCTTCATCAGGGACTTGCCCGCGAAGCCGCCGACCGCGAACTCGCGCTCGAGGTCCCACAGGGTGAGGCCGTGCTCGGTGATGTCCAGGTCGGGGTGCTTGCGCTGGCGGTACTCCAGCGGGTCGGTGTCGGCCATGACGTGGCCGCGGACCCGGTAGGAGTGGATCAGCTCGAAGACCCGGGCGGCCTTGGTGACGTCGTCGTCGTGGCTGGCGTCGATGTCCTTGAGCCAGCGGACCGGCTCGTAGGGGATGCGCAGCGCCTCGAAGATCTCGTCGTAGAAGCCGTTCTCCCCGAGCAGGAAGTTGGCGACGACGCGCAGGAACTCGCCGGAGGCGGCGCCCTGGATGACCCGGTGGTCGTAGGTCGACGTGAGCGTCATGACCTTCGAGATGCCGAGCTTGTTCAGGGTGTCCTGGCTGGTGCCCTGGAACTCCGCCGGGTAGTCCATGGAGCCGACGCCCATGATCACCGACTGGCCGGGCATCAGACGCGGCACGGAGTGCACGGTGCCGAGGCCGCCGGGGTTGGTCAGGGAGACCGTGACGCCGGTGAAGTCGTCCATCGTCAGCTTGCCGTCGCGGGCGCGGCGGACGATGTCCTCGTAGGCCTGCCAGAACTCGAAGAAGTTCAGCGTCTCGGCCTTCTTGATGCCGGCCACGACGAGCTGGCGGTCGCCGTTGGGCTTCACCAGGTCGATGGCCAGGCCGAAGTTGACGTGCGGCGGCTTGACGAGGGTGGGCTTCCCGTCCTTCTCCGCGTAGTGCCAGTTCATCGACGGCATGGCCTTGATGGCCTGCACCATCGCGAAGCCGATCAGGTGCGTGAAGGAGATCTTCCCGCCCCGGGCGCGCTTGAGGTGGTTGTTGATGACGATGCGGTTGTCGAACAGCAGCTTCACCGGGACGGCGCGCACGGACGTGGCCGTGGGCAGCTCCAGCGAGGCGTTCATGTTCTTGGCGACCGCGGCGGCGGGGCCGCGCAGCGTCACGAACTCGGGACCCTGCGCAGGCGTGGCCGGGGCGGCGGCGGGCGCGGGCTTCGCGGCGGCCGGCTTGGCTGCCGGGGCCGCCTTCGCCGGAGCCTGGGCGGCGGCCGGAGCGGCTGCCGCGGGCTTCGGGGCGGCGGCCTGCGCGGGAGCCTGGGCGGCGGCTGCCGGAGCAGCGGGCGCCGCCTGGGCCGGAGCGGCCGGTGCGGCGGGCGCAGGGGGCGTGGTGGTCGCTGCGGCCCCCGCGGCCGCAGTACCCGCCGGAGCCGGGGGAGTGGCGGCCCCCGGCTTGTAGTCGGCGAAGAAGTCCCACCAGGCACGGTCTACCGAGTTCGGGTCCTGGAGGTACTGCTGATAGATCTCATCGACGAGCCACTCGTTCGGCCCGAACGCGGCAGCGGGATTCTTGCCCGCTTGGTCTGCGTCGGTCGAGATGCTCGATGCGTTACTGGGGGACTGTGGCGACACGGCGGCAACCGCCCTCTTCCGCTTCACAAGGTGATGGACAGCGGGAATAAAGGCTACGCCCCCTGGAGGGGGAAGGTCAGGCCGGGCCGGTGCATCGTCGCGTAAGTCACATCGGAAAGAGCGTTTCGCGGCTGTAAATGGCGGGAAACAAGCGCGGTTGCGCGTCAAAAGGGGTGCGTTGATGCAGGTCGCGCACGCCGAGCGTGCGGACCCGTGCCGACCTGGGACGGTCCGCTGCCTGATCACACGTGTCCGGCTGCGCGGACGCCGGTGGATCTTGTGGCTCCGGTGCGAACTTTACGTCAACTTGGGACGGAAAACTCTCCCGGAAGAGTGACAAGAATCCGGCAGCCCCGCTCGGATTCGGCCACGCCGATCCGGCCGCCGTGAAGATCGACCGCCCAGCGGGCGATCGCCAGCCCCAGCCCCGTGCCCCCGTCGCTGCCCGGGCCGTGCGGCCGGCGGACGGCTCCGCGGTTGAAGCGCTCGAACACCCGGCGCCACTCCGAGCGCGGGATGCCGGGCCCCTCGTCCAGGACCTCGAGCTCCAGCGACTCCGGCAGCGGCCCGCGCCGCGCCTTCACGGTCACCCGTCCGTGCGGCGGGCTGTGCTTGACCGCGTTGTCGATCAGGTTCGCGACGACCTGGTGGATGCGCTCCGGGTCCGCGTGCGCGGTCAGCTCCGGCGGGGACACGTCCAGGTGCAGATGGACGTCGGTGCGCGTGTGGTTGCCGCCCGAGCCCATCGTGGCGCGCGCCGAGGCGACCATGTTGGCCTCCTTCAGCACCCCGGACAGGTACGGCCACACCTCGAAGCGCCGCTTGCGCAGCGGGACGACGCCGTTGTCGAGGCGGGACAGGTCCAGCAGCGTCTCCACCAGGCGCCCGAGCCGCTCCGTCTGCTTCAGGGCGGTGCGCATCGTCTCGGGGTCCGCCTCGGCGATGCCGTCGACGACGTTCTCCAGGACGGCGCGCAGGCCGGCGATGGGCGTGCGCAGCTCGTGCGAGACGTTGGCCACGAGCTCCTTGCGCTGCCGGTCCTGCGCCTCCAGCTCGTCCGCCATGACATTGATCGTCTGGGCCAGGTCGCCCAGCTCGTCGCGGCGGTTCTCGCTCACCCGGCGGGTGTAGTCGCCGTGCGAGATGGACCGGGCGACCGTGTTCATCTCGTCCAGCGGGGCGGTGAGCGAATGCGCCACGAACTGCGTGATCAGCAGTGTGGCGATCATCGAGAAGACCGTGATGAAGCGGAGCTCCGTCTTGGTGTGCACCGCGATCATCGACAGACCCGTGGTGATCAGTACCGAGATGACGACGAGCGCACCCAGCTTGGTCTTGATCGAGAACGGGCGTACACGGCCCCAGGGTTCCCCGGGGCTTCTCGGTCCGTCCGGCCCGGGGCTCATGGCGTCGGGGTCTCCAGCGCGTAGCCCACGCCGTGCACCGTGCGGATCCGCTCGGCGCCGATCTTCCGCCGCAGCGCCTTGATGTGGCTGTCGACGGTACGGGTGCCGGAGGCGTCCGCCCAGTCCCAGACCTCCGCGAGGAGCTGCTCACGGGAGAGCACCGCGCGCGGGGTGTTCGCCAGGCAGACCAGCAGGTCGAACTCGGTCGGCGTGAGATGCACGTCCTCCGAGCGCACCCGCACCCGGCGCTGCGCGTGGTCGATCTCGAGCTCGCCGAGCCGCAGGATCCCGCTGCGCGGGGTCGTCGCCGCGATCGCGGCCCGCTCCACCCGGCGCAGCAGCACGTGCACGCGTGCCGCCAGCTCCCGCATGGAGAACGGCTTGGTCATGTAGTCGTCGGCGCCCACGCCGAGCCCGACCAGCATGTCGGTCTCGTCGTCGCGCGCGGTGAGCATGAGCACCGGCACCGGACGGGCGGCCTGCACACGACGGCAGACCTCCAGACCGTCGAAGCCGGGCAGCATGATGTCGAGGATCAGCAGATCGGGCTGCCAGGCCTCGGCGGTGTCGACGGCCGCCGGGCCGTCGCCCGCCGTTTGCACGAGGAATCCCTCGGCGCGCAGGCGGGCCGCGATGGCGTCGACGATCGTCGGGTCGTCCTCGACGACCAGGACGCGCCGCTGCGCGCCCGGCGTCGCCGTCGCCGTGCTGTTGTGTGCGGTGTGTGTCTGCTCCATCGCCCGCCCCTGAGTGTGCTTTCCGGAACCAGTGGGGTGATCCCTTGTCTGCGCATGACTGCGGTTGACGCGTAAATGATCGGCGTCAGGGGTGCAGCGTACGGGGAGTCACCACGGGTTTGCTATCCAGGTCGGACGGCGAGGTGGACGACGTCCGGCACGCCTCGGGCAACCGGGATCTCTTCGGTACGCACCTGTTGGAACCCGGCATTCCCCATGGTTCCCTCGAATTCCGGAGAGGGCCGGGCCGACCATACGGCCAGCACCCCACCGGGTCTCAACACCCGGGCGCAGCTTGCGAGTCCGGCCGTCGAATAGAGGCTTTCGTTGCCTTCGGTGACGGTCCAGTCGGGTCCGTTGTCGATGTCGAGGCACACCGCGTCGAACGTGTCGCATGTCTCATTGACGTAGTCGAGCAGATCCGCTGCGACGATCTTCGTCCGGGGATCGGCGAGCGCCTCCCCGGAGACGGCGGCCAGCGGGCCGTCGAGATGCCAGTCGATGACGGCGCGCTCGCGCTCCACGACCGTGACGCCGCCCCAGCGCGGATCGGCGGCGGCGTGCGCGAGCGAGAAGCCGACGCCGAGGCCGCCGATCAGCAGCGCGGGCGAGGGGCGGTCGTCCAGCGCGGAGAGCGCGGCGTCGACCAGGAGCCGTTCCGAGCGGCCGTCCGAGGTGTCCATCAGGAAGCAGCCGTTGGCGATGATCTGGAGCAACTCCCCGTGCCGGCGCAGGACGACCTCACCGTAGGGGCCCTCGCGACGGTCCAGCACCTCGGGCGCGTCGGGGATGTCGTACGGGATGGGCATCGGCCCATCCTGGCATTTCCCTGACGGTTTGTTGAGGGATTTCCGTGGGCGCGGGATGAGGTTGACGCACATCGGTTCGGAACGGCTGGGAGAAGTATCGGAGCTTTCTGTGAATCGGCCCAGGCGTGGCGTCGGTCACAGACAGCGGACCGGCACGGCGCGAAGGGTGGGGTGCAACGGAAGGAGCGCCTCACGGTGGAACGCACGGCAGCGCCCACGAGCCCGTCCCCGCCCGACGCGTCCGGGCTGCTGGACGGCATCCCGGGCCAGCGCACCCCGCCTCGCCCCGAGCCGCCCGTCGTGCCGCCCGACCCGCTCGTCGAGCCCTCCGCCGTATCGCCTGTCGAGCCCTCCGCCGGAACGCCGGCCGGGCCGTCCGTCGCATCGCCCGCCGCATCGCCCGTCGGACCGTCCGCCGGGGCGGCCACCCGCCGCCGGTGCCGGATCCCCGCTCCCTTCACCCTCGCCTACGCGGCCGTCCTCGCCGTCACCTCGTACGTCACCGCGCACGCCGGACCCGGCCTCGTGCACACCCTGCACCAGGGCTCCAGCACCGACGTCGCGCATCTGGTGCGGACACCCGTGCTGGTGCTGCTGGCCAGCGCGCTGTGGGTGGCGGGCGGCTTCGCCTCTCCCTTCACGCTCGGATTCCTGGCCGTCCTGGTGACGCTGGAGCGGCGCATAGGCGGCGCCCGCACGGCCGTCGTGTTCCTGCTCGGGCATGTGCTGGCCACCCTCGCGACCGAGGTCCCGGTGGGTCTGGCCGTGCTCGCCGGCCGGTTGCCCGACAGTTCGCTGCACCGCCTCGACTACGGCATCAGCTTCGGCGTCGCCGCGAGCGTGGGCGCGCTGGCGGGCCTGCTCGGGCCGTGGCTGCGCCGGCCGCTGCTCGCCGCCTTCGGCGGGATGCTGCTCCAGGACCTGATCGCCTTCACCGACCCGATGACGAACTGGGGGCACCTGATCGCGCTGGTGATCGGCGTCGGCACCTGGCCGTGGCTGCGGCGCCTGCCGCGGGCCCGGGCGGCCTCCCGTCCCCGGGGCGGGGCTCCGGCTGCTTGACCGCGTCCCGTCCGCTGGACGGCACCTCGGCCGCTGGACGGTGCTCCGGTCGCCGAACCGCGTTCCGGCGGCGGGTCGGCGCCGGGTGACCCCGGTCAGTCGTCGTACTGGACCGTGCCGTCCGTGAGCAGGGTCGGGTGGAGCTTCATGGGGCCGTACTCGTCGAGGTCCGACGGGCGGGGCGGCTCGGGGCCGTCGGGGCCCAGGCGGACCATCCGCTCGACGCGGCAGATCCGGAACAGGCGGTCCTCGACGCTCGCCTCGTCGGCCCGCCCGGCCGCCCGGAACGCCTCCGCGGCCCGCGCGTACAGGGCCTTCTTGCGCTCGTCGAAGCGGTAGAGCATCGCCCAGACGCGGGCCATGCCCTCGTACAGCGAGCGGCGCGCCTCGTGCGGGGTCGACGCCAGGGAGCCGCACGGCGTCCAGCCGGACCCGTCGCGTTCGGCCACCGAGTAGCCGACGGGCAGCCGCACCACGTCCGGGTGCGTCCGGGCCGCCCACTCGGAGTCCGCGCGCACGTCGGCGGGGAAGCGGGCGCCGGTGTACGTGAAGTCGCGCAGACCCAGCCGGAGGGCGCCCGCCATCGGGCCCTCGTCCCGGTCGGGGTCCAGGACGTAGCCCACGTCGGGCGAGGGGGCGGCGCCCGGGTCCTCCCAGGACGGGCTCACGGGCTCCGGGTCGGTGGGCCGGGGCGGCTCCAGACCGCCGTCGCCGCTCCGGGCGAACTCGTCGCCGCGCACCACCCGGTAGCGCACGCCCAGCGCCTCCACCTCGTCGGCCGGGGCCCGCTCCAGCACGGCCACGGCCGCCAGCAGCTCGCGCCGGGCGGCCGGGTCGTCGGTGCCGTCCTTCGCCGTGAACCACAGGTGCGAGTTGAGCCCGTCCCGGGCCTGCTGGGGCATGCCGTCCACCACCGGCTTCAGCAGCCGCCAGCCCGGTTCGGCGGCCGCCCGGTCCTGCGCGGCGACACCGAAGACGGGCCCGCGCAGCGCGATGTGCGGATAGCGGCGCGATGCGTCGACGGCGTCCGCTTCCGTGACCCACGCGACGGGGTCGTCACGGCGGACCAGGTCGGCGTGGAGGGCGTCGAGACGTCGCTTCCAGTCATCGGTCATACGCGCATTGTGGTCGCGGCGTCGGGCGACTTCGGGGTGAATGCCGGAAGTGGGCGGGGTACGGAGAGGGGGCGCGGGGGGCGTGCCCCGTTGTGCGGCACCGAGGGGTGCGCCCTCTCGGCCGCCGGACGTCACCGCTGTGGGTCGCCCGTGAACTTGGCGCTGGTCAGCGAGGACTCGACACGCCAGCCCAGCGACTCGTACAGTGCCCGCCCCTCCGGGGTGGCCCCCAGTACGCCCGTCCGGGCGCCCTGGGCGAGCGCCGCGTGCTGCAGGGTGCGCATGACGAGGGCGCCGAGCCCGCGCCGGCGGTGGCGGGGGGAGGTCTCGACCTGGTCGACGACCGCCGTCGCGCCGGTCGGGGCGATCTGCCCGCGCGCGGCGAGCGAGCCGTCCGCCGCGGCGATCATGGTGCGGGTCACCCCGCCCCGCGACCAGGTGCGGATCCGGTAGCCGTCGGGGGCGGGGCCGGGCGGGACGTCCGGGAGCGGCGCCGTCATCAGGAAGCCGGGCTCGGGGTCGACCCACCAGCCGGGTCCCAGCCAGGGCCCGACCACCGCCGGGTCGGCGAACACCTTCAGCCAGACCCCGGCCCCGGTCACCGCGCCCGCCACCTTCCGCACGACCGGCTCCGTCACCGCGTCGCCCGTCGCGCGGAGCACCTGCCGGGTGACGTGAGGGAGGCCCGTTCCCACGTCCACCGACCAGCCCCAGGGCTCGGCCACCGGTGGAGCCGCACCCCGCGACACGACCCATCCCTCCACCCACGCGCGGACGAGACGATCCACAGGAGCCCCCTGAGAAAAGGTGAATGACACGAAATGTAAGCGGCACTTAACTTGTTTGCCTCTTACGTACGAGCGTATGTCCGACGCGGCCCGCCGGGACAGCCGTGATCGCCCACAGCGAACGTGTCCGGTCGTGGGGAACATTCCATGGCTCAGGTGCATTGAGTCGGCATAGCTCAACTTGACTGCCTAAGGGGAGATCATGGCATCGACGTCCACTCCGCTCACCCTGCCCGTGCTGCCTCTCGACGAGGAGGTCGTGCTCCCCGGCATGGTGGTTCCGCTGGACCTCAACGACACCGATGTGCGCGCCGCGGTGGAAGCCGCCCAGGCCGCAGCCCGTTCAACACCGGGCAAGCCCCAGGTACTCCTGGTCCCGCGCATCGACGGCGCCTACGCCGCCACCGGTGTCCTCGGCACCGTCGAGCAGGTCGGCCGGCTGGCCGACGGCGACCCGGGCGCGCTCATCCGCGGCCGCAGCCGGGTCCGGATCGGCGCCGGGACCACCGGGCCCGGCGCGGCCCTGTGGGTCGAGGGGACGAAGGTCGACCGGACCGTTCCCGAGCCGCTGCCCGGTCATGTCGCCGAACTCGTCAAGGAGTACAAGGCGCTCGCCACCGCCTGGCTGCGCAAGCGCGGCGCCTGGCAGGTCGTCGACCGCGTCCAGGCCATCGACGACGTCTCCGCGCTCGCCGACAACTCCGGCTACTCGCCGTTCCTGACCACCGAGCAGAAGGTGGAGCTCCTGGAGACCGCCGACCCGGTGGCCCGCCTGAAGCTCGCCACCCAGCAGCTGCGCGACCACCTCGCCGAGCAGGACGTGGCCGAGACCATCGCCAAGGACGTCCAGGAGGGCGTCGACAAGCAGCAGCGCGAATTCCTCCTGCGGCGCCAGCTGGAGGCCGTGCGCAAGGAACTGCGCGAGCTCAACGGCGAGCAGGAGGGCGAGGAGTCCGACGACTACCGCGCCCGCGTCGAGGCCGCCGACCTGCCCGGGAAGGTCCGCGAGGCCGCCCTCAAGGAGGTCGACAAGCTGGAGCGGTCCAGCGACCAGTCGCCCGAGGGCTCCTGGATCCGCACCTGGCTGGACACCGTCCTCGAACTGCCGTGGAACGAGCGGACCGAGGACCGCTACGACATCCAGGGAGCCCGCGCCGTCCTCGACGCCGAGCACGCCGGCCTCGACGACGTGAAGGAGCGGATCACCGAGTACCTCGCGGTGCGCAAGCGGCGCGGCGAGCGCGGCCTGGGCGTCGTGGGCGGACGGCGCGGCGGCGCCGTGCTCGCGCTCGTCGGCCCGCCCGGCGTCGGCAAGACCAGCCTCGGCGAGTCCGTCGCCCACGCCATGGGCCGCAAGTTCGTCCGCGTCGCCCTCGGCGGCGTCCGCGACGAGGCCGAGATCCGCGGCCACCGCCGCACCTACGTCGGCGCGCTGCCCGGCCGCATCGTGCGGGCGATCAAGGAGGCCGGGTCGCTGAACCCGGTGGTGCTCCTCGACGAGATCGACAAGGTGGGATCCGACTACCGGGGCGACCCGGCGGCCGCCCTGCTGGAGGTGCTGGACCCGGCGCAGAACCACACGTTCCGCGACCACTACCTGGAGGTCGAGCTCGACCTGTCGGACGTGGTGTTCCTCGCCACCGCCAACGTGCTCGAAGCCATCCCGGAGGCCCTGCTCGACCGGATGGAGCTGGTCCGCCTCGACGGCTACACGGAGGACGAGAAGGTCGTCATCGCCCGCGACCACCTGCTCCCGCGCCAGCTGGAGCGGGCGGGCCTGGACGAGGACGAGGTGGCCCTCGACGAGAGCGCGCTGCGCAAGCTCGCCGGCGAGTACACCCGCGAGGCGGGGGTGCGCACCCTGGAGCGGTCCATCGCGCGGCTGCTGCGCAAGGTCGCGGCCCAGCACGAACTCGGTGAGCGGAAGCTGCCGTTCACGGTCCGGGACGAGGACCTGCGCGCCCTCATCGGCCGGCCGCACCACGTGCCCGAGTCGGCCCAGGACCCGGCCGAGCGCCGGACCGCCGTGCCCGGTGTCGCGACCGGTCTCGCGGTCACCGGCGCCGGCGGTGACGTCCTCTTCGTCGAGGCGTCGCTGGCCGACCCGGAGACCGGCGCGGCGGGCCTGACCCTGACCGGTCAGCTCGGTGACGTGATGAAGGAGTCGGCGCAGATCGCGCTCAGCTTCCTGCGCAGTCACGGCGCCGAACTGGAGCTGCCGGTGGGCGACCTCAAGGACCGGGGCGTGCACATCCACTTCCCGGCGGGCTCGGTCCCGAAGGACGGCCCGAGCGCCGGCGTCACGATGACGACGGCCCTCGCGTCCCTGCTGTCCGGCCGGCTCGTCCGCACGGATGTGGCGATGACCGGCGAGGTCTCGCTGACCGGCCGGGTCCTGCCGATCGGCGGGGTGAAGCAGAAGCTGCTCGCGGCGCACCGGGCGGGCGTGACGACCGTCGTCATCCCCAAGCGCAACGAGCCCGACCTGGACGACGTCCCGGCGGAGGTGCTGGACAAGCTCGACGTCCACGCCGTCACCGACGTCCGCCAGGTCCTGGAACTGGCGCTCGCGCCCGCCACGAACGGCGCGGCGCCGGAGGTTCCGGTCGCGGCGTGACGGACGCGACCGGAAGGGGAAGGCCCGGGTCCCGTGAGGGAGGCCCGGGCCTTCCCGGCTCCGCCGCGGACCCGCGCCGGGGCCTGGGCAGCGCCGCGGGTCCCCGCCTGCGAAATACTGAAGAGCCGCGTCGACGACCGGCGACCGGCGAGATCAGGGGTGCTGACGTGCACGAGGACACGAACGACGACGGACGCGAGAGCGGGTCCGGCACGTCGTCGCGCGGGGTGGAGCAGGGCGACCGGGAGTTCCTCTCCCTGGAGCGGGAGCTCACGGTGCTGCTGCGCCGGGCCCGCGCCAACCAGGGGGAGATGGCCCGCGAGGTCCACCCGGACCTGGAGTCCGCCGCCTACGGCCTCCTCGTCCGGCTGGAGGAGTGCGGCCGCCAGCGCGCCACGGAGCTCGCCGGCTACATCGGGGTCGGCAAGGCCACCATGTCCCGTCAGCTGCGCGCCCTGGAGGAACTGGGGCTGGTCGCCCGCGAGCCGGACCCGGCGGACGGCCGCGCCTGGCTCGTCGACCTCACCGAGGAGGGCCGCACGCGGGTGAGCCGGGTCCGTGAGGCCCGCCGCGAGCGGTACGTCACCCACTTCTCCGACTGGGACCGCCGGGAGGTTGCGGAGCTGGCCCGGCTGCTCCACCAGCTGAACCGGGGCATGGAGAAATAGCCCCGAGGGGGCGGCGGCGCCGTCACAGCTCCACGCACACCACCGTCGCGTCGTCGTGCGTCTTCGCCCGGCCCAGCAGGGCCCGCCCGGTGTCGGCGTCGGCGCGCTCCAGCGCCCGGACCCGCTCCACCAGCGTCCCGGCCCCCTGCCCCCGGACGACGTCGAACAGCTCCGTCCAGTCGCCCTGTCCGAAGAGCTCCGCCCAGCGGGTGGCCCCGTCCGACAGCGCGGCCAGGGAGCGGACCTCCGCGCGCGGCACGCCCCCCGTGATCGCGCGGGCCGCCACCCCGGGGTCGGCCGCGGCCGTGAAGAAGCCGCCCTCCTTGTTGCGGAGCGTGCCGTCGACGACCTCGGCGCTGCGCAGCAGGTCGCGCGGCAGGAGGGCCAGCCGGTCGTCGCGGACGGGGGTGACCGTGCCGTCCGGGGCGGCCAGCAGCAGCGTCGCGTCGCACAGGACCAGGTACTCGACGGTCAGCGGCGACCAGCGCGCGAGGACGACGGTGGCCTGTGGGGTCCGTGGGTGAGAAAGGTCACAGGCTCCCGCGTGGGCCTCGGCGGTACGCGCGATGGCGAGGGCGAGCGCCTCGGCCAGTGGAACATCCGGGAGCGAAACGGTCAGTTCGGTCAGGGCGCCGCCGAGTCGCGCGGTGAACCAGGGGACCGAATGGAGACAGCCGGCGCCGCCCGGAGGCGGTGTCACCCCGTCCAGCAGCACGAGCGAACCGCCCTGTCCGGAGGCGGGAAGTCCGACACTCGCGAAGTCCTCGTTGGGACGGGCCCGGTCGCCGGCCTCCGACACAAGTTCCGTACGCATCCGGCCAGTCTGCACGACCCCTTCACAGCCTTCGCAAAAGGCTGGCATCGCTCCCCGAACTCACGTGCCACCGCAGGTCAGACGCCTGTTTTGGGTAAGAATGAAGCACTCCGGGAAGACGTGGCGGCGAATACTGTCAAAGCCCGCCGCCCACGTCCAACCGGCCTGCCGTGCAGGGCCGCTGCGCACGCCAGAGGAACTTGCCCGCCAACTCTTCTCCGATGTTCACTCCTTCGGGTGGCGGGGCAAGCGATGCGAGGCCCCTGCCCACCGGCACTGGGAGGGTCGGGAACCGTACCGGACGTACGCACCAGTTGACGGCGCGTCACCTCCGGCCCATGGCACACGAGTCAGGAATGCGAGCACCGGTGCAGAAGACGCGGCCTCGGCGTACAGGCAGGCAGACGGCCTCCGAGGGGGGCGCGGAGCGCACCCCTGTCGGCAAGGGCCGTCCGACCCACGTACGCAACCGGCTGATCGTCGCGGTGGCCGTCGTCGCCGCCGCCGTCGCCGGGGCGGGCGCCCCCTCGATCCTCGCCGCCTCCGGGCAGCTGAAGGACTCCCAGGACCTGGTCACCCTCGCCGAACAGACCCAGGACGCCCTCGCTCTCGCCCAGTCCCTGGCGGACGAGCGCGACGAGGTCACCACCTATGTGGCGGCCGGCCGGGTGAAGTCCAAGGCGCCCTCCGCCCAGGGCAGCGCCCGGGTGGACCGGCAGGTGCGCGAGCTGACCGCCGGGACGGACGTCTCCGCGGCGCTGCGCGAGGCCCTCGCCTCCGTGCCGTCCGTGCGCCAGTCGGCCCTCACCGGCAAGAGCACGGCCCTCCAGACGCACGAGGCGTACTCCCGGGCCATCGCCGCTCTCCATGTGCTCGTCGACCGGCTGGCGGAGGAGATGCCGCCCCGCGCGGGCTCCGGCGCGTACGCCCTCGCCGAGCTCGACACCGTCGTCCAGCAGGCCTCCGCGACCCGGGGACTGCTGCTCGCGGCGCTGAACGTGCCGACGAGCACCGAGACCTCGTACGACCCCGTCACCGGCCGGTCGGTCACCGAGAAGGTCTCCTCGGACGCCGACACCAAGCAGCGCGACGCGCTCACCGCCGCCGCGCAGCAGGCCCGGCTGCGTTCCGACGCGGCCCTCGCGGACTTCCGGGAGGGCGCGCCGCAGGAGACCGTGGCCTCGTACGACTCCACGGTCACCGGCGGCGACGTCGACACCGCCGAGGCCTACCTCGCCGACCTCACCGACCAGCCGAAGCTGAGCGGCGGCGAACTCGACACCAGCGTCAAGAAGCTCGACGCCGCGCTCTCGGCCCGCGTCGACCTGATGCGCGGGGTCGAGTCCTCGCTGTACGGCCACCGCGCCGAGGACCTGGCCCTGCTGCGGGACGACGACGTCACCGAGCTGGAGCTGCGCGTCACCCTCCTCGGGGCCCTGATGCTGCTGACGGTCGTCGTCGCCACCGGCATGGCGCGCAGCCTCACCCGGCCGCTGTCCGTGCTGCGCCGTGGGTCGGCGCGACTGGCGCAGGCCGAGCACCCGGCGGCGGAGGAACCGGTCCGGTTCACCGGCCGCAACGACGAGTTCGCCCAGGTCGTGCGCTCCGTCAACGCCCTGCACGAGCACGCCGTGGCGCTCCACGAGCGCGTCGGCACCCTGGAGTCCGATCGCAAGCACCTCGTCGGGCAGCGCCAGAAGATGGCCGACGCCCGCGAGGAACTGCGCACCGAACTCGCCGACTCAGCAGCTCAGTTGGACGGTCTGCGGGACAGCATCGGCGGCACCTTCGTCAACCTCGCCCTGCGCACCCTGGGCCTCGTCGAACGCCAACTGGCGGTCATCGAGGGGCTGGAGGAGCGCGAGCAGGACCCCGACCGGCTGGCCACGCTCTTCAAGCTCGACCACTTCGCCACGGTCATGCGGCGCCACAGCGAGAATCTGCTGGTCCTGGCGGGGACGGAACACGTCCAGCAGCACGCGGGCCCGATCCCGCTGGTGGACGTGGTCCGCGCGGCCGTCAGCGAGATCGAGCGCTACGAGCGGGTGCGCATCTCCACGCTCCCGCCGCACGCGCACGTGGCGGGGTTCGCCGCGGACGACCTCTCCCACCTGCTGGCCGAACTCATGGAGAACGCCACCTCGTTCTCCCCGCCGGACCTGCCCGTCGAGGTCTCCGGCTGGCTCCTGGAGAACGGCGAGGTCATGCTCTCCGTCCAGGACGAGGGCATCGGCATGGCCGAGGACCGGATGAGCCGCCTCAACGCCCGCCTCGCCGAGTTCGACCCCGAGACGCCGTACGACCAGGAGGGCGAGGAGGGACTCGGCCTCGGCCTGTACGTGGTGGCCCGGCTCGCCCACCGGCACGGGGCGCGGGTGCGGCTGCGCGAGCAGAAGCAGGGCGGGGTGGCGGCGGTCGTCGTCCTGCCGACCGCGCTCCTCGCCGCGGCCCCGGCCGCCGCGGCGCCGCCGGCGAGCCCGGCGTCCACCGCCGCGTCCTTCTCGCTGCCGGGCGCGGACGCGGAGGCCAACTCCAATGTCCTGCCGGGCCGCAAGCAGTCCGCGGACCCGCTGGTCGCGCTGGCGGAGCGGGCGGTGCAGCAGTCGGAGACCCCGGCCGCGACGCCCATCCCGGCCGCCGCACACGTCCCGGCCGCGTCGCCAACGCCGACGACCGCACACGTCCCGGCCGAGACCCCGGCCGAGACGACGATGGAACTGCTCCTGCCGATCCCGCAGGGCGAGGACGCGGGGGAGACCGACGAGGCGGACGCGCAGAGCGCCGCCGCAGTCCCCGCCCCGGCGGCAGCCGACCGGGAGCACACCCCACCGGGCCCACCCGCGCCCGACGGCGAACCCGCGCCCGACGGCGAACCCGCGTCCGACGGCGAACCCGCGTCCGACGGTGGATCCGCCGCGGACGAGGCGGAACACGCCCGCACGCCGGACGCCCCGGAGGAACTCGTCACCGACAAGGGCCTCCCGAAGCGCACCCCCAAGATCACCGCACCCACCCAAGCCCCGCGCCAGCGGACCGGTTCCGTCGACGCGGACGCCCTCCGCCGCCGTCTGGGCGGTTTCCGCCGGGGGGCGGAGGCCGGCTACCGCGACGTGGAAGCCGAGATCGCCGAACGGACGGGCCAGAACCAGGTCCCGTCCCCCGAAGCGGCTCGAAGAACAGCTCAAGAAGCACACGCACACGCCGAAGAAGACACGGGGGGCACAGTCGAGGAGGCAAGCAGTTGACCGCGCCCAGTACCTTCGGACTGAGCAGTGAAGCCCGTAACCTGCACTGGCTGTTGACCAACCTCGTGGAGGAGGTTCCCGGCATCCAGTCCGTCGCTGTCGTCTCCTCGGACGGCCTGCTCCTGCTGTCGTCGGACGCCGGCCGCAACCTCGAGGCCCGTCAGGCCCGCGAGGCGAAACCCTCCGGCCCGCGCGGTTCCGCCGCCGACCTCGCGACGATCGTCTCGGGCATCGGCAGCCTCACCATCGGCGCCGCCAAGCTCATGGCGTTCGGCGGGGTCAGGCACACCATGGTCGCCATGGACGAGGGCAGCCTCTTCGTCATGTCGATCAGCGACGGCTCGCTCCTCGGCGTGCACGGCTCCGCCGACTGCGACATGAGCGTGGTGGCGTACCACATGGCCCTCTTCGTGGGCCGCGCCGGACACGTCCTGACCCCGGAACTGCGCAGCGAGCTACGGCAGTCACTGGAGTCCGAGGAGACGGGGGGCGTCCGATGAGCGGCGTCCCGCAGCAGTCCCGGGGTGACCGGCACAAGCTCCCCGTACGGGGCGGCGACCGCAGGCCGGCCCGGGTGCGCCCCTACTCGCTCACCGGCGGCCGTACCCGCTTCGGGCACGTCCTGCTGGTGGAGACCTTCGTGGCGGCCCTGGAAGCGCCCGAAGAACGCAAGGAACTGACGAACGGCTCCCTCAAGTCCACGGTCATGCCGGAACTGCGGGCCATCGTCGAACTGTGCCGCCGTATGCGCACGGTGGCCGAGATCGCCGCGCTGCTGAAGATGCCGCTCGGCGTGGTCCGGGTGCTCCTCAGCGACCTCGCGGACCAGGGAAAGATCCGTGTGTACGGCACCGGTACCGCTCACGGTACGGGCCGTCCCGACCGCGCTCTGCTGGAAAGGGTGCTGAGTGGACTCCGTCGTCTCTGACGCCGCTCGTGGCGTCTCCCCCCTCGTCGAGCCCGACGAGCCTCTGCAGCCCTGGCAGACGGACCGCACCCGCGCACCCATCGCCACGAAGATCGTGGTGGCGGGCGGATTCGGTGTCGGCAAGACCACCCTCGTGGGCACCGTCTCGGAGATCGAGCCCCTCCAGACGGAGGCGCTGATGACCGAGGCCAGCGAGGAGACCGACGACCTCACCGGCACTCCGGAGAAGGTCACCACGACGGTCGCCATGGACTACGGCCGGCTCACCCTCGACGACGACCTGGTGCTCTACCTGTTCGGCACGCCGGGGCAGCAGCGGTTCTGGTTCATGTGGGACGACCTGGTGCGCGGCGCGATCGGCGCGGTCGTGCTGGCCGACACCCGCCGTCTGAAGGACTGCTTCCCCGCGCTGGACTACTTCGAGAGCTGCGGGCTGCCGTACGTCGTCGCCGTCAACCACTTCGACGGCAGCGAGGTGTTCGAGCCCGCCGACGTGCGGGAGGCGCTGACGATCTCCGCGCACATACCTGTCATGATCATGGATGCGCGGCGCCGGATCTCGGTGATCGAGACCCTCCTGGCCCTGGTGGGCCACGCGCTCGACGAAACCCCCGAGTAAGGCCCTTCAAGGAGAGTTCCCCGCATGCGGAAGATACTCGTCGTCGGAGCCGGCCAGTCCGGTCTCCAGCTCGCCCTCGGCCTCCAGTCGCACGGGTACGAGGTCACCCTGATGTCGAACCGGACGGCGGACGAGATCCGCTCCGGCCGCGTCATGTCGACGCAGTGCATGTTCCACACCGCCCTCCAGCACGAGCGCGACCTCCAGCTGAACTTCTGGGAGCAGCAGGCCCCGAAGATCGGCGGACTCGGCGTCTCGGTGGCGGCCCCCGGCTCGCACGACCCGGGCCCGGCACAGCGCGCGATCGACTGGCTGGGCAGGCTCGACGGCTACGCGCAGTCCGTCGACCAGCGGGTGAAGATGGCCGGCTGGATGGAGACGTTCGCCCAGCGCGGCGGCCAGCTGGTGATCCACGGCGCGGCGGTCTCGGACCTCGACTACTTCTCCCGCGCCTACGACCTGGTCCTCGTCTCGGCCGGCAAGGGCGAGCTGGTCCAGATGTTCGGCCGCGACCCGGAGCGCTCCCCCTACAGCGAGCCGCAGCGCGCCCTCGCCGTCGCCTACGTGCACGGACTGGGCCCCCGCCCGGAGCACCCGGACGTGGACGCGGTCCGCTGCAACCTCGTCCCCGGCGTCGGCGAACTGTTCGTCATGCCGACGCTCACCACCTCCGGCCGCGCGGACATCCTGTTCTGGGAGGGCATACCCGGCGGCCCGCTGGACGTCTTCAAGGGCGTCAAGGACCCGGCGGAGCACCTCTCCCTGACCCTGGAGCTCATGGAGAAGTTCACGCCCTGGGAGTACGCGCGGGCCACCCGGGTCGAACTGACCGACGCCGGCGGCACCCTGGCCGGCCGTTACGCGCCCACCGTCCGCAACCCCGTCGGCCGCCTCCCCGGCGGCGGCCTGGTGCTCGGCGTCGCCGACGTCGTCGTCGCCAACGACCCGATCACCGGCCAGGGCTCCAACTCGGCGTCCAAGTGCGCGGCCGCGTACCTCTCCTCGATCCTCGAGCGCGGGGAGAAGGAGTTCGACGAGGAGTGGATGCGCGCCACCTTCGACCGGTACTGGGACACGGCCCGGCACGTCACCAAGTGGACGAACGCGATGCTGGCCCCGCCGCCGGAGCACATCGTCGACCTGCTGGGCGCGGCCGGTCAGCTGCCGCCCGTGGCCGATCGTTTCGCCAACGCGTTCAACGACCCGTCCGACTTCGAGAACTTCTTCTACGAGCCGGAGAAGACGGCGGCCTACCTGGGTTCCGTCGCGGGGGCCTGAGCGGGCGGTGCGTCCGGGCGTACGGCTCCGAGGACCGGTTGGGCCGCGATCTCGGTGATCTTGACCCGCTCGCCGGTTCGCGGCGCCTGGACCACCTTGCCCTTGCCCAGGTACAGGGCGACATGGGTGGCCTCGGGGAAGTAGACCACCAGGTCGCCGGGGCGCAGTTCCGTCAGCGGGATCCTCGGCAGGCGCGCCCACTGCTCCTCGCTGGTCCGCGGGATCGGGGTCCCGGCGTGCCCCCAGGCCTCGGAGGTCAGGCCCGAGCAGTCGTACGACCTCGGGCCTTCCGCGCCCCACTCGTACGGCTTGCCGATCTGCCGCACGGCGTACCGCACCGCCTTCGCGCCCTCCTTCGACGGCTTGTGGTCCTCGTCGAGCGCACCGGACGCCATGAGCTTCTCCTGCTCCCGCGCCACGCCGTCGCGTTCCAGGTCGGCGAGGGCGGTGAGCTGCTCGGCGGTGAGGGAGGCGAGGAGCTCCTCGACGTCGGCCAGGCGCCGGGTCACGTCGTCGCGCTCCTTCTTCCGCCGTTCCGCCAGGGTGAGCTGGGCGTCGAGGGCGGCGCGGGCCTTGCGGGCCAGCTCGTCGGCCCGGCGTTCGCCGCTCGTCAGCCGCCCGACCGTCCCGGCCCGTTCGCGCGCCAACTGGCCGATCAGATGCCCCTGGTCGAGGGCGTGCTGCGGATCGCGGGCGAGCAGCAGCTGTACGTAGGGGGAGATGTCGGTACTGCCCTGGTACTGCTGGCGGGCCAGCCGGCCGGCCGCGCCCCGGCTCCGGTGCAGGGAGAGGCGGGCCTTCACCAGGGCGGCGTCCAGCCGTCCGGTCTCGGCCCGCCGCCGCTTCAGCTGTTCCTCGGTGGCGTTGAAGGCCTCGGTGGCCTTCTCGGCCTCCTGGTACAGCCGCTGAAGCTCCGTCAGAAGCTCGGCGACGGTCCGCTCCTCGCCGCCCGAACCGTCCTGCGAACCCTCCTCCGAGCCGCCCTCCGAGCCGCCCTCCGAGCGCTCACCCGAGCCTCCACCGGAGCCCTCGCCCGGGCCGTCCGCGGCCGCCGACGGCGTCTCCGGGGCCGGGGTCAGCGGTGCCGTCACCGTCCGTCCGCCCGGCACCGGGGGCTCCGGAGCCGCCACGGCGAGCCCGGGGCCCAGGACGGCCTGCACGACGAGCGCCGCCGTGGCGACCGTACCGGCCGGACACAGCAGTCTTCCTGACACGCCATCACCTCCGCTGCGGGGTGGCCCCTCCATCCCGTAGGCCGAGCATCAGGCGCGCGTGCGCGGCCCGCGCGCTGGAGGTGCGCGGTTCGGCGCAACCGGGTCACTCGTCGGCGTCATCCCGCCGCCCGCCCGGCGCGGCGCCGGGCTCGGTGCCGGGCTCGGTGCGGGGCTGGGCGCCGGGTTTCGACCACGGCCACTTCAGCCCGCCCAGCCGGCCGCTCCACTTCCCCGCGCCCCGGTCGTCCTCGGCCGCGAACTCGTACTTCCAGCCCTGGGGCAGTCCGAGTTTCCGGCTGTGGCCGCGCGGCACGCGCCGGTAGACCAGCACGGTGGGTGGGCCGCCCGCTGCGTCGGGAACGGGGATGCGGTACGTCTTCGGCGGGTGCCCGGTCGGGCCCAGCAGCACGGGCAGTACCCGTCCGTCCATGGGGCCGCCCTCGAAGGGGGTGTCTTCGCTCTTCACCGCACCAGTGTCGATCAGGTCTCCGTCGCCAGCGCGTCCCGGACCAGTTCGGCGGTCTGCGCGTCCCGCGCCGCGGTCACGGTGAGGACGGCGACGAACTGGTCGACCAGCCAGTCCCGCAGCTCGTCGGCGGGCGGCTGCTTGTCCTCGTCGAGCCAGATGAGGGAGGCCGCCTCGACCGCGGTGATCCACATCCGCACCGTCATCCGGAGCCGCGGACCGGGATCGGGGACCCCCAGGTGGCTGTAGATGTGCTCGGCGGCGGCCCGCCGCACACCGTCCACGATGGCGGTCGTCCGGGACGTCTCGACGACGCTGCCGCCCTGGAGCAGGGCGCTGAAACCGGCGTCATGGCGGCCCACGAACGACAGATAGCGGTCGAGGGCGCGGGCGAGGCGGGGGAGGGTCGGGCCTTCGCGGGGCTCGTCGAAGCAGTGGTGCAGCTCCTCGGCGGCGGAGCGCAGGGCGGCCTCGTAGAGCTGCTGCTTGCCCCCGGGGAAGTACCGGTAGACGAGCGGCCGGGACACCCCGGCGGCCTCCGCCACGTCGTCCAGCGAGACGTCCTCGGGGACGCGGTGCGCGAAGAGCGAGAGCGCGGCCTCGAGCAGCTGGCTGCGGCGCTCCTCGACGCTGAGGCGACGGTAGGCGGGGGCGGCGGGGGTCATGACGTGCAGCGTAATCGCCCACCCCCGCCCCGTGCCCGCCACCGGGTCACGCCAGCAGTCCGGACGACCTCCACAGGCGCCGCCCGACGCCCCGCAGCACGCCGATGTCGTCCAGGAAGTCCGTCAGCTTCTTCGACCCCGTCTGCATGACCTCGCGCCGGTGTCCGCTCGCCCGCACCTGTGCGACGGCCTCCCGCTGGTCCAGGCCCACGTTCGTGTAGACGTCCGGGTTCACGAACGCCACGGAGAACACCCGCGCGAACTCGCCCGAGGTGACCCTGGTGAACTCCTGGGACCACTTCGGCGCCGTCAGCATCTGGCGGCGCAGCTCCTCACGGGCGTACCGCACGTGCCGGGCCTCCTCCACGACGTGGATCCGGGTGACGCCCCGGACCAGCGGCTGGACGCGCTCGTCCGGGAAGGTCAGCCGCTGCATCCAGTCGAGGACCTCCTCGCCGAGCAGGGTCGCGGTGAAGGAGCCGGGGGTCGTGGAGATCGTCTTGAACAGCCGTCCCAGGTTCTGGTGGGCGCGGCTCACCGGGTAGTGGGGCGTCCCGCCCCGGGTGATCAGCCGGGCGAACATCTTCGAGTGCCGGCACTCGTCCTCGATCTCGGTCAGCGCGTACCGCACGTGCGCGCTCGTCGCCGCCTTGTCGTAGACGTGCCGGACGAGCAGCTGCATGAGGATGAGCTCGAACCAGATCCCGAGCGAGGCGAGCGCGGCGGCCTCGTGCTGCGAGAGAAGGATCCGCTGTTCCTCGCTCATCCGCTTCCACAGAGGCGTGTCGTACAGCGACACCAGTTCCGGCGGCCAGAACCACTTGCCCTCCTCGAAGGGGGCGTCCCAGTCCAGCTCCTTGTCGGGGTCGAACGAGTGCTTGGCGGAGGACGCGAGCAGCCGTTCGGCCACCTGCTCCCGGTCCTTGAGCAGGCCCAGCGCGTCCCGCAGCCCTTCCAGCGCGTCGGCATCCGTGAGGGTCGTCATGGCTCTTATGAGACTGCCTGTCAGCAAGGGCGTCAATCCCCTCCGCACGACTTATTGCTCCGCGCTTCGCCCGGACGACTGGGAGAATCGGTCTCCACGAGCCCTGGGGGGACACGACTTGAGCACCGCGCACGGAAACGACGCCGGCCGCGCCGCCGCCCGCCGCAGCCTGGAGGGCCTGGCCCTCGGAGACGCGTTCGGGGAGCGCTGGTTCCCGCTCTTCCGGGACCCCCGGCAGGCGTACGAGGAGGTCCGCGCCCGGCGGATGCCCGAGGAGCGGGACTGGCACTGGACGGACGACACGGCGATGGCCCTCGGGCTGCTCCGGGTGCTCGACCGCCACGGGGAGGTACGGCAGCGCGAACTGGCCCTCGCCTTCGCGCTCGGCCACGACGCCGACCCCGCCCGCGGCTACGGCCACGGCATGCACCGGCTGCTGCCCCGGCTGGTGCGGGAACCCGGCCGCTGGCCCGAGTTCAGCCGTGAGCTCTTCGGCGGCGAGGGCAGCCTCGGCAACGGGGCCGCGATGCGGGTGGCGCCGCTGGGCGCCTGGTTCCACACGGATCTCGACCGGGCCGCCGAGCAGGCCGCCCGCTCCGCCGAGGTCACCCACGCCCACCCGGAGGGCGTCGCGGGCGCGGTCGCCGTGGCGGTGGCGGCGGCGCTCTCGGCCACGGGACGGCTCGCTCTCGCCGACGTGGTGGAGCTGACCCCGGCCAGCGCCACCCGTGACGGCCTCGTCCGCGCCGCCGGCCTCCCCTTCGGCACGGAGCCCTGGAAGGCATCCGACGTCCTCGGCAACGGTCAGCGCATCCGCGCCGACGACACCGTGCCCTTCGCCGTCTGGTCCGCCGCCCGCCACCCCGACGACCTCGTCGCCGCGCTGTGGACCACCGCCGAGGGCTTCGGGGACGTCGACACCACCTGTGCCATCACCGGCGGCATCGTGGCCGCCCGCACCGGCGTCGACGCCGTCCCCGCGCCATGGCTGGAGCGCCGGGAACCCCTGCCCGGGCAGGCGGGGTGACGGTGCGCGCCGGGGCGCGGCCCACCGCCGCTCCCCGGGTGCGCGGCTCCGGGGCCGAGCCGCGCGAACCCGCTCGCGTCGGGGGCGTCGGCTAGACCGAGCAGCCGAGGTCCTCCGGCACGGGGAACGTCACCGGCTGCGCACCCTGCGCGGGGAAGGCCGTGCGCAGGCCGAAGGCGTACGGGGTCGGGCCGTTCGCGCGCAGATGCAGGAGGCGGGACTCGGCCTCCGCGACCGTCGGACGGTGGCCCGCCGGTACCCACCACAGGGCCGTCATCGCCTCCGCGACCCGCTCGAACCACTCCCGGCGGCGGGTGAGCAGCTCGCGGTGCCGGCCCTGGTACATGAACGAGGTCAGGGCGTCGATGTCCCGCCACACCGTCATGTTGATGATCAGCCAGGAGTCCCCGAAGACCTGGATGTCGGTCGCGTCGCCGCCGTCGGACTGCAGCCGCCAGACATAGCCGTCCGCCGCCTCCGCGACGGCGTTGACCGGATCGAGAGCGTCCACGAAGTCCTTCAACTCCGGTGAGTCCAGAGGGAACTTGAGGCGGGAGATGTTGACCTGGGCGAGTTCGAAAGCGGCGGGCCGGGTGACGTTCTCAGCTCTCGTGTCAGTCATGAGCGAACCGTAGGACGCCCCTGTGCGTGCCGGTACCCCCCGTCTCACGACGTGAGCACCGCCTCCATCACCGCCCGGGCGATCGGCGCCGCCATCCCGCCCCCGGTGATGTCCCCGCGGCGCGCCGAACCGTCCTCGACCACCACCGCGACCGCGACGCTCGGCTCCACGTCCCGTTCGCCCCGCGCCCAGGAGACGAACCAGGCGTACGGGATCCCGGCGTTGCCGAGACCGTGCTGGGCGGTGCCGGTCTTGCCGCCGACGACCGCGCCGGGGATCGCGGCGTTCGTGCCGGTGCCCTTGCGCACCACGTCCACCATCAGCTCCCGCATCAGCCGCGCCGTCGAGGGGAGCATCGCCTGCCGGGACGGGCGGGAACCGGCCGTGGCCACGGTGGCCCCGCCCTGCCGTGTCGTCCGCTCCACCAGGTACGGCGTGCGCACCTGGCCCCCGTCGGCCACGGCCGCCGCCACCATCGCCATCTGGAGCGGGGTGGCCCGGGTGTTGAACTGGCCGATCGAGGACAGCGCCAGCTGCGCCCGGTCGAGCGAGGTGTCGAAGGTGCTCGGCGCGACGGCGAACGGGATCCGCACCTGCGCGTCGTTGAACCCGAACGCCTGCGCCGTCCGGGTCATCCGGGCCAGGCCCGTGTCCACGCCGAGCTTCGCGAAGACCGTGTTGCACGACCAGGTGAAGGCGTCCCGCAGCGGAGCGTCCTCGCAGCCGGGGCCCTCGTTCGTCAGGCCCGTGGTGGTCCCGGGCAGCCGGTAGGGGGCGGGGGAGTCGGTGGCCGCGTCGAGGTCGGTGATCACGCCCGCGTCCAGCGCCGCCGCCGCGGTGACCACCTTGAACGTCGACCCCGGCGGATACGTCCGGCGGACCGCCCGGTTCAGCATCGGCTTGTCCGGGTCGCCGTTCAGCCGCACCCAGGCCCGTTCGGCCGCGGCGTCGTTCCCCGACAGCAGGGCCGGGTCGTACGAGGGACTGGACACCAGCGCCAGCACCCGCCCCGTCGACGGCTCCACCGCCGCCACGGCGCCCTTGCGCCCGCCCAGCCCCTCGTAGGCGGCCTGCTGGGCCCGGCGGTTCAGGGTCGTCACGACGTCGCCGCCGGGCGGCCTCCCGTGCGTGACGTCGTTCCACAGCGGGAACGGCGCGAGCATCGGATCGGCCCCGGACAGCACGTCGTCCCCGGCGTGCTCCAGGAGCGTCGTCCCGTACACCTGCGAGGCGAAGCCGGTCACCGGCGCGTACAGCGGCCCGTCGCGGTACGTGCGCTCGTAGCGCAGCTGCTCACCGGTGTCCCGGGAGCCGGTCACGGGGGCGCCGTCGACCAGGATGTCGCCGCGCGGCTGGGCGTAACGGGCGATGGACTCGCGCCGGTTGGCCGGGTTGTCGTCGTACGTCCGGGACTGGACGACCTGGACGCGCAGGGCGTTGACCAGGAGCGCCACCAGCAGCAGGGCGCAGAAGACGGCGGCGTGCCGGATGTGCCGGGTCAACCGGACCTCCGTGGGTCCTCGTCGTGGAGTGGGGCGTGGGATGCGTGGGGCGAGGGGCCGTGCGATGCCGGGCGGGGCGCTTCGGGCGGTGTGTGGCGCGGCCGCCTCGCGGAGTCGCTCACCCGGATCAGCAGTGCCACGATCGCCCAGTTGGTGACGACCGAGGAGCCGCCCTGCGCCAGGAACGGCATCGCCATGCCGGTCAGCGGGATCAGCCCGGTCACCCCGCCGGCGATCACGAACACCTGGAGCGCCACGATCGAGGCGAGACCGGTCGCCAGCAGCCGGCCGAAGGGGTCGCGCAGCGACAGCCCCGCCCGGTAGCCGCGCTCCACCAGCAGCCCGTAGAGGAGGAAGAGGGCCGACAGTCCCACCAGGCCCAGTTCCTCGCCCGCCGTCGCCAGGATGAAGTCCGACTTCGCGGCGAAGCCGATGAGGACGGAGTGCCCGAGGCCGAGCCCGGTGCCGGTCGTCCCGCCGGCCGAGAAGGAGAACAGCGACTGCGCGAGCTGGTTGGCGCCCTCGCCGGCCTCGATCGTCGCGAACGGGTGCAGCCAGTCCTCGACCCTGCTGTGCACGTGCGGCTCCAGCCGGCCGACGGCGAACGCTCCGAGCGAGGCGAGCAGCAGCCCGACGGCGATCCAGCCGGTGCGGCCGGTGGCCACGTAAAGCATGACCACGAACAGTCCGAAGAAGAGCAGCGAGGTGCCGAGGTCCCGCTCCAGCACCAGCACCCCGACGCTCAGCAGCCAGATCGTGACGATCGGGCCGAGGACGCGTCCGGTGGGCAGCTGGAGCCGTTCGAACCGCCAGATCTTCCGGCCCGCGTACGCCAGCGCCGTGCGGTTGGCCGCAAGGTACGCGGCGAAGAACACCGCCAGCAGCACCTTCGCGAACTCGCCCGGCTGGATGGAGAACCCGGCGATCCGGATCCAGATACGGGCGCCGTTCACGGCCGGGAAGAGGATCGGCAGCGCGAGCAGGGCGAGCGCGGCGACCACGCAGACGTACGCGTACCGCTGGAGCAGGCGGTGGTCGCGCAGCGCGGCCACGACCAGGATGAACAGCGCCACCCCGAGCGTGGACCACACCAGTTGGGTGGGCGCGGCCCGGTCGCCCGGCGTCTCCAGGTCGAGCCGGTAGATCAGCACCAGGCCCATCCCGTTGAGCAGCACCGCGATGGGGAGGAGCAGCGGGTCGGCGCAGGGCGCGCGCAGCCGCACCGCGAGGTGCGCCAGCAGCGCGAGCACGCCGAGCCCGGCGCCGTAACCGGCGGCGCCGGGCGGGACGGTGCCGTCCTTCGCGAGGCCGACGGCGCAGTAGCCGTACACGGAGAGCAGCACGGCCAGGACGATGAGGGAGAGTTCGACGCCGCGGCGCCGGGGGAGCAGCGCCGCGGGGGCGGGCGCGTCGGCCGCCGCCACGGTGGTCCCGGCGCCGGTGGCGCCGGTGCCGGACGCGGCTCCGGCCTCTGCTCCCGTCCCCGCTCCCGTCCCTGGTCCGACTCCGGCTTTCGTCATGTCCGGAACCTACCCAAATATGGATCCTTGTGAGCCTTGACGGTTTTCGTGTCAGTGCCGTGTCAGCACCAGCGGGGCGGGGTCCCGATGGTGTCGATGTAGCGCGCCGAGCCCCAGGCCCAGGTGCCGTCCGTGAGGAGGTACCAGAGGGAGTTGCCCTGGACGTTCTGGCCCGGGGTCTTGCAGAAGATCGAGACGATCTCGCCGCGATGGGCCACACGGATCACCTGGCTGGCCCGGGTGGGCGCGCTGCGCAGGAGCAGCTGGCTCGCGGTCACCCGCCCGCGGTAGCGGCGGGAGTCGTTGTGGCCGCCGTTGCCGGACTGCCAGTCGTCCCCGCCGGACTGCCAGTTGCCGCCTTCACCGCCACCGGACTGCCAGTCGCCCCCGCCTGACTGCCAGCTTCCGTTCTGGTTGCCCTGACCACCCTGACCACCCTGACCGGCCTGGTTTCCCTGGCCGTTCTGGTTGCCCTGGCCGCCACTCTGATTGCCCTGGCCGCTCTGGTTTCCCTGACCCCCGCCTTGGTTCTGGTTGCCCTGGCCGCCACTCTGATTGCCCTGGCCGTTCTGGTTGCCCTGGCCCCCACCCTGGTTCTGATTGCCGTGGCCGTTCTGGTTGCCGTGGCCGTTCTGGTTGCCTTGGCCGTTCCCCTGGTTCTGGTTGCCCTGGCCGCCGGCGCCGCCCTGGTTCTGCCAGTCGGACGCGGCGTCGTCCTGGGAGGTGAGCGTGTCGCCGTCCCAGTCGTCGGCGAGGGCCGGGGCGACCGCCGCCGTGGCGGCGAGGGTGCCGGCCGCGGTGAGTATGGCGAGGCGGGTGAGAGCGGTACGCAGGGGCATGGCGATACCTCCATGAAGAGGGTGAAGCTGACTAATCGCCACATTAGGAGCGGTTCACGCCTGCCGCCCGTCACGCTGCGCCATCGGGGAGGCCGCTCCTGGCAGGGGGCGTCTGAGGGAGCGTCAGCGTCGCCACCGCACCGCCGTCCGGCGCGTTGGCGAACGTCAGCCGAGCGCCCAGCACCTCTGCCTGTCCGACCGCGATCGTCAGCCCGAGCCCGTGCCCCTTCGCCCCGCCCTCGGTGCGGAACCGCTGCGGCCCGTGCGTGAGGAGGTACTCCGGATAGCCGTCCCCGTGGTCCCGCACGGTGACCACGGGTCCGTCCACGGTCAGCGCGACGGGGGCCCGCCCGTGCCGGTGCGCGTTGGCCAGCAGGTTCCCCAGCACCCGCTCGAGGCGTCGCCGGTCGGTCTCCACGCGCGCGTCCCGGACGACCGTCACCTCGGTGCCGGTCGCCGGGGCCCCGGAGGTGCCCGAGGCCTCCGCCGTGCGCACCACCCGGACCGCCAGCGCGCCCAGCTCCTCGTCGTCCAGCTCCAGCCGCTCCCGCCCGGTATCGAGACGGGAGATCTCCAGCAGGTCCTCCGTCAGCGTGCGCAGCGCCGCCACCCGGTCGCGCACCAGCTCCGTCGGCCGCCCCGGCGGCAGCAGTTCCGCCGCCGCGTGCAGCCCGGTCAGCGGTGTGCGCAGCTCGTGCGCCACGTCGGCGGTGAACCGCTGCTCGCTCAGCAGCTTGCCCTGGAGCGAGGACGCCATGGAGTCCAGCGCGACGGCGACGGCCCCCACCTCGTCCTGCGGCCGGCCCGGTTCCTTGGCGCGGGGGTCGTCCACGCGCGCGTCCAGGTCGCCGGCCGTGATCCGCCGGGCCACCTGCGCGGTGGTGTGCAGCCGCCGGGTCACCCGGGTCACCGCGACGGCGCCGACCAGCAGCGTCGCGCCGATGGCCAGGACCGACGACCACAGGATCGCGGTGTCGAGGGCCTCGATGGTGCGGGCGCTCTGCGAGTAGTCGACCGGGACCGCGAGCGCCCGCGATCCGTCCACGGGACCGGCCGCCCACATCGTCGCGCGCCCCTGATGATCGGCGACCATCGTGCCGCGCTCGCCGGCCACCGCCAGCGCCCGCAGCGACGCGGGCAGCCCCGGCGGATCGAGGCTCGCGCCCCACCCGAGGGTGTCCCCGGCCTCGAACGCGGCCGTGGCGTCCTTCAGTCGGGAGAGCGCCAGGTCACGGGCCTGTCCGACGGTCTGGTTCGTCACCGAGACGTGCACCAGCACACCGAGCAGCGCGGCCAGCGCGCAGCACATCACCGTGATGAACACGGCCGCCTTCACGGCGAGCGTGCCGGCCCATGAGGGAAACGCGAGCCTCATCGGCCGCTCGCCGACGCGGAGGAGGACGCGGAAGCAGAAGGGGAAGGGGAAGGGGAAGCGGAGGAGGAGGCCGGGGCCGGGGACGCTGAGGGGTGGGGCGAGGGCTTCCGGCCCCCGGTGCGCAGCATCTCGTCGTGGGTGAGGAGCATCGCCCGCTGCTGCTGGTCCCATGTCCACTGGAGGCGGTACTCGTAGCCCGCGACCTCCGAAGGGGCCCGGATGATCACGGACCGGCCGGTCAGCTCGACCCCGCTCACGGCGTCCTCGTAGGCCATGACCTCGACGAGTCTGTCCTTGCGCACGGTGTACACGCGGACGGCCGTCAGATTGCCGGGCAGCTGCCGGAAGCCCAGCGTCAGGTCGTCGTGGCCGTCGCCGGTGAGGTCCCGGTAGTACGCCCTGAGCACCGGGCACCGGCTTCCCGCGGCCCCGCTCCTGCCGCAGTCGGCCATCCGGCGGGCCGTCTCCTTGTAGGTCCCCTCGGCGTAGTCGCCCGGGTGCGCGGCGATCTCCTGGCGGACGACCGCGACCGGGTCCACCTCGCGGATGTCCCCGTCCGGCACCGTGATGCCCTTCACCACCTCGGTGTCCACCTCGCCGATGTCGAAGGCGGGGCTGGAGGCGGGGGTCAGATCCGGCCACAGCTTGTCCGGGCTGATCGCGGTCGGGGTCGCCCCGGCGCCCTGCAGCTCCCCCGCGTCGCCGCAGCCCACGGCGACCGAGGCCAGCAGGGCGACGGTGAACCCGGCGAGCCCGCGCCGGGCGGCACGGGAGGGGCGGGAGGGACGACGGCGGGGCACGGGACTCCTGTGGCTCCTCTGGGGACACGACGATGGCAGGCCCGTACACCCTATTCGTAAGGAAGTCCGTTTTGCGTACTGGTGGGCCGGGGGTGGCGAAGCGCTGGAGGTGCCGGGTCCTGACCATGGCGAAACGATTATTCGGCCAGTTCCTCCAGAAGCCTGGCCGTCGGCAGCCCCGCCCGCAGGTACTCCACGAACAACTCGTTGTGCAGGGCCCACGGTGAGCGCCGCGACCGTATCAGCCGGATCGCCTCCTCGGCCGAGTGCCCCTGGCGTACCAGCGTGTGCGCGATGACCAGGCCGGAACGGTTGTAGCCGCTGTAACAGCGGACGAGGACCGTCCGGCCTTCGTCCATCGCGTCCTCCGCGGCCCGCGCCAGCCGGATCACCCCGGCGAGCTGGGTCCCGTCCAGCGGACCGTCCGGAATCGGCCACACGTGATGGAGCACCCCGGGGTCGGGGCCGTATCCCTGCCGGGCCCGGGTCAGCGTCTGGACGAGATCGAACTCACCTCGCACCACGGCGAGTTCCAGTTCACCGGAGCGCCTCCGGAACTCGTGTCCGCCCATCCACAGGCCGGGCACGATCTCGCTCCACGGACGGTCCGGAGGCGGTACGTCGAGTTGCTTCCTGCGGGTCCGCAACGGCGCCTCCCCAAACGCGCTGCCCAGTGCTTGCCCAACTCCCCTCGAAGGTAACCGCCTTCTTGCCCCCGGAGCGCCCCTCCTGTTCCCATGGTCGTGGGGTGATGGTGCATGAACGGACTGCGCGTCATACCGACCTGGCGGCATGGCCAGGAGCGGCTCTACGTCTGTCTCACGGACGGCAGGAACATCGCCTGGTACGACCGTGAGGCGGCCAGGATCAACCTGATCGGGGAGAACCGCAGGGAGGACGTCCTGGAGGCCCTCGGCCCCTTCATCACCGGCCCGGTCACGGTCGGCCCGCCCCCCGTCCCCACGCCCGCCGAGCTGGCCCGGCTCTCTCTCCACCCGGACGACGACCTGGCCCCCAACCGCCCCGGCGAGGCCCTCCTGATCGACCTGGACCGCGACCCGGACACCGCCCACCGCCTCCGCACCGACCCGCGCCGCCGCGCCCTGGCGGCCGAGCAGACCGTCGGCGTGGCCCTGGACCGCCTCGACGGCGCCGGCTGGCACACGCTGCACTCCCTGCCCCTGCCCGGCGGGGACCGCGTCCACCACCTGGCCATCGGACCGGCCGGCCTGTTCGCGGTCCACGCGCTGTACGCCCGTAAGCAGCGGGTCCGGATCTCCGCACCCCTGGTCGGCCTGGGGCGCCGGGAGCCGGAGCCGCTGCTGCGCCGGGTGCGCGCCTCCGCCGACCGGGCGTCCTACGCCCTCAACGCCGAGGTGCACCCCGTCCTGGCCCTGGTCGGCCCGGCGGCCGTCTCCGTCACCGTCCCCCCGCGCGACGTCCGCGTCCTCACCGACGCCGACCTCGGCGACCTGGCCCGCCTCGGCGGCGTACTGAAGCCGGCGGACGTGGAGGCGCTGCACGCGATGGCCCGCGACCGGGGGACCTGGGCGAGGCTGTGAACCGGCGCCGCTGGAGGCGCCGGAGACCGCGTTCCGTCCCGTCCGGCCGGTGAGGACGAGGCGCGTACGGGACCGGTGGCGGGGCTACGGGGCGCGGCGCCCGGGATGGGGCGGGACGGGCAGGGCCGCGGGACAGGCCAAGGGGCGGACCGGGGCCCGTCGTGCCATCGGCGGGTGGCGTCGGCGGGTGGCGTCGGCAAGGGGGCCGGGGGTCGGTCGGCACCGGAGCGGGCCCGGGGGCCGGTCACGGCACCGATCCCGCCCGTCCGGCGTCGAGCAGCGGCGCCAGCAGATCCCCGAAGTCCTGAAGCCGCGGAGCGATGTCGGGCGCCGAGAACGTGAGCGTCCCGGCGGACCGGCACTCCTCGACCTCCTCCCAGGTGACCGGCGCCGACACGGTCGGCTCGGCCCGCGCCCGCAGGGTGTACGGCGTCGCGGTCGTCTTCCGTGCCGCGTTCTGGCTCCAGTCCACGAACACCTTCCCCGGCCGCAGACTCCGCGTCATCCGGTGCAGGACCAGCCGGGGCATCGCCCGCTCCGCCTCCACGGCCAGCTGCTTCGCGTACTCCGTGACCCGTTCGGAGGAGGCGCCCCGCACCGCCGCCAGCAGGTGCAGCCCCTTCGACCCGGACGTCTTGGCCAGCGCCTCGATCCCGTCCGCCGCGAGCCGTTCCCGCAGCCACACCGCGACCTCGCAGCACTCGACGACGTTCGCGGGCGGGCCGGGGTCGAGGTCCAGGACGAGCCGGTCGGCGGTACCGGGATCCTGGATCACCCACTGGGGCGTATGGAACTCCGTGACGAGGTTCGCCGCCCAGACCAGACTCGCCAGGTCCTGCACGACTACCATCCGGGCGGGCCCCTCCGTCCGGGGCACCTCGGCGGTGGTGACCCATTCGGGCGTCCCGGGCGGCACGTTCTTGGCGAAGAAGATCTGCCCGTCGGGCCCGTCCGGGTAGCGCAGGAAGGACAGCGCCCGGTCGCGCAGATGGGGGAGCAGGGTGTCGGCGACCGTCGCGTAGTAGTGCAGCACCTCGCCCTTGGTGAAGCCGGTCGCCGGATACAGCACCTTCTCCAGATTGCTGAGCGCGAGCCGTCTCCCCTCCACCTCCGTGATCGGCGTCATACGATGAGAATCACATGAAACCATCACAAAAGGCTCATCCGGGAGGGCGCTGCACGTGAGATCCATCTGGAACGGCGCCATCTCCTTCGGCCTGGTGAGCATCCCGATCAAGCTGGTGAACGCCACCGAGAGCCACTCCGTCTCCTTCCGTCAGATCCACACCGAGGACGGTGGCCGCATCCGCTACCGCAAGGTCTGCGAGCTGGACGACCACGAGGTGAGCTCGGCGGAGATCGGCAAGGGGTACGAGGACGCGGACGGCACGATCATCCCGATCACCGACGAGGACCTGTCCCATCTGCCGCTGCCGACCGCCAAGACCATCGAGATCGTGGCCTTCGTCCCGGCCGACCGGATCGACCCGCTCCAGATGGACGCCGCCTACTACCTCCAGCCGGGGGGCGCCCCGGCGGCGAAGCCGTACACGCTGCTCAGAGAGGCCCTCAAGCGCAGCCACAAGGTGGCGATCGCGAAGTACGCCCTGCGCGGCCGCGAGCGGCTCGGGATGCTCCGCGTGGTCGGCGAGGCGATCGCCATGCACGGCCTGCTCTGGCCGGACGAGGTCCGCGCACCGGAGGGCGTCGTCCCCGACACCTCGGTCACCGTCCGCGACAAGGAACTCGACCTGGCGGACGCCCTGATGGACACCCTCGGCGAGGTCGACCTGGAGGACCTGCACGACGAGTACCGCGAGGCCGTGGAGGAGGTCGTGGCGGCGAAGGCGGCCGGCGAGGCACCTCCCGAGGCCCCGTCCCCGCCGTCCAGCGGCAAGGTGCTCGACCTGATGGCCGCCCTGGAGAAGAGTGTGCGGGCGGCCAAGGAGTCGCGCGGCGAGAAGCCGGCGAAGGCCGCTTCGGAGACGGAGACGCAGGAGGAGGCCGGGAAGACGACGGCTGGGAAGGAGGGGGCGGGGGCCGAGGTCAGGCACCTGTCGCAGCGCAGATCGGCCCGGACGGCGCCCAAGGGGACGGGCGGCAAGAAGTCGACGTCGACGGCGGCGAAGAAGACCACGGCGGCGCCGAGGAAGTCGACGGCGAAGACGGCGAAGTCCACCCAGCCGGCGAAGAAGGCGACGGCGTCGAGGAGCACGGCCGCGTCGAAGAGCACGGCCGCGTCGAAGAGCACGGCCGCGTCGAAGAGCACGGCCAAGAAGACCGCCGCGAAGAAGACGGCGGCCAAGGGGACGACGGCGAAGGGGACGACGGCGAAGGGGGCGACGAAGAAGTCGGCCGCGAAGAAGACGGCGACGGCCCGCAAGCGCACAGCCTGACCGTTGTAGGCGCACAGCCTGACCGCTGTCAGCACGCGGCCGGGTGCCGTCAGCACGCAGCCGGACGCCGTCAGGCCACGGTCCGACGCCGTAAGCACACAGTCTGACGACGTCCGCGGCCCGCCACCCGCTTCTTCCTGCCCTTCCTGCCGAGCGGCCCTCACCCGTGGCCCGGACGGGGAGATCGCCCGAGTCGGGAGGCCTCCTCCAGCGCGCCGCGATCCCGGCGCCCCCGCCAGGGCCGCCGCGCCCTCCCGGCCTCCCGGCCCTCCCGGCCTCCCGGCCCTCCCGGCCCTCCCGGCCCTCCCGGCCCTCCCGGCCTCCCGGACCTCTCGGACTACCCGGACTGCTCAATCTGCCCGGTCCGGCCGCCGGCCCGCCCGGACCCGTGGCCCTCGACGCCGACGCCGTCCTCGTCCCGGTGTCCTCCGGAACCTCCGCACGCCCCGTCGCTCCCCGCGCTCCCGTCACGTTCGCCGCTCCCGCGAGGGAAGGCCACGCACAGCGTTCCCGCGGCCAGGCCCACCGTCGGCCACACCGGGAACTCGCCGCCGTACGCGAACCCGTGCCCCGCGAAGTACGTCAGCGCCCAGACGCTCACGCCGAGCCCGGCCCACATCCGCCAGGCCGCCGCGCCCCGGATCCCCGCGTCGGGCCGCGCCCGGACCTCCAGGGAGGCCAGCGCCCGCTCCAGTGGCCGCAGGGCCCGCACCACCCCCGCCAGGACGGCCCCCAGCACCAGCAGCCACGGCACCCGCAGTGCCCACCAGCCCGCCGAGCCGTAGCGGGGCTCGGGGGCGAGGCCGGTCAGGTAGAAGGCGGCGGCGACGATCAGCACCGGGAGCATGTGCCAGAGGTAGAGGGCCATGCTGCCTGCCCCCAGCACCCGCACCGCCCGCCGCACCCGGGCCCGTTCCAGCAGCCTCCGCACGAACGGCGCGACCAGCAGCGCCACCCCGACCTGGGCCAGAGCCCACGCCAGCATCGCCGCCGACGGCGGATCGGTGTTGCTGAGCTCCTCCCCGGTCACCAGGATCAGACTGACGGGGAACGGCCCGGGCCCGACGAGCAGGGCGAACCCCGCCCCGCCCGCCACCGCCATGGCCACCGCCCGTCCGCGCGCTCGCGGCGCCGTCCTCCCGCCGCCGTCGGCGCCGCCGTCGCCGCCGAGCAGCCCGTCCCGCCAGCAGAGGCCCAGCTGGTAGACGACACCCCACACGAGCAGGTAGTTGAGCGCCCCGACCGCGTCGACCGCGTCGATCGTCCCGACGGCCGGGCCGCGCGAGGACGCGGCGCGCGCCGCCACGAGCGTGCCCACACCGAGCGCCACCACGCCCATGCCCACCGGGACGCGCACACCCCACCGCTCATGAAGGGCGAACAGCACCGGCGTCAGGGCGCTGAGCAGCAGATACACCGGCAGGAACCAGAACTGCATGGCCATCGCCCACCCCACCAGCGCGAGGGTGGCGCGGTCCACGCCGAGCGCGGAGGCCACCCCGACGGCGAGCAGCACCAGGCCGCTGTACACGGCCGTGGGCAGCAGCAGCCGCACGGCACGCTGCCCCACCCATCCCGCGGCGCTCCCGCCGGTGGACCGGGCCCGCGCCCAGGAGCCGCCGGCGGCATGTCCACCGGCGAGGAAGAACAACGGCATGATCTGGAAGCCCAGGGTCAGCCACTGCGTCCAGGGCACGGTGGCCAGCAGCTCCGGGGCGGTGATCTCACCGTCCGGGTGCCGGATCAGCCCGGTGATCAGCCAGTGCCCCAGCACGACGAGCAGGATCGCCCACGCCCGCAGGAAGTCGACGTAACGGTCTCGGCTCATGCCTCGCATGCTGCCCGCCGCCCAACTCCCGCACGTCGACTAGTCCTTGTCGCAACCAAGCCGTACCCGGGACGACACCCTCCGGACCGGTGGCGCGATGCGTACGGGGGGGCGGGCCGTGCCGCGCTCGCCTCCCCTGTCCGGCATCTTGACGCCGCGAATGTTACCGGTAACATCGATGACCGTCGGAGCATCACCCGTACGCCCACGCAGAGGTGGGCCGTCCGTCCTCTGGAGTCCGCGTGACCGACCACCCCACGGCGCAGCGCGCTCCGGCCGGCCCACCCACGCCGGACGCCCCCGGCGGCGCGACCGACGGCAGCGCGACGATCACCACCCCGATCGGCACCGGCCCCGAGCCCGACACGAGGACGGCCACCGGCGTCACCCCTGGCACCGGCACCGGCACTGGAACCGGCACCGGCGTCGTCCCCGACCCCGTCTCCCACCCCGTGCCCGTCTCCGCCCGCGCGCCCGATTCCGTTCCCGTGGCGGGGCCGGTCTTCACCACGTCCGCCGTGGTCGCCTCCTGCGTCGGCTTCATGCTCATCGGCGCTCTCCAGGCGTTCTACGGCCCCGCGATCCCGGCCCTGCGCGAGGAGTTCGGGCTCTCGCCCTCCGTCGCCGGGCTCGGGCTCAGCGCGCACTTCGCCGGCGGGGTGGCGGGGGTCCTCCTCTTCGACCGGCTGTACGGCCGTACCGGCAACCGGCGGATCCTGGCCGCCTCGTATCTGCTGATGGCCGTCGGCTCGGCGGGCTTCGCGGTCGCCCCGGACTGGCCCCTCGCGCTCACCGCCGCGCTCCTCGCGGGGTTCGGCTTCGGCGGTATCGACTACGGCCTCAACCAGCTCTTCGCGGTCGGCTTCGGTCACCGTTCCACCGCCATGCTCAACGTCCTCAACGCCCACTTCGGCGTCGGCGCGATCCTCGGCCCGGCCCTGATCGGCGTGGTGGGCGCCGAGCACTACCCCGCCGTCTTCCTGGTCTTCGCGCTCGCCAACCTGCCCCTGCTGCTCTGCCTGCGCGGCGTACGCGACAACCCCTCACGGCCGCCGGGGACCCCGGAGAGCCCCGCGTCCGCCGGGACGACCACACCGGCCGGCCGCGCCCTGCGCTCCGTCCTCGCCGTGTTCGTCACCCTCTACGTCCTGCACGTCGGCATCGAGGCGGGTGTCGGCGGCTGGGAACCCACCCACCTGGAGACCGTCGGTCACGGGGCCGGGGTCGCGGCCACCGCCACCTCCGTGTACTGGCTGATGATGACCGTCGGCCGCTTCCTGGCCGCCCCGATCGCGCTGCGCTTCTCCGCCCAGACCATCATCACCGTCTCCTGCGCGGGCATGACCGGCTGCCTCCTGCTGGCGGCCCTACCGGGCCTGGCGCCCTTCGCCTACGCGGGCGTCGGCCTCTTCATCGCACCGATCTTCCCCACCGGCCTGCCCTGGCTGCACCGGGCCGCCCCGCACGCCCGCCGGGCCGGCGCGGTCGTCATCGCCGCGTCCCTGCTGGGCGGGGTCGCGGCGGGCCCGGCACTCGGCAAGGTCATCGAGTGGTCCGGCGTCCGAGCGGTCCCGCTCCTCCTCGCCGCGGTCTCCGCCGTCTGCCTGGCCGCCGCCCTCTGGCTGACCCGGGCGACCCACCCGACACCCGCGCGGTGAGGCCGAGGCGCGAGGCCCAGGTGCGCTGCGGCCCAACGACCACTGCGAACGCCCCCTGCCCACGAGCCCGACCACCGGCAAGCCCGACCTACGAGCCCGAGCCCGAGCACGACCGCGAGCCGAGCACGACCCGGAGCACGACCACGAGAGCGTGTCGCACCCGCACCCGCACCCGCATCTGCAGCGCCACCCGCAGCCGCACGTCCGTTTCGACGAAGGGACCCGCATGCCAGCCCTGACCACGACCTCCGACGGATTCCTCCTCGACGGCGCGCCGTTCCGCATCCTCTCCGGCGCTCTCCACTACTTCCGCGTCCACCCCGACCAGTGGTCCGACCGGCTGCGCAAGGCCCGCCTCATGGGCCTGAACACCGTCGAGACGTACATCCCGTGGAACCTCCACCAGCCCGAACCCGGCACCCTCGTCCTCGACGGACTCCTCGACCTGCCCCGCTTCCTGCGGCTGGCCGCCGCGGAGGGCCTGCGCGTCCTCCTGCGCCCCGGCCCCTTCATCTGCGCCGAGTGGGACGGCGGCGGTCTGCCGCACTGGCTCACCACCGACCCCGACGTCCGCCTGCGCACCAGCGACCCGCGCTTCACCGACGTCGTGGACCGCTACCTCGACCTCCTCCTCCCGCCGCTCCTGCCGCACATGGCGTCGTCGGGCGGCCCGGTCATCGCCGTACAGGTGGAGAACGAGTACGGCGCCTACGGCGACGACATCGCCTACCTCAAACACCTCGAACAGTCGCTCCGCTCACGCGGCGTCCAGGAACTCCTCTTCACCTGCGACCAGACCGACGGCGATCACCTGGAGAACGGCGTGCTGCCCGGCGTCCTCGCCACCGGCACCTTCGGCAGCCGCGTGGAGCAGTCCCTCCGGCGGCTCCGTGAAGCCCAGCCCGAAGGCCCGCTGATGTGCGGGGAGTTCTGGATCGGCTGGTTCGACCACTGGGGCGGCCCGCACCACGGAAGGGACGCCGAGGACGCCGCCGCCGACCTCGACCGGCTCCTCGCGGCGGGCGCCTCCGTCAACATCTACATGTTCCACGGCGGCACCAACTTCGGTCACACCAACGGCGCCAACCACCACCACGCCTACGTGCCGACCGTCACCTCCTACGACTACGACGCCCCGCTCACCGAGAGCGGCGACCCGGGCCCGAAGTACCACGCCTTCCGTGAGGTCATAGCCCGCCACGCCCCGGTCCCGGACGAGCCGGTGCCCGCCCCGTCGCCCAAACTCCCCCCGGTCACCGTCCGGTTGACCCACCGCGCCCCCCTCCTCGCCCTCGCCGACCGTCCCGTGCACGCCACGGACCCCCGCTCCGCCGACGAGCTGAACCAGCGCTCCGGGTACACCCTCTACCGGACCGCCGTCCCCACCCCCGGGACCGGCCTCCTGCACTTCGACGGCGGAGTGGGGGACCGCGCCCAGGTCTTCCTGGACGGCGCCCCCGCCGGCGTCCTCGAACGCGAGCGCTACGACGAGACCCTGCCCGTCCACGTCCCCCGCGCGGGCGCCGTCCTCGAGGTGCTCGTGGAGAACATGGGCCGGGTCAACTACGGCCCCCGCATCGGCGTCCCCAAGGGACTGCTGGGCCCGGTCACGCTCGACGGCGACCCCCTGCGCGGCTGGGACTCCCACGCACTGCCCCTGGACGAGGTGCCGGTCACCGCCGCATTCGCCCCCTCCGAGACCCCCACCTGCGCCGAACCCGCCCTGCACCGCGGCACGTTCGAGGTAGGGACCCCCGCCGACGCCTTCCTCGCCCTCCCCGGCTGGACGAAGGGCCAGGCCTGGGTCAACGGGTTCCACCTCGGCCGCTACTGGAGCCGCGGCCCGCAGCGCACCCTCTACGTCCCGGCCCCCGCCCTGCGCCCGGGCGTCAACGAGCTGGTCGTCCTCGAACTGCACGGCACCACCACCCTCGACGCCCACCTCACCGACACCCCCGACCTCGGCCCGGCGCGGTCCTGATGCGGCACCGGGTGAGCGTCCCGCCCCCCTCCGGACCCCCGCTCCGCGGCCACCTCCCCTTCGCCGACGCCCCGGACGCGGCCGACCCCATCGAGGTCACCGGCCGCTGGCTGACCCGGGGCGGCCGCCCCTGGTTCCCGGTCTCGGGGGAGTTCCACTACTCCCGGTACCCGGCCGGGGAGTGGGAGGAGGAACTGCTGAAGATGAAGGCGGGCGGGATCACGGCCGTCGCCTCCTACGTCATCTGGATCCACCACGAGGAGACCGAGGGCCGCGTCCGCTTCGACGGCGACCGTGACCTGCGCCGCTTCGCCCGGCTCTGCACCCGCCACGGCCTGGACTTCATCCCCCGCATCGGCCCCTGGTCGCACGCGGAGGTCCGCAACGGCGGCCTCCCCGACTGGGTCCTCGCCCGCACCGCGGCCCCCCGCACCGACGACCCGGCGTACCTGGGCGCCGTCCGTCCCTGGTGGGAGGCGGTCGCGGCACAACTGGACGGCCTGGACCGGGCGCACGGCGGCCCGATCGTCGCGATCCAGATCGAGAACGAGCTCTACGACCGGCCCGGCCATCTCCGCACCCTGAAGCGCATGGCCCAGGACGCCGGCCTCGCCGCCCCCCTCTGGACCTCGACGGCATGGGGCGGGGTCCGGCTCCCCGGCGACGAGCTGCTCCCGCTCCACGGCGGCTACACCGAGGCCTTCTGGACCGAGGCCGACGGCGGCTGGCCCGACACCTGCCGCAAGCACTTCTTCTTCACCCACGAGCGCGACGACGAGGGCATCGGCGCCGACCTGCGCCCGACGACCGTACGCGGCACGGATCCCGGCGCCCACGCGGACACGTTCCCCTGGGCCACCTGCGAGCTGGGCGGCGGCATGGCCGTCGCCTACCACCGCCGCCCACGCGTCGACGCCGCCGACGTCGGCGCGCTCGGCCTCACGAAGATCGGCTGCGGCTCGGTCTGGCAGGGCTCCTACATGTTCCACGGCGGCACCAACCCGACGGGGGAGCGGACCACCCTCCAGGAGTCCCACGCCACCGCCTACCCCAACGACCTGCCGGTCCTGACGTACGACTTCCAGGCCCCCCTCGGCGAGTACGGCCAGTACCGCCCCTCCTACGACGAACTCCGGCTCCAGAACCTGCTGCTGGCGGACTTCGGCGAGGCGATCGCCCCCATGCGGTCGGTCCTGCCGGACGGCCGTCCGCGCGACCAGCAGGACCGCGACACCCTGCGCTGGGCGGTCCGCGCCGACGGACGCAGCTCGGGCTTCCTCTTCGTCACCGCCCACCAGCCGCACGAGCCGCTCCCGGACCACCCGGACAGCAGCTTCACGATCGGCTTCCCCGGGGCCCCGCCTCTCTCCCTCCCCAGCACGCCCGTCACCGTCCCCGCGGGCGCCTTCTTCTGCTGGCCGCTGCGCCTGGACATGGCGGGCCTGCGGCTGGACTGGGCCACCGCCCAGCCGGTCTGCACGGTCGTGGACGACGACGGCCGTACGGTCCTGGTCCTGGCGGCCACGGACGGCATCGCACCCGAACTGGCCCTTGACGCCCGGACGGTGACGACCGTCTCCGCCCCGCCCGGCACGGACGTCACGGCCGTGCCCGACGACGACCGTCTCCTGATCACCGGCCTGCGTCCCGGCACCGACGCCCTGGTCGAGACGGAGACCTCGGCCGGCGACCGGGTCGCCCTCCTCGTCCTGGACGCGGCCACCGCCCGCACCGCCTACCGGGGAGAAGCCTGGGGCGCGCGGCGGCTCGTCCTGTGCGCCGAGGGTGTGGTCTTCGACGCGACGAACGGCGAGGTGCGCGTCCACCCCCGCACCCCGCAGGACACGGAGCCCCGCGCCCGCGCGTCCGTCCCTTCCGTCTCCCTCTCCGTGCTCCCGGCCCCGCACCGCCCGCCGACCGCTCCCGGCGCCACCGTGAAGGAGAGCCAGGACGGCGTCCTGACCCGCTACACACTCGTCCCCGACGAGGACGCGCCCACCGTCCCGGCGCCCACCCTCACCGCCCTCCGCCCGGCGGGCCCGCCACCGCCCCCCGAGACAGGCGTACTCGGCCGGGCGAGCGCCCCCGCGGACGAGCACTACGACACGAGGGCGGCCGTCTACCGCGTCGACGCGCCGGCGATCGGCGCTGACGGACCGGCGGCAGGCGTCGACGGGCCTGCGGTCGGCGCTGACGGGCCTGCGAGCGGCGTTGGCGGACAGGAGGTCCTCGCCGACGGACACGCGACCGCGTCCGACGCACGGGCGACCTCGACCGACGTACCGGCGGCGGCGACCTCCCCCGGCCCAGGGGCGACCCCTGCCGCCGGCGTTGCGGCGGCCCCGCCCGGATCCGACCTGCTGCGCCTGCACTGGACCGGCGACGTGGCCCGCGCCTACGTGGGGGACACGCTGGTCGCCGACCAGTTCTTCACGGGCCGCCCGTGGGACATCGCCCTCGACCGGCTGCCGCCCGGCGAGCCGCTCACCCTCAAGATCCTGCCGCTCGCCGCCGACGCTGCGGTCCACTTCCCCGTCGCCCCGCCGGCCGGCGTCGCCGAGATCCGGCACGCCGAACGGATCACCACCCGCACCTGGAGGCTCAGCACGACCTGACCCCCCTCTTCCCCGTCCGCCCGGCCTATCCTGTGGGTCCGCCGGGCGGCCCAGCGCGACCGGCCCCGGACCAGTCCCGAGGAAGAAGCCTCCACCATGACCCGAAGCGCCGCCGACGGCCCGGCGGGCCCGGCGTCCAGGGGACGCAGCAGACGCAACTTCGCGGGCTCACGTCCGGTCATGGACGACGTCGCCAAACTGGCCGGGGTCTCCAAGCAGACGGTCTCCCGGGTGCTCAACGACCACCCGGCCGTCCGCACCGAGACCCGGGAGGCGGTCCGGGCCGCCATGCGCACGCTCGGCTACCGGCCCAGCAGCAGCGCCCGGTCGCTGGCCAGCGGCCGCACCAGGATGCTCGGCGTGATCTCTTTCGACGCGGCACGCTACGGCCCCGCCTCGACCCTCACCGCGATCAACACGGCGGCCCAGGAGGCCGGTTACCTGGTGAGCTCGATCGCGCTGGACACCGCGGACCGGGACACGGTGGTCCGGGCCGCCGACCGGCTGTCGGCGGAGGGCGCGGACGGCGTGATCGCGATCGCCCCGCAGGTCCGGGTGGCCCGGGCCCTGGCCGAGGCCCACCTGGACACCCCGCTGGTCGTCATGGACAACGACCTGGGCGACGGCACCCCCATGGTCACGTCCGACGCCCACACCGGCGGGCGCAAGGCCACGCAGCACCTTCTCGCCCTGGGCCACTCCACCGTCCACCACCTCGCCGGCCCGACGGGCTGGACCTCGGCGGACCGCCGGGCCGAGAGCTGGCGCGCCACCCTCCAGGCGGCCGGAGCCGAGGTGCACGCCCCCCTCATCGGCGACTGGAGCGCCGACTCCGGCTACGACCTGGGGCGCGAACTGGCGAAGGACCCGTCCGTCACCGCGATCTTCGTGTCGAACGACCAGATGGCCCTCGGCGTCCTGCGCGCCCTGCACGAGGCGGGCCGCCGGGTCCCGGAGGACGTGAGCGTCGTCGGCTACGACGACATCCCCGAGGCCGCGCACTTCCTGCCCCCGCTGACCACGGTCCGCACGGACTTCACGGACATCGGCACGATCTCCCTCCGCATCCTGCTCGACCGCATCGACAGCCCGTCGACCCCCGGGACCCCGCTCACGCTCGTCCCCGTCGACCTGTGCGTACGCCACAGCACGACGGGCCCGGGCCGCCGGAGCCGACAGGACTGACGGGGCCGCCAGAGCCGACAGGACTGACGGGGCCGACAGGGCCGACAGGGCAGGCAGGGCCGACAGGGCTTATGGGGTCCGGGGTCCGTGCGTTGCCGGGGCCGACCGCGTGGACGGGGCCCGACCGACCGCGACCGCGACACCGCCCGGCAGACCCGGCTCGGCCCGGGCAGGCTCCCGGGCCCGGGAGAACCCGACAGATCCCGACAGGTCCGGGCAGGTCCGGGCAGGTCCGGGGCGGACCGGGTTCAACGGGGCGCGCCGCCCCGCGACGCCGTGGCGTGGAGATGTTCCAGAGCGTCCAGCACAAGGGTGTTCCAGTGCCAGGCCAGCCACCGGCCGACATCGCTGCCGGTCTGCCGGAGCGCGCCCAGCTCGGCATGGGTGAATCCGGTCAGCGGCCGCTCGTGATGGGAAGACACCATTCCCAGGGGCACGCCCATCCGGTTGACCAGCGGAACGCTGTGCGCGGCCCGGCTGCCCGTCTGGAGGATGGCGTGGCGGGAGGCCTCGTCGAAGACCGGCGCCGACTCCACGTCCCGCACCGTGACCTGCCGACGCTGGCCGGCCGCCTGCGAGCAGGAGGTGGTCGGCGCGTCGACGAAGGCGAAGAAATCGCTGAAGTACCTGTTCAGGCCGGTGTGCCGGACCAGCCGGAGCCGACCCCTCTCACTCAGCTGGACGTTGCCCATGGACGTCTGGGTGATCGACAGCACCCGGTGCAGGGTCGCCTTCAGGACCGCGCCCTGGCTGGTGCCGTTGCCGCGTTCCACCGGGAGCCCCGGAAGCGCGGGCGGGCCGCGCCGCACGCGGCCGGGGAACCACAGCCCCGCGTCGGCATCGGGCGCAGGCGTGCGTACGACGGCGTCGGCGAGCGTGGACAGCTTGATGTTGAACTGCTGGGAGGCGCTCTTCATCAGCGCGAACGCCTCGTCGGTGGAGCCGAGGCCGTAGCGGTCGAGCAGCACCCCCTCGGCACGCGCGACCCCGGCGCGGCCGTACAGCCGGTTGCGCAGATCGAGATCGTCCTGCCGCCACTGCGGTCCGCTTCCCTGGCCCTGTCGGTACCCGGAGCCGGACACATCGGCCGCCGAGCCCCCTTCGGCGGGGCGCCGGGACAGCTGACTCATACCAAGGGCTCCAATCCGGGGCGAGTCCGAGCGACGGACCACAGAGAACCCGGCGGGCGCTTCCCGACCGGCCGGGGGCGTACCTCCTTACCAAGCACTGCCAACGCCTAACCGGAACCCGCCCGAGTAAACCCACGGACTTCGGGGTCAGGGGGGTGGCGGCGCGGAGCGGGCGGGCGCGGACGCTGGTCCGGAGCGGGGTCGCGTCGAGCGGAACCGATGGTCGCCACCCGCGTCGGCAGCCGGAGGCGGAAGCCGACGGCCATGAAAGGCAACGCACCGGTCGGGGCCCCACCCCACCGCCACCGGCCACTCTCCGGATCAGATGCGGTAGCCCCCGCCGGCACGCCACGCGCGACGCCGGACGGAGTCAGCGCGACGACGCCGGTTCCGCGATGGCCGCCGAACGTCGCTCCGTCCGCCGTGGTTGTCGTCAGAGCTCCCGCCGCTCCTCCGGCCGCAGAGCCGTGTGACTCCCGCTTAAGAGGTCGTCTCGTTTGGATCTATGGCAACGGGTGTGTGACTGCCGTGGCAAGCAGGGCTACATGCCGCGGTCCGGCCCGGTCCACGGTTCTGGCCGTTCGCCGTCGGCCATCGGAAGCCGGCGCAGCTGTACCGGGCCGGGATAGAAGGCTGAGGTGTTGGGGCCGGCCATGTCCTCGCCGATGAGATAGCGGTAGAGCCATTCGGCGAAACTCATGTCGTATCTTGCCCAACCGCCCTCGCCGTCTTCGACCAGGATCCAGGGGGCTGGGTCGTCCACAGCTACGAGGAACAGGGTCTCACCACGGTCGGTGCTGGCGATGGGCCACAGTCCGTTGCGCGTACCGAAGCTCAACTCTGTGAGTCCGAACAGCAAGCGAGGGTCCTCGTCGGAGTCGAGGTCATCCCAGGAGATTGCGGACCAAGCGCGGGCCGTGTCGCGTATCCGGTCGCCCAGATTCCAGCGTTCGGTCGCGGGGTGGCTCAGGTATAGGTGGCCATTGAGCTGGACGGGAGCGTACGCGTCCACGAGGGTCTGGTAGTCGGTCGGCAGCCGGATGCCGAATTCTGCGTGGAGGCGGTCCCAGGCGGCGGGGTCCGCGTAGGGGTTTTGGGCTTGGCCGAGCATCGCCATGACTGCGGGCAGGTAGTCGGTCATGACGCTCCTCGCTGCTGTGTCGTTTTCTACAGCCGGATCATCCCAGCTCGGAGATCGCACTGATCAGGCTGTCAGCCTGCGATAATAGATCAGAGCTGCGGCGATGCCGGCGAATGCCAGGAAATGGTCGGCCCTGCGCTCGTAGCGACGATGCAGGCGGCGACACCCGGACAGCCATGCCACGGTGCGCTCCACGGTCCAACGGTGTCGACCGAGGCGCTGGGAGGACTCGAGGCCCCGGCGCGCGATGCGCGGTGTGATGTTGCGGGAGCGGAGCCATGCGCGTAGCCGGTCGAAGTCGTAGCCCTTGTCGCCGTGCAGCTTGGCCGGCCGACGGCGGCGGGGCCCACGACGGGAGCGGATGGGCGGTATGCCCCGCACCAGGGACTCCAGCCCTTGGCTGTCGTGGGTGTTCGCAGCCGAGATACCGATGGAGATGGGCAGACCGGTCCGCTCGGTGATCAAGTGGATCTCTGATCCTTTTTTCCCGCGATCTACGGGATTCGGACCCGTCAGGTCTCCCCTTTGAGGGCTCTCATGTTCACCGAGTCGATCGCGCACCGCGACCAGTCCAGTCCGCCCCGTGCGCCGAGCTCGTCCAGGACCAGGCGGTGCAGCTTGCCCCACACTCGAGCTCTGCTCCACTCGGTGAAGCGGCGGTGCGCGGTCGCCCCGGACGGCCCGAAGCCCGGCGGCAGTTGCCGCCACGTGCACCCAGTCTTGGCAACGAACACGATGGCAGCCAAGACCTGTCGGTCCCCGTAACGACGTCGCCCTCCACCTTGCGGCCGCACCGGCGCCGCCGGAACTACCCGCTGGAACAACTCCCACAACGTGTCCGGCACCAGCCGCCCCACCATGGCCATCATGACGATCAGCCTAGTGTTCAGGCCAGTTGAGACGACCTCTTAGTGGTCCGGTCGGGCCTGCGAGCGACCTGCGAGCGACCTGCGAGCGACCTTGTGCAGCCCATTGCCAAGGCTGCGCTCAGTCGGACGCGGCTCCGGAGTCCGACAACGTCGATGCCAGCCGAAGATGTTTGAGTGGCCGAGAGGGCGCCGACCGCCGACGGTCGGTTCTTCGCTCTCCAAGGAACTGAGTCGGAGGACCGGGCCTCGGATACCCACCTGCCAGGAGCTGCGTGACTCGCTCCATCCGACAATGAGCCGAGGTCATCGCCTGTCGACTGAATGCGCCGTTAGAGACAGAGCGGTACGCAACCCTCGGCTGCCACCGGCTCGTACCTCCTCGCCCAGCCGCCCACACGTAGCGTCACTTATGAGCCGCCGCAGCCGTGGCCGAGGTCCGTAGGTGTAGTGCCGCAGACAAGCTCGCTACTACGCCCCTTCAACACCGATGCAGGCAGGTAGTGTTACCCCGCTGTCTGCCACCCGCCGAGGAGCCAGATTTAATGGGCATTCTTGAAGAAGTTGAAAGTAGCCGTCAGAATATTCGCTCAGACGGCTACACGATGTCGATCGGTGAAGTGATAAATCTTTACCGCGACAAAGAGATTCAGATCAGGCCCGAGTATCAAAGGCTGTTCCGGTGGCCGATCGAGAAGCAGTCTCGTTTGATCGAGTCAATTCTTCTGGATATTCCACTCCCCACTATCTTCGTTGCGCAACGAGAAGATGGTGTATGGGAGGTGGTCGACGGTCTTCAGCGGCTATCAACTATTCTGTCGTTTATGGGGGAGCTTCGAGACGAAAGTACGGGTCAGGTTCAACCGCCGAGCAAGCTGACCAAAACCAAGTACCTTCCTTCCCTGGAAGGTATGACCTTCTCGACCGACGCGCCGCACTTCACCCCTGAGTTGAAAATTCATTTCAAACGGGCACGACTGGATTTCAGGATCTTGCTGCGCGAGTCTGATGACCGCGTCAAATATGAGCTCTTCGATAGATTGAACAGCGGCGGCGTCCCGACTTCTCCACAGGAAGTCAGGACCGCTCAATTGCTGATGATCAATTCCAGCTTCTTCACGTGGCTGGATCGACTGCGCTCGGAAGGGCCATTCTCGGACTGTATCCCGCTCACTCACAGGCAGATCTCCGAGCAGTATGACTTGGAGCTCACGACTCGATTTTTTGTCCTGCGGAACGCCACCTCGGCACAACTGAAAAGTTTTGCCGATATGGACACCTTCCTTTCCGATCAAGTTCTAGAAATGGCTGTTTCCTCGGACTTCAACTCTGCAGAGCAGCAAGTAGTTTTCGAGAATGTATTCGAGGTACTTTCCTCGTTGGGTCCGGATGTTTTCCGGCGCTACGATGTCCGCAAGGAGCGACCCTCGGGGGCTTTTAGTGTCTCCGCTTTTGAAGCGGTGACTCTCGGAGTTGCTCAGAATATCGACGGCTGGAAAAACTTGCAGCGGGGCGATCAGGAATCCTTGCTTCGGGCTAAACTTTCCGAGCTCTGGAACGACGAGCAGTTCCGGAAGTACTCGGGTGCTGGCGTGCGTGCGACTTCGCGCGTTCCGATGATGGGCCCTGTGGGTGGTCGAATCTTTGTGGCGAGCTGACGATGGCCATCATCCGCACGATTGATCATCTTGAGTCGTCGTTGACGGAAGACCTCAAATGGCGGACCCACGAGATGCAGCTCTGGGAGCAGGTTGCTTCAACGTGTCGGACCCATCAGGTCGCCGGGGTGCTCCGCGGGGGTCTGGCCCTTGTCTACGCTCACTGGGAGGGCTACGTAAAAGAGGGGGCTCGCGCTTATCTTGAGTACATAAGCAGAAAAGGGCTCAAGGTGAATGAATTGCGGTCCGAGATCGCAGCAGTCGCTCTCAGGGCAAAGCTAGGTCAGGGTGAGGCTTCAAAAAACTCTTCCGCGCACACGGCGATCGTCGATCTGCTACGGGAAGCTGACACCCTGCCCGCCAATCTTCCTTATAGTTCTGCAACGATTCGCACTCGATCAAACTTGAAGTTTGAGGTTTTCGCGGACATCATGCATTCAATCGGATGCGATGCAAGTCGTCACGAGATCTATCAGTCAACGATCGACAAGCGCCTGCTCAGGCATCGTAATGATATCGCGCACGGCCGCGAGGAATACGTCAGCCTGCACGATTGGATCGACATCAGGGATCGCGTGTTGTTGATCTTGAAAGATGTGAGAAGTCAGATTTCAAATGCCGCAGCGAACGAGGAATACCGGCGAAAAATCTGAAGAGAGAAATCGAGCTCGATGTACCTGCTTTGGGCTGGAGTTGCTTTGGTGCGAGCGATCATGGCTCCGAAGCGCCCGGTGCGTCGGGCAGTCTGTGTACCTGCCCGGTGACGTTGGGGCCGTGATGTTCGAGGGTCGCGTCAAAGTGCCTGCGTAGAGCCGTGAGCCGACCGCCCCAGCCACGACGTACCCCACTTGGCATCAGACGGCTGCGTGCGCGGCCCGGGCGTCGGCCGGGTGGAGCGGGGCGAAGGCATGAGAGATCCGACATAGAGCCGCTTCGGGTCGCACCCGCCTGCTGATACGCCAAGACCCCGTCCTCAGCGAAAGCATGCCTGCGGTGCGGCAGGATACGAACCCTGCACACACGGCTCCGGAGGCCGCTTGAGAGCTGCATAAAGCAGCAGGTCATAGCCCCAGGCGAGACTGATCGTGCGAGACCAGTCCACGGACAGTCCACGGCCGACTGAGTCGGTTCAGGAGTTCGCACCCGTGCGTCCTCAATGGACACAGACTCCCAGCTGCTCCAACGGCCAGCGGCTCCCGTTGACGGCGACGACTTTACTCAGCCCGTCGATGATGGATCGCGGCAAACGCTACTCCCAGATAAGTGGAATGCAGCTTTCTGTGCGATGTGAAGTGTCGAACGTGATGCGCCCCGATGGGGGCGGTCCGCGCTCTCCCATTCGGAGCTGCCGACCGGTCGTTTTCGCGCCGGCATCGGTCTCGCCCCGATCCCGCGACTACGGCGAGCCCTCGCAACCCGGGCCCACAGCGTGTCTGGTGGTGGGGTGTGGGATCCTGGACGCCCTCGTCGACGTCTCGGAGCACCTGATCTATGACTCCACCGAAGTTTGACAGCATCACCCCCTCCGCGGCTCGTCTCACCGAGTCGTTGCGGGACATCGGTTACGACTTCCCTGCCGCCGTTGCAGACCTTGTCGACAACAGCGTCTCTGCAGGCGCCGATCATGTAGACATCTTCATAGAGTTTGACGGCCCCGACTCGTACGTTCTTATTGCTGACGACGGCGCTGGCATGAGTGAAAGTCAGTTGACGGAAGCGCTCCGGTACGGGAGTCGACGCGGCTACGCGCAAGGGGAACTTGGGCGCTACGGGCTGGGGTTGAAAACGGCATCGCTGTCCCAGTGCCGTGCTGTCACCGTTGCTACTCGAACGTCGGTCAACGCGCCCCGTCTGTACATCCGCACCCTCGATCTCGACGTGGTCTCGGAATCGGACCAATGGGTGGTTTTGCGCCCCGGGCGTGAGGGCCTACCTCATCGTGCAGTTGCCTACCTCACTGAGGCAATCGGCACGGTAGTCGTCTGGGACAAGCTGGACCGGGTTCTGCCAGAAAGCCGACCCGAAGGCGGCTGGGCGCGCCGGAGACTGGATGCCATGGCCAAACGTACGGCTGCGCATCTCGGTATGGTCTTTCACCGTTTCCTTGAGGGGACTGGCAGCGGACGAAGGATCACCATCACGGTGAACGGCGAAAAGGTTGAGCCGTGGAACCCCTTCGCTCCGCACGAGCCTGCACGCGCGGACCTTCCCAGCCAACGGTTTGAAGTAACCATAGGGAAAGTCAGCGGAACTGTGCGAATGAGTCGCTACGTGTTGCCCGCCAAGGAAAATTTCAGCTCACCAGAGCAATTTGAGCGCTTGTCAGGTCCATTGAAGTGGAACCGCCAACAGGGGCTCTACATCTATCGAGCCGATCGCCTCGTGCAATGGGGTGGTTGGAACGGAATTCGCGGGATCGACGAACACACCAAGCTGGCTCGCGCTTCACTGGACTTTGACACCGATCTAGACGGCGCATTCAATATCAACGTTGCTAAGGTTCGGGTAACCGTCCCGATTCAGCTGCGCCAGATGCTGGAGCGGCCGATCAACGAGTTGTGCAGCCGAGCGGACGAGGCGTACCGAAAGACTGCTCGTGGCACAGGAGTCGGAACTACCGTTCCCTCTTTGCCTCGTCAGACGGCATGGAATGGTCCCGAATCACAAGAGGCGGCCGCAATGAAAGATGCCGGGCTTGCGCTTCGTGCCGCGTCGATGCAAGCGGGGGAGTACGAGGCCTTGCTGCGCATCGTGGCGGTCCTTGAGAGGGAAGCCCCTGCGGTGGCTCAGGTGCTGGGATTGAACACGTGAGCCACCAGCCGCCGCTGTCAGTAGAGAAGTTGCTGTTTCTGCTCTTCGGCTTTAGAGCCAGCGCATAGCTTCTGCAGCGGGCATTCGACGCACAGCGGGTCGGCAGGTCGGCAGAGGCTGGTGGCGAGCTCGAGCAGTCCCAAATGCGCGTTGCGCGCGTTTGCGCCGTAACCGATCAGGCGTGCCACAGCGAGACGTCCATCGGTCAGGCGGTTGCGCCGGTGGACGTCCTCGCCGGACATCCGTGCAGCGACACGAAGAACCCCTTGGCGTGCAAGCACTGGTTCTTCCGACTCGGAATCATCGGCTCCACCCGCCTCATCGTCGTGAGCGCTGACCGGTACGGTCAGAATGGCCAGGTCGGCCACGGCCTGACTGATGCCGGCAACTTTGGGCAGCAACTCATCATCGGAAAGCATGTGAGGAGCGCCGACGAGCTCGGTAGCTACAGCGAGAAGCTGCTCGCCACGCCGCTCCCGACCGATCCATCGGGAAATCTCGAGCAGTTCTTTCTCTGCGGTGAGTGTGTCGGTGGGCGTGGTCCAGCGCGCTAGCAATGGCCAAAGCGGGCGGGATTGTTGAGATGGCATTCTATCCAACAGGATTTCTGCAGAGATGACCTGCCAGCGAGACGACGCCGTGAGCCACGGAAGATTGCGATGCGACAGGCTTGTGAACCAGTTCGCCAAGGTCTCGGCGATGTGCTGCGTGGTGGGCCCGGCAGGTTGCGGTTCGTCCAAGGCAGCCATGACTGCACCGCCGAGATGCTCACCTAGGAACGGAGGCACCGCGTTACCGACTTGCCGGAATGCGGCCGAGGGGGGACCGGCAAAGCGGAATCCATCCGGGAACGTCTGCAAGCGGGCCGCTTCGCGCACGGTCAGTGTTCGGTTCTGCCTGGGATGGATGTACCAGTATCCGTCCTTAGCGATATGAGCTGTGATAGTTCGCGACAGGCCGTCTTCGTCAAGACGCTTGTATTTGTCGCGAAAAATGTCGTCCCGATAACGCTTCAATTCATCGGGGAGGTCCGAGTACCGGGTGCTGGTAGACATGGACTCGAATGCGATTTCATCATCTTCTCGAACCGGTCGCGTGATGTGGTCGAAAACCTTGCCCGCGTCAGTGCTCGGCACCTGCTTGCGCATCTTCTTTTGAAAGCGGGTGAGGGGTTGTGTGTACTCTTTCCATCCATGCGCGCCGCCCTCTGGGCGCCACCCACCCTCGACCTCAGGCAGATCCCCGATGGCGTTCCATACCGTAACCTTGTCCGGAGTCTCATCGGGCCATTCGAAATGATGCCCGTCACGCAGCGCTACGAGTATCAACCGCTGTCGGAACTGTGGCACGCCATAGCGCCAGGTATCAACGACGCGCTCCTCCACGGCGTATCCCAGGGACTCCAATTCGTGGACCATCGTCCGCAGAATGAACATTTCACGGTCGAGCGCCATGTCTGGCACGTTCTCCATGACGACTGCAGGCGGCAGGGCGAGACGGACAACCTCCAAGAATGAGCGCCAGAGGTCCCGGCGCTCGTCATATGGGTCACGCTGTCCTTCCCGGACGCGGTGCCGGATCTTGTAGCGTCCCGCCTTGGAGAACGGCTGGCATGGTGGCCCGCCGGAGAGCAGGGTGATACCGGCCTGCTTGACTAGCTCGGCCACGTGCTTGACACGGTCCGCATCGCCTAGATCCCAGTCCAAGGTCAGCCCGCCGAAGTGGTGCCGGTGCGTCTCCAGGGCCTCACGGTCATGGTCGGCGGACAGGACGACACGGAACCCGGCAGACTCCAGGCCGTAACTCAGACCGCCGGCTCCGCAGAACAGGTCGGCTGCCAGCAGCTTCCCTTCCGTACGCAGCTGCTCCGCGTAGTGCAAGAAGGCGGTGTCATCCCCGCACTCCTCCGGGTGCGGTTCCAGACGAAGGAAGGGGCCCCGTACCAGTTTCACTTTGTATGGGCTGCGCGAGGATTCCGCGATCTCCGTCATGACGCCTCCTGAGAAAACACCAACACAGGTTACCTTTGCTACTTCCGACGCGACGGCGGGATCGCGTTGTGCCGCACTGCTGACGCCATCCTCGGACCTGCTAAAGAAGGGGTGCTGGGTCCCGCCGCACGGGGCCAGCGCTGGAGGGCTGCTGCGCACCTCCGGGATATGCCCTGGTCGTGGAGGCCTGATCTTGCCTTCGCCGGGCTAGCTTCGTAGCGATCATCACCGCAAGCTGTTGCTCGGACTGCAAGTCAACCAGCCCGGCCGCGCGCAGTGCCCGCTGCGCGAGCACTGCGTCGGCAAACCTTTGGAAGCCGATCTGCACAGCCAAGCCTCCAGCGAGGAGGACGACGGCCAGGTCACGCCCTGATCAGGGCTGCGAGGGCCTGTTCCCAAAGCGCTCCCCGTCTCGGGAGCAGGCCCTCAGGCGCCGTCCTACGGCGCGAACGCGCTGAAGCCCTCTTCGATCGCGTTGTCGTAGACCTCCAGCGCCTTCCTGACCTGGGCCGCCGTGATGGTGGCGTTGGTCGCCAGCTTGGCGGCGATCGTAGTGGCGATCTGCTGCTCGGCCAGCTCCAGGGCGCGTGTCTCCCGCGCCCAGTCGGCCAGCATCTCCCACTCGCTCAGCTCGATCTGCTTGAGCCGGGAAAGCTGCTCTTCCTCTTCCTCTTGGGTGTCCACCGCGAACTCGACAGGCCTCGCCAGCAGCTCCTCGGCCAATTCCTCTGGAACACTCCAAGGGATTTGGGATACCTCTTCCCAGCACTTGCTGCTCTTCGCCCACTCGGTGACGTGCTTGCCCTCCTGGATGACCATCTCCATGATCAGCGGACACAGGTCGTGGGCGGCTTGGACGATCGCGTCGCTAACCTGCTGCTCCCGCCAGATGCGGTCGAGGTCGATACGCCGGCCAGTCTCCTCGCAGAGGCGGGCCGTCGTGTAGGCCGTGATCAGAGCCTTGTGGCTTCCCGCATCGTGCGCCTTGGCCACCTTGTCGACCTCCTTGAAGAGGATGCCCATGGCGACCGTTCGGCGGCAGTAGTCCGCATCGATTATTGGGGGCTGCTCCTTGACGTTGGCCTGGAAGGCGGCGAAGCTCTTCTGCGCTCCGCGGCTTACAAGGTGCGGCAACCCGTTCCAGGCGTTGACGAACTTCGCAAGGTCAGATTTGGCGAATCGCTGGGCGGCCGGGTTCTCGGCCTTGAACTTGCGCCGCGCGACGATGGAGGTGTGCTTCGCTTCTTCCACCGCGTACGAGCCACGGGCCCGCTCGTAGAACCAGCGTGTCTGCGGTCCGCCGGGGGTGGTTGGAGGCGCCCACAGGGTGCGACTGACCCGTTCGAATTCGACATGAAACTTGTCGTTGGCCGAGAGATCGACCAGCGTGACTTTGTTCTGAGTGTTCGAGTACCGCGAGATGCTTGGGACGATTGCCATCAGATCGTCCGAGCCCATCAGCGTCAGCTTCATCTGGACGCTGACACCGTCCAGATCCTTCTTGTCCCGTTTGAAGACGTGGTGGAGGGTGGCGGTGGTCTGCCCGCCGTTCACGATCTGGAGGCCAGTGAGACTGCGGATGCCGACACGCCTGCCTTCAGCGTCCTCGACAAATTCCGCGGCGGTCGCCGTTGCCGTGATGCCGTTGTTGTAGGTCAAGAACCGCCCCGGCTCGTTGAGTAGGGTGAGGCGGATTCCCCGGTTGACCGTGCTACGGGCCTGCAGGAACGCGCGCACGTTAAGCTCGAGAAGTCGCGTGCGGTGCTCCTCGTACAGTTCGGCGAGGTGGCGTCCGGGAACGACGGCGAGGGTGACGGAGAGATTGGGCTCGATGCTCTGCACCGACAGGCAGTTGATCGGAGGGTTGAACTCCACAACAATCGGCTCGCTGGCGGCACCGGACGTCTGGTGACGGTAGAGCCGGGCGAGGTCCCAGAGGTGATGCTCGACGGGGAGGCCTTTGAAGTCGGTGGGCTCCGGCTGCGTGCGGGCTGCCGACTCGCAGTTGCTGAAAAGGAAGAGGCGCACCTTGGAGGCGTTGGCAAGTAGCTTCTCGACGCCCTCGCACAGTTGGTGCACCTCGGTGGGCTGATCGAAGTTGCCCCGGATGCTGCCGGCTTTCTGCAGGAAGGCGAGCAGCCTGCGGTAGTGCTTTGTCACGTCGGCCTTGGTCAGTCTGTCGACCATGGGCTCGAGGCTGAAATCCGTGGTGTAGAGGTCGAGGACCGAGCGGTCGTCGCTGTATCCGAAGCCGTACACCATGACGCCGTGCCCGCTGTGGTAGGCGACGGTCATGTTGGAGACGAAGCCGGACTCCTCCAACTGCTCCAGAACCCAGCGGGTGAACGTCCTCGGGATGGAGCCGTCCTCCGCTTCTGCCAAGGTCTGTATGTCGCCCGTGAGGGTTCGGGCGTAGTCGGCAAGGGGCAGCTCAGCCATCAGTTCCTCTGATTACTTCGGTGACCTCATCGGTCGTGGTGCGGTGCTTCTCAAGCGCGATGACGCTGATGTCGTAGGCGCAGTTGCCGATCCCGTCGGGCAGGTCGGTCTCCACGATGCGCGGGAATCCCTTGCCGACGGTCCACAAGTCGGCGCGACGAAGTGTGTAGCGCGGTTCATCGTAAAGGCCCCGCTGGTGCGGCAAGTAGCCGGTCTGGATCAGACGGTTCTCGAACAGGGCGGATGCCGAGGTACCGCTGGCGGCCGTGCGGATATCGTCCACCACTGAGTTGAGACTCTCGCCCAGACCGCCCCGGCGCTCGTCGAGGACCAGGTGTACGAGCACCAGGCGGCTGACGCCACGATCGTCGAGTTGCCGTTCATTGGCGATCCGGACGGTGTTCGGGTTCTTCTTGGTGGTCGTTTTGACCTCGATGGCGACGGGCGCGAGCTGAAAGTCCTGGTTGCTGCCTTCTGGCCCGGTCCACGCCTCCACCGCCACATGCGTCGGCAGGACGGCGAGCAGGTGGGTGCGAAGCCAGCGCAGCTCCCCGAAGAGCCCCAGCCGGGCCTCTCTGCCCAGACCCTGCGTTCCGACACTGCGCATGAGTTGCTGCCAGTGTGTGAACCGTCGGACCGCCCGCTCGAGAACGGTCTCCGACGACGCGTCCTTCGAGGTACGCGCGATGTCTTCTGCGAGAGGGGTAAAAACCTCCCGCAGCTCACCGGCGGTCAGCGAGATCTGGAGCTCGAACTCCCGATTGCTCACTGAACTGCACGACAGGCTCAGGCCGTGAGTCTCCCGCAGGTCGACGAGGAGGGGGCGCGCACGGTCGACCGCCCGTGAACCGCCTCTCACCAGCAGCATGCGTTGCCGCCCCGGTTGGGACACGCCCACATGGATGTCGTGCCCGCTCTCGGGGAACAACCGCCGGGTGGAGCGCCCCCGGTTCGGCTGTGGTGCCTCCAGCTCCTGCCACAGTGCTTCGTTGATCACGCGTCTTCGGCCCCGTCCTCGTCGCTGAGGTCGTCCGAGTCGTCCTTCCACCAGGGAGCATTCACGACGTACTCGGTCGCGGTGTGGGCCTTGGAGAAGGGGAAGCTGGCGGCGAATCCGATCAGTGGTACATCGGGGCTCGTCTTTGGCGGCTCCATCATGTAGATGAGCAGGTGAGCCTGGTCGGGGCGGCGCTGCCAGCGAAGCGGCTCACCCGTGGGCAGGGTGGGTGCGAGCGGTCCGCCGTTGCGGTTCTTGCGCCCTTCAGCGGCTTTCTTCGTCGCCTCCCAAGCAGCCTTGTATTGCTCTGGGTCGAGGTCGAGGGACTCGTCTTTGGGGTTCAGGATGCGCTTGATGGTGTGTTTCGTGGGGTCCGGGCGCGCGGTTTTGGAGGCCGCTCGTGTAACCGCGCCCAAGGTGTATTCCGCGAGGGCGACGGACATTTCCGCTCCCCGGCGGGAGACGATCCGGACGGTCCACCGGCCGAGCTCCCCGGCTTTGGCGCACTGCTGGATGTAGGCAGAGATGGCGTCCGGACGGATCCGGTTCGCCTCCGGCGCGGACTTGTAGGGGTCGAAAAAGCCGGACGCCACCAACTCTGCAGGGACGTCCGACCACACGAGGCTGCCAGTCTTCGGGTCGACCTGCGGTGCAGTGTGCGCCAAGAGCATGCGGACGAATGTCTGCAGGCTGTCGAAGTTGTGCTTCGGCTTCCCGTTGGTGAGAGGAAAGATGGTCGTTTCGGCGAGTTCGCCGGAAAAGCTGAGCCGCACCCGCGTGCCCTGACGCATCTTGTTGGCGGCTGTGATGCTCAGACCCAAAGAGGACGTGCGCACCTTGAGACCGAACTCACGAGGGGTGAAGCCGATCGCCGCCATCTCCTCGATATCTCGGCGGAGTTCGTCGGTCGCGGCTGTGATCTCCTCGTAGGCCGCCACCAACTGCGTGGTCGTATGCAGCCGGCACAGGTCCTCGTAGCCGGGCCGGTAGCCGAACCAGCGGCCCATCTGCAGCAGGGTGTCGTAGGTCTTGGCGAAGCGCAGGTAGTAGCTCACCGAAAGACCCTCAAGGGTGAGGCCACGCGACAGCTTCTGCCCGCCGACAGCGATGACGTACATGCCTGTGTGACGGTTCGAGTAGTAGTCGAGTACGTCCTTGGCCACCCCGTTGATGGCCTTGACCTCGAGCTTCTGGATCGCGGGGAGGATTTCGGCGGCGGTTTGCTCCCAGGACAGCCGTTCGGCCTCGTCCGCGGTGAAGAAAGCGGTGGTCGGCTCGAAGTCCTCCTCCCATATAAGCCGCAGTTCGTTCATGTGCGCACGAGACGCGTCTCCATAGCGGTCCCTTAGACCGTTCCGGAGAAGCCTCACGTAGTCGTCGATCTGGTCTCGGACCTGCCCTTGCACCTTGGTGAAACGGGTGACGTGCACCAGCATCGAGTTGTGGACATCTACCTGCCCCCGCGCGCGGCGGGCGGCGCAGGTCAGTACGAAGGAGTGGATGGCACGCCGCAACGAATCCGGCAGCTCGGCGGTCACCGTGAAGCCGGACTTGTGCTTTTCTGGAACCCAGTTCTCGGTGTCGTCGACATGGCGTACCAGCGGCAGTGGGTCGATGTCCTCTTCTTCCGCATAGGCACGCAGACCGAACAGTCGCTCCGGACCGAGATAGTTGGACGGCGCCCGCAATGTACGGATGAAGCTCTCGGGAAACAGGTCGCCGCCGAGGCTGTCGTGGTCAGCATCCGGGTCTATGTAGATGTTCGCGTAGGGGGTCGCGGTGTAGCCCACGTAGGACGACTTGTCGAAACTGGTCAGCAACTTGCGGATAGCGGCGTTAATGCTGGTGGGGTCAGTACCGTCACGCGCCGTGTTCACGGACGCGTTGTCGGCCTCGTCGTCGATGACGAAGAGGGGGATGTCCTGCACTATCTTGCGACCCGTCTTGGGGTCCTCGACGCCGTGGACCTCCGTGACCCAGGTGCGCAGGTAGTCGATGATCTTCGGGTGCTTCTTGACTACGAGAACAACCGGGAAGTTGCCGATCGGTAGGTTCGCCTTGGAGGCGGTCTTCCGGTCGAAGTCGCCCTTCTCGGTGCTGTTGGTCAGCGACGCGACGTGAAGACGGGGCTCACCGGCCATGGCGCCGACGCCGATGTAGCGGTCGGCGCCCTCCTGGTCGGACCGGAGCTGGTACTGAGTATCGAAGCCCAGCAAGCCTTCGTCGACGCGGAGTTGTGTCTGGGCGCGTAGGTCGTTGAGGACGCCGGCGAAGACTACGATCAGCCGGTATCCGGCGTCGGCAGCCTTTGCCGCCAGACCGATGAACTGGCCGGTCTTCCCGGACTGGACTTGGCCGATCACCAGCCCCATTCGACGCCAAGAGCCGGGTCGGTGCGGATCCTCCAACTCCCCGAGAACCTCGTCCGTCGTCCGGTCGATGCTGTTCACTACTTGGAGCGGCATACCTCGCGAATGCTTCAGAAAGCGCTCATACCGGGTCCAGAAGGCCCACGAACGGTCGTTCTTGGCATCGGGCAGCCATCGGACGTGGTTCTCACTGTCACTCAGCCCTGCTGAACTTTCCTGGAAGATGGTGGTGCGGGACTCGACCAGCTTGCGCAGATCGGCTGCCTCCACCCTTACGCCGTTGAGGCCGGCGACCATCTTGGCCGTCTCAACAGCCTTGGTCACCTCGTCTGAAGTAGCCTGCCGGTCTTCCGGCAGAAACTGAATGGCTACCTTCAGCGCAAAGGACAGGTCCTTACTGACTGCCGGATCCACAAATTCCTCCCCCTGGAGATATGTGACTTGCTGGACGGGAACAGGAGGGTACGCCCCACCCGTGCGGTCACTTGTTCCAGAATCCATTCAGCTGGTCGAAAGGTTGCGTTGTGCGGATGACCCGTCGTGCCTCATCCGGGGAGCGGCCTTGGGCGACAAGTACATCGAACATGCGCTGAGCCACGTTGATCGCCTCATCAGTGGCCCTTCCCGGACCACCGAAGGGTTCGGGATCATCTGCCGTGTCGACCTCGTGCAGCACTCGCAGCGCCGGCACGGGTACTGTCTCCTCCAGCAACCGCAGCAGCGCCCGGATGTTCGCCGGATCGCCGCCCCCCTCCTGTAGTACCGCCTCCACCAAGGGGTGCTTTCGGTTGATCCGGCAGTGGACCATGTTCTCGTCCCGCCGTACGTTCCACGCGAATGACAGGTTCTCGGCGCGCTGCCGTGCCGCTATTTGACCCCGGTTGCGGACGGTCTCGGCTGCGGCGGACCGAACCGTGCGCGCTATGCGCTGGAGATGCTGGCGCAGTACGACCGGCGGCACCACTGTCGCCTTCCGGACATCAACCTGCCATTGGGCGTCAGTCTCCGCCGGAATGTCGACGGCGATGCGGGCCAGGTTGTACTTCTCCTCGCGCCGGAGCCCACGTATGCCCAGCCAACTCCCGGCGAGAAGCAGTCGGTTCCGGCGGTACACGTAGAAACCCTGCTGCCGAAGCCACCCCCTGGGTCCCCCGGCACGTTCCGCCTCGGCAGAGGTCAGTCGCTGAAGTCCCGGGAGTATGTACGGCTCGACCCTGACCTTGTGCCCTTCGAGTGGCAGGTTCTCCACCGGGTGATGCAGCACCGACGGGTGGTTGGACAGAAATGGGTCCCACGGCTCGACGGCCAAGCCCGTGACACGCAACGTCAACGCGGCCGATCCAGAGAGGAACCGGGCGAAGACGAGACCGAGGTGGCCGCGGACCTTCTCAGCCTCGTCGTAGAACTGCCGTTGAGTCTTGCGATCGGCGGCGGTGATCTCCCCGTACCCGGCGAGCCGCTGCCACAGAACTATTGTGCCGACGGACCGTCCTGCGGTGAGTTGCTCCAAGGCCTTCTCGGCCTCGGCCGGCGGCTGTCGGAGCAGGCGCCACTCACCTGTCTGTTCAACCACGTCCAGGTCCCACGTCCGCGAGTGCCAAGGGCCGTCGACCTCCGCGGTGCAGACCGTCAGCAGCCGGCACTGGGAGAAGGAAGCTGACTTCAACCCCACTCCGTACCGGCCCAGGTCCCGGGAAGTGCGGTCGGTTGCTGACCAGCGGGCCGCGACGGTCATCGCGGTGACCAAGGCATCCTCCGACATGCCATGACCATCGTCGACCACGGCTATCCACGAGAAGCGCCCGTCCCAGGTGAACTCCACATCGATCGTCCCCGCTCTGGCCGAGACGCTGTTGTCCACCAAGTCTGCGACGGCATCAGGGAGTGAGTAGCCCAGCGAACTCAGGGAGGCCACCATCCCAGCAGGCTCGGGAGGTGCGAGGTCATACGCCATGCGGTACTTGGCCCTGCCCTTCCAGTCCAAGACGGTTGGATGATGAAGATATCCCCTCGTCGCCGATTGTGGAGCTTCTGTGCGCAAGGCGATCTTGAGGCGAGAGGACGACCACGGCGCACCTCGTGTACGTCACTTTTGGCCCGACGGTCCAGGGGGACCACTCTTGCCCTGATCAGCTGACGGCGGCCACCCTCCGTGCGACGCCTGCAACTCAGCCGATGACCGTCCGCCACGACGACGGGCGCGCCGACCGCCCACGCTCGCGTGTACATGTCGCACCTTCACCGGCCTCAGCCACGCCGCGATGCTGTCGACCAAGGCAAGTCGCGCCGGTAGAAGGGGTCTGCTGCCCGTCCAGGTGGGCGAAGCTTGACGACTGAGTGTCAGGCGCAGCCGGTCTACTTCTTCTTGCCCTGGGTCTTGCCGGGGATCTTGGTGAGCAGGGTATTTGCTGGTCAGGGGCGGTGGGGTCGTGCACCTGGTGGTCGTCGTCGGTCGACATTGAGCACTGTTGAGCGGCCTCGGACGGCCCAGGGACGGCCCAGCTCCTCGGTCTGAGTGGGCGGGCCGCCGGCCTCAGCGTGAGGGGCGCCTCTTCGGGGGGACCGGGCCCGGGATCACATCCTTGCCAAGGTGTTCCTTGATCAGGTATTTGAGTTCCGGCCCTTCGATGAGCTGGAGCCGGCCATGTTGGCGGGCAAAGTCGTGGCTGGCCCTGCCGAACCACGATGTGGTGATCAGGACCCCCTTGGCAGCACGCTTGTGCTCGACCACTCCGGCGAGCGCCTGGACGGACTCAACGCCCACGAGCTTGCTGTAGCGCTTGGCCTGAATGATGCACTCACCGTTGAAGACGGGGTCCTTGCTGACGGCCACCGCGTCAACACCCTCGTCTTTGGAGGCCTGGGTGTTCCAGGCCTCCATGCCGATCGCCTCGAACAGTTGGCGAATCAGGTGCTCGAACTCGGTGGGCGTCAGCTTCACCAGCACGGGCCTGCTGTCCAGGCCAGCGACTACATCCATGCTGTCCATGAGCCGGTACTTCGACAGGTCGAACTCGACGATGGGGCGAATCGGTTCGAGATCGTAGGGGTTGGGAGACACCAGGGCGTTGAGTCCCCTGAGGCACTGCGCTGGATCAACCTGACTGAGACGGAGCTTCCCGAACTGCTCCCTGCTGGCGCTGAGCGTCACCAGACAGGGTGAGACCTCCTGACCGGTAGCCCGGTCGATGGTTCTCACATGGCCGTTCAGGATCACGCCATTGACGATCCGGTCTGGATCGCTCGTCAGGACCTCGTGCACTGTCCTCAGAGCGACTTGCGCCAGGACGGAGGCGTAGATCTCCTTGCGCTCCTTCTCCGGACGAGGCAGCACGGTCGTCTCGTCTCGGTTCTTCACGTACCGGTAACCCCGCGCGGTAGGAACGATCGCCTCAGGCGGCAAGTGGATCTCAACGAGTACGTCACCGGTGGCAGGTCGAAAGGCAATCCGATGCTTGCGGGGGAAGCCCAATGGATACTCCGACGCATCCAGAACAGCCCCTAGATGAGCCTCGACCGCCGCTGGATCCCCGGCCCCGTACGCCTCGCGCTCCTCGTCCAACTTCCCGTTGAAAGCCGCCACCTCGTCAAGGGCCTGCGCTTCAGCCTGGCGGTGCTCGGCACGCTTCCGCTCCAGCGTTGCCAGCCGCTTCTCCTCGGCTCGCCTGTGGCGCTCTTGCGCCTCACCGAACCGCACACGCGCCTCGGCAACCTCAGCTTCATAGCGCTTCCTGCCAAGACCCAGGACAGCAGCCAGACCGCCAGGCTCCGGTGGTGCGAACTCCTCCCAGCGTGGGGAAGGCTCCGGACGAGACCAGGGGCGCTCGTCTAACGTCTTCGGCGTGTGAGTCCTCCGCCGGCGCTCAAAGGTCGTAGGCGGATCGCCCACCAACGCGTCACGGAGCAACTGCCCGAGCTGCTCGACCTCGTGATCGACCCCGATCGTGCGCACCTGCGCCTGCTCCGCCTGCTGCTCCTGATACGCGGCCTTCCGCTCGCGTTCCTGCCGCTTGCTGGCCGTCTCAGCGGCCCTGCGTTCCCGCTCCGATTGTCGTGCCCTTTGCTCCTGGGCACGTCGTAACGCCTGCTGCTGCCGCTGATAGTCGTTGCCTCGGCCGCTGCCCCGTTGCGCCACCTGTTTGCCCCTCCCCTGGCCTTCTTCCGCCACAGGGCTGCATTCCCCTTCCACATCGCAGAATCACGCAACGCGTAGACGCCACCCCAGCCCAACCGCACGGTGCACCGTTGACGCAAGCCGCTTGGACCTCAACCGACGACAGTCAGCCACGACGGTGGGTGCGCCGACCGACCTGGCTCGCGTGTGCCTCGCTGCACCCCAACCGACCTCAGCCACGCTGCCCTGTCGTCGATCAGAGCAAGCTGTGCCGGCCGACCCGGGGGGACACTGCCTGAGCCCTCAGCTTGGGAAGCTGCTGTCATTTGGGGCCGGTAGGGCTGCTGAACTGGGCTTTCACCTGGCACCGGGTCTCATCGACCTCGGCCGCTTTCACCGTGGTTTCCCGCTCGCTCTGGTGCACTTGTGGTGCGCGGGGTCTCCGCCGCTGGGTCAGACTGCATCATCAGGTCGATCAGCTCAGCGTCGGTGGCCTCCGGCCGTAGGCGAACGTCGCAGGTGTAGCCCTCGTCGCAGAACACCACGTCAAGGTGCGTCGGAGCGAGCCTGCGGAACACGACCGCAAGCCACGCAGCGTCCTCCTGCCACACATCCAGGTACAGACAAGTACCGTCCTCGTGCAGGTGTGCCTCGCCTGGACCGTTCTCTGCCTCGACGGACCAACTGAGGCTCTGCGCCGAGCTCCGGTGCGTCGAGTCGATCTCGACGGTTGCCCATCGAGCCCGTATCGCCGTTGTCAGCGCCTCAGCGTCGACCCCCCACCCGCCCGACTCGCCGTCGATCAGTACGAAGAAGTGCGCCATGGCGGCTGTCTATCACTCGGGCGTCGGCTGCCCCTCAACCTTCTCCGAGCGCCGGTCCAGGCGCACGCTTTCCAGCTGTGGTGGCGGGGTTGTGGCCCGCGGTCGGGGGCGTTCATCTGCGTTCATGGTCGGCTGGTCACCGGAGCGGCTACGGGCTTCGGTCCCGTCTGAACGTCCGCGAACGGCGCTGAATGAGACGGAAACTGAGAGGGACGCGGGGGACGGGCTCGCCGACATCGTCGCAGTAGAGGGGGAGTCATGGCACTGGTTCGTGAGGGATCACGTTAGCTCTGCCCTGTATGAGCGTGGGAACCCGACGACTCTGGGCTCCGCGTTCCCCGTCGACTAGTTAGCCAGCTTAACGCCGTCGCACGCAGAGGCGATGGGAGTGATCACTGTCAACAGCGGAGGCAGAGCGTGGGCAAGTCTCGGATTGGGTAGCTAGAGGCGCATCTGGGCGCTGTTCCAGGGTTGACCAAGGGCGGTGCGGTGCCGTAGGCCAAGGCACGCCCTACTCAGTTTGATGGAAAACCACGATCAGATGTAGTGACGGCTCTATGATTCTGCAGTGAAGGCCTACTTAGAAGGTGGGAGACTCGGCGTGCCAAGTATTGTAAGTTTCGAGATTGCTGGCCTTGCTGGACGACCAGGCGTTATTCGTCATTCCCTCGAACCTGACGTAAATGTCTTTTGGGGGCTGAATGGTAGCGGCAAGACATCGATGCTTAAGATCTTGCATAGCGCACTTCAGGAGGAAGCCTCTCTTCTTGTGCGAGTCCCTTTTGACTGGGCTGTAGTAAAGATTCAAACGGGAAGCAGGGAAGTCGAACGAACGATCAGGAATCCTAAGGCGAAAAACGTCGCGATCGAGCCGCCAGAGACACTGTTTGATGATTATGAATTGCTAGATCGGCAAGTCGGTGAACGACTGATAGACCAAGCCGGAAAGATGCGTTGGATTACTAAGCCGTCAGACTCTTCTGGACGTGTTTTTCGGCACAGTTATCTATCCATCTTGCGACTGAGCGACAGCCCCAGAATGCGGATGGGTGGCAGCACCGGGGACATCTTGGATGAGGTGGCCTACGATCGAATGTTCGCACGACAAATTCAGGCAATTTGGCAAGATTACAACACCCGTGAACTCATGCAGATCCGTCGTGCTCAACAGAATGGCCTGGCGGCAATCGCAGGATCAGTCATCACGAGGTCAATTTCGCCACGCAAGAAGCGGGCCAGTCTGGCGAATATCGATGTCGAGGCCGCCTATACGGCAGTTAAGAGCTTTTTTGAGGATCAAAATCTCCACCTCAGGGTTGGGGACTATGAAAGCTTTTCGGAAAATTTCCTATCGAATGACTTGATGCGTGAGGTTGTCGCCGAAATTGTAGAAGTCCAAAAAGAGGTAGAAAACGCCCAAGAGCCAAAGCAAACAGTGGAGCGTCTGATCCATGATCTATTTCAAGGGCGTATGCGAGTAGACTTTGAAGGGAGGTTTCTTAAAATCAGGCAAGGTAATGACGAGGTTCCCTTGGAAGCCCTTTCGAGCGGCCAAAAGCAGGTGGTGCGGCTTTTGGTTGAATGCCTGGCGGCTGGGCCTAATTCTGTGATCGTGGATGAGCCAGAGATCTCGATGCATGTTGATTGGCAGCATCGCTTGGTCAATGCGATGCGGACGATCAACCCTAGGGCGCAGCTCGTCCTCGCTACGCATTCCCCGGAGATCATGGCAGAACTCCCGGACAGGATGATCCACGAACTATGAGTCGTAGGCTTTCGTACAATAGATCGGCTTTTGCCCGCCGCGTGCAGATCTCGCAAGATTCCTTGTTTGTTATCGTAGAGGGAAAAGATTTGGACGCGCGATTCTATGATCGCGTCTGCGATAGTAGTGCAACAATTGAGTCCGCCGGTTACCAGGTATGGCTGGCTGAGCAAATCAAAGATGATACCACGGGAGCCGCTGCGGGCGGCAAGAAAGCTGTGCTGGCGCATTTTGACTACTTTAAAGCGGCTGGCAAGCTAACCGTTGCTTCTTCGAGCCGGAAGCACTCAATCGCCTTCATGGTCGACAGAGACAATGACGATTTCTCCGGAGGGAGGAGAAGGTCCCCCCATGTTATTTACACGGACATGTTCGATGTTGAAGCTGAAATTTTTGTCCGCGGGAATGACAAGGAAGCTTTGGCGGGGGTATTCTCCCTGGATTCATCCTCGGCGAGCCAACTTGCGACTGATTTGAACGGTTGGGTTGGAGATCTGGCGAACGGGTGGAGGGACTGGATAACCCTTTGTACTATAGCCAAAGCAACGGGGGCTGGCTGTGACGTCGGATTCGGCCGGGAGTCTTGGGTCAATAATCCAAAGTACGGGGCTGCCGAGCCAGCCAAACTGGCAGCCGCCGGAACGAAAATAGCCGCATCTACGCGGCTCAGTCCAGCAGACTACAATGCAGTCTCGGCCCGTGTCAGAGGGCGCATAAGTACTTGCTTCTCCAAGGGGTATGGTCATCGTCTGGTGAAGGGGAAATGGCTTGCTCCCTATCTCGCGTATCGAGTGAAATCCCACTTCGGTTTAGCGCCAGTGACCTATAAAGGCGTCGAAGATTATGTTGCGCGGGCTTATCTTGCAACATGCGACTTTAAAGAAAAATGGGCGAGTTACTATAGAGATCGCTTGGAAGTGCTGATCTAGCGCTCCCTGGTCATGGCTAGGGAAGATACTCAAGTCGCAGCAGCTCCTCAAGGTCGACGGAGCGGCTTTGGGGTGGCGCTGCTTTGGCGCGAGTGATCATGGCCCCGTAAGCTTCCGGCGCGTCGGGCAGTCTGTGGACCTGCCCGGTAAAGCACGACGTTGGGGCCATGATCTTCGAGGCTCGCGCCAAAGTGGCTCCGTAAAGCCGTGGAGCCGACCGCCCCAGCCACGACGCACCCCTTCTCTGGCATCAGGTGCCTGATTGCTCGGAGCGCGGCACGGGCGCCGGCCGGGCTGGAGCGGGGCGAAGACATGAGCGCAGGCCCGGCCGGGGGCCGGGCCGCGCGCGGGGAGCGGAGCGAGCCGCCTTGAACCCGTGAAGAAGGTTGTTACTCAGTCTCGGCTGGGATGGTCCAGAGGGGTGGGCAATAGCGCTCCGGTCGGGCGCTGATGAGGAGCTGGCGCAGGTCGTCTCGCTGGGTGCCGTTGAGGTTCAGGACCTCTGTGAGGTGGCGGAAGGTCGTGTGGGTGACTCCGCGGCGTCGGGCCTCGTCCTCGAACGCTTCGAGCTCGGAGAGCACGGCGTCCGGATCGAGCTTCACGGCTGGCTGGTCCTTGAGCCAGGCGGCCTTGTTGCGTTCGTAGTCGATCTCCGAATAGCCGCAGACCTCTCGGCTGTGGGCCTCGGCCTCGTCCAAGCTGGTGGTCGACAGGACCGCGCGGGCCAGCTCGTTGCGGTGCAGAGCGTCGTCCATGTCGACTTCGTGCAATATGGGGCTGTCATCTGTGAGTGGAACGAGCAGCCCGGCGTCGCGTACCTCGCACACGCCCCTTGCCCCTCGCGCTGCCGCAGCGAGCATTCCCGTGGCCTCGGACGGATGCCACTCTAGAACGTCGCTCACCGGCTCCGTGTCCTTCGGACTGAACGTGTGGACCAAGTGGCCGAGCACGCTGCGTACGTCGTCGGCCGGGAGTTCGCCGTCCAGGCCGGGGCCGGCCACCAGGAGCCGCACGGGAGCTTTCACCTGACAGCAGGCGGCCAGGGTCAGAGCGTCCCCAAGAGGGCTCTTGAGGGTCGGTTCGTCGCCTCGCGCGAGGATGTCTCCCCCCACGTCCAGGAGATCGACTGAGGTCGGCGCCAAGAGGGCTATTAGCTCTTCGAGTTGGCGCGCTACGCCTTCGGCGCCATGGTGCGGGTCGATCAGGGCGAAGGCGTGGGGGAGCTCAGCGGCGAGCCGGGGGAGGGTGGATCCTGCCGGGGCGATCGGGCTGGCCGCGGCCGGCACTGACCACACGGTTTTGGTGAGCTGCTGTAGGCCGGTGAAGTCGGAAGGGGCGCGTGGGCCCGGCACCGGGTCGACCAACAGGCGGTCCCACGCGTACGTGAGGATCACCGCCTGGCCATCGTCGCCGTACAAGGCGGCGTCAAGCATTGCGGCGGCGACTGCGTCGCCCCCTCCTCCTGCTGCGACGATCAACCGCGTCATGTGCTCAACATTACGGGTTCGGGGTCTGGCCACCGACCCTATAGTGGCTAGAGGCCATAGCCACTTGGATGAGGAGGGGACATGCCTCAGATCGAAGAGGCGCAGCCGAAGTATCTCCAGATCGGTCACTACATCCGCGATCAGATCCTTCGGGGCGACCTGAGGCCAGGGGACGAGGTCCCCTCGGAACGGCAGCTTGCGGCCAACTGGAAGGTGTCCAGGCCGACGGCGGCGCGGTCCCTGGAAGCGCTGAGCCACCAGGGGCTCGTCGAGAAGCGGCAGGGGTCGGGCACGTATGTGCGCAGTCTCGAAGTGAACCGACGTGCACGGGAGTTGTATGGGCGGGCGCGGCAGACCGGGAAGATCTACACGCCTGGTGAGTACGCGGTCATCACGTCGGCCGGGTGGCTGGATGCTCCTGACTACGTCGCTGAGGCGCTGGGGCTGGTGAAGGATCGTCGGGCAGTGCACCGCCGCCGCGTCACCAACAACCAGGACGGCCCCATCACGCTCTCCACGTCGTGGTTCGCGCCTGACGTCGGACAGCGGGCGCCCAAGCTCCTCGATTCGGAGCGGATCCAAGAGGGCACGCTGATGTACGTCGAGAACACGACCGGACGGCAGGGGAGTTACGCCGAGGACCGCATGTGCGCTCGGCAGGCGACTGGTGAGGAGTCGGCGGACCTGCAACTCGACCCCAACTCACCGGTCCTGGTCGTGCACCACGTCGTCTTCGATCTGCAGGACCGGCCGTTGGAGTTCGCCGAAGCCACCTACCCGCCGCAGCGCTGGGCGTTCGAGCAGGGCTACCCCCTCACCTGATGAATCGCGCCATTTCCTCGAACGGCTTGCATCCCCCAAGTGGCTAATGCCACTATCCATTCAGTGGCTAAGGCCACTTGGAGAAGGGGGTGCGGTCGTGACGAGTCAGGGGTCGGTGCAGGGCGGGCACTTAGCTTGCCGGGCATGCCGTGGTCGGGGTTGGAAACGGGTCAGCTCGCGCTCCGCCCTGGCGCTCTCCGTCGTCACCGACCGCGCCCGTGCCGCATCGAAACGGCGCTGCCTCGACTGCGACGGTAGCGGCAAGGAGTGAGCACGGATGGCCTACATGATCGACCGCTATCCCTCTGAGGACTCACCGCGACTCGGGGCGATGACCTTGTACCCCGTAGCGGAGTCCGCGGCCCTGTCCCGGCGCTGGTTCCGCAAGTTCATCGCCCCGTACAACCCGGCCTGCTCGGTCGACGACTGCGTGCTGATGATCTCGGAACTCGTCACCAACGCCATCCGCTACGGCCAGTCGGACGAGGTCTGGCGAGTGCGAGTGGAGTGGTTCCGGGAAGGTGCCTCTCTCAAGGTCGAGGTGCACAACGCCGGCTTCCCGGCGAGGGTCCGGCTACGGCGACCGGACGCGGCCGACGCGCACGGCCGCGGGCTGCTCCTCGTCGATTCGATCGCCGACTCCTGGCACTGTGGGCCCAGTCGATTCGGCGGAACGGTCGTCTCCTTCGTGATGGCCGATGCCTGGCCTTCCTGAGGCGGGAGCGGGCACCCGGTACTGCGCCATCGGATTACTCGCTAGTCTGGTTGACCAGTTGACTTGGCCAATCCCGACGGGCGGCGTTCATGGCGTATGAAGTGGAGGCACCCAAGTACGTACGCCTCGCCCAGACACTCCAGGGCCGCATCGAGGACGGCACGTACCCTCCGGGCTCGAAGGTGCCCAGTGAGAATCAGCTGGTGCAGGCCTTCGGCATGTCCCGGCCGACCGTCGTGCGTGCCCTTGAGCTACTGAAGCGGGACGGATGGCTGGAGTCCCGGCAGGGATACGGAACGATCGTGCGCGGTCGGCCGGCAGGTGCCGAGCAGAGGGACCGCCGCGGGCGGGAAGTACTGGAGCGCGATGAATCGCAAAGTTCAGGACGCCTGATCGCTGTGGAGCAGGTCCCGGTTCCCGCGCGCGTTGCTTCGGTGCTCGGTCTGCCCAGGCGAGCCAAGGTCCTCATGCGCCGTTTCCTGGTCGTGGAGGACGGTGAACCCGTCGAGCTGGTCTCGTCCTACTTCCCCGCCGGCCTGGTCGAGGGCACCGCCTTGCAGAGTGCCGATCTCCTGACCAGCGGTACCCGTGCGCACCTTGAGACGCGGAAGAAGGTTCGCTTCGATCACGTGACGGAACGGGTGTCGGCCAGGCTGCCCGAGCGTGTTGAGGCCGATCTCCTGGAGCTCCCGGATGGTGTGCCCGTCCTCAGCGTCCTGGTCGTCGCGTGCGACGCCTCAGGTCAGGCGCTGCAAGTCTCTGACGTGCTGCTCCCGGCTGACCGGCAGGAGCTCGAAGACACGTACCGACTCGGCTGAACCTGGGGACGCTGCCCACCGCGGCTTGGCTGGGACGGCTGAGGCTCACGCCCGTCGTGTGGCGAGCCGGTACACCACGTAGGTAAATCCGAGGATGACGTCGACTGCCGCCCACAGTCCAATGATGAGTCCCACGCCGATGGTGGTTCCGACGTCGTCGGCGTCCTCGCACAACTTCAGGTTGTCGCCGGTGAGCCCGCGGCAGTCTTCAGGTGTGCCGCTACCGCTCGCAGCGCCTGTAATCACCCAGATCAGAAACAGGATCTGGATGGCCAGGAAAATCCAGAGGAAGACGCGGTGTCGCTTCTTCGGTCGGGGTGGCCCGTCCTGGTGCGGACTGCCCGCCGGGTGGCCTTGTGGTGGTGCTGCCCAGCCATCCGGTGGCCGTGGGGGTGTCTGCGGCTCGCGTGGATCCCACGACTGCGGCTCCTGAGCACCGTGTTCTCTGCCCATGTCCGCCCTCCTCCGTGTGGCTGGCTTCATGGTGCGCTTGCGTTACCGCGTCCGCTCGTTGACGACCACCAAGCCACTTGACAAGTCAACTTGGCAACCCTAACTTCAAACTTGCTAAGTCAACCTGTCAGGTGACGGGTTGATCCATCTCAGAAGGAGAACTCTCTGTGCGTGTGATCCGCGTTGACGCCTCGACCGCCACGATCCTGCTCACCGAAGCGCCGGCGCCGAAGGTGCGCGACCGGCAGACCGGTGAGATTGCCAAGGACGCCGTGAGCGGTGAGGCGCTGATGACCGTCGGCGTTGTCTTCATCGATGAGGGGGACTCGTCGCTCATCCAGGTCACCGTTCCCGAAAGCGGTGTGACGGAGGGGCTGACCGTTGGCGCCCCTGTGTCCCTGCCGGGGCTCATCGCCCGGCCGTGGGAAAGCGTGTTCAACGGCCAGCAGCGGCACGGCATCGCCTACCGCGCTACCGCGATCGCGCCGGGTGCCTTCCCGGTCCCGGTCGCTCAGGCGGGCTGATCGTCGTGACGGACCTGATCACGTTGGCCGAGCTGGGCGCACCCCTCGCGGCGATAGGCGGCGCGGCCTACGCCCGGCACGCCAACCCGGCGGCGTACTGGTCCACGGTCGGGCTGCCGGTGTCGGTGGCTCGGCTGCTGGCCTCGTACTCCTCGACCATGGACGCTTGCGGTCTGACCGTCGAGCCCTCGCGGTTGCGGGTGTTGGCCATCAAGGCAACCACTCGGCGAGAGATCCGTCCGGTCCCGCCTCGGCGGGGCATCATCCGGCCCACTGCGACTGGCCTACGAGTCCGGCTCCGCCTCGCTCCCGGCCAGGAACCGGCCGACGTCGCCGCCTCGGCGGAACGGCTCCGCCACGCCTGGGGCGTGCACGGCGTGTACGTGAAGGACGTCAAGCCTGGTGTCGTCGAACTGCGTCTCATCGGCTTCGACGTCCTGCGCAAGGTGCGGATGCCTCGGCGGACTGAGGGCGGGTTCCTCAAGGTGCCGGTGGCCTTGAGGGAGGACGCTACGGCGTTCTTACGGGACTACCGCGCCGTCCCGCATGGACTCGTCCTTGGCGCAACGCTGTCGGGCAAGTCCATGTACCTGCGGAACCTCATTGCCGGGCTCGCCCGACAACCCGTCGCCCTGGCCGGCATCGACTGCAAGCGGGGCGTCGAGCTGGCCCCGTTCGCCGCTCGCTTCGCCGCGCTGGCCACGGACCCGGATGAGGCTGCTGAGTTGGTGCCCGTCCTGGTCAAGGAAATGGAGGACCGATACGACCTCATCAAGGCCCGGCAGGGCATTGCTCCCGGTACCCGCGACGAGGAGATCACCTCGGACATCTGGGGCCTGCCCGAGAGCGAACGGCCCACCCCCATCGTGCTGTTCGTCGACGAGGTGGCCGAACTCTTCCTCGTGGCATCCCGCAAGGACGAGGAGCGCCGGGACGAGATGGTCACCCACCTCATCCGCCTCGCCCAGCTGGGCCGGGCGGCCGGCATCTACCTGGAAGTCTGCGGGCAACGCTTCGGTGCCGAACTCGGCAAGGGCGCCACCATGCTCCGGGCCCAACTCACCGGCCGCGTCTGCCACCGCGTCAACGACGAAGCCTCCGCCAAGATGGCCTTGGGTGACATCGCCCCCGAAGCGGTCGACGCCTCCTGCGCCATCGCCGCCGAGCTGCCGGGCCTGGCCGTGGCCGGTGACACCTCCGGCGGCTGGTCCCGCATCCGCACCCCCAACCTGTCCCTTGCCGCTGCTGCGGCCACCTGCCGCGAGACGGCCCACCTCGCCCCGGACATTCCGGCGCTCACGTTCTTTCGGCCGTACGTCCCGCCCGCGCCTGCGAAGGCGTCAGGCCCGGTGACCGCTCCCAGTCCGGCCGCCGAGTAACCCACCTTCGCCCCGACCACCGGTCGGCGTGGCCGTCCCACGCCAAGTCCCTACCCCCGCCATGCCCGAATCGGAGAGGAACGCTCGTGACTGCGTCCATGGCCTTCTACGCGGACGGCAACACCATCGTCCGCCTCAGTGAGTACGGCACGATCCGTACCCCGATCCTCACCCTCGACGGCGAGGGCCATTCCCTGACCGTCTCGGCCTTCGCCCGGGTGCCGATCGCCGAACACCTGACGTTCGCCCGTGAGCTGTCCGCCGCCTGTGCCGACTACGTGAGGGCCCTGGAGACCTACGCCTCTGCTCTGCCCGACGACGAGACGAGCCAGGGCGAGAAACCGTGATGCGGATGCCCGTCCGCATGGATGCCGTACTCGTCCAAGCACTGATCGCTGCCGCGCTGTCCTTCGCTCACCTTCATGACCTGGCTGCTGCTGCCGGACAGGACGGCTGGAAGGCGTGGGCTTATCCGGTCTCCGTCGACCTGCTGTTGGTGGCGGCCTGGCGGCGGCTGCGTTCCGGTGGATCGAAGGCGGCTGGGTGGTGTTGGTTCCTCGTTGCGCTGATCGCGTCACTCGGGGCCAACGTCGCCACGGCCGGTCTGCTGGACCTGGACGCCGTACCCGCCTGGCTGCGCATCCTCGTCGCCGGATGGCCGGCTGTCGCCTTCCTCGGCGGCACGCTTCTCGCTCACGGCCCGACCGAAGCGCCGGCGCCGGCGGCCGAGCTGCCGAGTACCGCGCCGGTCGAACCGGCTCCACCGTCTACGACTCCCGTCCCGCCCGCCCTCGTCGCCCTCGCCCGCAAGGTCGCCGACGACCACCGGACCCGGACGGGAACGGACATCGACACCCCCACCCTTCGCGCCCGCCTCGGCGTCCCGCTCCCGCTCGCGGAAGCCATAGCCGCACAACTCACCTGACCTCGGAGGACTTTCCACCTTGCGCCCGTCCACGCTCCGCGCGCTCAACCGCGCCGCCGAGCTGACACGTCAGAACCACCTCACCGAAGCAATGCTCATCGCCGAACCCGTGATCCTCACCGCCGACGAGTACGAGGGCGCAGAGATCCGGCGCTGGCTGCTCGATCACGTCGCCGACTTCACCGGCGAGCACCACGACGAACCGAAGGAGCTGCCCTGATGCCCGCCAACCGCCGCTTCCGCCGAGTCGTCCGCATCGGACCCGTCCAGGTGGGCACCGCCTACGACGGCCGCGGCCGCGAGAAGCACACCGCCGTCTGCACCGCCCCGCGCTGCGGCTTCTCCAACGACTTCGACACCCGCGCCGCCGCCGAGCTCGCCGCCCGCACCCACCGCTGCCGCGTCCGCTGAGGAGACCCCGTGACCGTCTCGCTCCCGCTCGTCTTCGTCCTGGGCGTCATCGCCTGGGCCGCGATCAAGTTCCTCGGAGTGCGTATGTGGGTCGCCGTCGTGATCGCCCTCTTCGGCTTCTGGCTCTCCCACACCTTCCTCGCCCCCGCCATCGAGTCCGGCACCCGCTCCGGGGTCGGCGTCGTCAACGGCGACAACCGCTGAAAGGAGCTGCGCCATGTTCCGCCCCAAGCTGCCCGACGTGCCCACTCCGCCGCCGACCCTCATTCCGCAGCAGTACCACCAGCACAACCCGGCTCCGACCGCCGCCAGCCGCTCGCTCAGCCCCTATGCGGGCCCGGTCGCAGCGGTCCTCGTCGGCGGTGTCGTCCTCACCGCGCTCCTGGCGGCGGTCGCCATCACGGCCATCTCCGTGGCTATCTCTGCCGTGGTCCTGCGCTCGCTCCTGAACAACGCCAACAGGCGCTGACCGGCCGCCGGGGCGGCAAACGCCGCCAAGCATCCCGCCGCCCCGGGGCCGTCCCTCCCAACCGCCGAAACAGCCGAAAGGAACACCCATCATTACCCGGCAGACTCCGCCCCCGCTGGCGGAACTCTCCATGCTGGCCTCTCTCGGCACCATGCCTGAGCTGGCCCGCCAACTCTCCGGCCTGGGCGGCTGCACCCACCCTGTCCGCCTCGACGGCCACCGCACCGAGTACGCCGTCGCCACGACAACCGGCGAGATCGGCCGCACCCTGCACCACCTCGACTCGACCGCCCTCCCGGCCGGCCAACTCCTCGTCCGCTGCAACAACCGCCGCGCGACCCGCTGCCCGGCCTGCGCCGAGACCTACCGCCGCGACACCTACCACCTGATCACTGCCGGACTACGTGGCGGCAAAGGCACCTCGGACCAGGTCGCCACCCACCCGCGCGTCTTCGCCACCTTCACCGCCCCCGGCTTCGGCCCGGTCCACAACCGCCGCACCGACGGACGCCCCTGCCGCTGCGGTGCCCGCCATGACGAGAACGACAGCAGGTTAGGCACGCCCCTCGATCCGGACCGGTACGACTACGAAGCGGCCGTGCTCTGGAACGCCCACGCCGGGCACCTCTGGCGGCGCTTCTCGATCTACCTCCGCCGGGAGATCGCCAAGCGCGCCGGCCTCACCCAACGCACCTTCCGTGACCACGCACGGGTCTCCTTCGCGAAGGTCGCCGAGTATCAGAAGCGCGGTGCCGTGCACTTCCACGCGGTCATCCGTATCGACGGCCCGGAAGGCGGAGACACCCCACCGCCCGCCTGGGCGACGGCAGAGCTCCTGACCGACGCCATCCAGGCCGCAGCCACCGCCGCCCGCGTCGAGGGCCCGACCATCGACGGACGCGCCCATACCTTCGCCTTCGGCCGCCAACTCGACGTCCGCACGATCCGATCCGCCGACTTCGACAACGGCCAGGAGCTCACCGAACGAGCCGTAGCGTCCTACATCGCGAAGTACGCGACCAAGGGGGCCGAGACGGCGACCGGCACGCTCGACCGCCCGCTCAAGTTCCTCGCCGAACTCGCCCAGGCGCGCATCTCAGACCACGCCCGGCGCATGATCCGCGTCGCCTGGTCCCTCGGTGCACGCCCCGAGCTCGCGGAGCTCGGCCTACGCGCCTGGGCGCACATGCTCGGCTTCCGCGGCCACTTCTCCACCAAGTCCCGCCGCTACTCCACCACCCTCGGCGCCCTGCGTACCGCCCGCGCGGACTGGCGACGCGCACAGGTCGCCGCGGTGGTCGAGACAGAACTGACGGAGATGACCCTCGTCCTTTCGCACTGGGTCTTCGCCGGAACCGGCCTCTCCCGCGCCGAAGCCTGGCTCGCCGCATCCCTCGAACCCGCCGCCGGAACGGAAGGAGAACCGACATGGACGCCCGTCGCGACGAGCTGATGACCGTTCGCCAGGTCCTGGATGAGCTGGGCGGCGTCTCTCGCCGGACGTTCTACCGCTGGCGGGAGCTGGGATACGGGCCGGCCGCGTTCAAGCTGCCCAACGGAGAGCTCCGGGTATGGCGGAGCGACTTCACCACGTGGCTTCGACAGCTGGAGGCAGCGGCGTGAAGTCCCTTGACGTGAAGGTCTGGGCGGTTCGCAAGCGGGACACCAAAACGCCCTCGTACGGTGTCCGCTGGTCCGTTGCCGGCAATGTGCTCTCGGAGTCCTTCCGCACGAAGGCGCTCGCCGACCACTTCCGCACGAAGCTCATGCGAGCGATGCGCGACGGTGAAGAGTTCGACACCGAGTCGGGCCTCCCGGCCTCGATGGAAGAGAAGAAGTCGGCCGCGTCCTGGTACGCCTTCGCCCTCAGATACCTGGCCATGAAGTGGCCCCATGCCGCCCCCAATACGAGGGACGGCATCAATGAATCCCTTACCAGCGTGACGCTGGAGCTCCTCGACGAGCGTGCCGGACGGCCGTCCGATGAGGTGATCCGCAGAGCGCTGCGCAACTGGGCCTTCGTCTTGCCGGGGCCCGACGATCGGGAAGTGCCGGACGACGTACAGAACGTTCTCCACTGGGTGTCCAAGGCCTCTCGGCCGCTCGCCGATCTTGCTGAGCCCGCCACGGCCCGCGCGGTTCTCGATTCGCTGAAGCTCAAGCTCGACGGCACAGCGGCGGCGGCAGAGACCGTGCGGCGCAAGCGTCGGACGCTGGTCAACGCCGCTAACTATGCGGTTGACCTGGGGGAGCTGCGCGAGAACCCCATCACAGCGGTTCGCTGGCAGAAACCGAAGGTGTCCAATCAGGTGGACCCGCGCGTCGTTGCCAACCCGGAGCAGGCTCGCAGCCTCCTGGCAGCCGTCTCCTATGTGGGCGGGTATCGGCGTGCCCGCGGCCGTCGTCTCGTGGGTCTGTTCGCCGCGATGTATTTCGGTGGCCTTCGGCCGGCTGAAGCCGTCGGCCTCGCGGAGACGGACCTGAACCTCCCCGAACAGGGCTGGGGCTCGGCGGTGCTTCACCGAACGCGCCCGTCGGTCGGCAAGCAGTGGACCGATTCTGGGGAGACCCACGATGACCGCGGGCTGAAGAACCGGCCGACCGAGGACGTCCGGCGGGTACCTATTCCGCCTCACCTCGTCGCCGTGTTCCGTGAGCACCTGGCCACCTTTGGTACGGCGGACGACGGGCGCCTCTTCTTCAGCGAGAAGGGCTCGGTCGTCCCGTTCTCCACCTACTACCGCGTCTGGCAAGAGGCCCGGCTCCTCGCGCTCCCGCCGGCCGCCGCCTCCTCGCCGCTCGCGAGTCGGCCGTACGACCTCCGTCACTCCGCACTGTCCACGTGGCTCAACGCCGGCGTCGACCCGACCGAGGTCGCCGAGCGCGCCGGCAACAGCGTCGAGGTGCTGCTGACCCGCTACGCGAAGTGCCTCGACGGACGGCAGGACGTCGCCAACCGACGTATCGAGGACCTTCTGCGCGAGTACGAGTGAGACACCCTGCACCCCACCGAGGCCCCGGGCATCTTGTCCGGGGCCTCTCTCGTTTTGAGCGCTACCTGCTGCGATGCTTCGAGCCGAGAGCGGACGAGGGGGGCTCGTGGAGCTGAGGGTGACGCGTTGGAAGCGATACGGACAGGATCGTCTGTACGCGAACCTGCCGGATGGCACCGCGGTTGGCTGGGCGGACGTCAGGACGGGGGACATCACGGTCCTGGTCGCCGAGTATCGCGACGACGTGGTTGCCGTGCTGACACGCCACTTACGGAACGACTCCGAGTCGGTCATGCCGCAGGGGGCACCTGAGGCTGAAATGCGCCCCATGCTGCCGCCGTTGACGTCGGCCGACGACCTGTCCACCAACCGCCCTGGTGAGTCTCTCCGGGACCTGCTCGACAAATCCGGGGTGGGTCTGATTGAGCGGCTCGTCTCACAGCTCTTGCGGCGTCGCACAGAGTGGGACTCCTGGCGCAAGGGACTGGCGGGGGAGAGGAGAGTGGGAGCCGAGCTGAACCGTTTGGTGCGTCACGGCTGGCGGGTCCTGCATTCCATTCCCCTGGCCGACAAGGTGGACGTCGATCACTTGCTGGTCGGGCCCGGCGGCGTGTTCAGCATCAACACCAAGCACCACCACAAAAAGGCCGTATGGGTCGGAGACGATTCCGTGAAGGTCAACCGCGGAAAGCCGGCTCCCTACGCACGCAAGAGCCGGGCGGAAGCGAAGCGAGTAGCTCGCGTACTTGAGCACTACTGCGGTTTTCCCGTACCGGTTGAGCCCGTGCTCGTCTTCGTCGGCGTGACCGATCTGAAGGTGGTTGCCACACAGCTCAGCGTGCGCGTGTACCAGGAGCGTCAGGTGGCGGCACTGGCGCCGCTCTCCGGGGTGCTGACGGCCGAGCAGGTCGAGCAGGTGTACAGCGTCGCCCGCCATCGACAGGCTTGGAGCCAGGCCTGAGGCAGCCCGTCTCAGCGAGGGGTCAGTGATTCTGCCGGAAGCGGTTCACCCGTCCCAGCGGGTTGCAACGGCATCCGCGACGCTGAAGACAGCCTCACATTCGGCACATTGCGCTCTACCGAAAAGATAGGTCAACTTGCCCGCGACTTCGGGCTGGTTGTCGGCAAGCGCGCGACTGTGCAGTCTTTGGGCAAGCCCCTCCAGCGATGAGGAGTCTGCGGGCTGAAGAGGGAGCTTCTTTGCCGCGGTCTCGTTCATGTACATGCTGTCCGTAGTCGAGAAGAAGCCGTACTCACCGAAGGCTATGAAGTTCTCGGCGCTGCACGCGGGGCAGGGCACTTCGTACTCGTCATCGTTCAGGCCGTCGAGTTGTTCGCCCCAAACCGGGACATCCTCGAATCCGAGGAGTGCGGCGAGCAAGTAGACGTAAGTTCCGGGGGCATCGCCCAGGCTCGGATCCCGGAGAGCTTCCTCAGCCAGTTGCAGCAGGTCGGACATCTCCGAGGCATAGGCCACGTGGGGATCTTGTTCGCCGTATGGCTGGTCAGTGCTGGCCGCGATGGCACCGGCCAGCAAGAGGGGTGCCTGTCTGGCCGCGGGTGACCACTGGCGCGCCATGTCTCGTAGGGCCGGCAAGGCCGCGTGGCTTGCCGAGTAGACGGTGCCCTGATGGCACAGTCGGGACCAGAGCTCGGTCCAGTCTGAATCGTTCGGGGCTTGGCTCACCTTGTCGAGCAGACCGGGAACGTCGTCTGCCGTGCCGTAGGCGTGGTTGAGCTGCGACCAGTCCGTCATGTCGGCGATCTAAGCAGTCGGGTGCCGCAGACTTCACGACCGGGGGCGTGCCAGTCGAGCTGTCGTCGGAAAGCAGTCGGCGACCTGCGGCGATGCCTCAAGATCCCGTCCACGCCTCGTCCACAGACACCGACATGCGGCCGCTCCGGGCTGCATCTGCCTGCACATACGCGAAGACCCCGGCCTCAGCGTTTCCGCTGGTGACGGGGTCTTTGGGCACCTTCTGCAAGGTGCCCCCGGCAGGATTCGAACCTGCGCACACGGCTCCGGAGGCCGTTGCTCTATCCCCTGAGCTACGGGGGCGTGTCGGTCGTGAGGTGTTGCTCGCGGCGACGGGTAGAACACTACCAGCTCGCTCGGGGTGTTCATGAACGGGTTTCTGCGGGTCCGGGGAGGGGTGTGGGTCGCCCGCACGGGGTGGAAGTGGGGAAAACCCGGACGCGGTGGCCGGAGCGGACCTACTCTCGAGTTGTGCCAGGCGCGTCGGGCCGGGTGCTTGTTGTCGACGACAACAAGGTCATCCGGCAGCTGATCAGGGTCAATCTCGAGCTGGAGGGCATCGAGGTCGTGACCGCGGGCGATGGTGTCGAGTGTCTGGATGTCGTTCATCAGGTGCAGCCTGATCTTGTGACGCTCGACGTCGTCATGCCCCGGTTGGACGGGTTGCGTACCGCCGCTCGGCTGCGTGCGGATCCGCTGACACGTGATCTTCCCCTTGTCGTCATCAGCGCCTGTACGCAGTACGAGGTCGAGACCGGTCTCGAGGTCGGCGTCGACGCGTTTCTGGCGAAGCCCTTCGATCCGGCGGAACTTGTCTCCGTCGTGCGGGAGTTGATGGAGCGTCGGGAGGGTGGTCTGGGGCTGGAGAGAGGGCTCGGGACTGTGTTGGGGGCGGGGCCGGGAGTACGGCCGGGGCCGGGCAGCGCGGGCTCAGGAGCCGAATAGCGCCGTCCTGCAGGCCTGAGGAGACACCATCAGCGGCCAGCTGGTGCTCTGGATGCGACGAGTGCGTTGTTTCACTTCAGCCAGTTCGATGCGTTGAATCCGATCCATCAGATCCATCAGATCCATCAGATCCATCAGATCCGTCCGATCAGTGCGATCTGTCAGGTCCGTGCGGTAGCGAAGCGGAGATCGGGCGCGATCTCTGGTCCCCTCCCGCCCTCTCTGGTCCGGGCTGGTCTGTGCGTCCCAGTGGGTGCTGTCGGCCGCATCTCGCCTGGCTCGGCCGGCTCAGTGCCCGGCTCTGTAGGCCCGGCCCCCTGCCCGGCTCTGCAGTCCCGGCCCCCGCATGCCTGCCCAGAGCGGCACCGCCCGGCGTACCTGCGTAGAGCGGTTCGCGCGGCCCCCGGTCGGCAGCTCACCCCCACCCCCTCCGCTTACTCCCCCTCCGCTCACCCCCTCCGCGCTCACCCCCTTTCCGCGTCCAGCCCCACGCTCCCGCGCCCGTGCGTCCACATCGCGGACCTCTGGCAAACCGGCTCGCCTACCCACCCCCCTCCTCCCCTACGCTTGTCCCGTGACCCCCGTCGAGCTCTCACGTACCGTGCTGCGCGCGGTGCGTCGTGCTGTCGATGGCGGGGAGCTGAGTGTGGTCGTGCCGGGGCGGGCCGTGGTCACCGTTCCGGGGCCCGGTGGCTGTGGTGACTACGCGACCAACATCGCCCTTCAGCTCGCGAGGCCGGCCGGGCAGCCGCCGCGGCGGGTCGCCGAGATTCTCCGGGCGCATCTGCTCGGGGCCGGCGGGGTCGGTGACGTCGTCGTCACGGGGCCGGGGTTCCTCAACATCAGCCTGCAGAGGGCGGAGACGTCGGCCTCGCTCGTCCGGGAGATCCTGCGGAGCCGGAGCCGGAGCCGGAGCGGTAGCCCGGGCGGGGTGGGGGACGGGTACAGGCACGAAGGCGGGTACGAGTACAGGTACGGGTACGCCGAGCGGGCCACCGGTGAGCTCGTGCAGCTGCACGCACCTCATGAGGTGCGCGCCGTCGTCGTCATGGATGTCGTCGCCCGTCTGCTGCGGTCGCAGGGCGCCCTCGTGCGCACCAGTTGTGCGGCGCGTCCCGAGCGGGAGTGGACCGAGGTGCTCGGTGTCGAGGTCGACGCGTACGGCACGCCCGACGCGCCGGCCCCGCTCGAGGTCAACGTGCGTCCCGTCCCCGCGCCTCACGACCCGGTTCCCTCCCCCCACGCCGACCTCGTCCTCGGCCGCGACGCCGGTTCCGGGGCTTCTCTCCCTCACCCCGCCCCCGCCCTCACCCCCACCCCCGTCCCGCTCATGTCCCTGGGGCGTGACGCCGGGCGTTGGGCTCTGGTGTGGTCCGCTGTTCATGATCGGCCGCGGGTCAGCGGGGAGTATCTCGTGCAGCGGGAGGGTAATCCGCTCTTCCGGGTCCGTTACGCCCATGCCCGCACCCGGGCGCTCAGCCGTAACGCCGCCGACCTGGGCTTCGAGGCGCAGGCCGGTGACGTCCCGGGTGTTCGCGCGCTCGAGGTCGTCCTCGCCGATCATCCCCGCATCCTCGCCGCGGCCGCGGCACAGCACGCTCCCGACCGGCTCGCCCGGCATCTCCTCGCCGTCGCCGACGCCGTCACCCCGCTGCTTCCCACCGTTCTGCCCCGTGGTGAGGAGAAACCCTCGGCCGCCCACCGTGCCCGGCTGGCGCTTGCCGAAGCCGCCGGGACGGTGCTGGCCGGCGGCCTGTCCCTGCTCGGCATCGACGCACCCGACCATCTCTGAAAGAGCACGCCCAAGATGAGCCGTTCCGCCCACCCCGCCGGGCCCCGTCACGCCGACGTCCTTCCGGAGGGGCACTACTCCGCCCCGCCCGCCGATCTCAACGCCCTCCACCCGAAGGTCTGGGCGCACACCGTCACCCGGAACACCGACGGTGTGCTGACCGTGGGCGGGGTCGACGTCTCCGCTCTCGCCGAGGAGCACGGCACCCCCGCCTACATCCTCGACGAGGCCGATTTCCGGGAGCGGGCCCGTGCCTGGCGCACCGCCTTCGGGACCGACGCCGACGTGTTCTACGCGGGCAAGGCGTTCTTGTCCCGGGCCGTCGTGCGGTGGCTGCACGAGGAGGGGCTCAACCTCGACGTCTGTTCGGGCGGCGAGCTCGCCACCGCCCTCTCCGCCGGCATGCCCGCCGATCGCATCGCCTTCCACGGCAACAACAAGTCCGTCGCCGAGATCCACCGCGCCATCGAGGCCGGCGTCGGACGCATTGTTCTCGACTCCTTCCAGGAGATCGTGCGCGTCGCCCATGTCGCGCAGTCCCTCGGTAAGCGGCAGCGGGTGCAGATCCGTATCACCGTCGGCGTCGAGGCCCATACGCACGAGTTCATCGCCACCGCGCACGAGGACCAGAAGTTCGGCATTCCGCTCGCGGGCGGACAGGCGGCGGAAGCCGTCCGGCGGGCTCTGCAGCTCGACGGCCTCGAACTCATCGGGCTGCACTCCCACATCGGGTCGCAGATCTTCGACATGTCCGGCTTCGAGGTCGCCGCCCACCGGGTCGTCGGACTGCTCAAGGACATCCGTGACGAGCACGGCGTAGAACTGCCCGAGATCGACCTCGGCGGTGGCCTCGGCATCGCGTACACCGGCGACGACGACCCCCGCGAGCCCCACGAGATCGCCAAGGCGCTCACCGAGATCGTCACGCGTGAGTGCGAGGGGGCGCGGCTGCGCACCCCGCGGATCTCCGTCGAGCCGGGGCGGGCCATCGTCGGGCCGACCGCCTTCACCCTCTACGAGGTCGGCACCATCAAGCCCCTCGACGGGCTGCGCACGTACGTCTCCGTCGACGGCGGCATGTCGGACAACATCCGGACCGCGCTGTACGACGCGGAGTACAGCGTGGCGCTGGTCTCCCGGACCTCGGACGCCGCGCCGATGCTCGCGCGGGTAGTCGGCAAGCACTGCGAGAGCGGCGACATCGTCGTGAAGGACGCGTTCCTGCCGTCCGACCTGGCACCGGGTGACCTGATCGCCGTACCCGCCACGGGCGCGTACTGCCGGTCCATGGCCAGCAACTACAACCACGTGCTGCGGCCGCCCGTGGTCGCCGTGCGGGACGGGGAGTCGCGGGTCATCGTGCGGCGGGAGACCGAGGAGGACCTGCTGCGGCTCGACGTCGGCTGAGAAGGGCCGGAACAGGGGACGGAAGGGCCGGCGGGAGGGCGGATACGACCGCCCGGAGAATGATTGCCGGAACGACTGCCGGAACCACCGCCGGAACGCTGCCGGAAAGGCCGGTATCGGCGGCGGAATAGGGCGGAAGATCTCCTGTCTGCCGCCCCTGTGAAAATGAAATAGATGTCTCACGATCCGGACCAGGGATAGAAACTCCGGTCCGGTGAGTGAGACTGGGGCAACCGGAAACAACCGTAGACGGTATGAGGAAACGAGGTCGGATGATGCGTACGCGTCCGCTTAAGGTGGCGCTGCTGGGCTGTGGAGTGGTCGGCTCAGAGGTGGCGCGCATCATGACGACGCACGCCGACGACCTCGCCGCGCGGATCGGGGCCCCCGTGGAACTCGCCGGCGTGGCGGTCCGGCGGCCTTCCCGCGTCCGTGAGGGCATCGACCCCGCCCTCGTCACCACCGACGCCACCGCCCTCGTCAAACGAGGCGACATCGACGTCGTCGTCGAGGTCATCGGGGGCATCGAGCCCGCTCGTACGCTCATCACCACCGCCTTCGAGTACGGCGCCTCCGTCGTCTCCGCGAACAAGGCGCTCCTCGCCCAGGACGGCGCCGCCCTGCACGCCGCCGCCGAGGAGCACGGCGAGGACCTCTACTACGAGGCCTCCGTCGCCGGCGCCATCCCGCTGATCCGGCCGCTGCGCGAGTCCCTCGCCGGCGACAAGGTCAACCGGGTGCTCGGCATCGTCAACGGCACCACCAACTTCATCCTCGACAAGATGGACTCCACCGGCGCCGGGTATCAGGAGGCCCTCGACGAGGCCACCGCCCTGGGATACGCCGAGGCCGACCCCACCGCCGACGTCGAGGCCTTCGACGCCGCGGCCAAGGCGGCCATCCTCGCCGGGATCGCCTTCCACACGCGCGTGCGCCTCGACGACGTCTACCGCGAGGGCATGACCGAGGTGACCGCGGCCGACTTCGCCTCCGCCAGGGAGATGGGCTGCACCATCAAGCTCCTCGCCATCTGCGAGCGGGCCGCGGACGGCGGGTCGGTCACCGCACGCGTGCACCCCGCGATGATTCCGCTGAGCCACCCGCTGGCCTCCGTGCGCGGCGCCTACAACGCCGTGTTCGTCGAGTCGGACGCGGCCGGTCAGCTCATGTTCTACGGCCCCGGCGCCGGCGGTGCCCCCACCGCCTCCGCCGTGCTCGGCGACCTCGTCGCCGTCTGCCGCAACCGGCTCAGCGGGGCAACGGGGCCCGGCGAGTCGGCGTACGCCGCCCTGCCGGTGTCGCCGATGGGCGACGTCGTCACGCGCTACCACATCAGCCTGGACGTCGCCGACAAACCGGGTGTTCTCGCCCAGGTCGCGACCGTGTTCGCCGAGCACGGGGTGTCCATCGATACGGTGCGCCAGCAAGGGCGACAGGACAGCGACGGCGAGGCCTCTCTCGTCGTCGTCACCCACCGCGCGTCCGACGCCTCCCTGACCGGGACCGTCGAGGCGCTGCGCAAGCTCGACACCGTGCGGGGTGTCGCCAGCATCATGCGGGTCGAAGGAGAGTAACCAGCAATGACTCACCAGTGGCGCGGAATCATCGAGGAGTACCGGGACAGGCTGCCGGTATCCGACAGCACTCCGGTCGTGACGCTCCGTGAGGGTGGCACGCCCCTCGTGCCCGCGCAGGTGCTCTCCGAGCGCACGGGCTGCGAGGTCCACCTCAAGGTGGAGGGCGCGAACCCCACCGGTTCCTTCAAGGACCGGGGCATGACCATGGCCATCACGCGGGCCAAGGAGGAGGGCGCGCAGGCCGTCATCTGCGCCTCCACCGGCAACACCTCCGCGTCCGCCGCCGCGTACGCGGTGCGGGCCGGGATGGTCTGCGCCGTCCTCGTGCCGCAGGGCAAGATCGCGATCGGCAAGATGGGCCAGGCCCTCGTGCACGGCGCGAAGATCCTCCAGGTCGACGGCAACTTCGACGACTGCCTCACGCTCGCCCGCGGGCTGAGCGACAACTACCCGGTGGCGCTGGTCAATTCGGTGAACCCGGTGCGCATCGAGGGCCAGAAGACGGCCGCCTTCGAGATCGTGGACATGCTCGGCGACGCCCCCGACATCCACGTCCTGCCGGTCGGCAACGCGGGCAACATCACCGCGTACTGGAAGGGGTACCAGGAGTACGCCGCCGACAAGATCGCCGCGCGGACCCCCCGTATGTGGGGATTCCAGGCGTCGGGCAGCGCCCCGATCGTGCGCGGCGAGGTCGTCAAGGACCCGTCGACCATCGCCACCGCGATCCGCATCGGCAACCCGGCCTCCTGGAAGTTCGCGCTGGCCGCGCAGGAGGAGTCCGGCGGCTTCATCGACGAGGTGACGGACCGTGAGATCCTGCGCGCCTACCGGCTGTTGGCCGCTCAGGAGGGCGTCTTCGTGGAGCCCGCGTCCGCCGCGTCGGTGGCCGGTCTGCTGAAGGCCGCCGAGCAGGGCAAGGTCGACCCGGGCCAGAAGATCGTGTGCACCGTCACCGGCAACGGTCTGAAGGACCCCGACTGGGCCGTCGCCGGCGCGCCGCAGCCCGTCACCGTCCCGGTCGACGCGGTGACGGCGGCCGAGCGCCTCGGCCTGGCGTAGGCGGACCGCGCGTCGCCCGTGCGTCACGCACGGGCGACGCGCAGGGGGCTTTCCCGCGCAGGGGTGCACAGGGGGCTTACGACACGCATCGTGCGCCGCCCGTGCGCCCTATGTCGCCACAGAACCTTCCTTCGATAGGCTGTACCGAATCCGCCCGCCGCATATGCCGCAGTGCCGCGTTGTCGCCGTGTCATCGCCGCGTCGTCCCCGCGGACTCCAGGGTTCTCCGTACAGGTCTCCCGCACATATCGAATGTCATTCGACAATCCCGCAGCTCAAGGAGAGTCATCGCGAGATGGCCGGTCCCGCCTTCCGCGCCGCCCCCGTCCGGGTGCGCGTTCCCGCCACCAGCGCCAACCTCGGTCCGGGCTTCGACGCCTTCGGCCTCGCGCTGGGGCTCTACGACGACGTCGTCGTCCGGGTGGCCGACTCCGGGCTGCACATCGACATCGCGGGGGAGGGCAGCGAGACGCTGCCCCGTGACGAGAAGCACCTGCTCGTCCGCTCCCTGCGCACCGCCTTCGACGTCCTGGGCGGCCAGCCGCGCGGCCTGGAGATCGTCTGCGCCAACCGCATCCCGCACGGCCGTGGCCTCGGTTCCTCCTCCGCCGCGATCTGCGCCGGGATCGTCGCCGCGCGCGCGGTGACCATAGGCGGCGAGAACAAGCTCGACGACGCCGCGCTGCTCGAGCTCGCGACCGAGATCGAGGGCCACCCGGACAACGTCGCGGCCTGTCTGCTGGGCGGGTTCACCCTGTCCTGGATGGAGGCGGGCGCAGCGCGGGCGATCAGGATGGAGCCCGCCGATTCCATCGTTCCGGTGGTTTTCGTGCCCGGGAAGCCGGTGCTGACCGAGACCGCGCGCGGTCTGCTCCCGCGCTCCGTCCCGCATGTCGACGCCGCCGCCAACGCGGGCCGCGCCGGACTGCTCGTCGAGGCCCTCACCCGGCGCCCCGAGCTGCTGCTGCCCGCCACCGAGGACCGTCTGCACCAGGAGTACCGCGCACCGGCCATGCCCGAGAGCGCGGCACTGGTGGAACGGCTGCGCGCCGACGGGATTCCCGCCGTCATCTCCGGTGCCGGACCCACCGTGATGGCGCTGGCCGACGCGGGCACGGCCGACAAGATCGAGGCCTCGGCCGGCGCGGACTGGGCCGCGAACCGCCTGGCCCTGGACCTGAAGGGCGCCTGCGTGCTGCCGCTCGCGCCCGCTGGTGACAGCCACTCCGGCGACATTTAAGAGCACGGTTGCCGGATTTCGAGAGGGGGAATGTTTGTTGGATCCGGTAGTGTTAACCTCAAGTCTGCACCCGACCCCACCATGGCGAGGTGCTTCATGTCCCGCTTCGGGACAGACATTCTTCCGGGAGCTCCCCAAGCCGCACTGCGTTCCGTACGTCGTACCTGGGCAGTACGCAGTACAGCGACGCTGAGTGGTCCACAGGGCACGCTCCGGAATCGGTGCGACCACGCCGCGTGACACTGAGTGTCATGGCTCGTCGCGGTAGCGCCATCACCAGCAAATTCTCTTCCGCCGCTTTGGCGGACCACCGCCCCGGCTTCGCCACAGCAAGGACCGAAGTCGGACAGCACAACCGGTCGCCGAGCCAGACAGGCCGACGTCCGCTCCAGGGAAGGACCCTTCGTGAGCGACACCACCGATCTGATGGGCGCACGTGTCGAGGAGACCGCTGCCGCGCCCGCCACGGACGCCTCCGCGCCTGCCACCGGTGCCGGCTCCCGGCGGCGCCGCGGTACCGGCCTCGAGGGCATGGTGCTGGCCGAGCTTCAGCAGGTCGCATCCGGCCTCGGCATCAGGGGCACGGCGCGTATGCGCAAGAGCCAGCTGATCGAGGTCATCAAGGAGGCGCAGGCGGGCGGCGGAGCAGCCGCCCCCAAGGCCGCGTCGACCCCCGCCGGGGACGCCGCCGAGACCAAGCCCAAGCGCCGCGCCACCTCCAAGGCGCGCACCGGCGACGAGTCCGCCGAGAAGAAGGCGGACACCGCCAAGGCCGAGGCCCCCGCCGAGAAGGCCGTGGCCCAGCAGCAGATCGAGATCCCGGGCCAGCCGGCCAGCAACGACGCGCCCAGCGAGCGCCGTCGCCGCCGTGCCACCGCCGACGCGGGCAGCCCGGAGACGGTCGTCGCCGAGGCGAAGGCCGCCCCGAAGGCCGAGGCGTCCGCCCCGGCGCAGGCCGAGTCCCAGGCGCAGCCGCAGGGCGACGCGAAGAGCGACGCCGACGGTGGCGAGGGCCGCCGCCGCGACCGCCGTGAGCGTGGTCGCGACCGCGGTGACCGCGGCGACCGCCGCAAGGGTGACGACCAGCAGGGTGGCGGCCAGCAGCAGCGCGGCGGCCAGCAGCAGGGTCAGCAGCAGGGCGGCGGCCGCCAGGACCGCCAGCGCGACAACGGCCCGCAGGACGACGACGAGTTCGGCGACGGCCGGCGTGGCCGCCGCGGACGCTACCGCGACCGCCGTGGCCGCCGTGGGCGCGACGAGATCGGCGCCGCCGAGCCGCAGGTCGCCGACGACGACGTCCTGATCCCCGTCGCGGGCATCCTGGACATCCTCGACAACTACGCGTTCATCCGCACGTCGGGCTACCTGCCGGGCCCCAACGACGTGTACGTCTCGCTCGCCCAGGTCCGCAAGAACGGCCTGCGCAAGGGTGACCACGTCACCGGTGCGGTCCGTCAGCCCAAGGACGGCGAGCGCCGCGAGAAGTTCAACGCGCTCGTCCGCCTGGACTCCACCAACGGCATGGCGCCCGACTCCGGGCGCGGGCGACCGGAGTTCAACAAGCTGACCCCGCTCTACCCGCAGGACCGCCTCCGTCTGGAGACGGACCCGGGTGTGCTCACCACCCGCATCATCGACCTCGTGTCGCCGATCGGTAAGGGCCAGCGCGGTCTGATCGTGGCCCCGCCGAAGACCGGCAAGACCATGATCATGCAGGCGATCGCCAACGCGATCACGCACAACAACCCCGAGTGCCACCTGATGGTCGTCCTGGTGGACGAGCGTCCGGAAGAGGTCACCGACATGCAGCGGTCGGTGAAGGGCGAGGTCATCTCCTCGACCTTCGACCGCCCGGCCGAGGACCACACCACGGTCGCCGAGCTCGCCATCGAGCGCGCCAAGCGTCTGGTGGAGCTGGGCCACGACGTGGTCGTGCTGCTCGACTCGATCACGCGTCTGGGCCGTGCGTACAACCTCGCCGCCCCGGCCTCCGGCCGCATCCTGTCCGGTGGTGTCGACTCGACCGCCCTGTACCCGCCGAAGCGCTTCTTCGGTGCGGCCCGCAACATCGAGGACGGCGGCTCGCTGACCATCCTCGCCACCGCTCTGGTGGACACCGGGTCCCGCATGGACGAGGTGATCTTCGAGGAGTTCAAGGGCACCGGCAACATGGAGCTCAAGCTCGACCGGAAGCTCGCCGACAAGCGCATCTTCCCGGCGGTGGACGTCGACGCGTCCGGTACCCGTAAGGAAGAGATCCTGCTCGGCAACGAGGAGCTCGCCGTCACCTGGAAGCTGCGCCGGGTGCTCCACGCCCTCGACCAGCAGCAGGCGATCGAGCTGCTCCTCGACAAGATGAAGCAGACGAAGTCGAACGGCGAGTTCCTGATGCAGATCCAGAAGACGACGCCGTCGACGGGCAACAACGACTGACGGACGACCGACGGCCGATGACCGACGTCTGAGGTCCGACGCAGTTCCGCAGCACCGCGACCGAGGGCCGCCCCCGCACAGGGGGCGGCCCTCGGTCGTGTCGTGCCGCGGGATACGATCTCGCTCTTCACGCAATTCTCAGATTGCGTTTTTCTTCGAACTTCTTGATCCCTAGGGGGGACTTGAGTGGGTACACCCACGTCAGGGGGCGGTCGCCACAGACGCCGGATACGGATCGCGCTGCCCGTCGCCGCGGCCGGACTGGCCGCCGCCGTCGCCGGCACGCTGTTCCTGTCCTCGGCGCAGGCCGCCGAGGCGCCGCCGTCGCCGGCGCACGGTACGACGCTGACGACCGAGCGACTCGAGAAGCTCGCCGCCGTGGCGGTCGCCGGTGACGACATCCCGGGCCAGACCTCGAAGGCGTCGCAGAGCGCGAGCGACAGCGCGAGCAGCACCACCACCAAGGTCGACCCGAAGATCATCGGTGGTACGACCACGACCATCACGAACGCGCCGTGGATGGCCCAGCTCTGGTACGGCGACGACCGGGGCACCACCACGACCAGCGACGACATCGGCTTCTTCTGCGGCGGCTCGGTCATCTCGCCGACGAAGATCCTCACCGCCGCGCACTGCGTCAAGGGCTACAACTGGAACGCCCACGGCTTCGTCGTCACGGGCAGCACGCAACTGCTCTCCGACGACGGCGACCTGCACGGCGGCACCGCCACCGGCGTCTGGCGCCAGTGGAACCACTGGTCGTACAGCGACACGACGCTCGACAACGACATCGCCGTGTTGACCCTGCCGAACCCGGTCAAGGCCACGCCGATCAAGATGACCACGAACACCGACAGCGCCTCGTACGCGACCGGCACCAAGGCCACGCTGTACGGCTGGGGCCGCACCAGCTCGGCCACGCAGGACATCTCCGAGACGCTGAAGACGGCCGAGCTGCCGATCCAGTCGAACACCACCTGCTCGGCCTACTACGGCGCCGAGTACCTCAAGGGCCACATGATCTGCGCGGGCACGCCCGCCACCGGCAGCGACACGGGCACCACCACCGCCTGCAACGGCGACTCCGGCGGCCCGCTGATCGTCAAGAACGCGGCCGGCGAGAACCGCATCGTCGGCGTCGTCTCCTGGGGCGTGAAGGACTGCGTCGCGAGCGGCGCGTACAGCGTCTTCAGCAAGGTCTCCACGTACGCCGCCAGCGCCTACCCGCGCGTCGACGACACCAACCTCAACGGTGACCACCTCGCCGACCTGTGGGCGCGCAACTCGTCCACCAAGACCGGCTACGAGCTGGACTCCAAGGGCACCTCGCTGGCCTCCCGCCAGTCCTGGGGCACCTGGAGCGGCTTCAACCTGATCGTCCAGACCGACCTGGACCGGGACGGCTACCAGGACCTGATCCTGCGCCGCGCCTCGGACGGCGACGTCTTCTGGAAGCACTACGTGGCCTCCAGCGAGACCTGGGCGACCAAGCTGATCGGGGACAACTGGAAGACCCGCACCCAGATCGTCGCCCCCGGCGACGTCACGGGCGACTACCTTCCGGACCTGCTCGCCGTGGACTCGGCCGGCGCGCTCTGGGTCTACCCGGGCAAGGGCAACGGCACCTTCGCCGCGCCCGTCAAGAACGGCACCGGCTGGAACGCCTACAACGTCGTGCGCGGCCACGGCGACTTCAGCTTCGACGGCAAGACGGACCTGATCGCCCGCGACAAGGCCACCGGCGCGGTCTACCTCTACAAGGGCAACGGCACCGCGACGAGCGCCTTCGCGGCCCGTATCAAGGTCGCCACCTGGACCAACACGACGTACAACGCCATCGCCGCCGTCGGAGACGTCAACGGCGACGGTCTGGCCGACCTGCTGGCCCGTACCCCGGCGGGCACCCTGTACCTGTACAAGGGCACCGGAAAGGCCACCACTGCGATCTTTGCCACAAGGGTCTCACTCGGGACGTCTTTCCAGCAGTACGACCTGTTCGGCTGAGTCCGGCCGAACGCGCAGGTGAGCGGGGGTGGACCCCGCTCACCCGCGTCACGCCCCGTGCCCGGTCCATCGCGGACCGGGCACGGGGCGTTGTGCAACCCTGTCCCGAGTTTCCCCGTCTGACCTGGCGGAGTGACGATGGTGAGGTTGCACGAGAACTGAGGAGCACATGTCCGCCGAGAGCACGCCGGAGCCCGGTACGCAGGGCGAGGCCGGCACAACGAGCGGGGCGGTCGGCAGCGACGGACCACGCCACCGCAGGCAGCGTGGCCGACGCAAGGGGGTGCTGATCGCCGCCTGGAGCGCCGCGGGCGTCCTCGTGCTGGGCGGCACCGGCGTCGGCTACCTCTACTTCAAGCTCAACGGCAACATCAAGAGCGTCGACATCGACCAGGCCCTGGGCGCCGACCGGCCCACCAAGGTCGACAACGGCTCCGAGAACATCCTGGTGCTCGGCTCGGACACCCGCTCCGGCACCAACAAGAAGCTCGGCGGCGGCACGGACGACGGCAGCGCCCGCTCCGACACCGCGATGATCATCCACGTGTACGAGGGCCACAAGAAGGCCAGCGTGGTCTCCATACCGCGCGACACCCTCATAGACCGCCCCGCCTGCACCGACACGAGCGGCACCACGCACGACGCCGCGTCCGACGTGATGTTCAACTCGGCGTACTCGACGGGCGGCGCGGCCTGCGCCGTGAAGACGGTCGAGTCGATGAGCGGCGTCCGTATGGACCACTACCTGGAAGTCGACTTCTCGGGTTTCGAGAAGCTCATCGACGAACTCGGCGGCGTCGAGGTCACCACGACGAAGGCCATCGACGACCCCGACAGCCACCTGAAGCTCAAGGCCGGCACCCACACGCTCACCGGCGAGCAGGCCCTCGGGCTGGTCCGCACCCGGCACGGCGTCGGCGACGGGTCCGACCTCGGCCGCATCCAGCTCCAGCAGGCCTTCATCAAGGCACTGGTCGACCAGGTCGAGCACGTCGGCCTGTTCTCCAGCGGCACCAAGCTGTACGACCTCGCCAACACCGCGACCAAGGCCGTCACGGCGGACTCGAAGCTCGGCTCGCTGAACTCCCTCATGTCCTTCGCGAACGGCCTCAAGGGCATCAGCGCCGACAACATGAACATGGTCACGATGCCGGTCCGGTACGACCCGTCCAACCTCAACCGGGTCATCGTCGCCGAGGCGAAGGCCGAGCAGGTGTGGACGGCCCTGAAGAACGACCGGCCCATCCCGAAGGCCGCCACCGAGGGCACCGCCACGGGCGAGGCCGCGGGCGTCGTGGCGTCCTCCTGAGGGCCTTCGCGCACCCCGGGGAATAGATCCCCCCGCCCCCCGGTTTTGGGGGATGCGCCCAGTCCTGGCAGACTGGTACGTCGGCTCCGGTTCACGTTTGCCGTATCCCGCGGCAGCGACCCGGCGCCCTCCCGAAACTAGGAGACACCTTGAAGCGCGACATCCACCCCGAGTACGTCGAGACGCAGGTCAGCTGCACCTGTGGCGCCTCGTTCACCACCCGTAGCACGATCGAGAGCGGTTCCATCCGCGCCGACGTCTGCTCCGAGTGCCACCCGTTCTACACGGGCAAGCAGAAGATCCTCGACACCGGTGGCCGTGTGGCCCGCTTCGAGGCCCGCTTCGGCAAGGCGCCCGCCGGCTCCAAGAAGTAGCGAGCCCCTTTTCGCCGGTCCACGGCCGTGTCCCCGCCCAGGGGCACGCCGGGACCGGCGTTTTTGGTCGCCCGCCCTTCCCCCACGCACGTCATTCAGGAGCGCATCATGTTCGAGGCCGTCGAGGAGCTGCTCGGAGAGCACGCCGACCTGGAGAAGAAGCTCGCCGACCCGTCGGTCCACTCCGACCAGGCCAACGCGCGCAAGCTGAACAAGCGCTACGCCGAGCTGACGCCCATCGTCGGCACGTACCGCTCCTGGAAGCAGACCGGTGACGACGTCGAGACCGCGCGCGAGTTCGCCGCCACCGACCCGGACTTCGCCGCCGAGGTCAAGGAGCTGGAGAAGCAGCGCGAGGAGCTGACGGAGAAGCTGCGGCTGCTGCTCGTGCCCCGGGACCCGTCCGACGACAAGGACGTCATCCTCGAGATCAAGGCGGGCGCGGGCGGCGACGAGTCGGCCCTGTTCGCCGGCGACCTGCTGCGCATGTACCTCCGGTACGCCGAGCGCGTCGGCTGGAAGACCGAGATCATCGACGCGACCGAGTCCGAGCTGGGCGGCTACAAGGACGTCCAGGTCGCGGTGAAGACCAAGGGCGGGCAGGGCGCCACCGAGCCCGGGCAGGGCGTCTGGGCGAGGATGAAGTACGAAGGCGGCGTGCACCGGGTGCAGCGGGTCCCCGCGACCGAGTCCCAGGGCCGGATCCACACCTCCGCCGCCGGTGTGCTCGTGACGCCCGAGGCCGAGGAGGTCGACGTCGAGATCAACGCGAACGACCTCCGCATCGACGTCTACCGGTCCTCCGGGCCCGGCGGGCAGTCCGTCAACACCACCGACTCCGCCGTGCGCATCACGCACATTCCCACCGGAGTCGTCGCTTCCTGCCAGAACGAGAAGAGCCAGTTGCAGAACAAGGAGCAGGCGATGCGTATCCTGCGCTCCAGGCTGCTCGCGGCGGCACAGGAGGAAGCGGAGCGGGAGGCCGCCGACGCCCGCCGCAGCCAGGTCCGCACCGTCGACCGCTCCGAGAAGATCCGCACGTACAACTTCCCGGAGAACCGCATCTCGGACCACCGCGTGGGCTTCAAGTCGTACAACCTGGACCAGGTCCTGGACGGCGACCTCGACGCGGTGATCCAGGCCTGCGTCGACGCGGACTCGGCCGCCAAGCTCGCAGCCGCGTAAGCGTTGTAGGACGTACGCACGACGAGTACGACACGGAGGACTTGCGTGAACCTGCTGCTCGCAGAGGTGGCCCAGGCCACCCAGCGGCTGGCCGACGCCGGCGTGCCCTCGCCGCGCAACGACGCGGAGGAGCTCGCCGCGTTCGTGCACGGCGTGAAGCGCGGTGAGCTCCACTCCGTGAAGGACTCCGACTTCGACGCCCGTTACTGGGAGACCATCGCCCGGCGGGAGCAGCGCGAGCCGCTCCAGCACATCACCGGGCGGGCCTTCTTCCGGTACCTGGAGCTCCAGGTCGGCCCCGGCGTCTTCGTACCGCGCCCGGAGACCGAGTCCGTGGTCGGCTGGGCCATAGACGCGGTGCGCGCCATGGACGTCGTCGAGCCCCGCATCGTCGACCTGTGCACCGGCAGCGGCGCCATCGCGCTCGCCCTCGCCCAGGAGGTGCCGCGCTCGCGCGTGCACGCCGTGGAGCTGTCCGAGGACGCCCTGCGCTGGACCCGCAAGAACATGGAGGGGTCCAGGGTCGACCTGCGTCAGGGAGACGCCCTGGACGCCTTCCGCGACCTCGACGGCCAGGTCGACCTGGTCATCTCCAACCCCCCGTACATCCCGCTCACCGAGTGGGAGTACGTGGCGCCCGAGGCACGCGACTACGACCCCGAACTCGCCCTGTTCTCGGGGGAGGACGGCCTCGACCTGATCCGCGGCATCGAGCGCACCGCGCACCGGCTGCTCCGCCCCGGCGGCGTCGTCGTCATCGAGCACGCCGACACCCAGGGCGGCCAGGTGCCCTGGATCTTCACCGAGGAGCGGGGCTGGGCCGACGCGGCCGACCACCCCGACCTCAACAAGCGTCCGCGCTTCGCGACCGCCCGCCGGGCGACGCCGTGAGCGCCCCCCGCACTTTCGACCCGCAGCAGTACGTGTACGAGGAGGCCCGCTAGATGGCACGGCGATACGACACCAACGACGCGACCGACCGTGTGACCGGTCTGCGCGAGGCCGCGTCCGCCGTCCGCCGTGGCGAGCTCGTGGTCCTCCCGACCGACACGGTGTACGGCATCGGCGCCGACGCGTTCTCCTCGGAGGCCGTCGCCGACCTCCTGCACGCCAAGGGCCGGGGCCGCAACATGCCCACCCCCGTCCTCATCGGCTCCCCGAACACCCTGCACGGGCTCGTCACCGACTTCTCCGAGATGGCCTGGGAGCTCGTCGACGCGTTCTGGCCGGGCGCGCTGACGCTCGTCGCCAAGCACCAGCCGTCCCTGCAGTGGGACCTGGGCGACACCCGCGGCACCGTCGCCGTCCGCATGCCGCTGCACCCGGTCGCCATCGAACTGCTGACCGAGGTCGGTCCGATGGCGGTGTCGTCGGCGAACCTGACCGGGCACCCCGCGCCGGAGAACTGCGACTACGCCCAGGAGATGCTCGGCGACTCCGTCTCCGTCTACCTCGACGGCGGCCCGACCCCCGGCAACGTCCCCTCCTCGATCGTCGACGTCAGCCGGGAGGTGCCGCTGCTGCTGCGTGAGGGCGCGATCTCCGCGGACGAGCTGCGGAAGGTCGTACCCGACCTCGAGGTGGCGAATTGACAGCCCCTGACGCGGGGCGTGGCATAGGCAACGGGGAGCGTGCCGCGGAACAGACCACGACGTTCGGGTTTCCGCGCGACAGCTTCCGCATCCTCCACGTCAGCACCGGCAACGTCTGCCGCTCGCCGATCACCGAGCGGCTGACCCGGCATTTCGTGTCGCAGCGGCTCGGGGTGCTGGGCCGCGGGCTGATCGTGGAGAGCGCGGGCACCTGGGGCCATGAGGGCGCGTCCATGGAGGCCAACGCGGAGACCGTGCTGGCCGACTTCGGCGCGGACGCCACCGGGTTCACCGGCCGTGAGCTCCTCGACGAGCACGTCATCATGGCCGACCTCGTCCTGACGGCGACCCGCGACCACCGCGCCCAGGTCATCTCCATGGGCCACTCGGCGGGACTGCGCACCTTCACCCTCAAGGAGTTCACCCGCCTGGTGAACGCCATCGACCCGGCCACCCTCCCGCCGCTGGACGAAGGCGTGGTGATGCGCGCCCGGGCCCTGGTCCGCGCGGCGGCGGCGCTCCGCGGATGGCTCCTGGCCCCGACGCTCGAGGCGGACGAGGTCTACGACCCCTACGGGGCGCCCCTGCCGTTCTTCCGCTCGATCGGCGACGAGATACACCAGGCCCTGGACCCGGTCGTCACCGCGCTCACCGGGGTTCCCGCCCGGATGTAGCGACCGCGCGCACCCCTCGGCCCGGGCCTACATTGGACGTACGTCACCGTCGACGCCCGGAGCGCACCATGTCGGTCACCCATGTCCCCGAGGCCGATGTCCTGCGCCGGCAGGACCCCGAGCTGGCCGAGATCCTGCTCGGGGAGGGGGAGCGGCAGGCGTCGACGCTCCAGCTGATCGCCGCCGAGAACTTCACCTCGCCCGCCGTGCTGGCCGCCCTCGGCTCGCCGCTCGCCAACAAGTACGCGGAGGGCTACCCGGGGGCCCGGCACCACGGCGGCTGCGAGATCGTCGACCTCGCCGAGCGGATCGCCGTGGACCGCGCCAGGACGCTGTTCGGCGCCGACCACGCCAACGTGCAGGCCCACTCGGGCTCCTCCGCGATGCTGGCCGCCTACGCCGCCCTGCTCCGGCCCGGCGACACCGTCCTGGCGCTGGGCCTGCGCGACGGCGGCCATCTCACGCACGGCTCGCCCGCCAACTTCTCCGGCCGCTGGTTCGACTTCATCCCCTACGGGGTGGACGCGGAGACCGGGCTCATCGATCACGAGCAGGTCCGCACGCTGGCCCGCAGCCACCGGCCCAAGGCGATCGTGTGCGGGTCCACCGCCTATCCGCGCCACATCGACCACGCCTTCTTCCGGGAGGTCGCCGACGAGACGGGCGCGTATCTGATCGCCGACGCCGCCCATCCCATCGGGCTCGTCGCCGGGGGAGCGGCGCCCAGTCCGGTGCCGTACGCCGACATCGTCTGTGCCACCACGCACAAGGTGCTGCGCGGGCCTCGCGGCGGGATGCTGCTGTGCGGCGGCGAGCTCGCCGAGCGGGTGGACCGGGCGGTCTTCCCGTTCACCCAGGGCGGCGCGCAGATGCACACCATCGCCGCGAAGGCGGTCGCGTTCGGCGAGGCGGCGACCCCGGCGTTCGCCCGGTACGCCCATCAGGTGGTCGCCAACGCGAGGGTTCTCGCGGCGGCTCTGGCCGGAGAGGGGCTGGCCGTCACGACCGGCGGGACCGACACCCACCTCATCACCGTCGACCCGGCGCCGCTCGGCGTCGACGGGCGCACCGCGCGCGGGCTGCTCGCGGCCGCCGGGATGGTGCTGGACTGCTGCGCCCTCCCGCATGTCTCGGGCAGCGACGTGACCGCCGCGCACGCCCGTGGGCTGCGCCTGGGCACCGCGGCGCTGACCACGCAGGGGATGGGGGAGGAGGAGATGGCACGGGTCGCGGCGCTGCTCGCGGGCGTGCTGCGGGAGGAGGTCGAGACCCGGAAGGCCCGTGAGGAGGTGCGCGAGCTGGCGCTGGCGTTCCCGCCGTATCCGGGCTGAGCCGGGGCGGGCGCGTCACGTGCCGGCCCTCGTGGTCACCCCCCGTGCGCCTGCGCGCACAGCCTCACGTGAAACCATCGTCACTACCCGGAAGTCTTCACACATATGCGCCGTGCGGTCGTCGATCGCTAGGGTGTGGGACTGTGATGGCCAGCGAGACCTGTGGGGAAGCCCGTGCGTGAATACCTGCTGACGCTCTGCATCACGGCCGCGGTGACGTATCTGCTGACAGGGCCGGTACGGAAGTTCGCGATCGTGGCCGGAGCGATGCCGGAGATCAGGGCCCGTGACGTGCACCGGGAACCCACTCCGCGGCTCGGCGGGATCGCCATGTTCTTCGGGCTGTGCGCCGGCCTGCTCGTCGCCGACCATCTGACCAACCTCAACGAGGTCTTCGAGAAGTCGAACGAACCGCGCGCCCTGCTCTCCGGGGCCGCGCTGATCTGGCTGATCGGCGTCCTTGACGACAAGTTCGAGATCGACGCGCTGATCAAGCTGGGCGGCCAGATGATCGCCGCCGGCGTCATGGTCATGCAGGGTCTGACCATCCTGTGGCTGCCGGTGCCGCTGGTGGGCACGGTCGCGCTGACCCAGTGGCAGGGCACCCTGCTGACGGTCGCGCTGGTGGTCATCACGATCAACGCGGTCAACTTCGTGGACGGTCTCGACGGCCTGGCGGCGGGCATGGTGTGCATCGCCGCGGCGGCGTTCTTCATGTACGCCTACCGCATCTGGTACTCGTACGGCATCGAGGCCGCCGCCCCGGCGACGCTCTTCGCGGCGATCCTGATGGGCATGTGCCTGGGCTTCCTGCCGCACAACATGCACCCCGCGCGGATCTTCATGGGGGACTCCGGCTCGATGCTGATCGGGCTGGTGCTGGCGGCGGGCGCGATCTCCGTCACGGGGCAGGTCGACCCGGACATCATGCGGCTGTTCTCCGGCTCCGAGCGCAACGCGGTGCACCAGATGGTGCCGGTCTACATCCCGCTGCTGATGCCGTTGACGATCATCGCGATCCCGGCGGCCGACCTGATCCTGGCGATCGTGCGCCGCACCTGGCGCGGTCAGTCGCCGTTCGCCGCGGACCGCGGGCATCTGCACCACCGGCTGCTGGAGATCGGCCACTCGCACAGCCGCGCTGTGCTGATCATGTACTTCTGGTCGGCGCTGATCGCGTTCGGCGCGCTCACCTACTCCGTCAACTCGGCGTCCATGTGGATCGTGCTCGGCGTCGTCATCCTCAGCGCGATCGGTCTGGCGCTGCTCCTGCTGCCGCGCTTCCGGCCGCGCACGCCGCGCTGGGCCGAGGCCTTCGTGCCGCCGCGCTACCGGCGCCGGGGCGGCCTGCCGACCGAGGCGCAGGAGGCCGCGGCACAGCTGTCCGGGGCCCAGGGGGCCGGGGCGCCGGAGGCCGGTGCGCCGAGCGGGACGGCCGGTTCCGGGGAGGCCGCCGCCGTCGACGGGCAGAGCCCTGTGACGGTGGGGGTTTCGGGGGCGAACGGGGCCACGGCGATCGGTGGCCGGGGTGGCTCCAAGGTAAGAATCTGACGAGAGCATTGCCAAGTCGTGGGACAGTCCTGGGAGGGCAAAACCTCCCAATACCAGACAAGCCCTCCGGGTTCGCGCCCAGACGCGCACTGTCACTCTCATGTGTGACAGTAGGCACACCTGCCAGGTAAAGACCTCATCAAATAGTTTGTGATACGGTTCACGAGAACCCGGAACAGTACCGAAGAGCCGCAGTGCGCCGGCCCTTCGGACCGAGGACGGCGTGAGTTCTTTCGCCCCTCGAACCGGGACTACGCTCGTCCATGACGACACCCTGCCCCCTTTGAAAGCGGAGTTGCCGCCATGCCGTCCAATGACGCCCGGATCCTGGCCCAGGCCGCCGTGCCGACTGTCGCCGTCGGCGTGCTCGCCGCTGTCGTCAGCGGAGTGGTCGCGGGCGGCAAGGGCGTCATCGGGGCGGTCGTCGCGCTGGTGGTCGTGATCGCGTTCATGGGGCTCGGTCTCTATGTCCTCCAGCGCACCGCCAAATCGCTTCCGCACCTGTTCCAGGGCATGGGTCTGATGCTCTACACGACGCAGATCCTGTTGCTGTTCGTCTTCATGACCGCGTTCAAGGACACGACGCTGTTCAACCCCAAGGCCTTCGCGATCACGCTGCTCGTCGGCACGCTGGCCTGGATCGGCGCCCAGACGCGGGCCCACATGAAGTCCAAGATCCTCTACGTCGAACCCGAACCGTCCTCCTCGACGACGTCCTCGAAGGGCGAGAAGCCCGCAAAATCGGGGCACTCGTCGTGAGGGGTAGGGCCGGTATAAAGACGCCTGAGAGATCCTGCTATCGTCCGGTGCCAACTGCGGCATCGCGGGCGCGGGCATCCGAGCTGACGCCTGCTCAATCGCGAGGCACGATGCCCCCAAGCCGCCCTCACATCCGAAACACCAGTCCCGTGCCGAACCGCGGCCGTGCGCCGCGCCGACACAACGAGGTTGCCGAACCTATGCGCCACGCTGAAGGAGCCCGCGGTGAGTGCTGACCCGACGCAGGTGCTCGCCTTCGAGACCGATTGCCACATCTTCGACGGCTGTGGATTCCCGGCTCCCGGGCTGCACTCGTTCCTGTTCGAGCCCCTCGTGGGCGACGCGGACAGCAACGTCTATTTCAACAAGACGATGCTGTTGGCGCTGCTCGGCTCCATTATCGTCGTCGGCTTCTTCTGGGCCGCCTTCCGTAAGCCGAAGGTCGTCCCGGGCAAGCTCCAGATGGTCGCGGAGACGGGCTACGACTTCATCCGCCGCGGAGTCGTCTACGAGACGATCGGCAAGAAGGAGGGCGAGAAGTACGTCCCCCTGATCGTCTCGCTGTTCTTCTTCATCTGGATGATGAACCTCTGGTCGATCATTCCGCTCGCCCAGTTCCCGGTGACGTCGATCATCGCCTACCCGGCGGTTCTCGCCCTGATCGTCTACATCCTGTGGGTCACGCTGACCTTCAAGCGGCACGGGTTCGTGGGCGCCTTCAAGAACTTCACCGGCTATGACAAGTCGCTCGGTCCGGTTCTCCCGCTGGCCATGACCATCGAATTCTTCTCGAACCTGCTGGTCCGGCCCTTCACGCACGCGGTCCGTCTGTTCGCGAACATGTTCGCGGGACACACCCTGCTGCTGCTGTTCACGATCGCCAGCTGGTACCTGCTCAACGGCATCGGAATCGCCTACGCCGGCGTCAGCTTCATCATGACCATCGTGATGACGGCCTTCGAGCTCTTCATCCAGGCCCTTCAGGCGTACGTATTCGTGCTCCTGACCTGCACCTACATCCAGGGCGCGCTCGCCGAGCACCACTGAGCACCCCGCACCACCCCCCCAGTCGTCCGGTGACCAACCCCCACCGGGTCCGTAAAGAAAAGGAAGAACTGGCATGTCCCAGACCCTTGCCGCTGTTTCCGGCTCGCTCGGCTCCATCGGTTACGGCCTTGCTGCCATCGGCCCCGGCGTCGGCGTCGGCATCATCTTCGGTAACGGCACCCAGGCCCTGGCCCGTCAGCCCGAAGCCGCCGGCCTGATCCGCGCCAACCAGATCCTGGGCTTCGCGTTCTGTGAAGCGCTGGCCCTGATCGGTCTGGTCATGCCGTTCGTCTACGGCAAGTGATCTGACAGATCCACGACCAGCCGACTAGACGAAAGGCAACGACATGAGCCAGCTGCTCATCGTGGCGGCCGAGGAGATGGAGAATCCCCTCGTCCCGCCGATCCCTGAGCTCGTCATTGGCCTGCTCGCCTTCGTCATCGTCTTCGGCTTCCTCGCGAAGAAGCTCCTCCCGAACATCAACAAGGTTCTGGAGCAGCGCCGCGAGGCCATCGAGGGCGGTATCGAGAGGGCCGAGGCCGCGCAGACCGAGGCCCAGAGCGTCCTGGAGCAGTACAAGGCCCAGCTTGCGGAGGCCCGTCACGAGGCCGCCCGGCTGCGCCAGGAGGCGCAGGAGCAGGGCGCCGCACTCATCACCGAGATGCGTGCGGAAGGCCAGCGCCAGCGCGAGGAGATCGTCGCCGCCGGACACAGCCAGATCGAGGCGGACCGCAAGGCCGCCGCGTCCGCGCTGCGTCAGGACGTCGGCAAGCTCGCCACCGACCTGGCCGGCAAGCTCGTCGGGGAGTCCCTCGACGACCACGCTCGCCAGAGCCGCGTCATCGACCGCTTCCTCGACGAGCTCGAGGAGAAGGCCGAGGCGTCTCGATGACCGCACACGGAGCGAGCCGCGAGGCATTCGCAGCAGCCCGTGAGCGTCTCGACGCGCTGACGGACTCCACGTCCGTGGACGCGGCGCGGCTCGCCGACGAGCTGGCGGCAGTCACCGCGCTGCTCGACCGCGAGGTCTCGCTGCGTCGGGTCCTCACCGACCCGGCGCAGGCCGGCGAGGCCAAGGCCGAGCTGGCGCAGCGCCTGCTCGGGTCCCAGATCAGCGGCGCCACCGCCGACCTGGTGTCCGGCACGGTGCGTTCCCGCTGGTCGCAGTCCCGCGACCTGGTGGACGCGCTGGAGGAGCTGGCGAACATCGCCGACCTCACCGCCGCGCAGAAGGCCGGCAGGCTCGACAACGTCGAGGACGAGCTGTTCCGCTTCGGGCGGATCGTCTCCTCGAACACCGAGCTGCGCGCCGCACTGACCAACCGGAAGGCCACCGCCTCGGCGAAGAGCGAGCTGCTGCGCAGCCTGCTCGGCGGCCGGGCCGACGCGGCCACCGAGCGACTGGTGACGCGCCTCGTGACCGCGCCGCGGGGACGTAGCCTGGAAGCGGGCCTCGAGTCCCTGTCCCGGCTCGCCGCGGAGCGCCGGGACCGCATGGTCGCCGTCGTCACCTCGGCGGTACCGCTGAGCGACCCGCAGAAGCAGCGCCTCGGCGCCGCCCTCGCGAAGCTCTACGGCCGCCCGATGCACCTCAACCTCGACGTGGACCCCGCGGTCCTCGGCGGGATCCGGGTGCAGGTCGGTGACGAGGTGATCAACGGCTCCCTCGCGGACCGCCTCGAGGACGCCGCCCGCCGCATGGCGAACTAGCAGCAACTCAAGACCGCAGTACGAACTGATGGCGGCCCTGGTTGGGCCGTGCAGAGGATTCACCTCTTTCAGGGGGGAGTCCCCATCCCCCCAAAGTGAAACTTCGGGCCCAACAAGGAGAGCAGGGAACCCAGATGGCGGAGCTCACGATCCGGCCGGAGGAGATCCGGGATGCGCTGGAGAACTTTGTCCAGTCGTACAAGCCGGACGCGGCCTCGCGCGAGGAGGTCGGTACGGTCACCCTTGCCGGCGACGGCATCGCGAAGGTCGAGGGCCTTCCCTCGGCCATGGCCAACGAACTGCTGAAGTTCGAGGACGGCACCCTCGGCCTCGCGCTCAACCTCGAAGAGCGCGAGATCGGTACCGTCATCCTCGGCGAGTTCAGCGGCGTCGAGGAGGGCCAGCCGGTCACCCGCACGGGAGAGGTCCTGTCCGTCGCCGTCGGCGAGGGCTACCTCGGCCGTGTCGTCGACCCGCTCGGCAACCCGATCGACGGCCTCGGTGAGATCGAGACGTCCGGCCGCCGTGCCCTGGAGCTCCAGGCTCCGGGTGTCATGGCCCGTAAGTCGGTCCACGAGCCGATGGAGACCGGCTACAAGGCCGTCGACGCGATGACCCCGGTCGGCCGTGGTCAGCGTCAGCTGATCATCGGCGACCGCCAGACCGGCAAGACCGCCCTGGCCGTCGACACGATCATCAACCAGCGTGACAACTGGCGCTCCGGTGACGTGAACAAGCAGGTCCGCTGCGTCTACGTCGCCATCGGCCAGAAGGGCTCGACCATCGCCTCCGTGCGTGGCGCCCTCGAAGAGGCCGGCGCGCTGGAGTACACGACCATCGTCGCCGCCCCGGCGTCCGACCCGGCCGGCTTCAAGTACCTGGCGCCGTACACCGGTTCGGCCATCGGTCAGCAGTGGATGTACGAGGGCAAGCACGTCCTCATCATCTTCGACGACCTCTCGAAGCAGGCCGACGCCTACCGCGCCGTGTCGCTGCTGCTGCGCCGCCCGCCGGGCCGTGAGGCCTACCCGGGTGACGTCTTCTACCTGCACTCCCGTCTGCTGGAGCGCTGCGCGAAGCTCTCCGACGACCTGGGCGCCGGCTCGATGACCGGTCTTCCGATCGTCGAGACGAAGGCCAACGACGTCTCGGCGTTCATCCCGACCAACGTCATCTCCATCACCGACGGCCAGTGCTTCCTGGAGTCGGACCTGTTCAACGCCGGTCAGCGCCCCGCGCTGAACGTCGGTATCTCCGTCTCCCGAGTCGGTGGTTCCGCGCAGCACAAGGCGATGAAGCAGGTTTCCGGCCGCCTCCGTCTCGACCTCGCCCAGTACCGTGAGCTGGAGGCGTTCGCCGCCTTCGGTTCCGACCTGGACGCGGCGTCGAAGTCCCAGCTGGAGCGCGGTCAGCGCCTGGTCGAGCTGCTCAAGCAGCCTCAGTACCAGCCGATGCCGACCGAGGACCAGGTCGTCTCCGTGTGGGCCGGTACCACCGGCAAGATGGACGACGTCCCGGTCGCCGACGTCCGCCGCTTCGAGAAGGAGCTCCTGGAGTACCTGCACCGCAAGGAGCAGGGCCTCATGACCTCCATCAAGGAGGGCGGCAAGATGTCGGACGACACCCTCATCGCCATTGCCGACGCGATCGCCGAGTTCAAGAAGCAGTTCGAGACCTCGGACGGCAAGCTTCTCGGCGAGGACGCCCCGGCCGCGGCCAAGTGACGTAAGGAAGGGACCTGACTCATGGGAGCCCAGCTCCGGGTCTACAAGCGTCGCATCCGATCCGTCACCGCGACCAAGAAGATCACCAAGGCGATGGAGATGATCGCCGCCTCGCGTGTCGTCAAGGCGCAGCGCAAGGTGGCGGCATCCACGCCGTACGCGACCGAGCTCACCCGCGCGGTCACGGCGGTCGGTACCGGTTCGAACACGAAGCATCCGCTGACCACGCAGGCCGAGACGGTCGTGCGGTCCGCGGTGCTGCTCCTGACGAGCGACCGTGGTCTCGCCGGTGCCTTCAACTCCAACGCCATCAAGGCCGCGGAGCAGCTGACGGCACGCCTCGAGGGCGAGGGCAAGCAGGTCGACACGTACATCGTCGGCCGGCGTGGTCTCGCGCACTACAACTTCCGTGAGCGCAAGGTCGCGGAGTCGTGGTCGGGCTTCACGGACGAGCCGACGTACGCGGACGCCAAGAAGGTCGCGGCCCCGCTGATCGAGGCGATCGAGAAGGAGACGGCGGACGGCGGCGTGGACGAGATCCACATCGTCTTCACCGAGTTCGTCTCGATGATGACGCAGACGGCGCTCGATGACCGTCTGCTGCCGCTCAGCCTCGAAGAGGTTGCCGAAGAGTCGGCGCCGAAGGGCGAGATCCTTCCGCTGTACGACTTCGAGCCCTCGGCGGAGGACGTCCTCGACGCCCTTCTGCCGCGGTATGTGGAGAGCCGCGTCTACAACGCTCTCCTCCAGTCGGCAGCCTCGAAGCACGCCGCCACGCGGCGCGCTATGAAGTCGGCGACCGACAACGCAGGAGAGCTCATCGAGACGCTCTCCCGCCTTGCCAACGCGGCCCGCCAGGCCGAAATCACCCAGGAAATCAGCGAGATCGTCGGTGGCTCCGCAGCCCTGGCCGACGCGACCGCGGGGAGTGACAGGTAATGACGACGACAGTTGAGACGGCCGTTGCCACGGGCCGCGTCGCCCGGGTCATCGGCCCGGTCGTCGACGTGGAATTCCCCGTCGACGCCATGCCGGAGATCTACAACGCCCTTCACGTCGAGGTCGCCGACCCGGCGAACGAAGGCGAGAGGAAGACGCTGACCCTGGAGGTCGCCCAGCACCTGGGTGACGGCCTGGTCCGCACCATCTCCATGCAGCCCACCGACGGTCTGGTCCGCCAGGCCGCCGTCACCGACACCGGCACGGGCATCACCGTCCCGGTCGGCGACTTCACCAAGGGCAAGGTGTTCAACACCCTCGGTGAGGTGCTGAACGTCGACGAGCAGTACACGGGCGAGCGCTGGTCCATCCACCGCAAGGCCCCGAACTTCGACGAGCTCGAGTCGAAGACCGAGATGTTCGAGACCGGCGTCAAGGTCATCGACCTGCTGACCCCGTACGTCAAGGGCGGCAAGATCGGTCTGTTCGGCGGCGCCGGCGTCGGCAAGACGGTGCTCATCCAGGAGATGATCTACCGCGTCGCCAACAACCACGACGGTGTCTCCGTGTTCGCCGGCGTCGGTGAGCGCACCCGTGAGGGCAACGACCTCATCGAGGAGATGGCCGACTCGGGCGTCATCGACAAGACCGCCCTGGTCTTCGGTCAGATGGACGAGCCCCCGGGCACCCGTCTGCGCGTGGCCCTGGCCGGTCTGACCATGGCGGAGTACTTCCGCGATGTGCAGAAGCAGGACGTGCTGTTCTTCATCGACAACATCTTCCGCTTCACGCAGGCCGGTTCCGAGGTCTCGACCCTGCTCGGCCGTATGCCCTCCGCGGTGGGTTACCAGCCGAACCTGGCCGACGAGATGGGTCTCCTCCAGGAGCGCATCACCTCGACCCGTGGTCACTCGATCACCTCGATGCAGGCGATCTACGTCCCCGCGGACGACCTGACCGACCCGGCCCCGGCCACCACCTTCGCCCACCTCGACGCGACGACGGTTCTCTCCCGTCCGATCTCCGAGAAGGGCATCTACCCGGCCGTGGACCCGCTGGACTCCACGTCCCGGATCCTGGACCCCCGCTACATCGCGGCGGACCACTACGCCACCGCGATGCGCGTCAAGACGGTCCTGCAGAAGTACAAGGACCTTCAGGACATCATCGCGATCCTCGGTATCGACGAGCTCGGCGAGGAGGACAAGCTCACCGTCCACCGTGCCCGTCGTGTGGAGCGCTTCCTGTCCCAGAACACCCACGTCGCCAAGCAGTTCACCGGCGTCGACGGGTCGGACGTGCCGCTCGACGAGTCGATCACCGCGTTCAACGCGATCATCGACGGCGAGTACGACCACTTCCCGGAGCAGGCGTTCTTCCTCTGTGGCGGTATCGAGGACCTGAAGGCCAACGCCAAGGAGCTCGGCGTCTCCTGAGCCTCGTGCTCTTGAAGAGGGGCGGGCGCGTCCCGCCCCTCTTCGTACGCCCACTAGACTTGTAACCAACACCCGGCAGATCCGCCGGGTGGTGACCCGAGGAGCCACCTTGGCTGCTGAGCTGCACGTCGCGCTGGTCGCGGCCGACCGAGAGGTCTGGTCCGGCGAGGCCACCCTGGTCGTCGCGCGCACCACGTCGGGCGACATCGGCGTCATGCCCGGTCACCAGCCGCTGCTCGGTGTGCTGGAGTCGGGCCCGGTGACCATCCGTACGAGTGAGGGTGAGACGGTCGTCGCCGCGGTGCACGGCGGTTTCATCTCGTTCGCGGACAACAAGCTGTCGCTGCTGGCCGAGATCGCCGAGCTTTCGGACGAGATCGACGTCCAGCGCGTCGAGCGGGAACTCGAGCGCGCGAAGGCGGAGGGCGATGCCGCCGCCGAGCGTCGCGCGGACGTACGACTGCGTGCGGCGGCCTCGCGCTGAACCGGCGCAGAGTCGCTTGACGTCACTCAGCCGCGGTCGGCACCGGAGCAATCCGGAGCCGACCGCGGCTGAGGCAGATATGGATGTTTTTCCGTTCCGTTACCTATTTTCGGTACCTAGGAGACGAGGAGGTCGGTGTCGATGGTCCTCGCTCTGACTGTGTGCGGAATCGTCGTGGCCCTGGTGGCGCTGGGGTTGTTCGTCTTCGGCCTGCGCCGCAGACTGATCCAGCGGTCCGGCGGCACCTTCGACTGTTCCCTGCGCTGGGACGTCTCCGAGAAACCGGACACGAGCGGAAAAGGCTGGAGCTACGGGGTCGCCCGCTACAACGGCGACCGCATCGAGTGGTACCGCGTCTTCTCGTACGCCTACCGCCCGCGCCGGGTCCTGGAGCGCGGCTCGATCGAGGTGGCCGGCCGCCGTCTTCCCGAGGGTGAGGAGGAACTGGCGCTGCTGTCCGACGCGGTCGTCCTCACCTGTGTGCACCGGGGCACGCGTCTCGAACTCGCCATGAGCGAGGACGCGCTGACCGGTTTCCTGGCCTGGCTCGAGGCGGCCCCGCCGGGTCAGCGCGTGAACGTAGCCTGACATAAGGGGTGTGGTGCGTCGGCCTGGCCGACCACGACCGCGCGTGTCTCCGGACCCGGTGTCACCGTGATCTGGACGGGGCACACGGCCAGCAGGGCCGAGATCGCCGCTCCCGTGAACATCCCGGCGGACGCCGTCCTGGACCTGCCCGACTCCCGGTTGCCCTCGCCCGACCGGTTCGGTCGGTCGGACCGGTCGGACCTGTGGTGCCTGCGTTTCAACGTTTCCCCCCGTTTGTGCTGTTTCGCTCACGTGCCGAGATACACAGTGTTCCCGGTCGTCCGAGGTCATCCACCGGCCGATCGGCCTGCCCTGGGGGCCGAGTGACCCCGTGCCGCGCACGCGGGGGGCGCGTGGGGCGTGCGAACGCCCGCCACGAACGGGCCCGGAGGCCGTCCGTGACGGGCGTGCGGATCGGGCGGAGGATCAGCTCAGCCCGCTGTTGATGGCGCTCACCAGCTCGCCGTTGCTGGTGTCTCCGCTGAACTCCCAGAAGAACGCGCCGCCCAGACCCTGGTTCTTGGCCCAGGTCATCTTTCCGGCGATGGTGGCCGGGGTGTCGTAGGACCACCAGTTGCTGCCGCACTTGGCGTACGCCGTGCCGGCGATGGTGCCGGTGGCGGGGCAGGACGTCTTGAGGACCTTGTAGTCCTCGATGCCCTGCTCGTAGGTGCCCGCCGCCGGGCCCGTGGCCGTGCCGCCCGGGGCGTCCTGGGTGACGCCGGTCCAGCCGCGGCCGTAGAAGCCGATGCCGATGAGCAGCTTGCTCGCGGGCACGCCCTTCGCCTTGAACTTGGCCATCGCGTCGGCCGTGGTGAACCCGGCCTGCGGGATGCCGCTGTACGAGGTGAGCGGGGAGTGCGGGGCCGTCGGGCCCTGGGCCGCCCAGGCGCCGAAGAAGTCGTACGTCATCACGTTGTACCAGTCGACGTACGCCGCGGCGCCCGCGTAGTCGGCCGCGTCGATCTTGCCGCCGCTGGAACCGTCGGCGGTGGTGGCCGCGGTGACCAGGTTGCCCGTGCCGAACTTGGCGCGCAGGGCCTGCATCAGGTTCTTGTAGGCCGCCGCCCCGCTGGTGTCACAGGACAGGCCGCAGGCGTTCGGGTACTCCCAGTCGATGTCGATGCCGTCGAAGACGTCGGCCCAGCGCGGGTCCTCGACCAGGTTGTAGCAGGACTGCGCGAACGCCGCCGGGTTGGCCGCGGCCTGGGCGAAGCCGCCGGACCAGGTCCAGCCGCCGAAGGACCACAGCACCTTGATGTTCGGGTACTTGGCCTTCAGCTGACGCAACTGGTTGAAGTTGCCACGCAGCGGCTGGTCCCAGGTGTCGGCGACGCCGCTGACCGACTGGTCCGCGGTGAAGGCCTTGTCGTAGTCGGCGTAGGAGTCGCCGATCGCGCACTGGCCGTTGGTGACGTTGCCGAAGGCGTAGTTGATGTGCGTGATCTTCGCGGCCGAGCCGGACGTCACCAGGTTCTTGACGTTGTAGTTGCGGCCGTAGATGCCCCACTCGGTGAAGTAGCCGAGCTTGACCTTGGAGCCGGTGGTCGGGGGAGTGGTGCCGCCGCCGGTCGTGTGGACCGCGACCGCGCCGCTGACCGGGCCGGTCTGGTCGGCGGTGTCACGGGCCTGGACGGTGTAGGAGTAGTCGGTGCCGGCCGTCAGACCGGTGTCGGTGTACGAGGTCGTCGTGACCGTGGCGACCTTGGCGCCGTCGCGCAGGACGTCGTAGTTCTTGACGCCCTTGTCGTCGGTGGCGGCGGACCAGGTCAGCTTCACCGAGGTGTCGGTGAGGGCGGAGGCGGTCGGGGTGCCCGGGGCGGACGGGGAGGCGTCGCCCGGGACCGTGGTGCCGTCGCAGCTGTCGCCGTTGAGCTTGCAGTTGGACGGGGAGCCGGAGCCCGCGCCGTTGAAGCCGAAGGAGACGGAGGCGCCCGCGGCGAGGGTGCCGTTCCAGGACTTGTTCTTGGCGGTCCAGTGGGTGCCGGAGGACGTGACGTCGGCGTCCCAGGCGGAGGTGACGGAGGTGCCGGAGGGGAAGTCCCACTCGACCGTCCATGAACTGATGGCGGTGGTACCGGTGTTCTTCACCGTCCACCTGCCTTCGAAGCCGGTGCCCCAGTCCGATGCCTTGGTGTAGGTGGCGGTGGCGGTCGTGGCGGCCTGAGCGGGGCTCGCGAGGCCGACCAGGCCGGCCAGCGGGAGCAACAGCGTCGCGAACCCTGCCGCGGCTCTGTGTCTGAAGCGCATCCTGCGCCTCCTCGGGGGGAGTCGGGGGGCGTGACTGAGCCTTCACGCCCACGGTGCCGCGAGAATAGAAAGGTCTGGACCACAGGTCAATAGGTCTGGACCACTGCGGCCCGTTAAACCTCCGGAGCCCCCTCGGTTCCGACCCGGATGCCCAACTCCTGGGCCAGCACAGCCGCTTGCACCCGGCTGCGCAGCTCCAGCTTCCCCAGCAGACGGCTGACGTGCGTCTTCACCGTCGCCTCCGCCATGTCCAGGCGCCCGGCGATGCCCGCGTTGGACATCCCCTCGCCCAGACAGGCCAGCACCTCGCGCTCGCGCCGGGTGAGGACGTCCAGGACGGCGGGATCGGCCTGCGGCGCCCGCACCGGCTTCGCGGCGAACTCGGCGATCAGCCGGCGGGTCACCGCGGGAGCGATCAGCCCCTCCCCGGCGGCGACCGTGCGGACCGCCGTCAGCAGGTCCCGCGCCTCGGTGTTCTTCAGCAGGAACCCCGCCGCACCCGCCCGCAGCGCCCCGAACACGTACGCGTCGAGGTCGAAGGTGGTCAGCACCAGCACGTCGGCGAGCCCCTCCTCGACCACCTTCCGGGTCGCCGACACCCCGTCGAGGCGGGGCATCTGAACGTCCATCAGAACCACGTCGGGCCGCAGCTCCCGGGCCAGCGCCACCGCCTGTTCCCCGTCGGCGGCCTCGCCCACCACCTCGATGTCGGGGGCGCTGCGCAGGATCAGGACGAGTCCCGCGCGCACGGCGGACTGGTCCTCTGCGACGAGGACCCGGACGGCGGAGCTCATACGGGCTCTCCTTCGGTGAGGGGGAACGTGGCACGCACCGTCCAGCACGAGTCCTCCGGACCGGCGGCGAACGTGCCGTCCAGCAGGGCCGCGCGCTCGCGCATCCCGACCAGCCCGGCCCCCGAGCCCGGGGCGCGGGGCCCGTCCCGGTGGCCGTACGGACTGCGCACCCGCACGTCGAGCACCCCGTCCCGCCGGACGAGGGCGACGGTGACCCGGCCGGGGCACGCGTGCTTCAGCGCGTTGGTCAGCGACTCCTGGACGATCCGGTAGGCGGCGAGTTCGACGGGGACCGGCACCTCACCGTGCTCGGCGTCGAGGGTCACGTCGAGACCATTGGCGCGGGCGCCGTCGACGAGCGCCTCCAGGCCGTCCAGGGTGGGCGCCGCGGCGGGCTCGCGGTCGCCGCCGCCGTCCCGCAGGATCCCGATCAGCCGCCGCATCTCCGCCAGCCCCTCGACGCTGTTCTCGCGGATGACGGACAGCGCCTGCCTGGACGTGTCCGGGTCGTCGATCGAGAGCGCGGCCGTCGAGTGGATGGCGATCGCCGAGAGGTGGTTGGCGACCATGTCGTGCAACTCCCGCGCCATCCGCGCCCGTTCGGTCGTGACGGCCTGGACGCGGTCCATCTCCGCGAGCAGCGCGGTCTGTTCGGCCCGCAGCCGGGCCGCCTCGGCCGCGTCACGGTGGTCGCGCACGATCCAGCCGGTCGCGGCGGGCGCGTAGGCCACGATGCCGACCACCACCCCGATCAGCAGGGCCTCCGGCACCCGCCAGACCGCGAACGGCACGAGCGTCCCGGCCACCGTCAGCAGTCCGGTGATCCACTGGATCCGGCGGGCCGAGGCGAGCGGGCCGTACAGGACGGCCGCGTACATCACGTCGGTGTACATCAGCACCGTGCACAGATTGCCCTGGGTCAGGGTGTCCAGGACGATCGCGGCCGTGCCGGCCAGCAGCGCGGTGCGCGGCGCGATCCGGCGCAGCACCTCGCAGCCGGCCATCACGAAGAGCGGCACCAGGACCGCCCAGGAACCGTCGAGGAGCGTGATCGGATCGTCGGACGGCCGGGTGCCCAGACCGAGGGCGACCAGCAGCAGTCCGCCGAGCAGCCCGCCGACGGCGATGCACACGTCGAAGCGGTGGGGGCGGCTCCGGCGCCGCGGGCGGCGCAGCCGGTGCGGTTCTCGGACGGCCATGCCCTCCATCCAACACGCCCCGCCCGCCGTCCGCCTGCTCCCCGGGAACGGTCCCGAACTGCATCTTTCGATGTACCGCGAGTTCCTCACCGCCGACGACGAGACAGGCCCCCGCGCCCGGGAGCCTGGAAGGGCGAGCGAGAGGAGCGAACCGTGATCGTCGGACTGATCATCGCCTGTGAGGTGGCCTTCTGGGTGCTGCTGGCCGCCGGACTGGCCTTCCGGTACGTGTTCCGGATGCCGCGTCTGGGCCTGGCCCTGCTGCTGTGCGAGCCGCTGCTGGAGGTCGTGCTGTTCGCGGCGACCGCGATCGACCTCAAGAACGGCGCCGAGCCGGACTGGCGGCACGGCCTCGCCGCCGTCTACATCGGCTTCACCGTGGGCCTCGGCCACTCCACCGTCGCGTGGGCGGACGCCCGGGTCGCCCACCGCTTCGCCGGCGGCCCGCCGCCGGTGCGGCCGCCGAAGTACGGCAGGGCCCGCGCCCTCCACGAATGGAAGGTCGCGGGCCGCTGGACGCTCGCCGCGCTGGTCGCCGTCGCGCTGCTCCAGGCGGCCGTCCTGTACGTCGGCGACGACGGCGAGACCGACTCGCTGCGCGCGTGGCAGCTGCGGATGCTGTGGGTGATCGGCGTCAACGTCGTCATCGCGGCGAGCTACACCCTGTTCCCCAAGGCCGCGCCGGACGGCGGCCCGAAGGCCGGTCCGAAGCGCGGACCCGGCGGAACGGACGGCGGATCGGACGGCGGACCGGAACGGGAACCGGCCAAGATGCGCTAGCGCTCCCCGCCCGGCACCCAGAGCACGTCGCCGACCGCCTTGTTGGCGGTGCGGGCCAGAATGAACAGCAGGTCCGAGAGCCGGTTGAGGTAGGTCGCGGTGAGCGGGTTCATCCGCTCGCCGTGCACCTCCAGCGCCGCCCAGGTGGAGCGCTCGGCCCGCCGGACGACCGTGCAGGCCTGGTGGAGCAGGGCCGCGCCCGGGGTGCCGCCGGGCAGGATGAACGACCGCAGCTTCTCCAGCCGCTCGTTGAAGCGGTCGCAGTCCGCCTCCAGCCGGTCGACGTAGAACTGCTCGACCCGCAGGGGCGGGAACTCCGGGTTGTCCACCACCGGCGTCGACAGGTCCGCGCCCACGTCGAACAGGTCGTTCTGGACCCGGGTGAGCACCGCGACGAGTTCCTCGTCCAGCCCGCCCAGCGCGAGCGCCGTGCCGAGCGCCGCGTTCGCCTCGTTGACGTCGGCGTAGGCGGCGATCCGCAGGTCGGTCTTGGCGACCCGGCTCATGTCGCCGAGAGCGGTGGTGCCCTGGTCGCCGGTCCTCGTGTAGATGCGCGTCAGATTGACCATGCGGCCAATCTAGACCGTCCCGGCGGATCCGTTCCGTTCCCCTCGTCACTGCCGCCGACGCCCGGTCGGTACCGGCCCAATCGGCGTGAATCGGACAGTATTTGACGACGTGACCGGCGTCTCACGCCCTGAGACGTGAGCCGCGTTACTAACCGGTCACACAGCGCCTCACGCCCGCTAATCTCCCGGCGAGAGGCATGCGGAGCGGCTGCGCCGGATGGTTGACGCCGGTGACATCGGACGCCTGAGCGGGCAGGGCTTCTCCAAGCACCGAAACCGCACAGGCCCCATGGGCCTCACCCCTGCGAGTGAATTCGGTATCGGTTCGCTCACAGACGGCAACCTTCGACCGCTTCTCGCAGTCAGAGGATGCAACACCGGACACCACCACCGCGGAGCACAAGACGCACGCTTAGGGGAGCGCTATGCACATCAGGGGCGACCACGTAGAGCTGGTCGTCGGGGGTCGTCTCGACGTCCGCAGCGCGGCGGACGCCCGCACGGCCCTCCACACGGCCGTGGACGACGGGATCGGCGACCTGGTGCTCGACCTGTCCGAGCTGGACTCCTGGGACGCCACCGGACTCGGCGTCATCATGGGCGTCCACCGACGGGCCGGCCGGTGCGGCCGACGCCTGGTGCTGCGCGGGGTGCCTCCGCAGATGCAACGCCTCCTGGTGGCCACCCGGCTGCACCGGATCCTCGCGATCGAGGGCGGCATCGGGGTGGAGTCCCTGCCCCGGGTCTGATCCCCGAGGCGGCTGGCCTGCGGCGGAAAACATGCGACGGGCGCAATCCTCACGAGACTGTGACGCTTCGGGCGGCCCGGCACCCCGGGCTGTCGTAGATACTGTGCGAAGGTTTACGGTTCGTCTGCCCGCCGCTCGCAGCCCTCGAGCGGGCACCGGACCAGAAGCGACAGCGCAGTGTGCAGCAAGGCCGGGAGGGGCTACCGCCACACGACGCTTTTGGGGGGCTTGAACCTATGGACCCGACCACCCGGGGACCCGAGGAGTACGGCCAGGACGACGACGGCGGCACGCCGCGCCCGCGCCCGTCCAGGGACCCCCTCACGCCCGACTTCGGCCAGCACACGCCGGCCGTGGCCCGCACCGTGCGGCTCGTCGCGGGCGAACACCTGCTCACGGTCAATCCGGTCGACGGCAGCGAGATAGAACTCCGCCCGCCCGGCGGCCCCTCCTCCTCGGCAGCCGAGAGCGGCGGAGAGATACCGGAGCGCCCCGCCAAGCGCACCGCGGAGCAGCGCGCCGAGGCCGAACGCGCCGCCCGGCCGCCCGCCCCCGCCGGAACCGCCCGGCCCGCCCAGCCGCTCCAGGGCCGCCAGGACGAACGCGAACAACTGGTCCGCCTGCTGGCCCGCGGCCGATCCGTGCGCCTCACCGGCCCGGCCGGCTCCGGCCGCACCAGCCTGCTCGACCTCGTCGCCGAGGACTGCGAGGACCTCGCCCCCGACGGCGTGGTCCGCCTCACCGGCTTCCGCCGCACCGCGGCCGACCTGCTGCACGACCTCTTCCACGCCGTCTACGAGGCCCCCCGTCACCGCCCCGACAGAGACGACCTGAGCGCCCTGGTGCGCGAGATCGGCGCGGTCGTCGTGGTCGACGACCTCGAACTCGGCGGCACGGCCCTCGACGAACTGCTCGACGCGACGCCCGAATGCGCCTTCCTGCTCGGCGCCACCCCGGACACCCCGATGCCCTCCGCGGAGTCCGCGGTGGAGGAGGTCGTCCTCACCGGGCTGGACCGTGCGGGCGGCGTCGAGGTGATCGAGCACGCCGTCGGCCGCGTCCTCACCGAGGAGGAGGCCAACTGGGCCGGTGATCTGTGGTTCGAGTCCGAGGGCCTGCCGCTCCGGTTCGTCCAGGCCGGCGCCCTGCTCTCGCAGCGCGACCGGTTGCGGGCCGGCGCCGACGCGGTCGACGCGTTCGGTGTCTTCGAGGACGCCCGGCCGCTCGCCGGCTCCGTCGACGGCCTCGCGGGGGCCGGCGAGGCCGAGGAGATACCCCTGCCCTCGCTCGGCGAGGCCGCCGCGCCCGCGCCGCTGCTCGCCGCCCGCCTCAGCGCCTCCGCCCGCGCGACCCTGCGCTTCGCCGTCGCCCTGGACGGTGAGGTCCCGCACCAGGCGCACCTGCCCGCCCTGGTCGGCGACACCCACGCGGACGCCGCCCTCGGCGAACTGGTCGCCTGCGGACTCGTCTCCCCGGTCGGCACCCGCTACCGGCTCGCCGCCGGGGTCCAGACCCAGCTCGAGGCCGCCGGATACGCCGACGACGTCGAGGCCCGCGCGCACTCCGCCGCCCAGCACTACGCCTGGTGGGCCGGACACCCCTCGGTCACGCCCGAGCGGGTCTGCGCGGAGGCCGACGCCGTCCTCGCCGCCCTCGTCGTGATCGTCCCCACGACGACCCGGACCGGCGAGGACGAGGAGTCCACCGCCGTCCGGCTCGCCCGCACCGCCGCGCCCGCGTTCGCCGCGGGTCTGCACTGGAGCGCCTGGGAGAGCAGCCTGCACGAGGGCGCCGAGGCCGCCCGGCTCGCCGGGGAGTCCGCCGACCGCGCCTACTTCCACCACGAGATGGGCGTCCTCGCCCTCTGCGGCGGAGACCTCGACCGGGCCCGTTCCGAGCTGGAGGCCTCCCTCGCCCTGCGCGGGGCGATCGCCGACAAGCGCGGGACCGTCGCGGGCCGCCGCGCCCTCGCCCTGGTCGCCGACCGCTCCGGGGACGTGCCCGGACTCGCGGCGGCGACGGCCGGCGAGGAGGTGCCGGACGCCCGCCACGAGGAGTCCGCGTCCCCGCCGCGCGGCGTCCAGGCGGTGCTCCCGACCTACCCGCCGGAGGCCGAGACCGTCGTCGCCCGCCGCGGGCCCGTCGGCGCGCCGGTCCGCCACAACCGGGGCGGACTGAAGAGCCTGGCCAAGCGCAACCTCGTCGCGGCGGGCGCGGGCGCGCTGCTCGTCGCCGTCCTCGGCACGGTCGTGACCCTCGGCGCCACCTCCAGCAACGACGCCGACGACCCCTCCGACCGGGTCGGCGTCAATCCGTCCGTCAGCACCGAAGTGGACGACGGCGCGGGGGGCTCGGACACCCCGGGCGACGACAGCGGTTCCGCCGACACGGGCGAGGCCACCAGCAGGCCGACGGACCCGGGCCCGGACGGCACGATGGGCACCTCGGACGACCCGACCCCCACGGGGGAGGCGGAGCCGTCGTCGGAGGCGAGCAGCTCTCAGGGGCCGGGGAGCGGCGGCCCCTCCGGCACGCCGACCTCGAAGCCGTCGTCGAGCACGAGTCCGAAGCCCTCGTCGTCGGCGTCGTCGTCGCCGAGCACGTCCAGCTCGCCGAGCACGACGCCTCCGACCGAGTCCCCCGACCCGTCCAGCGGGACCCCCACGGGGGACCCGTCCACCGGGACCTCGGCCAGCGGCACCACCTCGACCGCGTCGGTGTCGCCGAGCAGGGCGGACGCCGCGCCCTCCTCCTCGGAGCCGGTGATCTGAGCCTCCCGGCACAGGGAAGGGCCGGGTTCCTCTCCAGGAACCCGGCCCTTCCCGTCGTCCGGGCGAGTGGGTCAGAACAGCCGCAGCTTGTCGTCCTCGATGCCCCGCATCGCGTTGTAGTCCAGGACCTGGCAGCCGATGCCGCGGTCCGTGGCCAGCACGCGGGCCTGGGGCTTGATCTCCTGGGCCGCGAAGACGCCACGGACCGGGGCCAGGTGCGGGTCGCGGTTCAACAGCTCCAGGTAGCGGGTGAGTTGCTCGACGCCGTCGATCTCGCCGCGCCGCTTGATCTCCACCGCGACGGTCTGCCCCTCGGCGTCCCGGCACAGGATGTCGACCGGGCCGATGGCGGTCATGTACTCGCGGCGGATGAGCGTGTAGCCCTCGCCGAGGGTCTCGATGCGGTCGGCGAGCAGTTCCTGAAGGTGTGCTTCCACGCCGTCCTTGATCAGGCCGGGATCGACGCCGAGTTCGTGCGAGGAATCGTGGAGGATCTCCTCCATCGTGATGATGAGCTTCTCTCCGCCCTTGTTGACGACGGTCCAGACGCCTGCCTCGTCGCCCGTGCCCTCCTTCAGCGTGCAGGGCGGCGACATCCAGTTCAGAGGCTTGTAGGCCCGGTCGTCGGCATGGATCGAGACGCTGCCGTCCGCCTTCACCAGGATGAGACGGGGGGCGGAGGGCAGGTGGGCGGTGAGCCGGCCGGCGTAGTCCACGGAGCACCGGGCGATGACGAGACGCATGGGGCGCAACGCTATCCGACGCCCCGCCGGGCACGCGATTCGCCCTGGTAACCGATCGTTCGGCAGTGACTCGACAGTGGCCGATTGTGTGCCTACTCGGAGTTCCCTATGTGCCCATTCTCCTGGTGCGGTCACGGTCCGTTGCCTACCGTAGTGAACGGGAGGTCGCGATGCGTGTACTCAGCGTGTGCGATGTTTCGGCATGCGAACTCCCTTTCCCTGTCCGGCAACCCCTGGTGTCCCGGGGGTGCGAGAGGAGTACCCATGTCGCTCGACGTCTCACCGGCCCTACTCGAACAGGCCGAGCGAGGCGAGGTCGACGAAGCAGAATTCGTCGACTGCGTCCGGACCTCCCTGCCCTACGCATGGGAGATGGTCAGCTCCCTGGTGGCCCAGCTGAAGGTGGACGGCGGAGATTTCGCCGACAACCAGACGCCCCCGCCGGACGAGCAGGCACGCGGGCAGTTGCTGCGCGCGCTCGCGAGTGACGCCATACGCGGCGCGCTGCAGCGGCACTTCGGTGTACGGCTGGCCTTCCAGAACTGCCACCGGGTGGCGGTGTTCCCGCTGGAGCCGGCTGTCGACGAGAAGCTCGCCCGATTCACCTCGGTCCGCAGCCAGGTGCTGAACCAGTCCCCGGAATTCCGGGACTGCTGACACGTGAGCCTGTTGCTTGCCGCTCCTGACGCGGGAGGTTCCATCAGTACGGGAGCGGCAAGCCTCGCGGCCGGCTGGGCTGTTCACCGGAGGTGGGGGAGCACCTCCGAGCCCAGCCGCCGTACGTTCTCCTCGGTGGCCGCCAGGTCTCCGGAACCCTCGACCAGCAGGGCGAAACGCGAGATGCCGGTCCGCTCGCAGGTCGCCGCGAGACGGTCGACGCACAGCCGCGGGGTGCCCACCGGGTGCAGCCCGCAGAGCAGTTCGGTGTATGCCACCGGGTCCCGCATGGAGCGGGCGCGGCCGTCCACCGTCACATGCGCGTCGAGCCCCTGCCGCAGCCAGCCGGGCATCGCCTTCACCAAGGTCTCCACCGCGTCCGTGCGCCGGTCCGCGATCTGGCAGACGCCCGCCGAGACATGCGCCGCGCCCCGGATCTCGTCCCCGGACCGGCCGGCCGCGCGCGCGTACCGCCGCCAGGCGGCGACCATCTCGGCCTTCTCCTCGTCCCCCACGTGCATGCCGAGGAGCATCGGCAGCCCGCGCTCCGCGGCCAGCCGTACGCTCGCCGGCGAGGTGCACGCGACGACGACCTCCGGGCCCGACACGTCCGTCAGCGCCTCCGACGGCCGCGGGACGACGGGGACTTCGCGGAAGCGGAACCGCTCGCCGTCCGCCCCCACCGAGGGCTCGCGCAGCCAGCGCACCAGCAGATCGAGTGATTCCGGGAACCCCCGCTCGTACGCCTCCAGGCCCGCGCCGAACACCTCCAGGTCGACCCACGGGCCGCCGCGCCCCACGCCCAGCGAGAAGCGGCCGCCGCTCGTCATGTGCAGCAGCGCGGCCTGCTCGCCCAGGGCGACGGGGTGGACGGTGGGCAGTACGCTGACCGCGGTGCCCACCCGGATGCGGCGGGTACGGCCCAGCAGCAGGGCGGCGAGCGTGACCGCCGAGGGGCATGTGCCGTACGGCACGAAGTGGTGCTCGGCCAGCCAGACCGAGTCGAGGCCGGCCTCCTCGGCCACTTCGGCCGAGCGGACGGCGCGGTGGAGCGCCTCCCCCTGGCCCTGGCCGGGGAACTGGGCTCCCAACACGAAACTTCCAACGCGCATGGACTTTCCTGCTTCCTTGGCTCCGACACGGAGCTCCCCCACCCGGCATAACCGTCTGACACGTGCCGAGGACACGGCCTGGCGGAGAGATTTGCGGATTGTCTGGAGAATGGGGCGCCGGGGAGGGCGACTTGTGGGGGATCGCTGCCCTACGGGTACCCGCGCGCACGCCGCGTAGGCTGGACACCACTCCTGCTCCCTGTACAGCCCCGTGAGGTGTCCCGTGTCCCCGCGTCGCAACCGCCCCAAGGAAGAGGGCTCGTCCGGCCGGAGCGCCGAGGACGACCGCGCGAGCCGTTACGGCGGCTGGCAGTCCGGGGAGAGCTGGCAGGGAGAGCAGTGGAGTGTGCGGCACGTGGCCGGCGCGAGCGCCCAGGGCAAGGCGTACCGGTGCCCGGGCTGCGACCAGCTGATCCCCGACGGTGTGCCGCATGTCGTCGTGTGGCCCGAGCACGCGGGCGTCGACGACCGCCGGCACTGGCACAAGGCGTGCTGGAACGCACGGGACCGCCGCACCCCGGGGGTGCGGCGGTCCCGTAACGCGCCGAGGTTCTAGCCGTCAGACGTCGCGCTTCTCCAGCAGGGCGAAGGCGCCGCCGAGCACGGCGGCGGTGACGCCGAGCGCGATCCACAGCGGGTCCCAGCCGCTCGGCCCGCTCTCGGTGAGCGAGGACGAGTAGAAGACGCCCAGCTGGTTCGGGATCGAGTACTCGAACAGGGCCTGGCGCAGGTCCTCCAGCGAGGACGAGAACATGAAGATCGCGATGACCAGCGGGGCCAGCAGGACGCCGATCATGATGGTGATGGCGCCGGCCGAGTGCCGGATGATCGAGCCGACGGCCAGCGAGATCAGCCCGAGCAGCGCGATGTAGAGGGACACGCCGAAGGTGGCCTTGAGCCACTCCGAGCCGGTCGGCTGCCGGGCGTCGCTCAGCATGCCGACGTCCACCATGGCGACGAAGCCCGAGGACACGAGCGTCACGACGAACGCGACGGCGAAGAACACGACCGCCTTCGCGGCGAGCACCCGGCCGCGGGACGGGCAGGCCACCATCGTCGTCCGGATCATGCCGGTGCCGTACTCCGAGGCGGTGGTCAGCACGCCGAGCGTGATGACGCACATGCTGCCGAGGAGCAGCCCGAAGAAGCCGAACGACAGGGCGGTGTCGCCCGCGAGGTCCTCCTCGGTGGCGTTCGCGGCGACGACCGCGCCGGCCAGCAGGCCGATGCCGATGACGAGCAGGACGAACACGCCGAGCGTCCACATCGTGGAGCGCACCGACCGGATCTTGGTCCACTCCGAGGCGATGGCGTGCCCGAGGTGGGTGCGCACGATCGGGATCGGCGAGGTGTAGGCGGGGCCGGCCGCGGCGTACGCGGGGCCGGGCGCCCCCTGCCAGGCGGGCGCGGCCTGCGGCGACGGGTGCTGCGGGGTGCTCATCGGGCGTCCTCGGACTTGGTCGGGGCGGCGTCGGGGGCGGGTGCGGCGGGCGCGGCCGGGGCCGGGGCGGCCACCGGCGCGGACGCGGGCGGCGCCTTCTCCGGCGACGCCGGGGCGGCCGGCTGGGCCGGGGCCTGTGCGGGCGCCTGCGCGTACGGGTTGGCCCCGTTCGGGCCGGGAGCCGTGGCGGGCGCTCCGGGGGCGCCGTACGCCCCGTAGGAGGCCGCCGGGGGCGTCTGGGCCGGCTGCGGCGGCGCGTATCCGGGGTGCTGCGGGGGCGGCGGGGCGTACCAGCCCGGCTGGCCCTGGCCCGGCACCGGCATGGGGGGCTGCGCGCCGGGCAGCGGCTGCTGGTGGAGGCCGGCCTTCTGGTCGATGGTGGACCGGTAGTCGACGGCGCCCTGCGTCATCCGCATGTACGCCTCCTCCAGCGAAGCCTGGTGCGGCGACAGCTCCCACAGGCGGACGTCGGCGTCGTGGGCGATGTCGCTGATGCGGGGCAGCGGCAGCCCGGTCACCCGCAGCGCGCCGTCCTGCTCGGGCAGCACATGGCCGCCCGCCTCGGTGAGCGCCGAGGCCAGCTTCTCGCGCAGCTGGGGTTCGGTGTGCGGGGTGCGGACCCGGGCGAAGTCGGCGGAGTTGGCCGAGATGAAGTCCTTCACGCTCATGTCGGAGAGCAGCTGTCCGCGCCCGATCACGATCAGGTGATCGGCGGTCACCGCCATCTCGCTCATGAGGTGGGAGGAGACGAACACCGTGCGGCCCTCGGCGGCCAGCGACTTCATCAGATTGCGCACCCAGAGGATGCCCTCGGGGTCGAGGCCGTTGACCGGCTCGTCGAAGAGCAGCACCTGCGGGTCGCCGAGCAGCGCGGCCGCGATGCCGAGCCGCTGGCCCATGCCCAGGGAGAAGCCCTTCGAGCGCTTGCGCGCCACGTCCTGGAGGCCGACGACGCCGAGCACCTCGTCGACCCGCCGGGCCGGGATGCCGGACAGCTGGGCGAGGCTCAGCAGGTGGTTGCGGGCGTGCCGGCCGCCGTGCACCGCCTTGGCGTCCAGCAGCGCGCCGACCTGGCGGGCGGCGTTCGGCAGCTTGCGGTACGGATAGCCGCCGATCGTCACCGTCCCGGAGGTCGGGTTGTCCAGGCCCAGGATCATCCGCATGGTCGTCGACTTGCCCGAGCCGTTGGGCCCGAGGAAGCCGGTGACGGCGCCGGGCCGTACCTGGAAGGAAAGGTTGTACACAGCGGTCTTGTCGCCGTAGCGCTTGGTCAGGCCGACTGCTTCGATCATGCTCCGCACCCATCGAAAGGTTCAGGACAGCAGGGCACACGCCCCCGTAAGGGTTAGGAGGATATCGGGGCGCTGACGGTTCCGCTCAAATGAAAGCAAAGCCCAAAGCGTTACGCGTCGCGTTTCTTCAGCAGGAGGTAGCCGCCCGCGAGCGCGGCGGCCGCCCACAGCGCCATGATGGCGAACCCGCCCCAGGGCCCGTACGGGGTGTCGTCGTCGACCGGCGTGACCACCTGCATGATCTTGCTGCCCGCCTGGTCGGGCAGATACCGGCCGATCTTCTTCGTCGCCGAGACGTTGCCCAGGATGTTGGAGATCAGGAAGAAGAACGGCATCAGGATGCCGAGCGACAGCATCGGCGAGCGCAGCATCGTGGCCACGCCCATCGAGAACACGGCGATGAGCGTCATGTACAGACCCCCGCCGATGACCGCCCGCAGGACCCCGGTGTCCCCGATCGACGCCTTGTGGGAGCCGAGCACGGCCTGCCCGAGGAAGAACGTGACGAAGCTGGTGGCCAGCCCGACGACCAGCGCGAGCCCGGTGGCCACCGCGATCTTGCTGAACAGGAAGGCGCCGCGCTGCGGCACGGCGGCCAGCGAGGTGCGGATCATGCCGGTGCTGTACTCGTTCGACACCACCAGGACCCCGAACACGATCATCGCGAGCTGGCCGAGGCTCATCCCGGCGAAGCTGATGAAGGTGGGGTCGAAGGAGAGCCGGTCGTCGCGGCTCATGTTGTCGAACTCGTTCCTCGACAGCGCCGAGATCAGCATGCCGAGGGCGATGGTGACCACCACGGCGAGGGAGAGCGTCCACACGGTGGACGCCACTGACCGGATCTTGGTCCATTCGGACCGGATGACCTGGGTCGCCGCCATCGTCAGCTCCTCGTCCAGTCGTCGCCCCACTGCGGTGCGGGCTCCCCGGCCCGTCCCGGCCGCCCGATCTGCGCGGGGGGTGCGTCCGTGTGCGCGTGGTACTCCACCGACTCCGCCGTCAGCTGCATGAACGCCTCCTCCAGGGAGGCCTGCTGGGGGCTCAGCTCGTGCAGCACGATCTGGTGCCGCGCGGCCAGCTCCCCGATGTGCTCGGACTTGGCGCCGTCGACCTCGAGCGCCCCGCTGCCGGACTCGACGGCCGGGATCCCGGCGCCGTGCAGCACGTCGAGCAGCCGCTCCCGCTGCGGGGTGCGGATACGGACGTACGAGCGCGAGTTCTGCGCGATGAAGTCGGCCATCGAGGTGTCGGCCAGCAGCCGGCCCTGCCCGATGACGACGAGGTGGTCGGCGGTCAGCGCCATCTCGCTCATGAGGTGGGAGGAGACGAACACGGTCCGCCCCTGCGCGGCCAGGGACTTCATCAGGTTGCGGATCCAGTGGATGCCCTCGGGGTCGAGCCCGTTGACCGGCTCGTCGAACATCAGGATCCGGGGGTCGCCGAGGAGCGCGCCCGCGATGCCCAGCCGCTGCCCCATCCCCAGCGAGAACCCCTTGGCCTTCTTCTTCGCCACCGAGGTGAGACCGACGGTGTCCAGCACCTCGTGCACCCGGCTCTTCGGGATGCCGTTGCTCTGCGCCAGGCACAGCAGATGGTTGAAGGCGCTGCGCCCGCCGTGCATGGCCTTGGCGTCCAGCAGGGCGCCGATGTACTTGAGGGGGTCCTTCTGCCGGTCGTAGTGCTGCCCGTCGATCCGGACGTCCCCGGCGGTCGGCCGGTCGAGGCCCAGCATCATCCGCATGGTGGTGGACTTGCCCGCGCCGTTGGGCCCGAGGAAGCCCGTGACGATGCCCGGTCTCACGGTGCAGGTCAGGTTGTTCACCGCGACCTTCTCGCCGTACCGCTTCGTCAGGCCCGCCAGCTCGATCATGCGGCCACGCTAAAGCGCGACAAAGCCCTCTGCCACCGGAGTGGCGGAGGGCTTCGCCGATGCTCGGTCGCCGTGCCGGTGGAGGTTACCGGGACTGCTGCGCCGGGACCCCGCGGGAGATCGGCTCGTCGTCCGTGGACGGCGTGCCGGCCGCGGCCACCGCGGCGCCGGTCAGCGTGGCGAGCATCTCGCGGACGTTCGTCAGCTGGGCGTTGATCGAGTCGCGGCGGTTGGTCAGGGCCGCCAGCTCGCGCTCGGACTCGGAACGGATGCGGTCCGCCTTGGCATTGGCGTCGGCCACGATGTCCTCGGCCTGGCGCTGCGCCGTCTCGACGGTCTGACGGGCCCGGCGCTCGGCGTCGGTGCGCAGCTTCTCGGCCTCGAGGCGCAGCTGCTCCGCGCGGTGCTCGATCTCCGCGAGACGCTTCTCCGCCTTCTGCTGACGGGACGCCAGGTCGCGCTCCGACTGCTCGCGGCGCTTGGCGAGGTTGGTCTCGAAGTCGGCGGCGGCCTGGGCGGCCTTCGCGCGGGTCTCCTCGAAGAGGGCGTCCGCCTCCTCACGCTTCGACTGCGCGTCCTTCTGCGCCTCGGAACGCAGCTGCGACGCGTCGCTCTTGGCCTTCTCGACGATCCGGACGCCCTCGTCCTCGGCCTTGGCCTTGCGCTCCGCGGCGAACGACTCCGCGTCGTTGCGCACCTGCTGGGCCGCCGACTCGGCGAGCTCACGGTGCTGCTCGGCGGCGCGCCGGGCCTCCTCGCGCAGATCCTTGGCCTCTTCCTCGGCGAGGCGGAGGATCTTCTCGACACGCGCGCCGAGACCGGCGTACGACGGCTCCGCGTCGCTTACCTGGGCCTGGGCGTTCTGCGTCTCGAGGTGGAGCTCCTCGATGCGCTTTTCCAGAGCAGTGATACGGGCCAGAGCGCTGTCACGGTCGGAGACGAGCTTCGAGATGCGTTCGTCCACCTGAGCGCGGTCGTACCCACGCCGCACAAGCTCGAAGCCGTAGGGGGAAGTGTCGCTCATGGGGTTCCTGTCGAATGAGACCGGTGAGGTGATAGGGGGAATCCTAGGGGCCTGAACGGTGTGTCATCGAGCGTATACGTGTTTGATCTGGAGAATGACACCCCTTTTGGGTGGCTGAGCGGCAGACCGCTTGCCAAAGGTCCGGTCAAAGGCCACAGACTTTAACGCAATTCACACATTCCGCTAGCCGTCCGACGCCTTCCCACCCGATCGTGGAGCCCCGATGGTGGCGCCCGCCTTGACGACCCCGTCCTTGCCGCCGGCCGGGACCTCGAAGGACTCCAGCGCCTCCAGCACGTCCTGGACCCGGGAGATCTCGGCGTTGATGTCCTCACGCCGACGCACCAGGACCTCCAGCTCGCGTTTGCCCTCCTCGACCGTGCGCCGCGCCTCGCGGATCGCCTCGGCCTTGAGCTCCTCGGCCTCGCGCACGAGCGTCGCCTTCTTCTGCTCGGCCTCCTTGAGCAGCCCCTCCGCCTTCTTCACGGCGGCGATGCGGACCTTGCCCGCCTCGGAGTTGGCGTCCGACACCAGCTCCTTCGCCTTGGCCTGCGCCTTGGCGAGCTGCTCCTCGGACGCCTTGATGAGCGCGTCGCAGCGGTCGCCGGTCGACTTCATCGTCTCGGCGGCCTCACGGCGGGCCCGCTCGTGCAGTCCCTCGATCTCGCTCGTGATGCGGTCGCGCAGCTCCTCGGCCCGCTCCCTTATGGCGGTCGCGTCCCGGCGGGCGCCGACCAGCAGTTCGTCGGCGTCCGTACGGGCCTTCTCCACCCGGGAGTTGCCCTCGACGGTCGCCTCGGACACCAGTCGCTCGGCCTCGTTGCGGGCCGCGCCGACCATCGAGTCGGCCTGCGCCTCCGCGTCCGCCGTGACCTGCTGCGCCTGCTGCTGCGCCTCCGTGAGGAGCTTGTCCGCCTCGGCCGCGGTCTCCGTGATGAGGGTGTCGACCTGCTCGGCCGCCTCGGAGCGCCGCTTGTTGGCCTCCTTGCGGGCCTCGTCCAGCGTCGAGTCCGCCTCCTCGCGGGCGACGCTCATCAGACGGTCGGCCTCCGCGGCCGCCTCCGTCCTGACGCGCTCCGACTCGGTGCGGATCCGCTCCGCGTGCTGCTGCGCGGAACCCACCGTCTCGGCGGCCTCGGCGCGCAGCCGCTCCGCGTCCCCGGCGGCGTCCGAGATCAGCTTCTCCGCCTTGGCGACCGACTCGGCCCGCAGCCGGTCGGTCTCCGCGATCGTCTCGGACTGCAGACGCTCGGCCTCGGCGATGGTCTCCGTCTGGAGCCGCTCCGCCTCGTTGCGCGCCTCGGTGATGAGGGTGTCGGCCTGCGTGGCCGCGTCCGAGCGGATGCGGTTGGCGTCGTCCCGGGCCTCGGCGCGGGTGCGCGAGGCGTCCTGGTCGGCCTGGGCGATGGTGTCCGAGGCCTCGGTACGGACCCGCTGGGCGTGCGCGGACGCCTCGGAGCGCAGCCGCTCCGCCTCCGCGATCGCCTCGCCGACGGTCTGCTCGGCCAGGGCCTGCGCGGCCTCCGACGCCTCGCTCGCCTCGCGCCGGACCCGGTTCGCGTCCTCGGCCGCCCGCTCCTGGACCGCGTAGGCGTCGGAGCGGACCCGGTCCGCCTCCTCCTCGGCCTCGCGCCGGGTGCGCTCCGCCGCGTGCTCGGCGGCCGAACGCAGCCCGTTGATCTCGTCCTGCGCCTGCTCGTGCAGCCCGGCGACGGACTCGCGCACCTGCTGCGCGTGCTGCTCGGCCGCCGACACCATCTCGTTGGCCCGCCGGTCGGCCTCCTCGACCAGCCGGACGGCCTCGGTCTGCGCCTCCTCCACGCGCTTGCGCGCCGAGGCCAGCAGTTCCTCGCTCTGCCGACGGGCCTGCTCGCGCTCCTGGTCCGCCTCCTGGCGGGCGGAGCCGAGCAGTTCCTCGGCCTCGCGGCGGCGCCGCAGCGCCTCCTCCTGGGCGGCGGCCAGCGTCTCGGACGCCTCGGTGGCCAGCCGCTCGGCGGCGGCCTGCGCCTCCGCGCGCACCCGGTCGGCGGTGTCCTGCGCCTCCGACTTCAGCCGCTCCGCCTCGGCGGCGGCCTCGGAACGCAGCCGTACGGCGACGGCCTCGCCCTCGGCGCGCGAGGCGGACGCGTCGGCGGCGGCCTCGTCGCGCAGCCGGTCCGCCTCGGCGGCGGCCTGCTGCTGGAGGGTGCGGATCCGCTCCGCGGCCTCCGAGCGCAGCCGGTCGGTCTCCTCGCCGGCCTCGCGGCGGATCCGCGCGGCCTCCTCACGGGCGTCGGCCAGCGCCTGTTCGGCGGAGGCGAGCCGGGCCTCCGCCTCGGTGTGCAGCCGGGTCAGCTCCTCGGCGGCCTCGGCCTGCCGTGCCTCGACGCCGCGTTCGGTCTCCTCGCGCAGCTCCTGCGCGGCCTGCTCGGCGTTCGAGGTGATGGTCTCGGCCAGCTCCACCGCCTCGTCGCGCTGGCGCTCGGCCTCCGCGCGGGTGCGCTCCAGGGTCTCCTCGGCCTGCCGGCGCAGCGTGGTGGCGCGCTCGATGGCCTCGGTGCGCACCTTCTCGCTGTCCGAGGTGGCCTTCTGGCGCAGCTCGTCCGCGTCGGCCTTCGCCTTGGACAGCAGCTCCTCGGCGGTCCTGGCCGCCTCCTCGATCTGCTGGACGGCCTCCTTGCGGGCCTCCGCGCGGATCTTCTCGCCCTCGGCGACCGCGTCGGCGCGCAGCTGCTCGGCCTCGCCGCGCAGCCGACGGGCCTCCTCCTGGAGCTCGACCGTCTTGGCGCGGTACTCCTTGGTGTCGTCCTTCGCCGAACCCTTGAGCTGCTCGGCGATGTCGTGCGCCTCGGCCCGCAGCCGGTCCGCCTCGGTCTCCGCCTCGCGGCGGATCCGCTCGGCCTCCTCGGCGGCCGCCTTGGTGGTGTTCTGCGCGTCCTGCTGCGCCTTGTTCAGGACGTCCTCGGCGGTCTTCGCCGCCTTCGACAGCTGGGTCGCGCTCTCCTCGGCGGTGAGCGTGCGGGCCTTCTCGGAGGCCTCCGCGACGATCTTCTCGGCCTCGGCGCGGGCGTCGGCCAGCGCCTGTTCGGCGTCCGCCTTGGTGGTCTCGGCCTCCTTGGTGGCCTCGCTGACCAGCCGGGCGACCTGCTCCTTGGCCGTACGGGTGCGCTGCTCTTTCGCCGACTCCGCGCCGGAGAGCGTCTTCTCGGCGGCGGCCTTCGCCTCCGCGAGCACCTTGTCGGCCTCGGCCTGCGCCTTGCGCAGCGCCTCCTCGGCCTCGGACATGCGCTGCTCGGCCGCGCGGCTGAGCTCACCGGCCTGCCGGCGGGCCGCGTCGGACTCCGTGGCGGTGGAGGTGCGCAGCTGCTCGGCGTGGTCGCTGGCCTCCTGGGCCTGGCTGGAGGCGGCGTTCAGCAGTCGCTCGGCGTCCGTGCGGGCCCGCAGCAGCAGCTGCTCGGCCTCCGCGCGGGTCGCCTCGGCGTCGGCCTGGAGCCGCTGGCGGGCCTCCGCGGCCACCCGTTCGGCCTCGGCCCGGGCGGCCGCGAGCGCCTGCTCGGCCTCGGCCCGTGACTCGTCGAGCAGCCGGCGCGCCTGAGCCTCGGTGCGGGCCCGCAACTGCTCGGCCCACGCCACGTTCTCGTTGACGTGCGACTCGACGTTCTGCCGGCGCTCGGCCAGCTCCTGGTCGAGCTGCTGACGGCGGGCCACCGCCTCCTGGTGCAGCTCCGCCTGGAGCCGGGCCGCCTGTTCGGCGTGCTCCTGGAGGATCCGCTGCGTCTGCGCCCGGGCCTGACTCAGCTCCCGTTCGGCGTCCTGCCGCAACTGGTCGGCCTGCATCTGCGCGTTCCGCAGCATCTGCTCGGCCTGGTACCCGATGTCGCCGCCGTCGAAGGCGGGCCGGGACATGATGGTGCGACGCGCCTCGTGCAACTTGGCGCGCAGCACCTCGACCTGGTAGCCGAGGTCCTCGGCATGCTGGATCGCCTTTTCCCGCTCGGTCTTCAGCCGCTTCATCTCGGCTTCGAACCGAGTCAGGTGGTCGACGTCAGCCGCCGGCTCCCGCTCCTGGCTCTCGTAGCCCCGCACTGCGCGGTCCCATCCGTCCCTGGTCGCAAGCTTCCCGAACGAGCTCCGTCCATCCGCCGGACGGGGCTCCCGGGGAATGGTGTCAGATCAACGACGGAGCATGGGCTGCTGCCCCGACGCTCGTCCCCCGAAACCCGGACCCCGGCTGCGTCCCGCCGCCGTACGGCAGGACCGGGTCGCCCCGGTGTGAGCGGCGACCGCCCCCAACCCTACCGGCCCATATGTACGAGGGTCAGTGCTCAGGTGACTCAACGGCCGCCGAAGTGACCAGTTCTGTCAGTACTCCGTGGCAATCCTTTGGATGCAGGAAGGTGATTCGTGACCCCATGGAGCCGCGTCGCGGCTCTTCGTACAGAACGCGTACGCCCTTGTCCCTGATGTCCGCGGAGTCCGCGTCGACATCCGCCGTACCGAAAGCGATGTGGTGGACGCCCTCCCCGTTCTTGTCGAGCCACTTGGCGACGGTCGAATCCGGTCGTGTCGGCTCCAGGAGCTGCAGGTACGAGGCCCCGCCGTCGGACGTATCGTTGATCTTGAGCATGGCCTCGCGCACGCCCTGCTCCTCGTTGACCTCGGAGTGGAACACCTCGAAGCCATAAGTGGAACGGTAGAACTCGACGGTCGCGTCGAGGTCGTGGCAGGCGATCCCGATGTGGTCGATTCGCGTCAGCATGGTGTTAGTGGAGCGCGGCCGTGATGGTTACGCAACGTGCGCGCGATCACACTGACGGCCCGATGACGGCACGGAGTGCCACTCAGTACATTCGAAGTAAACCCTCGTTCACTCCTCGGCCCGTGCAAGGCCGGTAAGGGGAATCGCAGCTCATGACTGACTCGACTGGTACCAACGGCACGACCTCGGTGATCGTCGCGGGCGCGCGGACGCCCATGGGACGACTGCTGGGCTCCCTGAAGTCCTTCTCCGGAGCCGACCTCGGCGGCTTCGCCATCAAGGCCGCCCTCGACCGTGCGGGGATCGGTGGCGACCAGGTGCAGTACGTGATCATGGGGCAGGTGCTCCAGGCCGGGGCCGGGCAGATCCCGGCCCGGCAGGCCGCGGTCAAGGCCGGCATCCCGATGAACGTCCCGGCGCTCACCATCAACAAGGTGTGCCTCTCGGGCCTCGACGCGATCGCGCTCGCCGACCAGCTGATCCGCGCGGGTGAGTTCGACATCGTGGTGGCCGGCGGCCAGGAGTCCATGACCAACGCCCCCCACCTGCTGCCGAAGTCCCGCGAGGGCTTCAAGTACGGCGCGATCGAGATGCTCGACGCGATGGCGTACGACGGTCTGACCGACGCCTTCGAGAACATCGCCATGGGCGAGTCCACGGAGAAGCACAACGCGCGGCTCGGCATCGCGCGCCCCGAGCAGGACGAGATCGCCGCGTTGAGCCATCAGAGGGCCGCCGCCGCGCAGAAGAACGGCATCTTCGAGGCCGAGATCACCCCGGTCGAGATCCCGCAGCGCAAGGGCGAGCCGGTCCTCTTCAGCAAGGACGAGGGCATCCGCGCCGACACCACCGCGGAGTCCCTGGGCAAGCTCCGCCCCGCGTTCACCAAGGACGGCACGATCACCGCGGGCACCTCCTCGCAGATCTCCGACGGCGCGGCCGCGGTGGTCGTGATGAGCAAGGCCAAGGCCGAGCAGCTGGGCCTCTCGTGGATCGCCGAGATCGGCGCCCACGGCAACGTGGCCGGGCCGGACAACTCGCTCCAGTCCCAGCCCTCCAACGCCATCCTGCACGCCCTGAAGAAGGACGGCCTGGAGGTCTCCGACCTCGACCTGGTCGAGATCAACGAGGCCTTCGCCGCCGTGGCGGTGCAGTCAATGAAGGACCTCGGCGTGTCCACGGAAAAGGTGAACGTGAACGGCGGGGCGATCGCCCTGGGCCACCCGATCGGCATGTCGGGCGCCCGTCTCGTGCTGCACCTGGCGCTGGAGCTCAAGCGGCGGGGCGGCGGGGTCGGCGCGGCCGCGCTGTGCGGCGGCGGCGGCCAGGGTGACGCGCTGATCGTGCGGGTACCCAAGGCCTGAGCACCGGCGTACGCCGCGTGCACGTCTCACCCTGAACGGATCTGAACGGAGCTGTGATGCAGGACGTCTCCTCGCTGGTCGCCCAGGCCAGGGAAGGCCGGCCACGGGCCGTGGCCCGGCTGATCTCCCTGGTGGAGGGGGCGTCCCCGCAGCTCAGGGAGGTCATGGAGGCGCTGGCCCCGCTCACGGGCAACGCGTATGTGGTGGGCCTGACCGGTTCACCGGGCGTGGGCAAGTCCACGTCGACGTCCGCGCTGGTCACCGCCTATCGCAAGCAGGGCAGACGCGTCGGGGTGCTGGCCGTCGACCCGTCCTCGCCGTTCTCCGGCGGCGCCCTGCTCGGCGACCGCGTCCGGATGTCGGAGCACGCCTCCGACCCCGGCGTCTACATCCGCTCGATGGCCACCCGCGGCCACCTGGGCGGCCTCGCCTGGTCGGCCCCGCAGGCGATCCGGGTCCTGGACGCGGCCGGCTGCGACGTGATCCTGGTCGAGACGGTCGGCGTCGGCCAGTCGGAGGTCGAGATCGCCTCCCAGGCGGACACCAGTGTCGTCCTGCTGGCCCCCGGCATGGGCGACGGCATCCAGGCCGCCAAGGCCGGGATCCTGGAGATCGGCGACGTCTACGTCGTCAACAAGGCCGACCGGGACGGCGCCGACGCCACCGCCCGCGAGCTCAACCACATGCTCGGCCTGGGGGAGGCCCGCGGCCCCGGGGACTGGCGCCCGCCGATCGTGAAGACGGTCGCCGCCCGCGCCGAGGGCGTCGACGAGGTCGTCGAAGCACTGGAGAAGCACCGCGCGTGGATGGAGGAGCACGGCGTCCTCGCCGAGCGCCGCCGCTCCCGCGCCGCCCGCGAGGTCGAGACGATCGCCGTCACCGCCCTGCGCGAACGCATCGGTGACCTGCACGGCGACCGCCGGCTGAGCGCCCTCGCCGAGCGCATCGTCGCCGGTGAACTGGACCCCTACCGGGCGGCGGACGAACTGGTGGCGGGGCTGACCCAGGGCTGACGCGCGGCCCGCCTCCCGGGGCGGGCCGACGAGCCGACGAGCCGATGCGCCGTCCGTGGAAGAAAGGCGTCGCCGGCGTCCGGGCCGTGCTGATACCGTCCCGTCCATGTTCCTTCTCCTGGCGTAGGGCCCGCCTCGGCCCGTGACCGGTGAGCGGCCTGCGGCCGCCCCGCTCGCGGCGATCAGGCGTCCCCTTTCTCCTGCCATGAGTCGAGGAACTCCTCATGTCCGCTTCACCTGCCGTGCGGCCTTCGTATGCCGTCGTCCTGCGCGTTCCGCATGCCCGCCGTACCTTCGCCGCCGCCCTGACCGGGCGGCTGTCGTACGGGATCGTCCCGCTGTCCCTGATGCTCGCCGTGACCCGCTCCTCGGGCTCGTACGCGGTGGCGGGCACCGTGATGGCCCTGTTCGGCGCCACCACCGTCTTCCTCTCGCCCGCCCGGGCGGCCCTCATCGACCGGCACGGGCCGTGCCGGGCTCTCGTCCCGATGACCGCCGCCCATCTCGTGGTGCTCGTCCTGCTCACCCTGGCCCTGGCCCGCCCGGCCGGCGCCCCGGCTCCGGTGCTGGGCGCCCTGGCCGCCGCCGCGGGCGCCTGTGTGCCGCCGCTGGGGCCGACCATGCGGGCGGTGTGGGGCAGGCTCACCCCGGACCGCGCCCTGCTGCAGCGGGCGTACAGCCTCGACGGGGTCGCCGAGGAACTCCTCTTCGTCACCGGGCCGTTGCTGGTCGGCGCGCTCGTCGGCTTCGCACCGCCGGTCGCGGGGATCGTCGTCGGCGCGGCCCTGATGGCCGGGGGCACGGCCGGTTTCCTGACGTCGCCGGCCGTGCGGGCGGTGGGGCCGGGCAAGGCCACCGTGCGCCGGGGCGGCGGCGGTCTGCGCGGGCTCGGGCGGCCGGTGGCCGCCGTCGCGGGCGTGGGACTCGCGCTGGGCGTGGTCGATCTGCTGGTCGTGGCGTTCGCCGAGCGCCACGGGCACGGGGCCGGCGGGTCGGCCGCCGCCTGGGTGCTGGCCGCGCTGTCGGCCGGCAGCGCCGTCGGCGGGCTGCTCAACGGTGCCGTCACCTGGCGGGCTTCCCACGGCGCGCGGCTGCCGCTGCTCACGGCGGGGCTCGGGCTGACGCTGTGCGGGGCGGGCCTCGCGCCCGGACTCGGCACGCTGGCCCTCGCCGTCGCGGCCGCCGGGTTCTTCGTCTCGCCGGCGCTCACCACGGCGTACCTCGTCGCCGACGAGATCGCGGCGCCGCAGGCCCGGGTGCGGGCCGGGGCGTGGGTCAACACGGCCGTCAACGCGGGCAGCACCGCCGGGACGGCGGTCGCCGGAGCGCTGGCCGGACGGCTGCCGGTGACGGTGTGCTTCGCGCTGACCGGGGCGGTGGTGCTGATGACGGCGGCGGCCGTGGCCCGCGGCGCCCGGAGGGGCACGAGCGAACTCGTGCCCCTCGCCTGACGGACCGTCCGACCGCCCGGACGCCTGGTCAGTCGTCGAGCTCCTGGGTGACCTTGCCCGTGCGCACGTCGACCTGCCACTCGCCGGCCTTGGCGGTGTCCACGCTCCAGACCGTGGCGCGGTCGTCGTCGTCCAGATCGACGTCGGTCACCGCGCCCTTGGCGGCGACGGCCAGCGCGGCCTCGCGGGCGTCGACGTCCGCGCCCTTCAGCGCGGCGAGGTCCGCCCCGGCGTCGTCGGCGTCGTCGGTGCCCTCGTCGGAGTCGTCGGAGTCCTTGGCCTCGGCGTCCTCGGCGTCCTCGGCGTCCTCGGCGTCCTCGGCGTCCTCGGCGTCCTCGGCGTCCTCGGCGTCCGCGGCGTCGTCGGTGTCGCGGTGGGCGCCGACGACCTTGCCGGTGTCGGGGGAGACGGCGACCGTCCGCTCGACGCCGTCGGCCCCGACCACGTCCACGTGCCAGGTGCCCGCGTCGGCGCCGTCGTCCTCCCGGTCGGCGCCGACGGCGGTGCCCGGCGTGTGCCGCAGCGCGGCCGCGATGACCTCGGCGGCGGTGGCCTTCGAGGAGCTAGCCGTGCTCCCCTCGGCCGGGTCGGCGGCCGCCTGCCCGGCCGCCCGCACCTCCGCCGCGCCGGTCCGCGCCCCGTCGTCCGCGAAGGCGACCGCCGTGCCCGCGCCGATGACGACGGACGTGGCGACGGCGGCGATGACGAGCTTGCGCTTCATGGGGTTTCCTCCCGGTCGGTGTGCTCTCTGCCTGCTTCGGCTTCGACGGGGACCAAGCTGCCTGAACGGACCTGAAGGCACGCTGAAGCAGCCTGAAGATCACTTCAGGTTCGGTTTGGCACCCTGGTGCCATGCGGCTGTTGATCGTGGAGGACGAGAAGCGACTGGCCCGGTCGCTCGCCGGCGGGCTGACCGCCGAGGGCTACACCGTGGACGTCGTCCACGACGGGCTCGAAGGGCTGCACCGCGCGAGCGGGTCGCCGTACGACCTGATCGTCCTCGACGTCATGCTGCCCGGCATGAACGGCTACCGGGTCTGCTCCACCCTGCGGGCCGCGGGCAACGACGTCCCGATCCTCATGCTGACCGCCAAGGACGGCGAGTACGACGAGGCGGAGGGCCTGGACACGGGCGCGGACGACTACCTCACCAAGCCGTTCTCGTACGTCGTCCTGGTCGCCCGGGTCAAGGCGCTGCTGCGCCGGGGCGGGCGGGGCGCCGGGGCTCCGGCCGTGCACGTCCTGGGCGATCTGCGGGTGGACACGGCCGCCCGGCGGGTGTTCCTGCGCAACGGCGGCGGGGAGGCCGAAGCCGCGCTGACCACCAAGGAGTTCGCCGTCCTGGAACAGCTGGTCGTGCGGGCCGGCGAGGTGGTGTCCAAGACCGAGATCCTCGACCACGTCTGGGACTTCGCCTACGACGGCGATCCCAACATCGTCGAGGTGTACGTCAGCGCGCTGCGCCGCAAGCTGGGCGCGGAGCTCATCCGGACGGTGCGCGGCGCCGGTTACCGGCTGGAGCAGCGGCCGGAGACGGCGCGATGAACCGCCGGTTCGGGTCCGTGCGGGCCCGGGCGACGCTCGGCGCCACGTGCGTGGTCGCGGTGGCGCTCCTCGCCGCGGGGACGGCCGTGCTGCTGTCGCTGCGTTCCAGCCTCACCGGCCAGGCCGACGGACAGGCGGAGCGCTCCGCGCGGACCGTCGCCGCCCAACTGGCCCTCGGCACGCCGTACGACAGGCTCTCCTCGCTGGACGACGACGAACGGGTGGTGCAGGTCGTCGACGCGCACGGCGCGCAGGTCGCCGCCACCGAGGACCTGGAGCGGATCAGCGGCGCCGGCACGCGCGTGGCGTCGTCGGGGGAGGACGAGGACACCGGGGACGATCCCTCGGAGGAGCCGGGCGAGGATCCGGTCGAGCCGGCGGGCGGGGACGCGGGAGAGAAGGCGAGCGGGGCGCCGGGAGAGGACGCCGGGGACGGCGCCGGGGAGGCCGCCGGGGGCGGTGGCCTCGACGACGACCCCGGCGAGGACCCGCTCGCACCCGGCGAGGTCGGCGACGAGACCCGCTCCGGTGACGGCTCCGCGACCGTCGACGGCGACACGGCCGACTACCGCTTCGCCGCCGTGGACGTGCGGGACCCGAAGAAGGGCCTGCTCACCGTCTACGCGGGTGCGTCCCTGGCCGCCGAGCGGAGCGCCGTGCGCACCGCGCTCACCGTCCTGCTGATCGGCTTCCCCCTGCTGCTCGCCGTGGTCGCGGGAGTGACCTGGCTCGTCACCCGGCGGGCGCTGCGCCCGGTCGAGGACATCCGGCGGGAGCTGGCCGCGATCACCGCCGCCGCGGAACTGACCCGCCGGGTGCCCGAGCCGGACACCCACGACGAGGTCGCCCGGCTCGCCCGCACGACGAACGAGACGCTGACCGCGCTGGAGACGTCCGTGGAACGCCGGCGCCGGTTCGTCGCCGACGCCTCGCACGAGCTGCGCAGCCCCATCGCCTCGCTGCGCACCCAGCTCGAGGTGGGTCTCGCGCACCCCGGGCTGCTGGACGTGGCGGGCGCGGTCGAGGACACCGTGCGGCTCCAGCGGCTGGCCGCCGACCTGCTGCTGCTGGCCCGGCTGGACGCGGGGGAGGGGCCGGTGGCCGGCGCGCGGGTCGACCTGGCGGCCCTGGCCCGCGAGGAGGCGGCCGGACGACCGGACGTGGAGGTGGAGATGGAGGCGGACGTGACCGTGGCCGTGGAGGCGGACGCCGGCAGGTCGGCTTCCGGCAGGTCGGTCTCCGGCGAGCCTGTTTCTCCGGAGTCGCTGTCGGAGTCAGCGGCCCCGGAGTGCGCGGCCTCGGAGCGGTCGCCCCTGGAGGTGGCCGGATCGCGGGGGCAGCTGGGACGGGTGCTGGCCAACCTGCTCGACAACGCGCACCGGCACGCCCGTTCGGCGGTCACCGTGACCGTGCGCAGGGCGGACGGGCAGGCCGTCGTCGAGGTCGCCGACGACGGGGACGGCGTGCCCGAGGCGGACCGGGAGCGTATCTTCGAGCGGTTCGTACGGCTCGACGACGCCCGCGGCCGTGACGACGGCGGGGCGGGCCTCGGGCTGGCGATCGCCCGCGACGTGGCCGTCCGGCACGGTGGCACGCTCACGGTCCGTGAGACGCCGACAGGCGGAGCCCTGTTCGAGCTCCGCCTGCCGACCGCCTAGACCGACCGCCCGGCCCGATCGCCTGGACCGATCGGCCGGCGGGAGTCCCTCACGGGCGTCCCCGCTGCCCGCGGAGGTGCTCCGCTACGGGCTTCAGGGCCTTGGACAGCTCCGCCGTGGCCTCGGGGGAGAGCAGGTCGACGAAGTGCCGCCGCACGGACTCCACATGGTGGGGAGCGACCTTCTGCATCGTCTCGAGGCCGTGCTCCGTCAGGACCGCGTACAGGCCGCGGCGGTCGGACTCGCAGTTCTCCCGGCGCACCAGGTTCGCGCTCTCCATACGGGTGATCTGGTGCGAGAGACGGCTCTTGGACTGGAGGGTGGCGGACGCGAGGTCGCTCATCCGCATCCGGACGCCCTCCGACTCGGAGAGATTCACCAGGATCTCGTAGTCGTTCATGGTCAGACCGAACGGTTGGAGATCCTTTTCGAGCTGGTACGTCAACAGCCTGTTGACCTCCAGGTGGGTGCGCCAGGCGCACTGCTCCGCATCGGTCAGCCAGCGCGTGGCCGTTTCGGTCTCCATAATTGAAGTCTACCTAAAATGTTGAAAGGCGAACTAGTGAGGGCGGTGTGACGGTGCGCACGCGTTCGATGTCACACTCCGCAGACTACCGCTCACAGCCCGAAGCGACGCTGGAGGTCTCCCAGCTGTCCGGGAAGGCGCGGTGCGCCGGTTTGCGCGCCGTGGCCGCCGTGCCCACCTGGCACGCCACCCCCGCCGGGCACTCCCGGCTCGTGCGGAACCGCCCCCGTCGCCTGCTCCGCCATGAGCAGTTCGGTCGACTGGAGCAGCACCGTGCCGGCCCCTACGAACTCGAACTGGTGCTCCTCCCCGGAGGCCCCTCCGAGGCCTGTCATCGCACGTAGACCGCCCATCAGGCCGGTCATGTACCCGTGGTCGTAGTGATGGCACGGAGAGGGGCAGTCGGCCCACCCGACGAGTGCCTGCGGGTCGACCCGGATCGGCGGTTCCATGAACACCACCGGACCGTTAGATGCGGCGACGAACTTGCCGGTTCCGATCAGCGTGAGAAATCCCGGCACGATCGACTGCTTGAGCGACAGAGTTGGCTGAAAAGCGAGGAGATTGCCCGAGCGAATGGTCAGGTTGCCGTCGTCCAAGTCGTACGAATTCACGTCGAAGGCCCGGTCGGCGAGGAGCATCTTGCCCGAGCCCTCCGCCACGACCCAGTCGCTGGCGTGCAGAGGCGAATGGAACGAAGTGCGCACCAGACGGTCCAGACGGCCGTGTCCGATGCCGTTGAAGTCGATCGACCCGTAGTAGGCGATCATCTTGCCCTTCTGGAGGAACCACTGGCTCCCCTTGAGCTCCACGCAGAAGGTGTAGCTGTTCACGTTGTCGTCGACCGGCAAGGTCATCGGGTCGTGCACCGTCGGGCCGCCGCCCGGAGCCCCGTACATGCTCACAGCTTCTCCTCCGACGCCTGGACGAACACCGCACCGCTGCCGCTCAGCTCCAGCTGGAACGCCTCGCCGGAGCCGCGGCCCACCATGTCCCGCCAGCCCAGTGCCGTCGACAGCTTGTTGCGGACGTCGCCGTGGTGGGCGACGTAGGCCTGGGGGTCGACATGGACCGGGCGCTGCGGGGTGATCGGCACCTCGAAGACTCCGCCGTGCGCCATCACGGCGACGGCGCCGTGGCCCTTCAGGGTGGTGGTGAACAGGCCCTGCCCGCTGACCTGGCCCCGGACCATGCCCATGACCCCGCCCTGGGAGCCCAGGAACATCGTGCCCTGCTGGAGGGTGCCCTCGAAGGCGAGCAGGCGGTCGGCCTCGACGTACAGCGTGTCGCCGGTGAGCCGGATGACCTGGACGTGGTGGCCACCGTGCCCGAAGAGCACGGTGCCGCTGCCCTCGACGGTCATCAGGGGGGTGTCCTCGTTGGCGAGCCGCCGCCCGATCATCGACATGACCCCGCCCTGTCCGCCCTGGACGTTGGGCGTGAAGGCCACCTCGCCGCGGTAGGCGAGCATGGCGCCGCGCTGGCTGAAGAGCCGCTGGCCGGGGACGACGGTCGCCTCGACCATCTTGGAGTTGATCTCGCGGAAGGTCATGTCACACATCCCCCGCGATCGTGTTGCGCTCGCTCGGCTGGACGTACACCAGGCCGTCCCCTTCGAACCGGATCTGGAAGGCCTCGCCGCCGCCCTCGCCCATGAACGTGCGGAAGGTCACGCCGGACTGGAAGGTCTGCCGGACGTTCCCCTGGTGCGCGACGTAGGCGCCGGGGTCGACGGTCAGCGGGTACTGCGGGCTGACGCGCAGCACCACGGCCGGCCCGTCCGAGGTGATGGCCGCCTGGCCGGTCCCCTCGACGGTCGTCGTGAACAGTCCGTTGCCCTGGGTCGCGCCGCGCAGGCCGGTGAAACTCGTCCCGGTCCTGAGTCCGCCGTCGGCCGCGAGCAGATTGCTCGACTCGACGAACAGCTTGTCCCCCTGGAGCCGGACGAGATTGATCTCGGAGGCACGATCGGCCAGCCAGCAGGTGCCCTGCCCCCTCACCTCCATCATGGTCATCTGCTCGCCGGTGAGCCGCCGGGTGACCATCCCCCGGATGCCCTCACCGCCGCCGCTGAGCTTCTTGAACGCCATCTGCCCGTCGTACGCGACCATGGAGCCGTTCTTCGCCTTCACGGCGTCCCCGGTCATGTCGACGGCGAGCACTTTGCTGCCTTGAAGTCGAAACATCGCCACGCTGCGAAAGGTATCGGCCGGACGGGTGGGTCGAACAGCACCCGGGGGTGGACATCGACCCTGAACGCACCCCTAGGTGGACCGTTTGCCACAATGGGCGAACGCTTGTGCGTGCATTCACAAACCGACCTGTTCGTCGCCCGTACCTCCCCCCGAAGGTGACCCGTGGACCTGAAGACAGCCTCCGCCCTCCGCCGCCTGCGCCTGGTCTCCGCCCCGGAGGCCGTTTCGTTCCTCCTGCTGCTGGTCTGCTCGGTGCTGAAGCGGACCACGGACTTCAACGCGGTGCCCGTGATGGGCATGGTCCACGGCGTGCTGTTCGTCCTGTACGTGCTGTTCTGGGCGGACGCCTGGAACCGCGCGAAGTGGTCCCTGGGGACCGCGGCCCTCTACTTCGTCCTGTCGGTCCTGCCGACCGGCGGCTTCTTCGCCGAGCGCAGGCTGCGCCGCGAGGCCGAGGACGCGGTCATCGCCTCCCGCGCCCGCCGGGAAGCGGTGGCGAAGGCATGATCGTCGCGTTCTCGGTCACTCCGCTGGGCGTCGGCGAGGACGTCGGCGACTACGTCGCCGACGCCGTCCGGGTCGTCCGCGCGTCCGGCCTCCCGAACCGCACCGACGCCATGTTCACCTCCGTCGAGGGCGAGTGGGACGAGGTCATGGACGTCGTCAGGCGCGCCGTGGCCGCCGTCGAGGCGCGGGCCCCGCGGGTCTCCCTGGTCCTGAAGGCGGACATCCGCCCCGGCGTGACGGACGGACTGACGTCCAAGGTGGAGACGGTGGAACGGCATCTGGGGGAGCGCCCGGCGTAGCGGGAGGGACCGCGAGGGAACGCCTGTCCGAGTAGTCGCTCGAACGGGTGATGTCGGATGGGGTTTTCAGCCGGTGCCGCCTGGCTAATGTCTCCCGAGGCCGATCAAGTTCCGCGCGGTGGCGTGGCATTGAAGGGGAGTGTGCGGTGGCAGGGCGGCGTGGACCGGGACCGGTCGGCAGGGCGGTCGCGGCGCTCCTGGTGGCGGCGTCTCTGGCGGTGGTCCGTGCGGGGGAAGCGCCTCGGCCGTCCGGGTGCGCTCTCGCCCGCGGCGAGCTGACCGTGGACGACCTGCCCGCCGGCGCGTCCGTGCTCGACTGCCTCGCGGTCGGCCGGGTGGTCACCCACGACGGCGCCGGGGTGGCGGTGCCCGAGCCCGGCACGACGGTCAGCGTCGACGCGCTCACGGCGGACGGCTCGGCGCACGGGTTCACCCTGACGGTCGCCGCCGACGGAACGGTCTCCTACGCCTACGAGGCGGCCCACGCGCCGGCCGCCGCCCGGGCCCGCGCCGACGCCCCCGCCCCCTGTGCCGACGGCGCCTACTCCACCGCGGGCCGCAAGGAGTACGGCACGTACGAATGGTTCATCGGCGACGGACCCCTGCCGGGCCGGCTGTCCCACGCCGAGGGCCGGCGGGCCTTCGAGAACGCCATCGCCACCATCACCACGAGCCGCAACGACTGCGGCTACGACGACGACGTGACGGCGAAAGCCAGGTTCCTGTCGGTCACCGGCAACGAGGCCGGCATCGACCGGGCCGCCCGCTGCACCCGCCGGGACGGGCTGAGCGTGTGGGACGCGGGAGACATCGGCGGCGAGGCCGTCGCGACGACCTGCTCCTGGAGCCGGCCGGTGCCCGACGGCCCCGAGGAACTGCTCGAGGCCGACGTCCGCTTCAACACCCATGACTTCCCGTTCACCGACCGCCCGACCGGCGGCTGCACGCACGCCTACGACATCCGCAGCGTCGCCACGCACGAGGCCGGGCACGTCTTCGGCCTCGGCCACTCCGGCGCGGGGCACGAGAACCTCACCATGTACGCGAGCTCCTTCGCCTGCTCCACGGACGCCCGCACGCTCGGCAAGGGCGACGTCCTCGGCCTGCGCAGCCTCTACTGAGGTCCGCCCGACACCAGCGCCATCCCCAGCGGCGTCCGCTCGTACAGCACCTGGTGGCCGTAGCGCCGCGACACCAGCAGCCCGGAGTCGCGCAGCACCGTCAGATGCGCGGAGACCGAGGACGGGGCGAGGCCGAGCCGGTGGGCGAGGGCGGAGGTGGTCGCCGGATCGCCGAGCGCGCCGAGCACGGCGGCCCGGCCCCGGCCCAGCAGCCGGACGAGCGCCTCGGGTGAGCGGGCGGCGCCGTCGTTCCACAGGCCGCCGATGCCCCGCGCCGGGTAGACCAGCGTCGGCTGCCACGGAGGGTCGAAGCCGCTCACGACGTCCGGCCACGAGAACACGCTCGGCATCAGCACCAGCCCCGCCCCGCCCAGGTGCCGCTCGTGCTCGCCGTTCGAGGCGACGGTCAGGGTCCCGGCCCGCCAGCCGCACCGCCGGTTGATCTCCGGCATCAGCCCGCCCAGGCCCACCTCGGCCAGCCGTCGGGAGTGGAAGGCGACATCGGCCTCCAGCAGGGCCCGCAGCCGGGGCCAGTCCGGCGCGAGGAGGGTGTGCCAGATCTCCTCCAGCACCCCGCTCAGCTCCCGGATCATGCGGTCCGGATCCGCCAGCCAGGCCCGCGCCCGGGGCGAGTCCAGCGCGCCGGGGGTGTCCGCCAGCGAGCGGGCGGTGTCCGCGAGGGCGGCCTCCGGGTCGGCGGCCCGGACCGCCGCGAGTTCCTCCTCGAACCCGGCGGCGGGCCCGACCGGCGGCGGGCACAGCCAGTCGGGGGAGTGACCCCGGCGCGGCATCAGCAGCCACAGCCCGGTCAGGTCGAGGGACTCGGCGGCCGTGCGGATCCGGCGCAGCCAGGGTGCGTGGTAGCCGTGCCGGTCGGGCCGCTTGAGGGTGCGCGCGACCTCCTGCGTCTCCCACAGCGGCGACACGGCGAAGCGGCAGCGCAGGAAGTCGTCCTCCCCGAAATGCAGGTACGACGGCACGACCTCACCTCTCGAACATTCGGCGGTGACCGAAACACTAGGGCCGGACCCCTCCTTCGAGCACGCTGCCGTCATGTCAGACGTCACCACGCCCCCGGCACCCGCGCCCCCGGGGGCGCCCGCGACCGGAACGCCGGCCGCCGGCGGCTACCTCCGCGTCTTCGCCGTGCGGGAGTTCCGCGCCGTCTTCGCCGCCCACCTGCTGTCCATGCTCGGCGTGATCGTCGCCGAGATCGCGCTGTCCGTCCTCGTCTACGACCTCACCGGCTCGGCGCTGATGAGCGCCCTGGCCTGGGCCCTCGGCTTCCTGCCCTATGTCGTCGGCGGCACCCTGCTCGCCGGGGTCGCCGACCGCTTCCCGGCCCGGCGCGTGCTCGTGGGCTGTGACCTGGTGTGCGCGGTGTGCGTGCTGCCGATGACGGCGCCGGGCGCCCCCCTCGCCGTGCTGCTCGCGCTGCGCTGCTGCCTCGCCGTCGTCTCGCCGGTCTTCGCGGGCACCCGGACGGCCACCCTCGCGGACATCCTCGGCGAGGGCGACCTCTTCGTCCTCGGCCGGTCCCTGCTGCGCATCACGGCGCAGAGCGCGCTGCTCGCCGGCTTCGGCCTCGGCGGGCTGCTGCTCACCGTCGCCTCCCCGCGCCAGGCCCTGCTCGTCACCGCCGGCACCTTCCTGGCCTCCGCCACGCTGCTGCGGTTCGGCACCCGCCGCCGCCCCGCCCGGGCCGGGACCGGCGGCGCGCTGGTCACGGACTCCCTCAAGGGCGCCCGGCAGATCCTCGCCGACCGGCGGATACGGGCGCTGCTGCTGCTCTTCTGGGTGCCGCCGACCTTCACGGTCGCCCCGGAGGCGCTGTCCGCGCCCTACGCCGACGACCTCGGCGTCGGCCCCACCGGCCTCGGCCTGCTGATGTGCGCGCTGCCGGTCGGCGCGATCGCCGGCGAGCTGTACGCGGGCTCCCGGCTGCGCCCGGTCACCCGCGAGCGCGTCGCGCTGCCGCTCGTCTGTGTGACCCTGCTGCCCTACCTCGGCTACGCCCTCCACCCCGGTCTCGCCGTCTCGCTGCTCCTGCTGGTGGTCTCGGGCGCCGGGTCGGCGTACACCCTCGGCCTCGACCAGTGGATCGTCCGGGACGTGCCGCCGGAGCTGCGCGGACGGGCCATGACGCTGCTCACCGCCGGGCTCATGACGTTCCAGGGCGTGGGCATGGCGCTCGCCGGGGTGGCAGCGGAGCTGGTGGGCGTGGCGGCCGCCGTCACGGGGGCCGGTGTGCTGGGGACGGTCTGCTGCGTGCTGTCGGCCCTGGAGGTCCGGCGGACCGAAGGCCGAGACGGGGCTGACCACGATATGACCGGCCGGTAAGGTCTGGAGGCGTGCCGAAACCGCCCAGTCTCCCCTTCGATCCGATCGCGCGCGCCGACGAGCTCTGGAAGCAGCGCTGGGGCAACACCCCGTCCATGGCCGCGATCACCTCGATCATGCGCGCGCACCAGATCCTGCTCGCCGAGGTGGACGCCGTGGTCAAGCCGTACGGCCTGACGTTCGCGCGCTTCGAGGCGCTGGTGCTGCTCACCTTCTCCAAGGAGGGCGAGCTGACCATGTCGAAGATCGGCGAGCGGCTCCAGGTGCACCCCACCTCGGTGACGAACACCGTCGACCGGCTGGTGAAGTCGGGTCTGGTCGCCCGGCGCCCCAATCCCAACGACGGCCGCGGCACCCTCGCCGTCATCACCGACAAGGGCCGGGAGGTCGTCGAGGAGGCCACCCGCGACCTGATGGCGATGGACTTCGGTCTCGGGGTGTACGACGCGGAGGAGTGCGGGGAGATCTTCGCGATGCTCCGGCCGCTGCGGGTCGCCGCGCACGACTTCGACGAGGAGTGACCCGGATCCGGGAGACATGACCCGGGGCAAGATCTCCCGGAACGGGTCGTTACGCTCGTCGGCATGAAGAAGAGCGTGCTGACCCGCTACCGCGTCCTGGCCTATGTCACCGGTGTGCTGCTGGTCCTGCTGTGCCTGGGCATGATCGCCAAGTACGGCCTGGACGTCGACGGGGCCGCGGACTTCACCCGCGTCGTCGCCATCGCGCACGGCTGGCTCTACGTCCTCTACCTGGTCTTCGCCTTCGACCTGGGCTCCAAGGCGAAGTGGCCGGTGGGCAAGCAGCTGTGGGTGCTGCTCGCCGGGACCGTTCCGACGGCCGCCTTCTTCGTGGAGCGCAGGATCAGCCGTGAGCTGGAGGGCCGGGTCGCGGGCGAGGCTCCCGTGGCCGCCAAGGCCTAGATCGGTAGCCGGTCCCCGGGCTGGGTCCGGGGCCGGTCCCCGGCCCGGATGCGCCGCCGTCCCCGGCCCGGATCCGACGCCGGTCCGACCGCCGTGACCCGTCGCACCCGCGCGTGCGCGGCGGTCGGACACGCACCGTCACCTGGATGCCCTGCCTGCAGCCATCGACATTTACTTGGACGTCCTAGTAAATTTGAACCATGGACGCTGACGCCATCGAGGAGGGCCGCCGTCGCTGGCAGGCCCGGTACGACGCTTCGCGCAAGCGTGAGGCCGACTTCACCACGCTCTCCGGGGACCCCGTGGAGCCCGCGTACGGGCCCCGGCCCGGTGACGCCTACGAAGGCTTCGAGCGGATCGGCTGGCCCGGGGAGTACCCCTTCACGCGCGGTCTGTACCCGACCGGCTACCGGGGGCGCACCTGGACCATCCGGCAGTTCGCCGGGTTCGGCAACGCCGAGCAGACCAACGAGCGCTACAAGATGATCCTCGCCAACGGCGGCGGGGGTCTGTCCGTCGCCTTCGACATGCCCACGCTGATGGGGCGCGACTCCGACGACCGGCACTCGCTGGGCGAGGTCGGGCACTGCGGGGTCGCCATCGACTCGGCCGCCGACATGGAGGTCCTGTTCAAGGACATCCCGCTGGGCGACGTCACGACCTCCATGACGATCAGCGGACCGGCCGTCCCCGTCTTCTGCATGTACCTCGTCGCCGCCGAACGGCAGGGCGTCGACCCGGGCGTCCTCAACGGCACGCTCCAGACGGACATCTTCAAGGAGTACATCGCCCAGAAGGAGTGGCTCTTCCAGCCCGAGCCGCACCTGCGCCTCATCGGCGACCTGATGGAGTACTGCGCGGCGGGCATCCCCGCCTACAAGCCGCTGTCCGTGTCCGGCTACCACATCCGTGAGGCCGGCGCCACGGCCGCGCAGGAGCTGGCCTACACGCTGGCGGACGGCTTCGGGTACGTGGAACTGGGGCTCAGCCGCGGTCTCGACGTGGACGTGTTCGCGCCCGGGCTGTCCTTCTTCTTCGACGCCCACGTCGACTTCTTCGAGGAGATCGCCAAGTTCCGCGCGGCGCGCAGGATCTGGGCGCGCTGGATGCGGGACGTCTACGGGGCCGAGTCCGACAAGGCGCAGTGGCTGCGGTTCCACACCCAGACCGCCGGGGTCTCGCTGACGGCCCAGCAGCCCTACAACAACGTCGTGCGGACGGCCGTCGAGGCCCTCGCGGCGGTGCTCGGCGGGACCAACTCGCTGCACACCAACGCCCTGGACGAGACCCTCGCGCTGCCGAGCGAGCAGGCGGCGGAGATCGCGCTGCGCACCCAGCAGGTGCTGATGGAGGAGACCGGCGTCGCCAACGTCGCCGACCCGCTGGGCGGTTCCTGGTACGTCGAGCAGCTGACGGACCGGATCGAGGCCGACGCCGAGAAGATCTTCGAGCAGATCAGGGAGCGGGGGCTGCGGGCCCACCCCGACGGGCGGCACCCGATCGGGCCGATCACCTCCGGCATCCTGCGCGGGATCGAGGACGGCTGGTTCACCGGGGAGATCGCGGAGTCGGCGTTCCGGTACCAGCAGGCCGTGGAGAAGGGCGAGAAGCGGGTCGTCGGCGTCAACGCGCACCACGGGTCGGTGACCGGGGACCTGGAGATCCTGCGGGTCAGTCACGAGGTGGAGCGGGAGCAGGTGCGCACGCTGGTCGCGCGCAAGGCCGCCCGTGACGAGAACGCCGTGCGGAGCGCGCTCGCCGCCCTGCTGGACGCCGCCCGTGACGGCTCCAACATGATCGCGCCGATGCTGGACGCCGTGCGCGCCGAGGCGACGCTGGGCGAGATCTGCGACGTGCTCCGCGAGGAGTGGGGGGTGTACACCGAGCCCGCCGGCTTCTAGGCGGTCTCGGCGGGAGCAGCAGGAGCGGGAGCAGGGCGGGGGCGAACGGTGGCCCCCGCCCTCAGCCGTGTTCGCCGGGAGGGTCCCCGGACGGGTCCGTGGACGCGGTCAGGCCGAGGAGCAGGACCCGGGTGAAGCTGCGCACCCACTCCTCGTCCGCGGGTTCCGCGCTGACCAGGGTGCGATGGACCACCGCACCCGCCACGACGTCGAAGATGAGGTCGACCGTGCGGGCGGCCTCGGCGGGGTCGGTCTGCGGGGGGAGTTCACCGCGTGCCTGGGCGCGGGCGCGGCCCTCCAGGACCAGATCCTTCTGCGGGTCGACGATGGAGGCGCGGATGCGCTCGCGCAGGGCGTCGTCGCGGGTGGACTCGGCTACGGCCGCCATGAGGCCGCTCTTGGCCTCAGGGCGGGCCAGGATCGCCGCGAACTGCAGCACCACACCCTCGATGTCGGCGGCGAGGCTGCCCCGGTCGGGGAGTTCGAGTTCACCGAAGAGTTCCGCGACCGCGTCGACGACCAGTTCGTTCTTGCCGGCCCAGCGGCGGTAGAGCGTCGTCTTGGCGACCCCGGCGCGCGTCGCCACGTCCCCCAGCGTCAGCTTGGACCAGCCCAGCTCGACCAGCGCCTCCCGGGTCGCGGCCAGGATCGCCGTGTCCGCCGCGGCGCTGCGCGGACGGCCCGTGCGACAGGCGGGGGTGCGGATCTGCATGCCCAGACCATAACCGGCGGTTTGTCATGGGCTTCCGTGAGGGAGATCACCGAGGCGTGGTGTTGCGGAGGCACCCCGTGCCATTACGCTACGACTCGTAGCGAAAGCTCGCGCTGGACGTGCGCGGGCCTTCGGCCGGCTGGGTGCGGGGTGGGGACCCCGGTGCTCATGTTCGGGATGTTCGGGACGTATTCGGAACGCTTTTCACGCAGGCGCGCGGACGGGGGAGGATAGACGCATGCAGCCACGGAACATGTCCATGAGCGGAGTCGTCGACCTCGCCGCGGTGAAGGCGGCCCAGGAGGCCAAGGCGAAGGCGGAGCAGACGCGCGCCGAAACGGCACGCCAGGGCGGCGCGGGGGCCGTCTCCCCGGCCGATCTCGTCATCGACGTCGATGAGGCGGGCTTCGAGCGCGAAGTCCTCCAGCGGTCCGCCGAGGTGCCCGTCGTCATCGACTTCTGGGCCGAGTGGTGCCAGCCCTGCAAGCAGCTGAGCCCCGTCCTCGAGCGGCTCGCCGTCGAGTACAACGGCCGCTTCCTGCTCGCCAAGATCGACGTCGACGCCAACCAGATGCTGATGCAGCAGTTCGGGGTGCAGGGCATCCCGGCCGTCTTCGCGGTCGTCGCCGGGCAGGCGCTGCCGCTCTTCCAGGGGGCCGCCGGCGAGGCGCAGATCCGCCAGACCCTCGACCAGCTGGTGCAGGTCGCCGAGGAGCGGTTCGGGCTCACCGGCCTGACCGTCGACGCCGACGCCGAGCCGGGCGCCGCGGAGGCGGCCGCGGCCGAGCCCGTCGGGCCGCACGACGCGCTGCTCGAAGCCGCCGTGCGGGCGCTGGACGCCGGGGACTTCGGCGGCGCCGTACAGGCCTACCGCAACGTGCTCGCCGACGATCCGGGCAACAGCGAGGCCAAGCTCGGGCTCGCGCAGGCCGAGTTGCTCCAGCGGGTGGGCGGCATGGACCCGCAGCAGGTCCGCAAGGACGCCGCCGACCAGCCCGAGAACGCCGAGGCGCAGATCGCCGCGGCCGACCTGGATCTGGTGGGCGGTCATGTCGAGGACGCGTTCGGGCGCCTCATCGACACTGTGCGCCGCACGGCCGGTGACGACCGGGACGCGGTACGGCTGCGGCTGCTCGAACTGTTCGAGGTGGTGGGCCCGGACGACCCCCGCGTCGCGGCGGCCCGGCGAGCGCTGGCGCGCGCCCTGTTCTGATCCGGCGAGAGCCGGGTGCTGACCAGTCACTAAACGTCAGAGCCCGTGGTGTCGGAGTGAAAGTTCCGTCGATGTGGTTCCCCAGCGGCCGCGCTTTACCAAATCTTGGTAATCGCGGCCGCTGTTACTGCCAGTAAGACTCGGGTGTTGTTCTGTCGGATTCCGTCCATCGATCAACAGCTTTGTCCCGGGCGTGGATGACACCCTGTGTTGCCGGTCGAGACCTATGGGTCGTTGTTCGGTTATCCGGCCGTTACTAGCGAGTAACGAACCCCCTTGTGCGGGCGGCGAGAATGCACCACGATCGGCCACGCTCGGTCCAATCCCGTACCCCGACAGCCGGTTGGGTCAACGGGTTTTCATGGGTCCCCACCGAGCAGAGCCGACGGCAGAGGAGTCGGCTCTCGGACAGGGGGGTCTTCGCTGCGGTGAAGCCTGTCCAGCAAGGTTGTGCGTGATGCGTGTCAGGCGCGACCAGTGGTTGTCGCTCGGGGGTGATCGCCGGTGATCGGTGCGCGGTTCGCGCCTCCGAGACGGGCGCTCCCCTTCCCGAGGACGTAGCACTTCTCCCATCCCTGCCCGGCTGAGCCGCCGCCTAGGGGGCGAGTCGGGACCAGGAGATGTACGTCCGAGAAGGAGGAAATATGGAGTCCCAGGTGCGTGGCGGGACCAGATGGAAGCGCTTCGCTGTGGTCATGGTGCCCAGCGTCGCCGCTACGGCATGTATAGGTGTCGCCCTCGCGCAGGGTGCACTGGCCGCGTCGTTCAGCGTGTCCGGTCAGTCGTTCAAGGTGACGGCCGACAAGCTCGAAGGCACGGGCTTCTCGCAGTACGGCGCGATCGACTCGGGTTACACGCTCGACGGCAAGAAGACGGCTCACGCCGTTGCCGTCTCGGCGTTCAAGAGCGCCTCGATCACGAACATGTGCCAGTCCGTGGTCACCCCGAACATCCCGCTGCTCGGTTCCGTCAGCCTCACGCTGAAGGCGGGCGGCGGCGGTAAGCCGGTCGAGGCGGAGAACCTCTACATCGACGTCGAGGACCTGAGCGCGGACGCCGTGTTCAAGGGCATCGACATCGGTGTGGCCGCCAAGGACGCCACCAAGGGTCCGGGCCTCAAGAGCGGTGACACGGCCAACCCGTACGGGTTCGCCCAGCAGGCGGACTCCGCCACGCTGACCGACGTGAAGCAGACGGCGTGGGCCACCACCGCCGGAACCTTCAAGCTCAGCGGCCTGAAGATGTCGCTGTCGACGGGTGTCAAGGAGTGCTACTAAGCACTCGCTGACGGGCGGGGGGGCCGGTGGCGCCCCCGCCCGTCCAGTCTGAAGCCCGGGGCTTCACCCGCAGTTCGACTCACCACCACAGAAACGCCGCACCAGGGAGCTGTTTTCCATGAGCGCCGAGACCCCTGCCGCCCCCGGTCAGTTCACCCGACGGAGGCAGCAGTTCCGCGCCTGGCGGGGCACCAGGCCTTTCTGGGCGGGCTTGTTCGTCCTGATCGCCGGCTTCCCCATCGCCTACTTCCCTTACGCGCACCTCCAGGTGGGCCACCTGACGCTGGCGATGGCCACCACCGCGGGCGCGGGGTCGCTGATCATCGGCGTGCTGCTGGGCGTCCTGGGCATCAGTCTGTGGTTCCAGAAGCACGTACAGGTCTTCGCGGGAGTCGCGGCGATCCTGCTCGGTCTGGTCTCCATCCCGGTGTCGAACCTCGGCGGCTTCCTCATCGGCTTCCTGTTCGCGCTGATCGGCGGCGCGATGGCCGTGTCCTGGGTGCCGGGCGCACCGCCCGCCCAGGCGCCGGCTCCCGAAGCCGGCGCGACCGCCGGTGGCGCCCCCGAGGGCGCGTTCCCCGCACCTCCCGCGGATGCGGGCGACCTCACCGAGAACCCGTACAGCACGGGCCCGGCCCCCGTGGAGAAGCCGTCCTTCACGAAGGACGACCAGGGGGCGGGCGAGCCGCACGATCTGCACGATCTGTCAGGAACGAGCCCGGCCAACGGGGCGAACGGGAGGCACAGTGCCGGCTGACGAGGTTTCCACCGGGAGCGATGTGGACGCTGCCCGCGTGAGAACCACCGGGCCGCGGCACGCGGCACCCAAGAAGCCGCTCTTCACCAGGCTCCACATGCCGGCCGGCAAGGCGATAGCCCTGGCGGCCATGCCGACGGCGGTCCTCATGGGCATGGGCTTCACGCCGACCCTCGCCAACGCCGAGGACCAGCCCGCGTCCAAGAGCCTCACCATCGACGAGTACAAGGACTGCGTGGCGGCCCTGGAGGACGCGGACGCCTCCGCGTCGGCCTCCGCGTCGCCGTCCGCCTCGGCGAGCGCGAGCGAGTCGGCCGACGACTCCAAGGACGACTCGAAGAGCGACACCGAGGACGAGTCCTCGAACGACGCGAAGGACCCGTCGAGCGGTTCGGGCGGCACGGACTCCGGTTCGTCGGATTCAGGTTCCGACGACACGGCCGAGCCCGCCCCCGCCGCGTCCTCCGCGGCCGCCGAGCCCGACAAGTCGTCGACGTCCGGCGACACCGCGACGGCCAGCCCGTCGGCCACCGAGACGAGCAAGAACGTCCTGGAGACCATCGGCGACGCCATCACGGACCTCTTCGACGGCAACGACACCGGCGCGACGGCGAGTTCGAGCCCGTCTCCGTCCGCCTCGGCGTCCGCGTCCGCGTCGACCGGCGACTCGTCGTCGGACTCCGGTTCGGACTCCTCGGACACCTCCGGCTCCGGCAAGGACGCGTCCGGCACCTCCAAGGACACCACCGACGCCGTCACCGACACGGTGAAGGACACCGTCAAGGACACCGCCGACGAGGCCGAGGACACGGCGAAGGACACCGAGGAGACCGCCGACGAGGCCACGGCCTCGCCGAGCCCCTCGGAGAGCGCCACCACGGACGCCGACGACTGTCCCGCCGCCACCGACGACGAGGGCGGCATCGACAACAAGATCAGGCTGCCCGACGACCCCTGGTACCTGAACGCCAGTTCGCTGCTCCTCAAGGGCGCGGACTACCAGGGCATCGTCAAGGTGAAGACCGCCAACGGCACGGTCAAGGAGGTGCTGAAGTACGTCATCTCCGACGGCACCGACATCGGCGACCTGCACCAGACCGTGGACGACAAGCAGTCCGGCAAGACCTACCACGTGCAGGCGGGCAAGGGCACCACGTCCACCATCCGTGACGGCGACACGATCATGTACACGGAGAGCATCTCCGGCAACCTGTTCGGCCTGATACCCGTCACGTTCAGCCCGAAGAGCCCGCCGCCGCTGAACATCCCGCTGATCTACTTCACCAACGTGAAGGTCCAGCAGGCGGGCCAGCTCGGCGGCACGCTGACCGTCCCCGGCCTGCACCAGTACACGACCGGCTGAGCAGTACCGGCCGATCGTCCCCAGACCCGTCCGGGAGCCGCAACAGACGCCGAGGGCGCCCCCTTTCCCAGGGGGCGCCCTCGGCGCCGTTCGGACCGCCTCGGGCGGCCGGGGTCATCCCGCTCAGTCGCGGGAGCCGCCACCGAGGTGGTGGACCCGGAGCATGTTGGTGGTGCCGGGGACGCCGGGGGGCGAGCCGGCGGTGATGATGACGATCTCGCCCGGGCTGAAGCGGTTGATCTTGGCGATCTGCTGGTCGACCATGTCGACCATCTCGTCGGTGCTGTTCACGAACGGCACGATGTGCGACTCGACGCCCCAGCTGAGCGCCAGCTGGTTGCGGGTGCCCTCGTCGGTGGTGAAGGCGATGATCGGCTGGGAGGCGCGGTAGCGCGAGAGCCGACGGGCGGTGTCGCCGGACTGGGTGAACGCCACCAGGCCCCGGCCGCCGAGGAAGTCGGAGATCTCGCACGCGGCACGCGCGATCGAACCGCCCTGCGTGCGCGGCTTCTTGCCCGGCACGAGCGGCTGCAGACCCTTGCTGAGCAGCTCCTGCTCGGCCGCGGTGACGATCTTCGACATCGTCTTCACGGTCTCGATCGGGTACGCGCCCACGCTCGACTCGGCGGACAGCATGACCGCGTCCGCGCCGTCCAGGATCGCGTTGGCCACGTCGGAGGCCTCGGCGCGGGTCGGACGGGAGTTGGTGATCATCGACTCCATCATCTGGGTCGCCACGATCACCGGCTTGGCGTTGCGCCGGCACAGCTCGATGAGGCGCTTCTGCACCATGGGGACCTTCTCGAGCGGGTACTCGACGGCCAGGTCGCCACGGGCCACCATGACGGCGTCGAACGCCGCGACGACGTCCTCCATGTTCTCCACCGCCTGCGGCTTCTCCACCTTGGCGATGACGGGGACCCGGCGGCCCTCCTCGTCCATCACCCGGTGGACGTCGGCCACGTCCTTGGCGTCGCGGACGAAGGACAGCGCGACCAGGTCGGCGCCCATGCGCAGCGCGAACCGGAGGTCCTCGATGTCCTTCTCGCTCAGCGCGGGCACGTTGACGGCCGTGCCGGGCAGGTTGATGCCCTTGTGGTCGGAGATGACGCCGCCCTCGATGACGATCGTCTTCACCCGCGAGCCCTCGACGTCCAGGACCTTCAGTTCGACGTTGCCGTCGTTGATGAGGATCTGGTCGCCGCGGGAGACGTCGCCGGGCAGGCCCTTGTACGTCGTGCCGCAGATCGTCTTGTCGCCGGGGACGTCCTCGGTGGTGATGGTGAACTCGTCACCGCGCACCAGCTCGACGGGACCCTCGGCGAAGGTCTCGAGGCGGATCTTCGGGCCCTGGAGGTCGGCGAGGACACCGATGGCACGGCCGGTCTCCTTGGCGGCGGCCCGGACCCGCTCGTAGCGGCCCTGGTGCTCGGCGTGTGTGCCGTGGCTGAAGTTGAAGCGGGCCACATTCATGCCGGCTTCGATCAGCGACACGAGCATTTCGTGGGAGTCGACCGCGGGGCCGAGAGTACAAACGATTTTCGAACGGCGCATGGGGCGATCCTATCGGTTTGTTTCGCTACGGAATATTCCGTCTGGTGGAAGATACAAATGAGAGGGGTTGTGCTCAGTTGCTTTCCTGCTCAGTTTGTCTTTTTCACCAGTGCGTAGGTCTGCGTGGCGATCTCCAGTTCCTCGTCCGTCGGCACCACGGCGACCGCCACCCGCGCGCCGGCGGGCGAGATCAGCCGCGGCTCGTCACCGCGTACCGCGTTCAGCGCGTCGTCCACCGCCAGGCCCAGGGAGCCCAGTCCCGCCACGGCCGCCGCCCGCACCGGCGCCGCGTTCTCCCCGACCCCGGCGGTGAACGCGACCGCGTCCACCTGCCCGAGGACGGCGTAATAGGCGCCGATGTACTTCTTCAGCCGATGAATGTAGATGTCGAAGGCGAGCTTCGCCCGCGCGTCACCCTCGTCGACCCGGCGCCGGATCTCCCGCATGTCGTTGTCCCCGCACAGCCCGATGAGCCCGCTCCTCTTGTTGAGAAGAGTGTCGATTTCGTCGATGGACATTTCACCAACACGCGCCAAATGGAAGATGACGGCCGGATCGACGTCCCCGGAGCGCGTACCCATCACGAGACCCTCCAAGGGCGTCAGCCCCATCGAGGTGTCCACGCAACGGCCCTTCTCGACGGCCGAGGCGGACGCCCCGTTGCCGAGGTGCAGCACGATGACGTTCACCTCTTCGGGTGCCTTGCCCAGCAGTTCCGCCGTCGCCCGGGAGACGTACGCGTGCGAGGTCCCGTGGAAGCCGTAGCGCCGCACGCGGTGCGCGTCGGCGGTCTCGACGTCGATCGCGTAGCGGGCCGCCGCCTCCGGCATCGTCGTGTGGAACGCGGTGTCGAAGACGGCGACCTGGGGCAGGTCGGGGCGCAGGGCCGTCGCGGTGCGGATGCCGGTGAGGTTGGCCGGGTTGTGCAGCGGGGCGACCGGGATCAGCCGCTCGATCTCGGCGAGGACGGCGTCGTCGATCACGGTCGGCTCGGTGAACCGCCTGCCGCCGTGCACCACACGGTGGCCGATGGCGGCGAGTTCGGGGGAGTCGAGACCGAGCCCGTCCTTCGCCAGCTCCTCCGCCACGGCCTTCAGGGCGGCGTCGTGGTCGGCGATCGGCCCGGTCCACTCACGGCTCCCGCCGCCGGTCGCGCGGGGCGTGTGCCTGAGCCGGGAGGACTGCTCGCCGATCCGCTCGACGAGCCCGTTCGCCAGCCGGCTGCCGTCCCGCATGTCGAGCAGCTGGTACTTCACCGACGAGGAACCGGAGTTGAGGACGAGGACACGGGTCGCGGTCACTGCTGGGAAGCCTTCTCGCTCGGGGTCTGGGCCTGGATCGCCGTGATGGCGACGGTGTTGACGATGTCCTGGACCAGGGCGCCCCGGGACAGGTCGTTGACCGGCTTGCGCAGGCCCTGGAGCACCGGCCCGACCGCGATCGCGCCGGCCGAACGCTGCACGGCCTTGTAGGTGTTGTTGCCGGTGTTCAGGTCCGGGAAGATCAACACGCTTGCCTGCCCGGCGACTTCGGACCCCGGCAGCTTGGTCGCGGCGACCGTCGGTTCCACGGCGGCGTCGTACTGGATCGGCCCCTCGATCTTCAGGTCGGGGCGCCGCTCGCGCACGAGCTTCGTCGCCTCCCGCACCTTGTCGACGTCGGCGCCCGAGCCGGACGTGCCGGTGGAGTACGACAGCATCGCGATCCTCGGCTCCACGCCGAACTGGGCGGCGGTCGCGGCCGCCTGGATGGCGATGTCGGCGAGCTGCTCGGCGTTCGGGTCGGGGTTCACGGCGCAGTCGCCGTACACGAGGACCTTGTCGGCCAGGCACATGAAGAACACGGACGAGACGATGTCGGCGTCCGGCTTCGTCTTGATGATCTCGAAGGCGGGCCGGATGGTGGCCGCCGTGGAGTGCACCGACCCGGAGACCATGCCGTCGGCGAGGCCCTCCTGGACCATGAGCGTCCCGAAGTAGTTCACGTCCGAGACGACGTCGTACGCCAGCTCCACCGTGACACCCTTGTGGGCCCGCAGCCGGGCGTACTTCTCGGCGAAGGAGTCGCGCAGTTCGGAGGTGGCCGGGTCGATCAGCGAGCAGTCGCCGAGGTCGATGCCGAGGTCGGCGGCCTTCTTGCGGATCTGGTCGACCGGACCGAGCAGCGTGAGGTCGCAGACGCCCCGGCGCAGCAGCACCTCGGCCGCGTGCAGCACGCGCTCCTCGGTCCCCTCCGGCAGGACGACCCGGCGCTTGTCGACGCGGGCCTGCTCCAGGAGCTTGTGCTCGAACATCATCGGGGTGAGGCGGTCGGTGCTCGGCGCGGAGACGCGCCCCAGCAGATCGCTCGTGTCCACGTGCCGCTCGAACAGCCCCAGGGCCGTCTCGGCCTTGCGCGGGGTGGCCGCGTTCAGCTTGCCCTCCAGGGAGAACAGCTGCTCGGCCGTGAGGAAGCTGTTGCCGGGCACCGAGACGACGGGCGTGCCCGGGGCGAGGCGGGCGGCGAGGGTGAGGATCGCGTCGCTCGGCACCTCGTCGAGGGTCAGCAGCAGACCGGCGATCGGCGGGGTGCCGGCGCTGTGCGCGGCCAGCGAGCCGATGACCAGGTCGGCCCGGTCCCCCGGCGTGACGACCAGGCAGCCCGGGGTCAGCGCGTCCAGGAAGTTCGGCAGCATCGCCCCGCCGAAGACGAAGTCGAGCGCGTCACGGGCCAGCCCGGAGTCGTCGCCGAGCAGCACCCGCGCCCCCAGCGCGTGGCTGATCTGGGCGACGGTCGGCGCGGAGAGGGCCGGCTCGTCGGGCAGCACGTAACAGGGGACGGGCAGCCGGGTCGCGAGCCGGGCGGCGATCTCCTCCCGGTCCTCCCGCTCCACCCGGTTGGTCACCATCGCGAGGACGTCGCAGCCGAGGCCCTCGTACGCCCGGTAGGCGTTGCGGGTCTCGGAGAGCACGGACTCCACGGTCTGCTTGCGGCCGCCGACGACCGGGATCACGGACGCGCCGAACTCGTTCGCCAGGCGGGCGTTGAGGGCGAGTTCGTCCGGGAACTGGGTGTCGGCGTAGTCCGTGCCCAGCACGAGGACGACGTCGTAGTCGCGGGCGACCAGGTGGAAGCGCTCGACCAGGGTGGAGACCAGTTCGTCCGTCCCCTGCTCCGCCTGGAGGGCGGACGCCTCGTGATAGTCCATGCCATAGACGGTGGCCGGATCCTGCGCCAGCCGGTAGCGCGCACGCAGCAGCTCGAAGAGCCGGTCGGGCCCGTCGTGGACGAGGGGACGGAACACGCCCACCCGGTCGACCTGCCGGGTCAGGAGCTCCATGACTCCCAGCTCGACGACCTGACGGCCGTCGCCGCGGTCGATTCCGGTCACGTACACGCTGCGGGTCACGCGAGCTCTCCGTCTCTGTACAGGGGCGCGGGGCAGTGGGCACAAAAATCGCCCACCTAGGTGAGCAGATCCCTCTTGACAATACCCCTCGCCGTAGTTAAGGCGCCCGTCAAGAGACAGCCCGCTCGGCGGCGTGAAACAATCGAATCTGGCTCACCGGTACCCACAGCGAGCAGGAGACACAGCACGATGCGCATCGGAGTTCTCACGGCAGGCGGCGACTGCCCCGGCCTGAACGCAGTGATCCGGTCGGTCGTGCACCGTGCCGTGGACCACTACGGCGACGAGGTGATCGGCTTCGAGGACGGATACGCGGGTCTGCTGGACGGCCGTTACCGCGGCCTCGACCTCAACGCGGTGAGCGGCATCCTGGCCCGCGGCGGCACCATTCTCGGCTCCTCCCGCCTGGAGCGCGACCGGCTGCGCGAGGCCTGCGAGAGCGCCTCCGACATGATCCACGACTTCGGCATCGACGCGCTGATCCCGATCGGCGGCGAGGGCACCCTGACGGCGGCGCGGATGCTGTCGGACGCCGGCCTGCCGGTGGTGGGCGTCCCGAAGACGATCGACAACGACATCTCGTCGACGGACCGCACGTTCGGCTTCGACACGGCGGTGGGCGTCGCGACGGAGGCGATGGACCGCCTCAAGACCACGGCGGAGTCCCACCAGCGGGTGATGGTGGTCGAGGTCATGGGCCGCCACGCGGGCTGGATCGCGCTGGAGTCCGGCATGGCCGCCGGCGCGCACGGGATCTGTCTGCCGGAGCGCCCCTTCGACCCCGCCGACCTGGTGAAGATGGTCGAGGAGCGGTTCGCGCGCGGCAAGAAGTTCGCGGTGATCTGCGTCGCGGAGGGCGCGCACCCGGCCGACGGCACGATGGACTACAGCAAGGGCGCGATCGACCAGTTCGGTCACGAGCGCTTCCAGGGCATCGGCACGGCGCTGGCCTACGAGCTGGAGAAGCGGCTCGGCAAGGAGGCCCGGCCGGTGATCCTCGGCCACGTCCAGCGCGGCGGTGTCCCGACGGCCTACGACCGTGTCCTGGCGACCCGCTTCGGCTGGCACGCGGTGGAGGCGGCGCACCGGGGCCAGTTCGGGCGGATGACGGCGCTGCGCGGGACGGACGTGGTCATGGTGCCGCTGGCGGACGCGGTGACCGAGCTGAAGACGGTGCCGAAGGACCGGATCGTCGAGGCGGAGTCGGTCTTCTAGACGGCGCCCTGCGCGGCCCGGTTCTCGACGCTCGTCCAGAAGGTGTCGACGATCCGGTCGAGGAAGTCCCGCCCGGCGTCGCTCGCCGCCCCGGCCGCGCTGCCGTCGCCCCAGCTCAACGTGGCGACCATGTGCCCCTGGTAGTCATGGTGCAGCTCCTGGAGGGTCTCCTCCAGGAGGCGCCGGTCCAGGGGCACGATCCTGCTCACGGGCCTGACGTACGCCTGCCAGCGGGTGCGGGCGGCGGTGCGCAGCAGGTCCGCCAGCTTCACCTCCAGACCGCTGACGGTGACGAGGTCGGGCAGCGAGAGGCCGAGCAGCCCGGCGAGCGCCGCCGACTGCCGGTCCGTGCCGCGCCACTGCCCGCTCTCCTCCATCCGCGTGTACGCGAGGAACTCGTGCCCCACGGCCCGGGCCACGTCCTCGGGCGCGAAACCCCGGGCCACACGGTGTTCGCGCAGGGTGCGCGGACGGCCGATCAGCTCGCCCGGGGAACACCACAACACGCCCGCGAGAGCCGTGAGTTCGGGGTGCGTGGGGGTGAGTGCCCCGCGTTCCCAGGCGACGACGAGCTCGGGGGTGGCGTGCGGCTGGGCGTAGGAGGCGCGCAGTCCGTGGGCGACGTGGTCCGGGGTCATGCCGAGGGCGGCGCGGAGTCTGCGGGCGGCGGGAGCGTTGAAAGGGGGACCTGGCTGACGGGTGTGGGCTGGAGGTCTGGGCACGGGGGACAAGGTAGGGGTCCCGCGGTGCGGTGACCACGGGCTGTTCGGACATAGTCACCGGTTGTGGAAACCTACGGTGGTGACCGGTCGGTCGGCTGTGTCGCGCCACCGTCCCGGCGACCGGCCGTGGGCGTCTCGGCGGCGCAGCGTCGTCGTACGTGCGCCGGAGCTGATCCCGCGGCGCGCACCGCTCGTCGGCCTGCACCGCCTCCCCGCGGGCGGGCACCCCCTTAAGGTACTGCCAGGACCATCGGGGGAGGGGCGGTCGCCATGGCCGAACAGGACGTCACCGCGGGGCAGTTGCTGCTCGCCGAGTACCAGAGCGTCAAGGACGAGCAGAAGGCGCGGATCGGGTTCCGGGACAACCTGCTCTACGTGACGCTGGCGGTGGTGGCCGCGGTGATCGCCGCGGCGGCCCAGGCCGAACAGACGTCGATGCTGCTGGCGTTGCCGCCGGTGTGCGTGGTGCTGGGGTGGACCTATCTGGTCAACGACGAGAAGATCTCGGCCATCGGGCGTTACGTGCGGCGCGAGTTGGGGCCGAGGCTCGCCGAACTGGCCGGGACCGAGACGGCGTTCCGGTGGGAGACCTACCACCGGGGCGACCCCGGGCGGACCTCCCGGAAGATCGCGCAGTGCGCGGTCGACCTGCTGGCGTTCTGCGTCGTGCCGATTGCCGCGCTGGTCGTGTACTGGAGCGGGGGGCAGGTGTCGACGGGGCTGCTGGTGCTGTCCGTGGCCGAGGCGGGAGCGGTGGCGGGGCTCGGCGTGTTCGTCGTGCGCTACGCGGTGCCGTTCGGGGGCGGCGTCGCGTGAGGGCGCGGGCGCGGTGAGCGCGGCGGGGTGAGCGACGGCGGGCGGTTGCCCCGGCGGACGGCGGGGGCGCGGTGAGCGCGGCGGGGTGAGCGACGGCGGGCGGTTGCCCCGGCGGACGGCGGGGGCGCTGCGCCGGGATGACGGTGGCCGGTGGCCACAGGTGCGCGGACGTCACCTTCCGCGCGTCGTGCGCACCCAGCGGTAGACCAGTTCCGGCCTGCCCACCTGCCCGTACAGCGGCTTGCGTTCGACTCGCCCCGCCTCCACGAGATGCTCCAGATACCGCCGGGCCGTGATGCGCGAGATGCCCACCGACTCGGCGACGCCCGCCGCGGTCAGCCCCTGCTCCGCCTCCCGCACGGTCTCCGTCACCCGTTCCAGCGTGGGCGCGCTCAGCCCCTTGGGCAGCGCGGCGGGCCCCGGCGCGCGCAGTGCCGCCAGCGCCCGGTCGACCTCGTCCTGGCCGCTCGCCTCGCCCGCGGCCCCCCGGAACTCCGCGTACCGCACCAGCCGGTCGCGCAGCGTGGCGAAGGTGAACGGCTTCAGCACGTACTGGACGACGCCGAGCGAGACGCCCTCGCGGACCACCGTCAGGTCCCGCGCCGACGTCACCGCTATCACGTCCGCGTGATACCCCGCCGCGCGCAGCGAACGGGCCAGCTGGAGCCCGTGCGCGTCGGGCAGGTGCAGGTCCAGCAGCAGCAGGTCGACGGGCGTGCGGTCCAGCAGACGCCGGGCCTCCGCGCCGGTGTGCGCCTTGCCGACCGCGACGAACCCCGGGACCCGGCCCACGTACATCACATGGGCGTCCGCGGCGACCGGATCGTCCTCCACGACCAGCACCCTGATGGGCTCCGCGCTCGTCATCCCGTGCCTCCCGATCCCGCCACGGACCCGGTGGCACGGGACGCGGGCGTGCCGGACGCGGGGGCGCCGGAGGCCGCCGTCGTCGCCAACGGCAGGCGCACCAGGAACTCCGCTCCGCCGCCCGCGGCCTCCGCGACCGACAGCGTCCCCTCGTGCCGCGTCACCGCCTGCCGGACGAGCGCCAGCCCGAGGCCCCGCCCGCCCGGCCCGGACGGCTTCGTCGAGAAGCCGCGTTCGAAGACCAGCGAGGCGTGCGCGGGATCCACTCCCGCTCCCGTGTCCGCCACCCGCAGCAGCAGCTCGGCGCCCTCGGTGGCGGCGGTCACCGTCACCTGCGCCCGGGTGCTGCCCTGGGCGGCGTCCACCGCGTTGTCGATGAGGTTGCCCAGGATCGTCACCAGGTCCCTGGCGGGGAGCGACTCCGGCAGCAGGCCGTCGTCCAGGCTGCTCTCCTGCGACACCACCAGCTCCACGCCCCGCTCGTTCGCCTGGGCGGCCTTGCCCAGCAGCAGGGCCGCCAGGACCGGCTCGCTGACCGCCGCGACCACCTGGTCCGTCAGCGCCTGGGCCAGTTCCAGTTCCGCCGTGGCGAAGTCCACCGCCTCCTCCGCCCGGCCCAGCTCGATCAGCGACACCACGGTGTGGAGCCGGTTCGCCGCCTCGTGGGCCTGGGAGCGCAGCGCCTGGGTGAAGCCGCGTTCGGAGTCCAGCTCACCCATCACGGACTGGAGCTCGGTGACATCGCGCAGGGTGACCACGCTGCCCCGGCGCTCGCCGCCCGACACCGGGGAGGTGTTCACCACGAGCACCCGGTCCGCCGTCAGGTGCACCTCGTCCACCCGGGGCTCCGAGGAGAGCAGCGCACCCGTCAGCGGGGCGGGCAGACCCAGTTCCGCCACCGACATGCCCACCACCTCTCCCGAGACGCCCAGCAGCTCCCGGCCCCCGTCGTTGATCAGCGCCACCTTGTACTGTCCGTCCAGCATCAGCAACCCCTCGCGCACCGCGTGCAGTGCGGCCTGGTGGTAGTCGTGCATATGGCTCAGCTCGGTCGCGTTCATGCCATGCGTGTGCCGGCGCAGGGACGCGTTGATCACGTACGTGCCGATCGCGCCGAGGGCGAGCGCGCCGCCGGCCACCGCGAACAGGGCCGTCACCTGGTCCTGCACCCGCTTGCTGATCGACTCGACCTTGATCCCCGCGCTGACCAGGCCGACGATCGTGCCGTCGTCCTCGATCGGGGTGACCGCGCGGACGGACGCGCCCAGGGTGCCGGTGTAGGTCTCGGTGAACGTGTCGCCCCGCAGGGCCTTCGCCGTGTTGCCGCGGAAGCGCCGGCCGATCTGGGTCGTGTCCGGGTGGGTCCAGCGGATGCCCTCCGGGTTCATGATCGTGACGAAGTCGACCTCCGTGTCCCGCATGACCCGCAGCGCGTACGGCTGGAGCCGGGCGGAGGGCTTCGCGGTCCGTATCGCGGCCCGCACGGAGGGTGAGTCGGCCACCGCGCGGGCCACGGCCGTGGCCTGGCGGCCCGCGGCCTCCTCGGCCTGGTTGCGGTCGCTGACGTAGGTGAACAGCGCGTATCCCGCGACGAGCACCGCTATCAGCACCGCCTGCATGGCGAAGAGCTGGCCGGCCAGGCTCCTGGGTCTCGGCAGAGCGGGGAAGCGCATGTCGTCAGTGTGCCCCCGGTGTTAAGCGTGAACTAAATGAACGGAAGGGTGACCGCCCTCACAGGGCGGGAGATAGTCACGGCAATCCCCGAACCCCGGACGTGAGCCGCACGCCGGTGATGCCGACGAAGACGTCAAGGAGGGCAGCCGTGGCCGCCAGCAGCACCCCCGATACGGCACCTGCCGCACCCGCGGTCAAGCGGGACCGCACCCACTACCTGTACATCGCGGTGATAGCCGCGGTCGCCCTGGGCATCGCCGTGGGACTCGCCGCCCCCGACTTCGCCGTCGAGCTGAAGCCCATCGGGACCGGCTTCGTCAACCTGATCAAGATGATGATCTCGCCGATCATCTTCTGCACGATCGTGCTGGGCATCGGGTCTGTACGGAAGGCCGCGAAGGTCGGCGCCGTCGGCGGGATCGCCCTCGGCTACTTCATGGTCATGTCGATGGTGGCCCTCGGTATCGGCCTCGTCGTCGGCAACATCCTGGAGCCGGGCACGGGCCTCGCCATCACGGACGCCGTGAAGGAGACCGGGCAGGCGCAGGTCTCGCCGGAGGCCAAGGACACCACCGAGTTCCTGCTCGGGATCATCCCCACCACGATCGTCTCCGCCTTCACCGAGGGCGAGGTCCTCCAGACCCTCCTCATCGCCCTGCTCTGCGGCTTCGCGCTCCAGGCCATGGGCAACGCGGGCCGGCCGGTGCTGCGCGGTGTCGAGCACATCCAGCGCCTCGTGTTCCGCATCCTCGCGATGGTGATGTGGGCCGCCCCGATCGGCGCCTTCGGCGCCATGGCCGCGGTCGTCGGCTCGTCGGGCGTGGACGCGCTCAAGAGCCTCGCCGTGCTGATGCTGGGCTTCTACGCCACCTGCTTCCTCTTCGTCTTCCTCGTGCTCGGCGCGCTGCTGAAGATCGTCTCGGGCCTGAACATCCTCTCCCTGTTCAAGTACCTGGCCCGGGAGTTCCTGCTGATCCTGTCCACCTCCTCCTCCGAGTCCGCGCTGCCGCGGCTCATCGCGAAGATGGAGCACCTGGGCGTCAGCAAGCCCGTCGTCGGCATCACCGTCCCGACCGGCTACTCCTTCAACCTCGACGGCACCATGATCTACATGACCATGGCGTCCCTGTTCATCGCCGACGCCATGGGCACGCCGATGTCGGTCGGCGAGCAGATCCCGCTGCTCCTCTTCCTGTTCGTCGCCTCCAAGGGCGCGGCCGGTGTCACCGGCGCCGGCATGGCGACCCTGGCCGGCGGTCTCCAGTCGCACAAGCCGGCCCTGGTGGACGGCATCGGCCTCATCGTCGGCATCGACCGCTTCATGAGCGAGGCCCGCGCCCTCACCAACTTCGCGGGCAACGCCGTGGCCACCGTGCTGATCGGCACCTGGACGAAGGAGATCGACAAGGAGCGCGTCCGGGTGGTGCTCGCCGGCGGGCTGCCCTTCGACGAGAAGACCCTGCTCGACCACGACGAGGACGGCGTCGAGACCGTCCCGGCGGAGGTGCCCGAGCAGCGCGAGGGCGGCGAGAAGGAACTCGCCAAGGCCTAGCCTCCTCACTCCGGGTGTCCGGCCCCGCCTGAACCGGGGCCGGACACCCGGCCACCGCCCCACCCGCTCCGGGCGGCCGAGCACTCCCCCGTGGCCCGGCCACCCGGCCTCTCGCCCCCCGGTCTTCGCTGCCGGGGGGCAGCGGCGGTGCGACGCGGGCCTACGGCTCCGGGCCCCGGCCCGTCCCCGGACCCCGCTCGCCGGGCTCCGGTCGCGACCCCAGGCAGCCCCACCGGGCCCCGGCCCCTCCCCAGCCCACGGCCCGCTGAGCCCCCCGTCACTGCAAGGTCCCGTCCAGGCGGGTCAGTTCCTCCTCCGCCGGGAGGAGGTCCTGCACACCGGAGGTGTCCCCTCCGTAGGCGGCGAGCGCGCGGGCCACCAGCCGCTCGTCGTGGCCGGGCTCCGCGCCCGGCAGGGGGGAGGAGTCGGCCGTGTCCAGCAGTGTCCCGCCCGCGTCCAGCGCCGCGTGCACCGCGGCCAGGGCACGGGCCGGGTCGGGGCGGCCCTCGATGGACAGTGGCATCGCGCCGAGCCCGACCGCGCTCACGCGAGGTCGCCGAGGGTGCGGTGCCGCACGTCAGTCCACCGTCCCCAGGGTCTCGTCGGCCGCGCGCGGCAGCCACTGCCGCACGTCGCCGAAGGCGAAGCCGAGCCGGGTGGCGCGGGTGTTGTCCATGCCGTAGAAGCGGCGGAAGGAGAGCGGGGAGACCTCGCCGGCCTCGGCCTCCTGGAACACCGTCCGGCCGGCGGGGATCCGCGCGGCCACCGCCTCGCACAGCTCGTGCGTGGTCAGCGTCCCGTGCGAGGCGGCGTTGACCGGGCCGGTGAAGTCCTGGCCCACCGTCCAGAACAGGAAGTCGGCGATCTCCTCGACGTGGATGTACGTCGCCGGCCGGTTCGCCCTCGGCACGGTGATCGGCTCACCCGCGCGGATCCGGGCGGCGTAGTGCTCCAGCCGTCCCGTGAAGTCGTCGTCCCCGCCCAGCACATGGGCGACGCGGACGGTCACGTGGGGGAACGCCGGCTCCGCCGCGAACACCGCCTCGGCCTGCCGCTTGCCCTCGCCGTAATGGGCGCCGAGGAACTCCGGGTCGTGCCAGGGCAGGTCGAGATCGACCCGGACACCCAGCGGATCGACGTCCCGCTCCCGCACGAACGCGACGGAGTCCTCGTGCGCGTAGACCTCGACCGTCGACGTCAGCACGTAGCGCCGGGTACGGCCGGCGAAGACCCGGCGGGCGATCGCCGCCTGGCGCGGGGTGTAGCAGACCTGGTCGACGACGACGTCGAAGGCGCGTGAGCCGAGCGCCGCGTTCAGCGCGTCCTCGTCGTCGCGGTCGGCGATCAGATGCGTCGCGCCCGGAGGCGGCGCGGACGAACCGCGATTCAGCACCGTCACCCGGTCCCCGGCGGTCAGCAGACGCGCGATCAGACGCTTGCCGAAATAGCGGTTTCCGCCGATGACCAATACCTCGCGGGCATTCCCGCGCGGGGTCACCGGATCTCCGGCCGCAGCCTCCCGGGCCTTTACCTCCCGCGTCATTTCCATGACCATGATTCTCCCGGCGTGCAGGCGTGTCCTGAAGGGGTGTCCATGGGAGTTCCGGCGGCCGTACCGAAAGAACCTCGGCATTCACGGGCCTTCGCCGACGGAACGTCGGTGGCCTTCGACGCGGTGGACCGGCAGATCCTGGAACTGCTGCAGACCGACGGCCGGATCAAGCTCAGCGAGCTGGGCCGCCGGGTCCGGCTGAGTCCGGCGGCGGTGACGGAACGGGTGCGGCGCCTGGAGGCCGCGGGGGTCATCGGCGGTTACGGCGCGCACGTCAGCGCCGCCCGGCTCGGCTACGGCATCCAGGCGTTCGTCCGGGTCGACCCGCACGGCGGCTACACACTGAAGCACCCGAGGACCCTGGAGCTGATCGAGCGCCCCGAGATCACCGAGGTCCACCACGTGGTGGGGGAGGACTGCTGGATCCTCAAGGTCGCCGTGCGGGACACCGTCCACCTGGAGGGTGTCCTCGAGGCGGTCTCCGCCCTCGGGCGCACGACGACGTCGATCGTGCTCACCTCGCCGGTCGAACGGAAACCGCTCTTGCCTTGACGTGGGCGTCAAGCCTTACGTTCGTAGGCATGCGCATCGGCGAGCTGGCCGCACGGGCCGGGACCACCACCCGGACGCTGCGGTACTACGAGTCGCGCGGGCTGCTGCCCGCGCGGCGCGGCGACAACGGGTACCGGATGTACGACGAGGGCGATCTGCGGCTGTTGCGGCAGATCAGGACGCTCCAGGACGTCGGTTTCGACCTGGAGGAGACCCGGCCCTTCGTGGAGTGTCTGCGGGCCGGACACCCGGAGGGCGACTCGTGCCCGGCGTCGCTCGCGGTCTACCGGCGCAAGCTGGACGAGCTGGACGCGCTCATCGGCGAGCTGCGGGCGGTGCGGGAGACCGTCGCCGGGCAGCTCGTGCGGGCCGAGCTGGCGCGTGACGAGCTGGCCGTCGAGGCGGGAGTTCCGGGAGGGCCGGAGCCCGAGTGCGAACTGGGAGGGCGGCAGAAGTGATCAAGGCGGACGGCGTGGCCGCGGTGACGGACGCGGATTTCGGGGCGGAGGTGCTGGGGTCGGACCTGCCCGTGCTGGTGGAGTTCACCGCCGACTGGTGCCCGCCGTGCCGGCAGATGGGGCCGGTGCTCACGGCGCTCGCCGCGGAGGAGGGCGAGCGGTTCAAGGTGGTGCAGCTGGACGTGGACACGAACCCGCAGACCACCCAGGCGTACAGGGTGCTCTCGATGCCGACCTTCATGGTGTTCCGGGGCGGCGAGCCCGTGAAGTCGATGGTGGGCGCCCGGCCGAAGCGACGGCTGCTGGCGGAGCTGGACGAGGTCCTGTGAGCCCGCGATGAGGTGACCCGCCGAACCCGCGCCGACCTGACCGGCCGGACATCCGCGCTCGAACGAAGAAATCCCCCGAGGAATTGCGCTCGGGGGATTTCTCTGCGTATATTCGATGGTTCGCGACTTCACGTGAATGAGGTCGCAAAGAAGCTCACTGAGCACAGTATATGCGGGCGGGAGTGGAATTGTCAAACGCCGACTTTCCGGACAATGAATTGCGCTGCGAACAGGAATTCATCAACGGCCTGTACGCGCGCGTGGACGCACTGCGCGGCGACACCGAGGGCGCCGTCACCGACGCGCTGGCCCAGGGCAACACGCCCATGCAGGCCCGGCTCGAGCGGGACATCCTCGTCGCCGAACGGTCCGGGCTGCTCGCCGCGCTGAACGCGGTGGACGGCTCCCTCTGCTTCGGCCGCATCGACCTCACCTCCGGCATCAAGCACCACATCGGACGCATCGGCCTGCGTGCCGACGACGCCGAGCGCACCCCGGTCCTCATCGACTGGCGCGCCGACGTCGCCCGCCCCTTCTACCTGGCCACCGGCCACACCCCGATGGGACTGCGCAGGCGCCGGCACCTCACCACCGAGGGCCGCCGGGTCACCGCCCTGCACGACGAGATCCTCGACATCGGCGACGCCACCCGCACCGGTCACGAGGACCCGACCGGCGACGCCGTGCTGCTCGCCGCGCTCGACTCCGCGCGCACCGGCCGGATGAGCGACATCGTCCAGACCATCCAGGCCGAGCAGGACGAGATCATCCGGGCGCCGCACCGAGGGGTGCTGGTGGTCGAGGGCGGCCCCGGCACCGGCAAGACCGCCGTCGCGCTGCACCGCGCCGCCTATCTCCTCTACGAACACCGGGAACTGCTCGCCAAGCGGGCGGTCCTGATCGTCGGCCCCAACCCCGCCTTCCTCGGTTACATCGGCGAGGTGCTGCCCTCGCTGGGCGAGACCGGTGTGCTGCTGGCGACGGTCGGCGAACTCTTCCCCGGCGTGAAGGCGACGGCCACCGACACCCGCGCGGCGGCCGCCGTGAAGGGCCGCGCCGACATGGCCGACGTCCTCGCCGACGTCGTACGCGACTGGCAGGCGCTGCCCGATCCGGTGATCGCCATCGGCCACGACCGCGAGATCCTGATGCTGGACGACGGCCTGGTGAACGTGGCCCGCGAGCGCACCCGGGCGGCCCGGCTGCCGCACAACGCGGCCCGCGAGATCTTCGAGGGCCACATCCTCAACGCGCTCACCGACATGCTCGCCGAACGCATCGGCACGGACCCCTACGACGGCTCGAACCTCCTCGACCCGAGCGACATCACCCAGATCCGCGACGAGCTCGCCGAGAACCCCGAGGTCTGGGCCGCCATCGACCAGTTGTGGCCGCGGCTGACCCCGCAGCGCCTGGTCGCCGACTTCCTCGCCGACCCGGTGGGCTACGTCTCCGACGACGACGCGGACGCCGTCCGCCGCCCGGTGACCCGGGCCTGGACGGTGGCGGACGTACCGCTGCTCGACGAGGCGGCCGAACTGCTCGGCGAGGACGACCGGGTGGCCCGGGCCCGCGCCGACCGCGAGCGGCAGACACAGGTCGCCTACGCGCAGGGCGTCCTGGACGTCTCGTACGCCTCCCGCACCTACGAGTTCGACGACAAGGAGGAGGAGGACTCCGAGGTCCTGTCCGCGCACGACATCATCGACGCCGAACGCTTCGCCGAACGCCACGAGGAGGACGACCACCGCAGCGCCGCCGAACGCGCCGCCGCCGACCGCACCTGGGCGTTCGGGCACATCATCGTCGACGAGGCGCAGGAACTGTCGCCGATGGCCTGGCGGCTGCTGATGCGGCGCAGCCCCACCCGCTCGATGACCCTGGTCGGCGACCCGGCGCAGACCGCGGAGGCGGCGGGCGTCGGCTCCTGGTCCGGGATCCTGCGGCCCTATGTCGAGGACCGCTGGGAGCACACCCGGCTCGGCGTCAACTACCGCACCCCGGCCGAGATCATGGACGTGGCCGCGGCGGTGGTCCGCGCGGAGGACCCCGGTTTCGAACCGCCGAGTTCGGTGCGGTCGACCGGCGTACGGCCGTGGGCGCGCGCCACCGACGACCTCCCCGGCGCGGTCGCCGAGGCGGTAGCCGAACTCACCCCCGCCGAGGGCCGGCTCGCCGTCATCGCTCCGCGTGACCTGCACCGGAAGCTGGCGGCCCGGCTGGACGGGGTGACGGCGGGCGCCGAGCCGGACCTGACCCGGAGCGTCGTCCTGCTCGACCCGCGCCAGTCCAAGGGCCTGGAGTTCGACTCCGTGCTGGTGGTGGAGCCTTCGCGCTACGGCACCAGCGACCTGTACGTGGCGCTGACCCGGGCGACGCAGCGGCTGGGCGTGGTGCACGGCAGGCCCCTCCCGAAGGCGCTGGCAGCGGCCCTCGGCGCGGCTTCCGCCCGGCCCGGGAGCGGCGGGGCGTAACGGTCCGGGCCGTGACCACCCGGCGGGGACACGGCCGGTGCGGTGGACGGACGAGGCGGGGATTCCCGCCTCGTCCGCCGAAGCACCCGCCGTGTCCCCGTGCGTGCGGCCGCCCGCGGCGCGGCGGAACTCAGGCAGGCCGCAGCCACACCGTCGCGAGCGGCGGCAGCGTCAGCCGGACGCTCGCCGGCCGGCCGTGGTGACCCTGCGGCTCCGGCTTCACCGGGTCGGGATGGGCGACACCGCTGCCCCCGTACCCGGCCGCGTCGGTGTTGAGGACCTCGTGCCAGGCCGGGACGTCGTCGGGTGCGCCGAGGCGGTAGTCGTGGCGGACGACCGGCGAGAGGTTGGCGACGCACAAGAGCGGGGAGCCCTCGGCGTCGTACCGCAGGAAGGCGAAGACGTTGTCCTCGGCCGCGTCCCCGACCACCCACTGGAATCCGGCGGGGTCGGTGTCCCGCTGCCACAGGGCCGGCGTCGCCCGGTAGACGGCGTTGAGGTCGCGGACCAGGTCCCGCACCCCCCGGTGGTCGGCCTCGGCGCCGTACGCCGGATCCAGCAGCCACCAGTCGGGGCCGTGCGCCTCGGACCACTCCGCGCCCTGGGCGAACTCCTGTCCCATGAAAAGGAGTTGCTTGCCCGGATGGGCCCACATGAACGCCAGGTAGGCGCGCAGGGCCGCGCGCTGCTGCCACCAGTCGCCGGGCATCTTCGACACCAGCGAGCGCTTCCCGTGCACCACCTCGTCGTGCGAGATGGGCAGCACGTAGTTCTCGCTGTAGGCATACACCATCGAGAAGGTCATCTCGTGGTGGTGGTACCTGCGGTGCACCGGCTCGTGGCTCATGTACTCCAGCGAGTCGTGCATCCAGCCCATGTTCCACTTCAGTCCGAACCCGAGCCCGCCGAAGCCGCTCGGGCCGGCGTGGTGCGTGGCCCGCGTGACACCGTCCCAGGCCGTGGACTCCTCCGCGATCGTGACGACCCCGGGGCTGCGGCGGTAGACCGTCGCGTTCATCTCCTGGAGGAACGCCACCGCGTCCAGGTTCTCCCGGCCCCCGTGCTCGTTCGGCGTCCACTGGCCCGGCTCGCGCGAGTAGTCGAGGTACAGCATCGAGGCGACGGCGTCCACGCGCAGCCCGTCGATGTGGAACTCCTCGCACCAGTACACCGCGTTGGCCACCAGGAAGTTGCGCACCTCGCGCCGCCCGAAGTCGAACTCCAGCGTCCCCCAGTCGGGATGCGCGGCGCGCAGCGGGTCCTCGTGCTCGTACAGCGGACGGCCGTCGAACTCCGCGAGGGCCCACTCGTCGCGCGGGAAGTGCGCCGGCACCCAGTCCATCAGGACGCCGATGCCGGCCCGGTGCAGCGCGTCCACCAGGAACTTGAAGTCGTCCGGCGTGCCGAGCCGGGCGGTCGGCGCGTAGAAACCGGTGACCTGGTAGCCCCACGAGCCGCCGAACGGATGCTCGGCGACCGGCATCAGCTCGACATGCGTGAAGCCGAGGTCCCGGACGTACGCGGGCAGTTGTTCGGCCAGTTGCCGGTACGTCAGCCCCGGTCGCCAGGAGGCCAGATGGACCTCGTACACGGAGAACGGGGCCTCGTGCACGGGTATCGCGGCCCGCCGGGCCAGCCACTCGTCGTCGCCCCACTCGTAGTGCGAGGCGTGCACGACCGACGAGGTCGCCGGCGGCACCTCGGTGCGCCTGGCCAGCGGGTCGGCCCGCAGGGTGTGCGAGCCGTCGGGGCGGGTGATGTCGAACTTGTACAGCTCGCCCTCGCCGACCCCGGGCACGAACAGCTCCCAGACCCCGGACGAGCCCAGCGACCGCATCGGGTACCCCGTGCCGTCCCAGAAGTTGAAGGTGCCGGCCAGCCGCACCCCGCGCGCGTTCGGCGCCCACACGGAGAAGGCGGTGCCGCTCACGCCCTGGTGGGTCGTCGGGCGCGCGCCCAGCACCGTCCACAGCTGCTCGTGCCGGCCCTCGCCGATCAGATGCAGGTCCAGGTCGCCCAGCGTCGGCAGGAAGCGGTAGGCGTCCTCGGTCTCCACGGTGGCGCCCTCGTAGGTCACCAGGAGCCGGTGCACCGGGGCCTCGGTCAGGGGCAGGAGCCCCGAGAAGAAGCCGTCGCCGTCGTCGTGGAGCTCGGCGCGCACGTCGCCCGCCAGCACCGTGACGGACCGCGCGTAGGGGCGCAGCGCCCGGAAGACGACCCCGCCGGGCACCGGATGCGCGCCGAGCACGGAGTGCGGATCGTGATGGGCGCCCTGCAGCAGGCGTTCACGGTCCTCGCGGCCGACGGCGGGATCGACGACGGCGTCCGGGGCGGGCACGGGGACTGCTTCGGCTGCGGGGACTGCCGCGGGTGCGGCTGCGGCAGCGGCCGCCGGGACGAGGTCGGCTTCGGCTGCGGGGTCGAGGGCGACCTCCGCTCCGACGTCGGCTTCGTCCCCGGTGCGGCAGCCGGCCTCGGTCCCGGGGAGCGTGTCCACGGGGACTGTGTCCACGGGGAGCCTCGCCGATCCGGTCGCGACGGCCTCCCCGGCTGCCGCAGGCGCTGCCGTTCCCCGGTCCGCCGTCTCCGGTTCCGCCGTCGTGGCCGCCGCTTCCGCCGCCGACCTCTCCCCGGCCTTCTCGCCCGCCGCCTTCTCGGCCGCCGTCCTCTCGACGGGCGTCTTCTCGACGGGCGTCTTCTCGCCCGCCGCCTTCCCGCCCGTCTTCCTGCTCGCCGCCTTCTCGGCCGCCGCCTTCTTGGTCACTGCTTTCTTCGCGGTGGCCTTCTTCTTCGGGGGAGTCACGTACGGAGCCTCCTCAAGGCAGGTCGGGTGCGGCGAGGCGGTGTATCGCGGAAAGGGGGACGGGGAGCCAGTCGGGGCGGTGCCTGGCCTCGTAGACCACCTCGTAGACCGCCTTGTCCGTCTCATGGGCCCGCAGCAGCACGGGGTCGGTGCGCGGATCGGCGCCCGCCACCTCGGCGTACCCGGAACAGTAGGCCGCCCGGCAGGCGTGTGCCCAGGCCGGTGCGGGAGGCTCCGCCGAGTGGGCGGCGTAGTCGAAGGAGCGCAGCATGCCCGCCACGTCCCGCACGGTCGGCTGGGGCATCCGCCGCTCGGCCAGCGGCCTGGCGGGCTCCCCCTCGAAGTCGATCAGCGACCACTCCCCGGAGGCCGAGCGCAGGCACTGCCCGAGGTGCAGATCGCCGTGGACGCGCTGGGCGGTCCAGGTGTGGCCCTCGGCCGCGAGGTCGGCCAGCGCGGTGAAGGCGCTGCGCAGCGCCGGCGCGTACGGGCGCAACGCGGGCACCGCCTGCGCTGCCGCGTCCAGCCGCCCGGTCATGCCGTCCACCATCGGCCGTATCTGCGCCTGTCCCAGGGTCGCCGTGGGCAGCGCCCGGGCCAGCGTCCCGTGCACCTCGGCGGTGGCCCGCCCCAAGGCTCGCGCCTCGGCGGCGAAGTCCTCGCCCTTGGCCAGCTCCCGCAGCGCCAGCTCCCAGCCGTCGGCCGCGCCCTGCACATAGGGCTGGAGCACGGCCAGGACGTACGACTCGCCCTCGCCCTCGGCCGGGTCCCCGTACATCCACGCCGTCGGCGCGGGCACCCGGGGGCAGCCCTCGCGGGCCAGCGCCAACGGCAGTTCGAGGTCGGGGTTGACCCCCGGCACGACCCGGCGCAGCAGCTTCAGAATGAACGTATCTCCATAGATGACGGACGAGTTCGACTGCTCGCCGGTCAGCCGCCGCGGGACCAGCCCGGACCGGATCTCCTGCCCCGGGTCCCGCTCGCAGCGCAGCCCGCCGATCCGGGCCCCGGTGCGCAGCGCCTCCAGCAGCACCTCGGCGGGCCGGGTGTCGTAGAGGGCGTCGAACACGGTCCGCCCGGCGAGCGGGCCCTGGGTCACATGGCCGATCAGCGCGGGCGCCAGCCGGGGCGGCAGCGCCTCGCGCGCGCCGATCAGGAGCTGGTAGCAGTCGCCGGGCGACGCCGGCTGATGGGCGCGCACGAGCAGGTGGTACAGGCCCAGTCTGGTGTGGGCCGGCAGCAGCTCGGTGGCCGCCACCAGCGAGAACCCGGTGACCGGACGTCCCTTGCCGGCGAACCAGCGCTGCCGGGGCAGCCACTCGCGCAGCAGGGGGTCGAGCGAAGGGAGGAGGCCGGGGTCGGTCCGGCCGGAAAGTGTGACAGTCGCCGCCATAGGTGTCACATTCCTTTCCCCGGGTGTCGGGGTCGGGGCGTTACTGATGCGTGCCCCGGGCGGGGCGGAGGAAACCGCCCCGCCCCGCCCGGGGTCTAGAGCGCGTCCCTGCGCAGCCTGAACCAGTAGAAGCCGTGACCCGCCATGGTGAGCAGATACGGCAGGTCACCGACCGCCGGGAACCGCACCCCGCCGAACAGCTCCACCGGGTAGCGCCCCTTGAACCGGCTCAGGTCCAGTTCCGTGGGCTGCGCGAACCGCGAGAAGTTGTGCACGCACAGCACCAGGTCGTCCTCCCCGTCCTTGGTCAGGGGGGCCTCGCGCAGGAAGGCGAGGACGGCCGGGTTGGAGGACTGGAGCTCGGTGTAGGTCCCGAGGCCGAAGGCGGGGTTCTGCTTGCGGATCTCGATCATGCGCCGGGTCCAGTGCAGCAGCGAGGAGGGCGACGACATCGACGCCTCGACGTTGGTGACCTGGTAGCCGTAGACGGGATCCATGATGGTCGGCAGAACGAGCCGCCCGGGGTCACAGGAGGAAAAACCTGCGTTGCGATCGGGTGTCCACTGCATCGGGGTGCGGACGGCGTCTCGGTCGCCGAGCCAGATGTTGTCGCCCATGCCGATCTCGTCGCCGTAGTAGAGGATCGGCGAGCCGGGCAGGGAGAGCAGCAGTGCGGTGAAGAGCTCGATCTGGTTGCGGTCGTTGTCGAGGAGGGGGGCGAGCCGGCGGCGGATGCCGATGTTGGCGCGCATACGCGGGTCCTTGGCGTATTCCGCGTACATGTAGTCGCGTTCCTCGTCGGTGACCATTTCGAGGGTGAGCTCGTCGTGGTTGCGCAGGAAGATGCCCCACTGGCAGCGGGACGGGATCGCCGGGGTCTTCGCGAGGATTTCGGAGACCGGGTAGCGCGATTCCCTGCGGACCGCCATGAAGATGCGGGGCATGACCGGGAAGTGGAACGCCATGTGGCATTCGTCGCCGCCGGAGGCGTAGTCGCCGAAGTAGTCGACGACGTCCTCCGGCCACTGGTTGGCCTCGGCGAGGATCACCGTGTCCGGGTAGTGGGCGTCGATCTCCTTGCGGACCCGCTTCAGGAACTCGTGCGTGGCGGGAAGGTTCTCGCAGTTCGTGCCCTCCTGTGCGTACAGGTAGGGCACGGCGTCGAGGCGGAAGCCGTCGATGCCCAGGTCCAGCCAGAACCGCAGGGCCGAGATCATCTCCTCCTGGACGGCCGGGTTCTCGTAGTTGAGGTCCGGCTGGTGGGAGAAGAAGCGGTGGAAGAAGTACTGCTTGCGGACGGGGTCGAAGGTCCAGTTGGAGACTTCGGTGTCGACGAAGATGATGCGGGCGTCGGCGTACTGTTTGTCGTCGTCGGCCCACATGTAGTAGTCGCCGTAGGGTCCTTCGGGGTCTTTCCTGGATTCCTGGAACCACGGGTGCTGGTCGCTGGTGTGGTTCATCACGAAGTCGATGATGACGCGCATGCCGCGTTGGTG
>NZ_JAVDVA010000010.1:0-283946 GCF_031456635.1 Streptomyces sp. 3330
CGGATGGCTGCACACCTACAATCACCACCGCGGACACACCGCGCTGAAAGGCCAACCACCCGCCAGCCGCGTCCCCAACCTCACGGGTCAGTACACCTAGCCCACCAGCTCGGCCAGCTCGGCCTCGCGGGCGGAGACGTCCGCGAGGAGCTTGTCGGCGATCTCGTCCAGGAGCCGGTCCGGGTCCTCCGGCGCCATGCGGAGCATCGAGCCGATCGCGCTGCCCTCCAGTTCGCGGGCGACCAGCGCGAGCATCTCCTTGCGCTGAGCGAGCCACTCGAGACGGGCGTAGAGCTCCTCGCTGGGGCTCGGGCTCCGCTCCGCGGGGGCCGGCCCGGCCGCCCACTCCTCGGCCAGTTCGCGCAGCAGCGCTTCCTCGCCCCGGGCGTAGGCCGCGTTGACGCGGGTGATGAACTCCTCGCGCCGGGCCCGCTCCGCGTCCTCCTGGGCCAGGTCCGGGTGCGCCTTGCGGGCCAGCTCGCGGTACAGCTTGCGGGCCTCCTCGCTGGGCCGCACCCGCTGCGGAGGCCGGACCGACTGGTCCGTGAGCATCGCCTCGGCCTCGGGGAACAGCCCTTCGCCGTCCATCCAGCCGTGGAACAGCTCCTCGACCCCGGGCATCGGCATCACCCTGGCCCGCGCCTCGGCGGCCTTCTGCCGGTCCTCGGGATCGCCGCTGCGCGCGGCCCGGGCCTCGGCGATCTGGGCGTCCAGTTCGTCGAGCCGGGCGTACATCGGGCCGAGTTTCTGATGGTGGAGCCGCGAGAAGTTCTCGACCTCGACGCGGAAGGTCTCCACCGCGATCTCGAACTCGATCAACGCCTGCTCGGCGGCCCGCACGGCCTGCTCCAGCCGTGCCTCGGGCCGGGGCTGCTCAGCTTCGGGGGTCGTCACCCGACCAGCCTAGGCCAACGCTCCCCCGAACCCACCCGGACGACCCTCCCGCTGGCCTTCCCCCGCCGACCGTCCCGCCGGATCCTTCCGCCCGGGCTCCCCCGCTCCGACTCCGCGCGGCCGCGCCTCACACGCCCGTCTCCGCCGCGATCCGCCCCTCCCGCACCGCCGTCACCAGGTCCGAGTGGTCGGCCTCGGTGCGGTCGGCGTAGGCCACGGCGAAGGCGGCGATCGCCTCGTCGAGTTCCTCGTTCTTGCCGCAGTAACCGGCGATGAGGCGGGGGTCGGCGCTGTGGGAGTGGGCGCGGGCGAGGAGCGCGCCGGTCATCCGGCCGTAGTCGTCGATCTGGTCGGCGGCGAGCGCGGCCGGGTCGACGCTTCCCTTGCGGTTGCGGAACTGCCGTACCTGGAAGGGGAGTCCGTCGACCGTCGTCCAGCCCAGCAGGATGTCGCTGACCACCTGCATGCGCTTCTGGCCGATGACCACCCGGCGTCCCTCGTGCTCCACCTCCGGCACCTCGAAGCCGGCGGTCAGCAGATGCGGGACCAGGGCCGAGGCGCGGGCCTCCTTCACCTGGAGGATCAGCGGCTCGCCCCGGTGGTCGAGCAGCAGCACCACGTACGACCGCGTTCCCACGCTGCCCGTGCCGACGATGCGGAAGGCGACGTCGTGGACCGCGTGCCGGGCCAGCAGCGGGTGACGGTCCTCGGACAGGGTGGTCAGATAGTTCTCCAGTGACGCGGCCACCACGCGGGCCTCCGCGTCCGGGACGCGGCGCAGGACCGGCGCCGCGTCGACGAAGCGCCGGCCGCCGTCCTCCGTCGGCTCGGTCGACTTCGCCGCGAACCGGCCGCTGGTGTTGGCCCGCGCCTTCTCCGAGACCCGCTCCAGGGTGCCCAGCAGGTCGTGCGCGTCGGTGTGGGAGACCAGTTCCTCGTCGGCGATGGCGTTCCACGCGTCCAGCACGGGGAGCTTCGCCAGCAGCCGCATCGTCCGGCGGTAGGAGCCGGCCGCGCCGTGTGCCGCCGTGAGGCAGGTGTCCTCGTCCGCGCCCGCCTCACGGCCCGCGAGCACCAGAGAGGCGGCGAGCCGCTTGAGGTCCCACTCCCAGGGACCGTCGACGGTCTCGTCGAAGTCGTTCAGGTCGATGACCAGACCGCCCCGCGCGTCGCCGTACAGGCCGAAGTTCGCCGCGTGGGCGTCGCCGCAGATCTGGGCGCGGATCCCGGTCATGGCGGTGCGGGCCAGGTCGTACGCCATGAGTCCGGCCGAGCCGCGCAGGAACGCGAACGGCGTCGCCGACATCCGGCCGACCCGGATCGGGGTCAGCTCCGGGATGCGGCCCCGGCCGGACTCCTCGACCGCCGCCACCGCGTCCGGCCGGGAGGGGTCCAGTTCGAGCACGGCATGCGCGGACCGCGGCACCCGGCTGCGCAGCGCCTTGCCCGCCTCCTTGGGCGACCCCGTCCGGGGCGCCCCCGGGGCGGCCCCCGCTTCCGGCGTCACGGCGGACCCCCCGGTGGGCCACTCGGCGAAGCCCCGCACACGGGGGATCCTGCCCGCCCCGCCCATCTCTGTCCCCGCGCCACCGGCCTCGGTCACCACGACCGCCTCCCTGCACACGTACACAGTCGGCTCGGCGAGCCGATCATCAACCCGCGCCGACCGTACAGCCCGACGACCTGACGGCGGCAGCCCCTGTGGACAACCTCCCGCCTGTGGAAAACCCCTCGCCACCCCTGCGGGACAGCCCGGTCGACCCACTCCTTCATGGTAGGCACCGGCTCCACGACGACGGCTCCACGACGACAGGTCCGGCACGACGGCTCCACCCCTGCCGCCCCGCCCTTGCCACCCCGCCCTTGCCACCCCAGCACCGCGGCTCCAGCACCGCGGCTCCAGCACCGCGGCTCCAGCACCGCGGGCATGTTTCACGTGAAACACACCCTCACGGACAGAACGTCCCATCCCGTCCACGCCGCCCCCGGCCTCACCTCACCCGAGACGTCACACGGGTGTCTCACCGCACGCGGCGATCACGTCGGCAGAGATCTCGGACAGAACCGGACCGGCCGACCAACTGACCAACCACCCGGCCGCCCGCCGCCCGGCCGCCCGCCGCCCGGCCGCCCGGCCGCCCGGCCGCCCGCTGCACCCTCGGACGACCTCCGTCGGCGACCGGTGCCCCGTACCGCTCGTCGCCACCCATAGCTCTGAGATGTTCCTCACACACGGTGAGCAACCGTGGCCCGGGCTTGCCCACGTCGGACGTCACCGCCCCGGAACATGCGAAAGCCCCGTAGGTCTGAGACCTACGGGGCTTTCGGCTGGTGCGCGAGGGGGGAGTTGAACCCCCACGCCCTTGCGGGCACTGGAACCTGAATCCAGCGCGTCTGCCTATTCCGCCACCCGCGCATTGGGTGTGTCTTCGGGCTTCTGGGCTTTTCGGCCTGGCGCCTTCCGACACGCAGAACATTAGCACGCGGTCCAGGGTGCGTTCACATCCCTTCTGTGCGGGCAGGGAGCAGGTGGGAGGCCGTCGGCGGTCCCCGTACGTCTCGGCGGTGACTGGTTCACGTATCAACCTCGTACCTAAGGCGGCCGTCTCCCCGGGAGCCGGACAAGGACCACAGTCAGGTGCGGGACACTGGTCCTCGGCCGCCTCTACGATCCTGGGCAGCAACAGGTGCGCAAGAGGGCGTCGACACCCGTCGACGGGGCCGACAGGGGGAACCAGCCGATTCACCGGCGCGTGGATACGATCAGTAAGCAGTACCAGGCAGGCAGCACGGCACGGGACAGCAGCCACTACGGAGGAGGTGCCCCATGGGAGTCCTGAAGAAGTTCGAGCAGCGTCTCGAGGGTCTGGTCAACGGCACCTTCGCGAAGGTGTTCAAGTCCGAGGTCCAGCCCGTGGAGATCGCCGGCGCGCTCCAGCGCGAGTGCGACAACAACGCGACCATCTGGAACCGGGACCGGACCGTCGTCCCCAACGACTTCATCGTGGAACTGAGCACGCCGGACTACGAGCGGCTCAGCCCCTACTCCGGCCAGCTCGGCGACGAGCTCGCCGGAATGGTGCGCGACTACGCCAAGCAGCAGCGCTACACCTTCATGGGCCCGATCAAGGTCAACCTGGAGAAGGCGGACGACCTCGACACCGGCCTGTACCGGGTGCGCAGCCGTACGCTCGCCTCCTCCAGCAGCCAGACGCCGGAGCAGCCGCCCGCGGGCGGCCGACAGCGTCCCGGCGGGTCCGGATATCCCGGGGCCGGAGCCGGCGCCGCCGCTCCGCCCATGCCCTCCGCCCCACCGCCCGGCGCCCGTGCCGGCAGTTACGGCTATCCGCCCGCCGCGAGCGCCCAGCGCCCCGGTGCGGCGGGCGGCGGCCTGGCCGGGGCCCCGCAGCCCGGGTCACGCGCCCGCCACTGGATCGAGATCAACGGCACCCGCCACCAGATCTCCCGCGGCACACTCGTCATGGGCCGCAGCACCGAGGCGGACGTACGGATCGACGACCCCGGCGTCTCCCGCCGGCACTGTGAGATCCGGACCGGTTCGCCCTCGACGATCCAGGATCTCGGCTCCACCAACGGCATCGTGGTGGACGGGCAGCACACCACCCGCGCTACGCTCCGCGACGGCTCGCGGATCGTCGTGGGCAGCACCACCATCATTTACCGGCAAGCCGAAGGGTGAAGCGGGGGCAATGTCAGAGCTGACCCTCACGGTCATGCGGCTGGGTTTTCTGGCCGTACTGTGGCTGTTCGTCATCGTGGCCGTGCAGGTCATCCGCAGCGACCTCTTCGGTACGCGTGTCACCCAGCGCGGGTCGCGCCGGGAGGCAGGGCGGGCGCAGCAGGCACAGCGCCAGCAGGCGCCCCCGCAGCAGCGCCAGCAGCCCGCCGCTGGCCGCACACGTCGCAACGCACCTACCAAGCTGGTCGTGTCCGAGGGCACCCTCACCGGCACGACCGTCGCGCTCCAGGGCCAGACCATCACTCTGGGCCGGGCGCACGACAGCACGATCGTGCTGGACGACGACTACGCCTCCAGCCGTCATGCCAGGATCTACCCGGACCGCGACGGCCAGTGGATCGTCGAGGACCTGGGCTCCACCAACGGCACGTACCTCGACCGATCGCGGCTGACGACTCCCACGCCGATCCCGCTGGGTGCGCCGATCCGTATCGGCAAGACCGTCATCGAGCTGCGGAAGTAGTGCTACATCATGAGTGAGTGCGAGCGGAGCGAGCACGCGGCGGCGGCCGGCACCCATGGCCCCCGTGTGCTCCCGACCGGAGGGTGGGCAGTGTGGCTCGACACGACCGGCTGTACCCGGGGCCGACGGGCGAGGTGCGCATGAGCCTGTCACTGCGTTTCGCCGCCGGATCGCACAAGGGCATGATCCGGGAGGGCAACGAGGACTCCGGTTACGCCGGACCCCGCCTGCTCGCCATCGCCGACGGCATGGGCGGCGCCGCCGCCGGTGAGGTCGCCTCCTCCGAGGCCATCTCCACCATCGTCGCCCTCGACGACGACGTCCCCGGCTCCGACGTCCTCACCTCGCTCGGCACCGCCGTCCAGCGCGCCAACGACCAGCTGCGCTCGCTGGTCGAGGAGGACCCCCAGCTCGAGGGCATGGGGACCACCCTGACCGCGCTGCTGTGGACCGGCCAGCGCCTCGGGCTCGTGCACGTCGGCGACTCGCGCGCGTACCTGCTGCGCGACGGCGTGCTGACGCAGATCACCCAGGACCACACCTGGGTGCAGCGCCTCGTCGACGAGGGCCGCATCACCGAGGAAGAAGCCACCACCCACCCCCAACGCTCGCTGCTGATGCGGGCGTTGGGCAGTGGTGAGCACGTCGAGCCGGATCTGTCGATCCGCGAGGTCCGGGCCGGCGACCGCTATCTGATCTGCTCCGACGGCCTGTCCGGCGTCGTCTCGCACCAGACGCTCGAGGACACCCTCGCCAGCTACCAGGGCCCGCAGGAGACCGTGCAGGAGCTGATCCAGCTCGCGTTGCGCGGCGGCGGCCCCGACAACATCACGGTCATCGTCGCCGACGTCCTCGACCTGGACACCGGCGACACCCTCGCCGGGCAGCTGTCCGACACCCCGGTCGTGGTCGGCGCGGTCGCCGAGAACCAGCTCCAGCTGCACGACAACGGCATCATGCAGACCCCCGCGGGACGCGCCTCGGGCCTCGGCCGCAGGCAGCAGGGGCGGGGCGGAGGCGGCGAGTTCGGTCCGCCCGGCTCCGGCGACATCACCGGTTTCATCCCCACCGACGGCTTCGGCGACTACACCGACGACGACTTCGTCAAGCCCCGCAAGGGCCGCAGGTGGCTGAAGAGATCCTTCTACAGCGTGCTCGCGCTCGCCGTGATCGGCGGCGGCCTGTACGGCGGCTGGCGCTGGACGCAGACGCAGTACTACGTCGGCACCAAGGACGAGCACGTCGCGCTGTACCGGGGCATCAGCCAGGACCTGGCCTGGGTGTCGCTGTCGAAGGTGGAGAAGGACCACCCCGAGATCGAACTCAAGTACCTCCCGGAATACCAGCAGAAGCTGGTCGAGGCGACGATCGCCGAGGGCAACCTCTCCACCGCCCAGAAGAAGATCGACGAGCTTGCCGTCCAGGCCTCCGCGTGCAAGAAGCACGCGGAAAGCCCCACGGCGAGCAAGACCGGCTCGAAGACCGGCGAGAGCCAGGCCGGCGGCACCACGGGAACCACCCCCACGTCCGTCACGTCCAAAGCATCGCCGAGCCCCTCGGCAACCGCGTCCCCGTCCGTACCCGCGACCGCCACTCCCACCCCCGGCCCCAGCCTTTCGGAGGAAGAGCAGAAGGTCGTCTCGCGGTGCGGTGAGCAGTAGGCAAGCCGTGAGAGGCCCCGTCACACGATGAGCAGTACTACCAACTCGCCGACGCACCACACGTCCACGATCGGCTCGATCGGTACACCGAGCCGGCGCAACACCGAGCTCGCGCTGCTGGTGTTCGCCGTCGCCATCCCGGTCTTCGCCTACGCCAACGTGGGCCTCGCCATCAACGAACAGGTGCCGTCCGGCCTCCTGAGCTACGGCCTCGGCCTCGGCCTGCTGGCCGGTGTCGCGCACCTCGTGGTGCGCAAGTTCGCGCCCTACGCGGACCCGCTCCTGCTGCCGGTGGCCACCCTGCTGAACGGGCTCGGGCTCGTCGCCATCTGGCGGCTCGACCAGTCCAAGCTGCTCCAGCGGATCGAACAGGCCGGTACCGCCGCGCCGCGCCAGCTGCTGTACACGGCGATGGGCATCGCGCTGTTCGTCGTGGTGCTGGTCTTCCTCAAGGACCACCGCGTGCTTCAGCGCTACACCTACATCTCCATGGTGGGCGCGATCTTCCTGCTGCTGCTGCCGCTCGTCCCGGGCCTCGGACAGAACATCTACGGCGCCAAGATCTGGATCTCGGTCGCCGGTTTCTCCATCCAGCCCGGTGAGTTCGCCAAGATCGTGCTGGCGATCTTCTTCGCCGGCTACCTGATGGTGAAGCGCGACGCGCTCGCCCTGGCCAGCCGCCGCGTCCTCGGTCTGTACCTGCCGCGCGGCCGCGACCTCGGCCCGATCATCGTCGTCTGGATCATCTCGATCCTGATCCTGGTCTTCGAGACGGACCTCGGCACCTCGCTGCTGTTCTTCGGAATGTTCGTCATCATGCTGTACGTCGCCACCGAGCGGACCAGCTGGATCGTCTTCGGTCTGCTGATGTCGGCGGCCGGCGCGGTCGGCGTGGCCCAGTTCGAGAGCCACGTCCAGCAGCGTGTCCAGGCCTGGCTCGACCCGATGAAGGAGTACACGCTCTCCCAGCAGGGCGTCGCCGGCCACTCCGAGCAGGCCATGCAGGCCCTGTGGGCGTTCGGCTCCGGCGGCACCCTCGGCACCGGCTGGGGCCAGGGCCACTCCGAGCTGATCAAGTTCGCCGCCAACTCCGACTTCATCCTCGCCACCTTCGGCGAGGAGCTCGGCCTGGCCGGCATCATGGCGCTCCTGCTGCTGTACGGCCTGATCGCCGAGCGCGGTGTGCGCACCGCCCTCGCCGCCCGCGACCCGTTCGGCAAGCTGCTGGCCATCGGCCTCTCCGGCGCCTTCGCCCTCCAGGTGTTCGTCGTCGCCGGCGGTGTGATGGGCCTCATCCCGCTCACCGGTATGACGATGCCCTTCCTGGCCTACGGCGGTTCCTCCGTCATCGCCAACTGGGCGCTGATCGGCATCCTGATCCGCATCAGCGACACCGCGCGCCGTCCCGCGCCCGCCCCCGCCTCGAACCCCGACGCCGAGATGACCCAGGTGGTCCGCCCGTCATGAACAAGCCCCTGCGCCGGATCGCGATCTTCTGCGGCCTCCTGGTCCTCACCCTGCTGCTGCGCGACAACTACCTCCAGTACGTCAAGGCGGACAGCCTCGCCAGCGACACCAAGAACCGCCGGGTGAACATCACGCGCTACTCGACCCCGCGCGGCGACATCATCGTCGACGGCAAGGCCATCACCGGCTCGGTCGAGACCACCGGCGACTACAAGTACAAGCGCACCTGGTCCAACGGCGCGATGTGGGCGCCGGTCACCGGCTACTCCTCGCAGGCCTTCGGCGCCAACCAGCTGGAGAAGCTCGAGGACGGCATCCTCAGCGGCAACGACGACCGGCTCTTCTTCCGCAACACCCTGGACATGATCACGGGCAAGGAGAAGGAGGGCGGCAGCGTCGTCACCACCCTCAACGCCGCCGCGCAGAAGGCCGCCTACAAGGGCCTGGGCGACAAGAAGGGCGCGGTCGCCGCGATCGAGCCGTCCACCGGCAAGATCCTGGCGCTGGTCTCCACCCCGTCGTACGACCCGTCGAAGTTCGCGGGCTCCTCCGACGCGGACGCCGAGGCGTGGAACGCCGTCCAGAAGAAGAACGACGCCGACGACCCGATGCTCAACCGCGCGCTGCGCGAGACCTACCCGCCCGGCTCCACGTTCAAGGTGGTCACGGCCGCCGCGGCGCTGGAGAACGGCGAGGTCTCCGGCGTCGACGAGAAGACCGACACCCCGGACCCGTTCCCGCTGCCGCAGTCCTCGAGCAAGCTCACCAACGAGCACGGCACCTGCGAGAACGCCACGCTGCGCTACGCGCTCATGGTGTCCTGCAACACCGTCTTCGCGAAGATGGCCGACAACGTCGGCAACGAGAAGATGATCGAGCAGGCGGGGAAGTTCGGCTTCAACGAGGCCGAGCTGGACACCCCGGTGCGCGCCGCCGAGTCGATCTACCCCGAGGACAACCGGCCGCAGAACTCCCTGGACGGCATCGGCCAGGGCTCCAACCGCGCCACCCCGCTCCAGATGGCCATGGTCGCCTCGGCGGTCGCCAACGACGGCAAGCTGATGAAGCCGTACATGGTCGACCAGCTGAAGGCCCCCAACCTGGACACCCTGGAGACGACCGAGCCCCAGCAGCTGTCGCAGGCCGTCTCGTCCAAGACCGCGCAGGCCCTCCAGGAGATGATGGAGACGGTCGTCAACGACCCGCAGGGCACCGGCGGCAAGGCCCAGATCGACGGCGTCACCGTCGGCGGCAAGACCGGTACCGCCCAGCACGGCATCGACAACAAAGAGAAGCCGTACGCCTGGTTCATCTCGTACGCGAAGCTGTCCGACGGCAGTGCCCCGGTGGCCGTCGCCGTCGTCGTCGAGGACGGCGCCGCCGACCGCGGCGACATCACCGGTGGCGGTCTCGCCGGTCCGATCGCAAGGGACGTGATGAAGGCAGTCATCGACAGCAAGAAGTGACCCCCATCACGTCGCCTACACATCGGTGCACGTTGCGATACCGGTCCTGTATCGGGTGACGGGCTTGGCCAGGTCACACAGCGCCGTCCGGGTACGGTATGCCCGGACGGTAGCCTCCGGCCGCACACGTGTGCCGGTCGGGACCGACGGAGAGGGCTGGTAGGTAGCTATGGAAGAGCCGCGTCGCCTCGGCGGCCGGTACGAGCTGGGCCACGTGCTCGGCCGTGGTGGCATGGCCGAGGTCTATCTCGCGCATGACACCCGCCTCGGCCGCACCGTGGCGGTGAAGACGCTGCGCGCGGACCTCGCGCGCGACCCTTCCTTCCAGGCCCGGTTCCGCCGGGAGGCCCAGTCTGCCGCCTCGCTCAACCACCCCGCGATCGTCGCGGTCTACGACACGGGCGAGGACTACATCGACGGGGTCTCGATCCCGTACATCGTCATGGAGTACGTCGACGGCTCCACGCTCCGTGAGCTGCTCCACTCCGGCCGCAAGCTGCTGCCCGAGCGGACGCTGGAGATGACCATCGGCATCCTCCAGGCCCTCGAGTACTCGCACCGCGCCGGCATCGTCCACCGCGACATCAAGCCCGCGAACGTCATGCTGACGCGCAACGGCCAGGTCAAGGTCATGGACTTCGGCATCGCCCGCGCCATGGGCGACTCCGGGATGACGATGACCCAGACGTCCGCGGTCATCGGCACGGCCCAGTACCTCTCGCCGGAGCAGGCCAAGGGCGAGCAGGTCGACGCGCGCTCCGACCTGTACTCGTCCGGCTGTCTGCTCTACGAGCTGCTGACGGTCCGCCCGCCGTTCGTCGGCGACTCCCCGGTCGCCGTGGCCTACCAGCACGTCCGGGAGGAGCCGCAGCCGCCGAGCGTCTTCGACCCCGAGATCACTCCCGAGATGGACGCCATCGTCCTGAAGGCGCTGGTCAAGGACCCGAACTACCGCTACCAGTCCGCCGACGAGATGCGCCTCGACATCGAGGCCTGCCTCGACGGCCAGCCGGTCGGCGCGACGGCGGCCATGGGCTCCGTCGGTTACGGCGGCTACGGCGACGACCAGGCGACCACCGCCCTGCGCTCCGCGGACGCCGGGGCCACGTCGATGCTGCCGCCCATGAACCCGGACGACGGCGGCTACGGCTACGACGACCGTCCCGACCGGCGCCGCCAGAAGAAGTCCAACGCTTCGACGATCCTGCTGGCCGTCGCGGCGGTCCTGGTGCTCGTCGGCGCGGTGCTGATCGGCAAGTGGGTGTTCAGCGGCGGCGTGAACAACGAGTCGGTGGCCGTGCCCAACCTGGTCGGCCAGGTCCGGGCCGATGCCGAGAAACAGCTGACCAACAGCAACCTCAAGCTGGGAACGGTCACCGAGAAGCCCTGCGCGGACCAGAGCAAGGGCAAGATCTGCGACCAGGACCCCGACGCCGCGACCAAGGTCGACAAGGACTCCACCGTCAACCTGGTCGTCTCGACCGGTGCGCCGAAGGTGGCGGTGCCCAGTGTCCTCGGCAAGAGCCTGGAGGACGCCAAGGCGCTCCTGGAGGGCGACCAGTACGAGCTCGTCGTGGAGACCAAGGAGCAGGTGTCCACCGAGGAGGAGGGCACCGTCCTGGAGCAGAGCCTGAAGCTCGGCAAGGAGGTGGAGAAGGGCACCACCATCACCCTGACCATCGCCAAGGCCGAGGAGAAGGCGACCGTCCCGGACGTCTCCAACAAGAGCTGCGACGACGCCAAGGCGCAGATGGAGCAGAACGACCTCAAGGGCAACTGCGTCGAGGTCGACACCCAGGACCAGAACCAGGTCGGCAAGGTCATCCAGACCGTGCCGTCGATCGGTTCCCAGGCCGACAAGGGCTCCACGGTCCAGATCCAGATCGGCAAGAGCAACCAGACCCAGGTCCCCTCCAACCTCCAGGGCCTGAGCGTCAAGGACGCCAAGAAGGCGCTCCAGGACGCGGGACTCAACGTCGGCAGCATCACCGGCAACTCGGACGACGACGCCCAGGTGATCAGCTCGGACCCGGCCCCCGGCAGCACCGTCAACAAGGGCCAGACGGTGAACCTGGTCGCCGTCAAGAACGGCGACAACAACAACGGCGGCAACAACGGCGGCATCAACTTCTTCGGTGGCACCAGCGGTTGACCGCACCCGGCAAAGGCGTGGGCCCCACCGGACGCATCCGGTGGGGCCCACGCCTTTGTCGCTTCGTGCGGTACGGAGCCTCAGTGCTTCGTGCGGCCCTGAGCCTTTCCGCCCTCGTCGGCCCGGAGCCCTCGCGCCTCGTGCTGCCCGGGCCGGGCCGCGGTCTAGCTCAGTTCCTTCGGCGGCGTCCGGTTCGCGTCCACCTTCTCCACGCGCTCCAACTCCCCCCACACCACGTACCGGTAGCGGCTCGTGTAGACCGGCGTGCAGGTCGTCAGGGTGATGTAGCGGCCGGCCTTCTTCTTGCCGGACTCCTCGGGGATCCGGCCGAGGACCTCGACGTTGTACTTCGAGGTCTCGGGCAGGACCGCGTACACCTTGTAGACGTACCAGTCGTCCTTCGTCTCGAAGACGATCGGGTCGCCCTTCTCCAGCTTGTCGATGTTGTGGAACTTCGCGCCGTGGCCGTCACGGTGGGCGGCGAGCGTGAAGTTGCCCTCCTTGCCGCTCGTCGGGAGTGCGGCCTTGAAGGGGTCGGTGTAGTAGCCGGCGACGCCCTCGTTGAGGACCTTCGACGAGGTGCCCTTCTCGACCAGCACCTCGCCGTTCTTCATCGCGGGCACGTGCAGGAAGCCGATGCCGTCCTTGGTGTCGAGCGCCCCGGGACCGCTGTCCTGCTGGGCCCAGTTGTCGCGCACCTTGTCGCCCTGGCGGTCCGCGTGCCGGTCGGCCACGACGTTCGTCCACCACAGGGAGTAGACGACGAACAGGCCGAGCACCAGGCCGGCCGTGATGAGGAGTTCACCGAAGACGCTGACGGCCATCGCGATCCTGCCGCCGCCGCGGCGCCGCGGCCCGGGATCGGGCGCGTCCACGCGCGGGTGCTTCTCGTGCTCGGTGTCGCCGGTGGTCGCTGCCACGTTCATCTGCCCCTACTCGACTGCACGCCTACTCGACGAGCGCATCCGGCTTTCCCTTGCTGCGCGGCCGTTCCTCGACCATCTTGCCCCAGACGATCAGGCGGTACTTGCTGGTGAACTCCGGGGTGCAGGTGGTGAGGGTGATGTACCGGCCCGGCCCGGTGAATCCGGACTCCGCGGGCACGGGGTCGAGGACGCTCGTGTTGCTGGGCGCGGTCACCGGCAGCGAGGACGCCATCTTGTAGACGAAGTACTCGTCCTGCGTCTCGACGACGATGTCGTCGCCCGCCTGGAGCCTGTTGATGTAGCGGAACGGCTCGCCGTGCGTGTTGCGGTGGCCCGCGAGCCCGAAGTTGCCGGTCTTCGCGTCGGGCATCGCGGTCTGCAGCGGGCTCTCGCCGTAGTGCCCGACCATGCCCTTGTCGAGCACCTTCTTGTTGCTGACGCCCTCGGCGATCGGCACCACGACGTCCAGCTTCGGGATGTGCAGGATCGCGAAACCCTGCCCCGGCGAGAACACCCCGGGGGCGCCCTTGCCGTTCGCCCAGTCGTCCTGGAGGCTGCTGGCCTCCTTGTCGGCCTGCGCGTGCGCCCGCACGTTCGTCCACCACAGCTGATAGGTGACGAAGAGCAGCATCAGCACGCCCGTGGTGATGAAGACCTCGCCGACGGCCCGGCTGGCCACCACCGCGGCGCTCGGCTTGCGGGCCCGCTGCCGACGGCGTGCCTCGACGCGGGACAGCGGCCGCTCGTCCTGGGCCGGCGGGTGGGCCCCGTTGTACGACTCGGTCGCCTCGCCCGGGCCGCCATGACGGCCGTGGCGGCCCTTGGCGGCCTTTCTGCGGGCCGCGCGACCGCCCGCCGGGGTTCCAGGGGCCGGGGAGGCCGCCGATCCGCCAGAAGCGGATATGGGGTCGCCGCCGAACATGGACGCCGGCGGTATCCGCAGCGCCACCGTCTCCTCGTCGACCGGCGGCTGGTACGGCTCCCCGCCGTAGGGGCCGGCTCCGTAGGCGTCACCGCCGAACGACTCGTACGGCGCGGTGCCGTACGAGTCCTCACGCTCGGGGCGCAGCGCGGTCACGCCGTGGCCCTGCCCACCACCGGGGCGAGCCCCGCCGACCTCGCCACCGCGCCCTGGTCGCCGCACTCCACCAGCCAGTTGGCCAGCATCCGGTGCCCGTGCTCGGTCAGCACCGACTCGGGGTGGAACTGGACGCCCTCGACGGGCAGTTCCCGGTGGCGCAGGCCCATGATGATCCCGTCGTGCGTACGGGCCGTGACCTCGAGCGCGGCCGGGACGGTGGCCGGCTCGGCGGCCAGCGAGTGGTAGCGGGTCGCGGTGAAGGGGGTCGGCAGGCCGGCGAACACGCCCCTGCCCTCGTGCTCCACCAGCGAGGTCTTGCCGTGCAGCAGCTCCGGCGCCCGGTCCACGACGCCGCCGTACGCCACCTGCATCGACTGCATGCCCAGGCAGACGCCGAAGACGGGGACGCCGGTGGCCGCGCAGTGCCGGACCATCTCGATGCAGACGCCGGCCTCCTCGGGCGTGCCGGGCCCGGGGGAGAGCAGCACCCCGTCGAAGCCGTCCTGGGCATGGGCCGTGGAGACCTCGTCGTTGCGCAGGACCTCGCACTCGGCGCCCAGCTGGTACAGGTACTGGACCAGGTTGAAGACGAAGCTGTCGTAGTTGTCGACGACGAGAATGCGCGCGCTCACTGGTTGTCCACCGTCACATCGTTGAAGGGAAGCAGCGGTTCGGCCCACGGGAAGACGTACTGGAACAGCGCGTACACCACGGCCACGATCAGCATGATCGAGATCAGCGCCTTGACCCACGCGTTTCCCGGCAGATGCCGCCAGATCCAGCCGTACATGCCGTCCCTTCCGTCGCATCACGGCACCTGACTCACGCCGTACGCCACCAGACTAACGGCGCAGGGCCTTCGGTTCGCCTGCCTCCACGGGCTGTGTGGAGTCGAGATGCGCCCAGACGATCAGCCGGTGACTGTGCCCCCATTCCGGATCGCACGTGGTCAACGTCAGGTACCGGCCCGGACGCGTGTACCCCGACTTACGTGGCACAGCGTCGATCACCTCGACGTCCGAGGGAACGGTTTTGTAGGGGCCTTTGTCGATCCGATAGGTGAACCAGGTCGTCCCGTCCGTCAGGACCACCGCGTCACCCCTTCTGAGCAGGGGAAAGTCCTTGAAAGGATCGCCGTAGGTACGGCGGTGGCCGGCGACGGAGAAGTTTCCGGTCTGCCCGAGGCGCGCGCTGCCCGCGTAGTGCCCCAGCCCCTTCTTCAGGGTGCCGGTCGCCGTGCCCTCCAGCACCGGCTTGTTCCACGTGGAACCGAGACGTGGGATGTACATGACCGCGAAGGCCTTGCCGCCGCGGTAGGGCGCCGGCGGCACGGTGGCGGTCGCGCCGGGGGTGGGGCTCACGGTCCCTCGGGCCCACCGGTCGTGGAGGTCGTCGATCTGGTCGCCCATGACGCGGTCGGCCTGTACGCCGGTCCAGAACAGCACGTAGACGACGAAGAGGACGATGACGGCCCCGGCGGTGATGCACAGCTCGCTGAACGTCCTGACGATCACCCGCACCGACACAGGCGCCCCCCGGCGGCCGCTGCTCCCCTACTCCACAGGCTTGGCGTAGTGCAGATCCACTGTGCCCGAGTAGCCGGGCAGAGTCACCGTCCCGTCCTCGGTGACTTTCCAGCCGAGGCCGTAGACGTTCACGTAGACCATGTAGTTCTGGATCGCGGGGGCCTCGGCGAGCGCCTGCTGCAGCTTCTCCGGGTCGCCGACGGCCTGGATCTTGTACGGCGGTGAGTAGACGCGGCCCTGGAGGATCAGGGTGTTGCCGACGCAGCGCACGGCGCTGGTGGAGATCAGCCGCTGGTCCATGACCTTGATGCCCCGGGCGCCGCCCTGCCAGAGCGCGTTCACGACGGCCTGGAGGTCCTGCTGGTGGATGACCAGGTAGTCGGGCTGCGGCTCCGGGTAGCCGGGGAGCTTGGCGGTGGCGTTCGGCGGGGCGTCGTTGAGGGTGACGGTGATGGCCTCGCCCTTGACCTTCTGGGTCCCGGCGTCCTTCTCCAGCCCCGCGAGCTTGTCGTCCTCGGCCTGGGTGCTGCCGTCGTCCGCCTCGGCCAGCGACTCCACGTCGTCGCGCAGGGCCCCGTTCGTCTCGTCCAGCTCGCCGTTCTTCTGGCTGCGCTCCTGGATCAGGTCGGACAGCTTCAGCAGGGAGGCGTCCGTGCGGATGTTGGTGCCCTTGGCGGTGTTGAAGCTGGTGAAGAAGAGCAGCCCCGCGAGGGCGAAGACACCCACGGTGAGCACCCGCACGGGCCGGAATCCGCCCCGGCGGTCGGGCGAGGAGAGGGCGGGAGCGGGCCGGTCGGGGGCCGCCGAACCGGCCGGGGAGGGATCGGGTGCGGAGCCGGGAGCGGAAACACGGGTGGGATCGGGGGCTGAACCCGTTGTACCCGTCCGGGGGGAGTCGGCAGAATTGCTCAACGTACCCTTATCTCCTTCGGCGCCGTAGAAGCACTACGCTAACGGACGCCCGGGGGAGCCTCTCAGTCCCCTAGCACGCAGCCCCCGAGCCCGATCCAGCACCTGCGCGGCCACGCAGCGCATCGACAGGAGAGACCCTCGTGCCGAAGTCACGTATCCGCAAGAAGGCCGACTACACGCCGCCTCCGGCGAAGCAGGCGACCGCCATCAAGCTGAACAGCCGTGCCTGGGTCGCGCCGGTCATGCTGGCCATGTTCCTCATCGGCCTCGCCTGGATCGTGGTCTTCTACGTGACGGACGGCTCGCTCCCCATCGACAAGCTGGACAACTGGAACATCGTCGTGGGCTTCGGGTTCATCGCGGCCGGGTTCGGCGTCTCCACGCAGTGGAAGTAGCGGCGCGGGCAGCGGAGAAAGCCCAGGCCGGCTAGCTCTGCCCAGGGTTATCCCCTGAGTTATCCACAGCAGTTTTCCACATGGGGAAAAGAAAGACGATCTGTGGATAACTCACCGGAGGTTGACGCCGGTGTGACGTAACTACCGGCTGTCACCCTCACTCGAAAGAACGTTCGCCCCCTGTCTGACCTGTACAAACGCAGGTTGTTGACAGGGGGCGAAGCTGTTCCCGCACGTTGTGCACAAGATTCGACACAGACTGTGGACAACAGCGCGCTCAGGTGAGCTGGACGGTCCTCAGGAGCGTCACCACCACGACGACTGCCAGCATCAGCGCGCAGGTGCCGAACTGGACGAGGGCCCTCCGCTCGCGAGGGGCGTGGACCATGCCGATCCCCATCACGACCCCGGCGACCAGACCGCCGATGTGGGCCTGCCAGGAGATGCCGCTCCACCCGAAGGTGATGACCAGGTTGATCACCAGCAGGGCGACGATCGGCCGCATGTCCTGGCGCAGCCGGCGCATCAGGACGGCCGTCGCGCCGAACAGACCGAAGATCGCGCCGGAGGCACCCAGGGTGGCGGTGCCCGGCGAGGCGAGCAGATAGCTCAGGGCGCTGCCCGCGAGGCCCGACACCAGGTAGAGCGACAGATAGCGGGCCCGGCCGAGCGCCTGCTCCAGCGGGCCGCCGAGCCACCACAGGCTCAGCATGTTGAAGGCGAGGTGCCAGGGAGCCTCGTGCGAGAACATCGAGGTGACCATGCGGTACCACTCGCCCTCGGCCACGCCCTCCGTCGGATGGAAGGGGGCCGGCGGCCACTGGCCGATCAGCACCAGGCTGTCCAGCAGCGAGGACCGCACCTGCACGGCGAGGAACACCGCCACGTTGATCCCGATGAGGATCTTGGTGAGCAGCCGGGGATCCGCGGTCACCACGCCTCCCGCCAGCGTGCGGGGCTGGGAGGCACTGGGCGCGTGCCCCGTACCGGAGCCCTCGCGGACGCAGGTGGGGCACTGGAAACCGACGGAGGCGCTGACCATGCACTCCGGGCAGATCGGGCGCTCGCAGCGGGTGCAGCGGATGCCGGTCTCCCGGTCGGGGTGCCGGTAGCAGACGGGCAGGCCGCTCTGCGCGTCGTCCTGCCGGCTGCCAGGCGCCTGGTCCATGGGCTCCCCCAAGAAAGTCGTCCGAGTCGTCGGGGTCGAGTATCGGAGTAGTCGGCGTCGTCGGAAAGGAACCGCCCTGCTCATCCTTACGGACGAGCAGGGCGTTTGGTTCCCGGTGCGCCGTGGCGCCGCCTCAGCTCTTGCGGCTCTCGACGACGACCGACTCGATGACGACGTCCTGCAGCGGACGGTCGGTGCGCGGGTTGGTCTGGATGGCCGCGATGGCGTCCACCACCTTCTGGCCGGCCGGGTCGACGACCTCGCCGAAGATGGTGTGCTTGCGGGTCAGCCAGGCCGTCGGCGAGACGGTGATGAAGAACTGCGAGCCGTTGGTGCCCGGGCCGGCGTTCGCCATGGCCAGCAGGTAGGGCCTGTCGAAGCGCAGGTCGGGGTGGAACTCGTCCTCGAACTGGTAGCCGGGGCCACCGGTCCCGTTGCCCAGCGGATCGCCGCCCTGGATCATGAACCCGCTGATCACCCGGTGGAAGACCGTGCCGTCGTACAGCCTGTCCGTGGACCGCACGCCGGTCTCCGGGTTGACCCACTCACGCCCGCCGGTGGCGAGGTCGACGAAGTTCTTGACCGTCTTCGGGGCGTGGTCCGGGTAGAGCCGGATCTCGATGTCGCCGTGGTTGGTCTTCAGGGTGGCGTACAGGTGCTCGGCCACGGTCTGCCTTCCGTTGTCTCTCTGTGACCCTCAGATCCTCGCACGGGCCGGCGCCGCCGCAGTCCGACGGCCCGCACCGGCATCAGACGCGTCGGTCCGGGTACACAAAAGCATCCGACTCGTCCGGGACGGGAGCGGGCGGTGCCGATCCGTGGCATCGTCGGTTTTGTCGCTCTGCCGACCCTCTGTTGCCCTAGCCCTCGATCCGTCCCCTATCGCATGTGATCAACACTCGTATGCCCGTCCGCGCATGCCGGGACGGCCATTGACAGGCATGATCCGTAAAAGGGTGGAAAGTCGAAATACCGTACGCCACCGAGGAGGAGGAACCCGTGACCCGCATCGACAGCGTGCGCGCCGCGACCGGCTCGGCGAAGGACAGCGTGCTGCACGCCGCGGAAGTGGTGGCGCCCTACGCCGACACGGCCAAGGAACGGGCCGCGCTCTACGCGCACGAGGCCCGTGTACGGCTCGCGCCCAAGGTGTCGCTGGCCGCAGAACAGGCCCGCGTGCAGTACGACGCCCATGTCGCCCCGCGTCTGGAACAGGCGAAGACCCATGTCCCGCCGAAGGTCGACCTGGCCGCGCAGGAAGCGGCCGCCCGCACCCGGCTGGTCGCACGGCAGGCAGCCGAGTACTCCCGGCCGAGGATCGAGCAGGCGGTTGCCGCGGCCGGGCCCGTGAAGGACGAGGCCGCCGCCCGAGGCGTCGCCGCGCTGGCCGCCCTGCGCGGTCAGGTGACGCCGAAGGAGATCGAGAAGCTGATGCGCAAGCACCGGCGGCGGGCCAAGGCGGGCAAGCTCGCCAAGGCGCTGATCGTCCTCGGCGCCGTCACCGGCGGCGCCTACGCGGCCTGGAAGTGGTGGGACAAGCAGGCCAACCCGGACTGGCTGGTCGAGCCGCCGGCGGCCACGGAGGTGCCCGCCTCGGGCGGCCTGGCCTCGGTGGACGGCAGCAGCGACCCGTCGGTCCTCGACCCCGAGGTACAGGCCAAGGAGGCCGAGGAGGAGGCCGCGAACCGCGACGACCGCAGCTGAGCGGTCGGCGGTCGGCCCGCGCCCCCACCTCAACGGCAAAAGACCCCGCCCACCTGCGTTTCCGCAGGTGGGCGGGGTCTTTCCAGGTGGAGCCTAGGGGAGTCGAACCCCTGACATCTGCCATGCAAAGACAGCGCTCTACCAACTGAGCTAAGGCCCCGCAAGAGACGTCCGGCCGGAAAACCTCGTACCGGCGGGCGCCGCAGACCAGAGTACCGGGTCACCCGGGGTATCTCGCAAAAAGATTGGGGGTCCCCGCGGATGACCACGCTCCGTAAGATGCTCGGACGCGGTTCGCTACAGCGAACCGCGGTTTCTGGGGAAGCGATGGGGAGACGCAATGGACGCCGCACAGCAGGAAGCGACCGCGAGAGCGCGGGAACTTCAGCGGAACTGGTACGGAGAGCCGCTGGGGGCGCTCTTCCGTAAGCTCATCGACGATCTTGGCCTCAACCAGGCTCGTCTCGCTGGGGTACTGGGCCTCTCGGCGCCGATGCTGTCGCAGCTGATGAGCGGTCAGCGCGCGAAGATCGGCAACCCGGCCGTGGTGCAGCGGGTGCAGCTGCTCCAGGAGTTGGCGTCGCAGGTCGCGGACGGCAGCGTCAGCGCCGCCGAGGCGACCGAGCGCATGGACGAGATCAAGCGGTCCCAGGGGGGCTCGGTGCTGAGCAACACCACGCAGACGACGAGTGGTTCGGGAGCGCCCACGGTCAAGCGGGTCGTCCGCGAGATCCAGTCCCTGCTGCGCTCGGTGGCCGCCGCCGGCGACATCATCGACGCCGCCGACACTCTCGCCCCGACCCACCCGGAACTGGCAGAGTTCCTCCGGGTGTACGGCGCCGGCCGTACCTCCGACGCGGTCACGCACTACCAGTCCCACCAGAGCTGAGCCCTCGGCCCGGTCGCCGAAGGGGGTTCGGCAGCCGGGCGGTAGGCACCAGCCACGGGGGCATCAGGACGCAGCGGGGCACACGGGGGTCGTATCGCTCATCGCGGGGGAAGGCAGAGGGGGAGACCCGAGCGGGACCAGGGGGAGGAGCGACGCACAGCCATGGGTGAGGTCTTCGCCGGACGGTACGAACTGGCCGACCCGATCGGTCGCGGCGGGGTCGGCGCGGTCTGGCGCGCCTGGGACCACCGCCGCCGCCGTTACGTGGCCGCCAAGGTGCTCCAGCAGAGCGACGCGCACGCGCTGCTGCGCTTCGTGCGCGAGCAGGCGCTGCGGATCGACCATCCCCATGTGCTCGCGCCCGCCAGCTGGGCCGCCGACGACGACAAGGTCCTGTTCACCATGGATCTGGTCGCCGGCGGCTCGCTGGTCCACCTCGTCGGCGACTACGGCCCGCTGCCCCCGGTCTTCGTCTGCACCTTGCTCGACCAGTTGCTCTCCGGTCTCACCGCGGTCCACGCGGAGGGTGTCGTGCACCGCGACATCAAACCCGCCAACATCCTGCTGGAGGCCACCGGTACGGCACGTCCGCGCCTCAGGCTCTCCGACTTCGGCATCGCCATGCGGCTGGGCGAGCCGCGGCTGACCGAGACCAACCTGGTGGTGGGAACGCCCGGTTACCTCGCGCCCGAGCAGATGATGGGCTCCGATCCGGACTTCCCCGCCGACCTGTTCGCCGTCGGCCTGGTCGCGCTGTATCTCCTGGAGGGCGCCAAGCCGGACGCCAAGGCCCTCGTCCAGTACTTCGCGGAGCACGGAACTCCGGGCGCCCCCAAGAGCGTTCCGGAGCCGCTGTGGCAGGTGGTCGCCACGCTCCTCCAGCCGGACCCACAGGCGCGCTTCCGTACGGCCACAGGGGCGCGCAAGGCGCTCGCGGCGGCCGCCGAACTCCTGCCCGAGCCCGGCCCGGACGACGAGCTGATCGAGATCTTCGACCAACTCGGCCCGCTGCCCCCGGGGTTCGGTCCCGACGGCCCGCCCAGGCGCCCGAGGCCCCCCACCTCCCTGTCCCCCCACCCGCACACCACCCCCGAGCCCCACCCGCACACCGCCCCCGAGCCGGACCGCCCCTCCACCCCACCCGACCCGGAGGGTGGACCCAGCACCTCCGAGGCGGGCGGGCCGTACGGCACCTCCGAGGCGGGCGGCCCGCGCGCCTCTGGCAGGGGGCACCTGAGCAACCCGCGCGAGCCGGCCGGCCGGGCCGCCGCGCTCGGCCCGGATGGCCCCGCTCCGGCTTCCGGCCCGGGAGAGAGGGGCGCCGCTTCCGGCCCCGGTGGATCGGGCGCCGCGCCCGGCGCGGGCCGCCCGGTCACCCCGCCCGGGCCGGCCGGTCCCGGTGCCGCTCCCGGTTCGGAACCTCCCGGCGGCACGCCCCGGCCGGCCGCCCAGGGCACCGGGCCGCTGCCCGCCCGTCCGGGAGCGGCCCCCGGGACAGCCCCTACGGGCACCGGATCCCTCCCCTCCGGTCCCGCGGCGGCCGCCGCTGCTGTCCACCCGGGCACAGGTGGTCTGCCCTCCCGGCCGAACCGAGCGCCTGATCCGGCCCACCCGGGCGCTGGTACGGGCTCGGGCATGGGGACGGGCGCGGGATCGGGCTCGGGTGTCGGCACGGGGACGGGCGCGGGATCGGGCTCGGGTGTCGGCACGGGGACGGGCGCGGGATCGGGCTCGGGTGTCGGCACGGGGACGGGCGCGGGCGACGGTACCGGAAACGGCACCGGTGGGGCGTGGTCGGGTGGGGGATCCGTGCCGTCCGCGCCCTCCGTACCGGGTCATGCGCCGGGGTTCGGGCCGAACGACCCACGTCAGGAACCGGATCCGACGCCCACCGATCCGCGGCGGCCCACGCGACCGACGCCACGGTCGGCGGCCTCGGCCCCCACGCCCGCCCCGTCCATGTCGGACACCGGCAGCTTCCACCTGCCGCCCCCGCGACCGGCGACCGGCTCCTTCCCCGGCCCCGGCGACGCGGAGCCCTCCCCTCCGCATCCCCCCGCCTACGCGCCGACGCCCGGCCCCATGGCCGCGCCCCCGTACGAGCCCACGTTCGTGCTGCCGACCCGCGGCCGGCACGGCGAGGGGTCCACCGCCTCGTACACCGCTCAGGACCCGCCGCACGCGCAGGCCCCTCACGCGCCTCAGGCCCTCTCCACCCCGCAGGTCGTCTCCCCGCACGGCCGTCGGCGCGGGCACCGCGCCGCGCGCCGTCCTGGTCCGCCCGCCGGAATCGCGCTGCCGCTGCTCTTCCTCGCGCTGGCCTGCTACGCCGTGGGGTTCTGGGCGTTGACGCGCATCTGAGCCGCCGACCGGCGCCGGGCGGTCAGCGTCCATACCCCGAGCACCATCAGCAGCACGCTTCCGGTGCCGATGCCGCCCACGGCGACCGCCTTCATCGCGGGGTCGCCGCCCGACGTTCCGTCACCCGACGCGTCGGCGGCCGCCGTGTCCCCGCCCGCCGCGAGCACGGGGTCCGGCGCCCCGACGTCGAAGAACCCGCGCGGCACCGACTGCCGGGCGTACCCCGGCCCGGCCCGGGTGCTGCCGCCGAGGCCGACGCGCAGGGTCAGCCCGTAGGGCCCCTCGCCGAAACGCTCGGCGACCTGCGCGGCGAGGTGCACGACGAGGTAGTACGCGCCGGCGAACCGCAGGGACTTCGTCGGGTCGGTGGGGGCGTACCGGTTGGCGTAGCCGACCGGCGGGAGCGGGGGCAGCGAGGCCGACTTCTGGCTGCCGCCGTAACCGATGCCCGTGTCCTTCACCGAGGCGCGCACCGGGTTGTAGAGCGTGAGGTCCAGGGCGTCGACCACGTACCCGGAGTTCGTGTCCGCGCTGCCCAGGTCGACGGTGGCGGACGGCTGCTGGCCCCAGTCGACGGGCACCTTGTAGAAGAGGGTCTGCCCGGGGACGATCTCGTCGCTCCAGACGCCCGGCCGGACGGCGGCCGCCTCGGCGAAGCCCGCCCCGCCCCGGGCCGAGACCGGTTCGTCCACGGGCGGCGTGGGCGTGGCGGAGTCCCACACCTCGGGCGCTCCCGTGGCGGCGGCCTTCGCCAGCGGCGCCTCGGAGACGGGCGCGAGCTCCAGGTCCCAGGACCGGCTGCCGGACAGGTCCGTGTCCTCCTCGCCGCCGCCGGTGCCGGTGCGCTCGACGACCACGTAGTACGTCCCGGCCTTCCGGCACAGCCCCTTGCCGGGCAGGAGTTCGCGCGCTCCCCAGGCGGTGAGCGGCTGCGGGCTCCCGGCGACCCCGACGGTCACGGAGTCGGAGGAGCAGGTGGTGCTGTCGGCGTCCTGCACGGAGACGCTGATCCCGTCCCCGGCGAGGAGCGTGGCCCGCGCGCGCGGGATCGCCGTGACGGAGACGTAGACGTCCGAGACGCCGTCGAGTTCGAGGCGGTAGTAGGCCTTGTCCTCGCCCTGGAGGGAACTCCGGTACGTCGCGCCGGGTTCCAGGCGGGCGGCGCCGGTGGTGCCCTTCGTCGCGGGGGCGCTGCGGACGTCGTCGGCGAAGGCGTACGAGGGGACCTCCGGCGCGGCCACGGCGACCCGTGCGGGCTGCGCCGCCCACGACAGGCCGAGCACCGCCGTCACGACCGCGCTCCGTACGACGGCCCGCCACACGGCCGCTCCACGCCCCGTACGCCGGGCCATCGACCCCGCCCCCTCCGCCCCCTCGCCTTCGACCGAACGTGGGCCATCCTCCCCCGCACGCGCGCGTGCCGCCCCCGCATTCCGTACGAGCGTCCGAAAAGGCCGCCTCTAACCCCGGTCCGGGGGACACGCAACACAAAACCCCGACCGCGAGCGGCCGGGGTCTGTTCAGTCTTCGGTATCGATACTCACGAACCCGTGGGCACGGAGTCGGTCGCCTCCGTCCACAGATCCTGCTCGGCGCGATCCGCCTGGATCTGGCGGTACACGAGGAGCCCGCCGATGGCGGCCAGTGCGACCAGGAGAAGCTTCTTCACCGCGCGACCTCGTCTTTCCTTGACGTAGGGGACCTCTGGCGCCCGACTATACACACCGACCGAGACCGATCGGTGACCTGCGTCCGCCCCCAACTGCCGCCCTCGGCAGCGCAGTAGAACCGGATCGCGCCGCTCCGATCGGAGGGTGATCACACCCGCACGGACGGTGACTTTTGCCCTTCCTCATACCGTCTGATCCTCACTTCTGGGCTTTTAGAGGCCTTTGCGGCCATCCGGGTGGTGTTCATCAGAACAACGCCACGCCGCGAGCGTCGGTCCACCACTTCACGGCGCTCATACACATCATGAGGAAAGTACGCAAATCACCCAACCCGAAAGTGAGGGGCCATGCCCGAGAACAGGGTCATGAAGCTGTGGACCGCCATCGTCACCGCCTTCCTCGCGCTGTGCACGGCGCTCGGACTCATCACGACGACCGCCACCACGGCGGCCGCGCAGACCGCTCCGACGCGCAGCAGCGAGAATGTGACGACCGCCGACACGACGGCTCGGCCGACGGTCGCGGCGCCCTGGGTGTGGGCCCAAGCCCGCTCCCTGCCCCCCACGATGAAGCAGCGCATCCGCGCCGAGGCGCACGGCAAGTCGCCCAGCTGCCGCCACCGCGGCCTCCCGGACGCGGAAGCGGCCGAGCACACCGCCGCCTCCTGCGACTCCGCGGACCCGGCCGAGCCGGCCACCCCGCTCCAGCGCTGAGCCCCCCCGGCACGCCGCGTGCCGCCTCCCCCGACGTAACGGCGAACTTGCGTACAGCCCGCACGAGCAGGCCCGGCAGCTCCCCCAGGAGCCCCCGGGCCTTCGCCATGCCCCACCGCATTCCTCACACGCCCGGCCACACGCCCGGCCACGCGGCGCCCCGCCAGATGCACGGCCACGCACCCGGCCACGCGTCCCCGACCCGGCAGTCCCGTGGTTCAGGGGCGGGTCGACGGCGCTACGGGCCGGCGCCTAAGGATGCCTCCGCCCGAGGACACAGAACTCGTTGCCCTCGGGGTCCGCCAGGACGACCCACGGCTGGTCACCCTGGCCGATGTCGACACGCGTCGCGCCGTGGGCCTCGAGACGCGCCACCTCGGCCGCCTGGTCATCGGGCCTGAAGTCCAGATGCAGCCGGCTCTTGGCCTGCTTGATCTCGTCGAGCCGGACGAACTCCAGCCCCGGCAGGCGATCGGGCTCCGGACGGATCTCGAACTCGTCGTCGGAGGAATGGACCACGACCCAGCCGAGAGCCGTGGCCCACCACTGCCCCAAGGCCACCGGATCCGCCGAGTGGACGATCACCTGTTCCCATTGCAAGGTCATCCGCGCAGCCTAGGCCGCCCCGAGCCCGCCGGCCCGGCCAGGCCTTCGCACGGGTGGGGCCGAGACGGACGTGTCCTGTGGCCTCGTCCTACGCGGCAGCCGTCGTGGCGTCCCGTCAGGCGTCCGCGCCGTCGCCGTTCGGCAGGAGTGCGGCCAGTTCGGCGCCGTCCGGGCGGTGGACCGCCTCGGCGGCCTCGCGCAGAACGGCGCGGTCGGCCTTGTCCTCGTCGGCGATCAGGCGAATCACCGCACCGTCGTCGGGCACCGCGTACTCGTGGCGGTCCCCGGCCTCGCGGCACCAGGCGTCGCCGTCCCGGACACAGGTGACCTTCTTCTTGCCCGACACCTCGCCCAGCGGCTCCTCGGGGCAGCTCTCCGCCGTCAGCGTGCCGTGCCCCGCGAAGAGGCCGAACTCGGCGGCACTAGGCCGCTGTTTCCGCGACGAGGACGGCGACGGCGATCGGGCGCGTGGCGTCCGTGGCGGCGGCGTGGGCCACGGCGGCCCGGACGCCGAGGGCGACGTCCAGTGGATGGTGCCCTGCCGCGACGGCGAGGTGGACCTCGATGTGGCGGCCGGGTGGATCGTCGAAGTCCTGCACCTTGACCGGGCGGCTTCCCCATGCGGCGGTGAGGCGGGCGACGCCCGGAACAGCCGTCGCGACGTCCGCCAGCTCACCGACGGGCCCCGGCGTGGGTCGTGTTCCGGTCTCCGGGGGCAGGCTTCGCGCGGCTGGGGCTGCGGCCGCCGCGTCCGGCGCGGGCTCCGTGGCCCTCGTCGCGATGGGTGGCCTGACGACCGTCTCCGAGCCCAGTTGGAGATCCGTGACGCGCAGGTCGGCTGTGACAGTGGCCAGGCCGAGCCGTTCAGCGGCCGCATCGAGCAACGCGCTCCTCAACTGGGCGGCGGTTTCGGGCAGTGGCCGACCGAGAGATGAGGCGAAGGCGGCTTCGATCCTGAGCGGGCCGGGCGGTAGCGCGCTGGCCGGCGGACGCACGGCCGGTTCGGACACGGGCTCGAGCGGTGCCGGCCCTATGCGCAGGGACTCCAGCCGAACACCGGGAACCGCGGCAGCCGCGCGCCCGAGGACCCCGACGGCCGCTTGCTCGGTGATCCATGTCCCGTCGCCCGGCCCGCCCAGCGGCAGCAGCCGGCCGAGGTCCAGCCGGAGCTGTGCCGCCTGCGCCCACGCCTCGGACTCCACCGCCCTCTCACCCTCTTGCTCCCCCTGCTCCGGTTCTCGTCCCGCCCGCCCTGCGGTCGGGGTGTCCGCGAAGGGCCCGGGCGGGACGTTCGGGCCCCTCGGATAACCGCTCCATCTCCCGCAACACATCCGGTCAAAAACTTACTAAAAAGACTAGAATATCAAAAGAGATAGGCATATGAGCTTTTGAGGAAGGAATGTCACGATGACTGAGAACACCGGCGTGAAAGTCGGCGGTCCGCCCGGCTCTCGCGGCCGGACGATCGTCGCCGACGTGGTAGTGGAGAAGATCGCCGGGATGGCGGCACGGGATGTGCTCGGCGTCTATGCCCTGGGCGGTGGACTCGCCCGCTCGATGGGAGCCATGCGGGAGCGGCTGCCCGGCGCCGGCAGCGGCAAATCCGCCACGCGCGGGGTCAGTGTCGAGGTCGGAGAGCTACAGGCGGCCATCGACCTGGAGCTCGTCGTCGACTACGGCGTCTCGATCACGGACGTCGCCGCCGAGGTGCGGGAGAACGTGATCTCCGCGGTGGAGCGGATGGCGGGTCGGGAAGTGGTGGAAGTCAACATCACCGTCAGCGACGTGAAGCTGCCCGCCGACGAGGAGGACGAAGGAGAGGAGCGGCAGCGCATTCAGTAGCCGGGGCGCGCGGAGCGGCCGGCTTGAGTGAAGGAGCGCGTGATGAGCAGGGCCGTGGTGGGCTTGATGGCCGGTATGGCGCTGGGTTTCGCGGCGTATTTCGGTAACTTCTGGGCTTTCCTGCTGGTGCTGGGACTGGGTGTCGTCGGTCTTGTGGTCGGGCGGTTCACGGAGGGCGATCTCGAACCGGGCGACTTCGTCCGGCGCCGGGACCGCCAGGAGCGGATCCGCGACGACCGGCGACGGACCCGGGGGGACTGGCGGCAGTGACCGGTGAAGCAGATCGGCGTCCGGCCGTTCCCCGCGACGAGCGCGGTGCGCTCACCGTCGCCGACCGGGTCGTTGCGAAGATCGCCACCCGTGTGGCGTGCGAGGCGCTGAGCGGGTTCACCGAGTCGGCCGGCCGTGTACCGCCGGGCCGCCGGACGCCACGTGTGAACACCTCGGTGCGGCGGGCACCGAGGCGGAGTACCGCAGGACGAGACGCCGGGTCCGCCGCGCCACGGCAGACGGCGCTCGGCGAGGCGCGGCTGCGCATCGCCGTCGAGCTCGGCTATCCGTCCGACATCGGGGCGCAGTGCGCGGCGGTGCGCCGGGCGGTCACCGAACGGCTCAGGACATGGGTCGGCATGGACGTGTCCGACCTCGTGGTGTCGGTCGAGAGGCTGCACCCGGTGCAGGGGCGGAACACGGACCAGGAGAGGGTGAGATGAGCGCGCACACCTGGCGGCAGCCGACCGGTGCCGGCGACGGCGACCTACCCGCCGATCCCGGCCGGGCGACTTCGTCCGCCGATGACACCCCGGACACGGGCGCGATGGCGACGACCGGCGCGTCAGGCCGGTCGGGGCGCCGCTTCTGGTCGGCGCGGCGCGTTCCCGCGGCCCTGGTGGCCCTGCTGTCCGCCGCGGCCGTCGGACTGCTCCTGTACGACGTGGTCTCGGTGCGGGCAGGCCGGCCGTCGATGAGCTGGCGTCGGCACCTGGCCGAGGAACTGGCCACCCGGCCACTGGACGACGTCTGGGTGATCGTCGGGGCCGCGGTGGCGATGGCCCTGGGCGTGTGGATCTTCCTGCTGGCGGTGACGCCGGGCATGCGCAGGCTGCTGCCCATGCGGCAACCCACCGACATCCCCGGCACGGCGGATGTCCGAGCCGGGCTCGACCGCCGCGCGGCCGCTCTGGTGCTGCGCGACTGGGCGGTGCGGGTGCCCGGTGTCCGGTCGGCCCGGATCGCTGTGGGCCGCCGGAAGGTCAAGGTCCTGGCGCAGGCCCATTTCCGCGGACTCGACGAGGTCCGCGAGGATCTGGCCGCCACGCTGGAGGAAGCCGTGAGGTCCTTGGGTCTCGCCCGGCAACCCGCACTGACCGTCCGCGTCCGGCGCCCGAAGAAGGGCTGAGGTGATCCTGATGCGCAGGACGGTGAACCGGGTGCTGCTGGGGCTTCTCGGCCTCGGGCTGTTCGCCCTGGGCGGCGGCGTGCTCTGGGGAGGGCTGGATCTCCAGCGCCGCTGGGGATTCGGCATGCCGGGCTGGTGGCCCTTCGTCGGGCCGGACGATGTGCTGCTGGGCGCCGAGGGACGTACCCGGTGGCGGGACGAGGGCTGGTGGTGGCCGACCGTGATCGCGGCGCTCGCCGTCCTGCTGGTCCTGCTGCTGTGGTGGCTCCTGGCGCAGCGCGGACGTCGCCTGGACCAGGTCCTCGTCCGGAGCGAGGACGGCGCGCCGGCCCGGCTCGACGGCCGAACGCTGGAGGACGCCATCGAGGAAGAGGCGCGGTCCCTGAACGGGGTTTCCCGGGCTCAGGTCCGGCTGTCGGGCCGACGTACCGCTCCCGCCGCACGCGTGCGGCTTTTGCTGGAGCCTTACGCGGAGCCCGCGCGGACTCTGGGACGGCTGAGCCGCGAAACACTCGCCCACGCACGGGACTCGGCCGGCCTGGACAGCCTCCCGTCGAAGGTCCGGCTCAGGGAGGCCCGCCATCGAGCCCGACGCACCGCATGAGTTCCCGCGCAAGCCCTTCCCGGGAGGTCCCGTCGTGGTCCTTTTCCTGGCCCTGCTCATCGCCGGAATCGCCCTGGTCGCCATCGGCGCGGCCGTGGACGGCATGCTCTACCTGATGTCCGTCGGCGTACTGCTCCTCATCGCCGATCTGCTCTACCTGGCGGCCCGCTCCATCTGGCGCTCCACCCGCCGCCCGGCCCCCTGAAGAAGCCCGGCCACGGCGACGGACCCGGGTGGGCAACCGGTGTCGCCCGGTGATGTCAAAAGACCCCCGGACCGATGGTCCGGGGGTCTTTTGGCTGGTGGGGCTAACAGGATTTGAACCTGTGGCCTCATCCTTATCAGGGATGCGCTCTAACCAACTGAGCTATAGCCCCGCCGCGCTCTGCGGTGTGTGTCCCGCGCGCTGACTCCTGAAGATTAGCGCACGACGTGGGCAGTCCCAAAATCGATAGTCGCGGGACCCACGGCAGGGTTTGAAACCGCTGCGACGGCAGAGGTCACTCGTCCTCGGCCAGCGTCAGTTCGACGCCTCCGACGAACCCCGCGGACAGGTTGTAGATGAACGCGCCGAGCGTCGCCAGCGCGGTCGCGAGGACGACGTCGATGACCGCGATGATCGACGTGAACATCAGGACGTGGGACAGCGACAGGAACGACTGGAGGTCGAAGCCGTTCGACTCGTTCGAGCCGGTCGCCTCCGAGACCGTGCCGCCGACCGTCGAGAAGACGCCCATCGCGTCCATGACCATCCACAGCACGGCGGCCGCGACGATCGTGCAGATGCCGAGGGCGATGGAGAGCAGGAAGCTGACCTTCATCACCGACCAGGGGTCGGCCTTCGACACCCGCAGCCGCGCCTTGCGGACCCGGGGCGTGGTGCGGGCCCCGGTCCGGGGACGGCGGACGGCGCCGGCCGCGGCCGGCGCCGCGGGCGCCTGCGCCGGGTAGGCCTGCGGCGGGTGGTAGGGCCCGGCCTGCTGCTGCGGCTGGCGCTCACCGGGAAGCGGCGACGCCTCCTGCTGGGCCTGGGTGCCTCTGGTGTCCGTCACGGTTCCCCCCTGGGATCCCTTCGATCCGTGCGTGTCGGCCGAGGGTGAGGGCGAGTCGGCCGCAGAGGGCTTGATGGCCTTCAGCTGCGTCGTGTGGGTGTCCGCCGCACGCCCGTCGGCACCCCCGGCGCCCCGCGCGTCGGTCGTACGCGCGTCCCCCGCCGGCGCGGCGGAGCCACGGCCGCCGCCGTTCTTTCCCGTACCGGCAGACGTACCGGCGCCCGTGGCTCCGCTCACGATGACTCACTCCTCGTGCTACTCGGACGAGGGCGACTCACCCTCGTCCGTGCCGGTGGTCGTGGCTGCCTCGGCGGGCTCGTCCACGGCGACCTCGCCGTCGACCTCCTCCGCCTCGCGCCCCGCCTCGGCGTTACGTGCGATACCGACGACGGCATCGCGCTTGCCCAGGTTGATCAGTTGGACGCCCATGGTGTCACGGCCCGTCTCCCTGACCTCGTTGACTCGCGTACGAATCACACCGCCGGACAGCGTGATGGCGAGGATCTCGTCGGTCTCCTCGACCACCAGCGCGCCGACGAGCGAACCGCGGTCCTCGACGATCTTGGCAGCCTTGATACCCAGGCCGCCGCGACCCTGGACGCGGTACTCGTCGACGGCGGTGCGCTTCGCGTACCCGCCGTCTGTGGCAGTGAACACGAACGTACCGGGTCGAACAACATTCATCGAGAGCAGCTGGTCTCCCTCACGGAAGCTCATGCCCTTGACACCCGAGGTCGCACGGCCCATGGGCCGCAGGGATTCGTCCGTGGCGGTGAACCGGATCGACTGCGCCTTCTTGCTGATCAGAAGCAGATCGTCGTCGGCCGAGACGAGTTCGGCTCCGATCAGTTCGTCGTCGGAACCGTCCTCCGTCTCACGGAGATTGATCGCGATGACACCACCGGCACGCGGCGAATCGTAATCCTTCAGAGGCGTCTTCTTGACCAGGCCGCCCTTGGTGGCCAGGACCAGGTAGGGCGCCGCCTCGTAGTCGCGGATCGCGAGGATCTCGGCGATCGCCTCGTCGGGCTGGAAGGCCAGGAGGTTCGCGACGTGCTGGCCCCGCGCGTCACGGCCGGCGTCGGGCAGCTCGTACGCCTTCGCCCGGTACACCCGGCCCTTGTTGGTGAAGAACAGCAGCCAGTGGTGCGTGGTGGAGACGAAGAAGTGGTCGACGATGTCGTCTTCCTTGAGCTTCGCCCCGCGCACGCCCTTGCCGCCGCGCTTCTGGGAGCGGTAGTCGTCCGTCTTCGTGCGCTTGACGTAGCCACCGCGCGAGATGGTGACGACGATGTCCTCCTCGGCGATCAGGTCCTCGATGGACATGTCGCCGTCGTAGGGCACCAGCATCGTCTTGCGGTCGTCGCCGTACTTCTCGACGATCGCGGCCAGTTCCTCGCTCACGATGCCGCGCTGGCGGACCGGCGAGGCCAGGATGGCGTTGTACTCGGTGATCTTCGCCTGGAGTTCGTCGTGCTCCTGGATGATCTTCTGGCGCTCCAGGGCGGCCAGGCGGCGCAGCTGCATCTCGAGGATGGCGTTGGCCTGGATCTCGTCGATCTCCAGGAGCTCCATCAGGCCCGTGCGTGCGATGTCGACGGTGTCGCTGCGCCGGATCAGCGCGATGACCTCGTCGATGGCGTCCAGGGCCTTCAGCAGGCCGCGCAGGATGTGCGCCCGCTCCTCGGCCTTGCGCAGCCGGAAACGCGTACGGCGGACGATGACCTCGATCTGGTGCGCCACCCAGTGCCGGATGAACGCGTCCAGCGAGAGGGTGCGCGGGACGCCGTCGACCAGGGCCAGCATGTTCGCGCCGAAGTTCGACTGCAGATCCGTGTGCTTGTACAGGTTGTTGAGGACGACCTTGGCGACCGCGTCCCGCTTCAGGACGATGACCAGGCGCTGGCCCGTACGGGACGACGTCTCGTCACGGACGTCCGCGATGCCGCCGACCTTGCCGTCCTTCACCAGGTCGGCGATCTTCTGCGCGAGGTTGTCGGGGTTGGTCTGGTACGGCAGCTCCGTGACCACCAGGCACTGGCGGTTCTGGATCTCCTCGACCTCGACGACCGCCCGCATCGTGATGGAGCCACGGCCCGTGCGGTACGCCTCCTCGATCCCCTTGCGGCCGACGACTAGGGCGCCGGTCGGGAAGTCGGGGCCCTTGATGCGCTCGATGAGGGCGTCCAGCAGCTCCTCGTGCGAGGCTTCCGGGTTCTCCAGGTACCACTGGGCGCCGGACGCGACCTCGCGCAGGTTGTGCGGCGGGATGTTGGTCGCCATGCCGACCGCGATACCGGCCGAACCGTTGATCAGCAGGTTCGGGAAGCGGGCCGGCAGGACGGTCGGCTCCTGGGAGCGGCCGTCGTAGTTGTCCGTGAAGTCGACGGTCTCCTCGTCGATGTCGCGGACCATCTCCATGGACAGCGGCATCATCTTGCACTCGGTGTACCGCATGGCGGCCGCCGGGTCGTTGCCGGGAGAGCCGAAGTTGCCGTTGGAGTCCACCAGCGGCATCCGCATCGACCACGGCTGCGCGAGGCGGACCAGCGCGTCGTAGATCGAGGAGTCGCCGTGCGGGTGGTAGTTGCCCATGACGTCGCCGACGACGCGGGCGCACTTGTAGAAGCCCTTCTCGGGCCGGTAGCCGCCGTCGTACATGGCGTACAGGACGCGCCGGTGCACGGGCTTGAGGCCGTCCCGGACGTCCGGCAGCGCGCGGGAGACGATGACGGACATCGCGTAGTCGAGGTACGAGCGCTGCATCTCCGTCTCGAGCCCGACGGGCTCGATACGCATCACGACGTCGCCGCCCTCTTCAGGCGTGACGGGAGTGTTCTCGTCGGTCATTGCTGGTAGGAATCCTTTCTGACGCGGTCAGCTGAGACCGACTCAGATGTCGAGGAAACGGACGTCCTTGGCGTTGCGCTGGATGAAGGCGCGGCGCGCTTCGACGTCCTCGCCCATCAGGACCGAGAACAGGTCGTCGGCCTGGGCGGCGTCGTCGAGCGTGACCTGGCCGAGGACGCGGTGCTCCTGGTCCATGGTCGTGATGCGCAGCTCCTCGGCGTTCATCTCACCGAGACCCTTGAAGCGCTGGATCGAGTCCTCGCGCACGCGCTTGCCGCGCTGGCGGCCCATCTCGAGCAGCGCGTCGCGCTCCCGGTCGGAGTACGCGTACTCGATGTCCTCGCGGCCCCACTTGATCTTGTACAGGGGGGGACGGGACAGGAACACGTGCCCGGCCTCGACCAGCGGCCGCATGAAGCGGAACAGGAAGGTCAGCAGCAGGGTGTTGATGTGCTGGCCGTCGACGTCGGCGTCCGCCATCAGGATGATCTTGTGATAGCGGAGCTTGGAGATGTCGAAGTCCTCGTGCACACCGGTGCCGAAGGCGGAGATCAGCGCCTGGATCTCCTGGTTCTGCAGGATCTTGTCGATCCGCGCCTTCTCGACGTTGAGGATCTTGCCCCGGATCGGGAGGATCGCCTGGTACTGCGGGTTCCGGCCGGACTTGGCCGAGCCGCCGGCGGAGTCACCCTCGACGATGAAGATCTCGCACTTGGTGGGGTCGTTCGACTGGCAGTCGGAGAGCTTGCCCGGCAGAGAGGCCGACTCCAGCAGACCCTTGCGGCGGGTCAGGTCGCGGGCCTTGCGGGCCGCCACGCGCGCGGTGGCCGCCTGGATGCCCTTGCGGACGATGTCCGCCGCCTCCACCGGGTTGCGGTCCAGCCAGTCGTTGAGGTGCTCGTAGACCGCCTTCTGGACGAAGGTCTTCGCCTCCGTGTTGCCCAGCTTGGTCTTCGTCTGACCCTCGAACTGGGGCTCGCTCAGCTTGACCGAGATGATCGCCGTCAGACCCTCGCGGATGTCGTCGCCCGTGAGGTTGTCGTCCTTCTCGCGCAGCAGCTTCTTGTCGCGCGCGTACTTGTTGACGAGGTTCGTCAGCGCCGAGCGGAAGCCCTCCTCGTGGGTGCCGCCCTCATGCGTGTGGATGATGTTGGCGAAGGAGTAGACGCCCTCGCTGTAACCGCTGTTCCACTGCATGGCGACTTCGAGGGAGAGGCTCTTCTCCTTGTCCTCCGCCTCGAGGTCGATCACCGTCGGGTGCACCGCTTCGCCCTTGCGGGAGTTGAGGTACTTCACGAAGTCGACGATGCCGCCCTCGTAGTGGTACGTGACGGTCTTGACCTCGTCCTTCTCGTCCGCACCCGCCTCGTCCGCCCCGGCGGTCGCCTTCGCCGACTCGCGCTCGTCGGTGAGTTTGATCGTCAAACCCTTGTTGAGGAACGCCATCTCCTGGAAGCGCCGCGAGAGCGTCTCGAAGGAGTACTCCGTGGTCTCGAAGATGTCGGCGTCGGCCCAGAAGGTGACCGACGTGCCCGTCTCGTCGGTGGCCTCGTGCTGGACGAGCGGGGCCGTCGGGACGCCCATCTTGTAGTCCTGCGTGTGGCGGTGGCCGTCGGTCTTGACCTCGACCGCGACCTTGCTCGACAGGGCGTTCACGACCGAGACGCCCACGCCGTGCAGACCACCGGAGACCGCGTAACCGCCGCCGCCGAACTTGCCGCCCGCGTGCAGCACGGTCAGCACGACCTCGAGGGCCGGCTTGCCCTCGGACGCCACGATGCCCACCGGGATGCCGCGGCCGTTGTCGACGACACGGACGCCGCCGTCGGCCAGGATCGTCACGTCGATGGTGTCCGCGTGGCCGGCCAGCGCCTCGTCGACCGAGTTGTCGACGACCTCGTACACGAGGTGGTGCAGGCCGCGCTCGCCGGTCGAGCCGATGTACATACCGGGTCGCTTACGGACCGCGTCCAGACCCTCGAGGACGGTAATGGCGCTGGCGTCGTACGAGGTGGTGACCTCGCTGGTCGAGGCGGCTGCCTCGACGCTCGCGCCGGCGTCGGTGGACGGGATGTTCTCGTTGGGGTTGCCGGAATCGGCCACGAAGCGCCCTTTCTGGCACAGCACCAGCCAGGCTCGTCGGCAGGTTGCCGGAGCGGCTGCGGCATGTTGCGTTGGTAAGCCTTGAATCAGCGTTGCTCAGCTTCTCCCGGGCGGTCCCCACGTTCGGGGCGGGATTGGCTTCCAGTCTACCGGTAGCACTGACACTGATGGGGGTTTGCCGGTACCTGAGTCCGCATGTGCCGCCCTCAACCGGTCTCTTCCGGGTCCCGATATACGGAAGGGGGCTCCAAGAGGCTCACGGAGGCACTCAGCGCTTCCGGGTGTCAACCCTTGGCTACTTGGGAGTCAGGTCCGGATTCGCACCCGCACGCGGCCGGGCAACGCGAAGGCCGGGCGGTCCCCACAGGACCCTCCCGGCCTGGAAAAGCGTGACGCACGTCACCCGTAGGTATCGCCGGGACCCGTGCTTCCCGGGGCCCTGAGGGGGCCGTAGCGGCGCACGGGACCACTGGGCCCGAGCACCTTGATCAGCCGCACCGTCCCGTGGCCCAGATCCTCGTTGAGGCGCGCGACCAGGGTCGGCGCGAGCAGCCTCAGGTTCGTCGCCCACGCCGTCGAGTCGCAGCGCACGATCAGCGCCCGCTCGTCCTCGTCGTACTTCTCCGGCACGCAGTGCTTGGCCACGTCCTCGCCGACGATCTGCGGCCACCGGCCCATCACACCGCCCACCGCGGCCGGCGCCTCCCACCCGCGCTCGTTGAGCAGCCGGTTGATCGCCGCGCCCAGCGCCATGGGGTCGCGGCCGTCCGCGCGCGCGCCGGAGCGCAGGCCGCCACCGCGCCGCGCCTGCTTCTTCTGCTGGGCCGCGTCCCCCCGCGCGCGTGCCTGCTCACGGGCCGCCCTGAGCGCCACCCGCGCGAGATCGACGCCGGACGGCTCGGGGGTCCGCTTCGCGGGCTCGTCGGCGGTCACAGGCGCTCCACCGTCCCCTCGGCCACGGCGTACCGGGCCCCCGCGAGGACATGCGGCACGTCGTCGTCGACCGCCGCCGTCACCAGCACCTGCTCGCCGGGCGCCACCAGCTCGGCCAGCCGCTCCCGCCGACGGGCGTCCAGCTCGGCGAACACGTCGTCCAGCACCAGCACCGGCTCGTTGCCCTCGGCCCGCAGCAGGTCGTACGAGGCCAGCCGCAGCGCCAGCGCGTACGACCAGGACTCGCCGTGGGAGGCGTACCCCTTGGCGGGCAGCTGGCCGAGTTTGAGGACCACGTCGTCGCGATGCGGGCCCACCAGGGTCACGCCCCGCTCGATCTCCTGCTTGCGGACGTCCGCGAGCGCGGCCGTCAGCTGCGCGTAGAGGTCCTCACGCGTGTGCGCCTCACCGGGCGCGGACGGCTTGTACTCCAGGGCCACCGGACCGCCGCCGGGCGCCAGCTGCTCGTACGCCTTGTCGGCCAGCGGCTGGAGCGCGGCGACCAGGTCGAGGCGCTGGGCGAGCAGCTCGGCGCCCACGCGCGCGAGGTGCTGGTCCCACACGTCGAGGGTCGACAGGTCCAGGGAGCGCCCGCCGTGCCGCCGGGCGAGCGCGGCCGACTTGAGGAGCGTGTTGCGCTGCTTGAGCACCCGCTCGTAGTCCGAGCGCACGCCCGCCATCCGCGGGGAGCGCGCGGTGATCAGCTCGTCGAGGAAGCGGCGCCGCTCCCCGGGGTCGCCCTTGATCAGCGCGAGATCCTCGGGCGCGAACAGCACCGTCCGTACGATGCCGAGCACGTCACGAGGCCTGACCTGCGAGGACCTGTTGATGCGGGCACGGTTGGCCTTGCCGGGGTTCAGTTCGAGCTCGACCAGCTGCTGTCGCTCGCCCTGCCGGATCTGCGCCCGGATGATCGCGCGGTCGGCGCCCATGCGGACCAGGGGCGCGTCCGAGGCGACCCGGTGGCTGCCGAGGGTGGCGAGATAGCCGACGGCCTCGACGAGGTTCGTCTTGCCCTGCCCGTTGGGGCCGACGAACGAGGTGACGCCCGAGTCGAGCGGAACCTCGACCCGGGCGTACGAGCGGAAGTCGGCCAGCGACAGATGCGTGACGTGCATGGTCGTTCGCCGACCTCCCCCAGGGTTGTGGATCGCGGGGCGACCCTGTGGACTACTTCTTCTCGACCGCGTGGCCGCCGAACTGGTTGCGCAGCGCCGCGATCATCTTCATCTGCGGCGAGTCCTCCTGGCGGGAGGCGAACCGCGCGAACAGGGACGCCGTGATGGCGGGCAGCGGCACGGCGTTGTCGATGGCGGCCTCGACCGTCCAGCGGCCCTCGCCGGAGTCCTGCGCGAAGCCGCGCAGCTTGTCCAGGTGCTCGTCCTCGTCGAGGGCGTTGACGGCCAGGTCGAGCAGCCAGGACCGGATGACCGTGCCCTCCTGCCAGGAGCGGAAGACCTCGCGCACGTCCGTGACGGAGTCGACCTTCTCCAGCAGCTCCCAGCCCTCGGCGTAGGCCTGCATCATGGCGTACTCGATGCCGTTGTGGACCATCTTCGCGAAGTGGCCGGCGCCGACCTTGCCGGCGTGCACCGCGCCGAAGTCGCCCTCGGGCTTGAGCGCGTCGAAGACGGGCTGCACCTTGGCCACGTGCTCCGCGTCGCCGCCGTACATCAGCGCGTAGCCGTTCTCCAGGCCCCAGACGCCGCCGGAGACACCGCAGTCCACGAAGCCGATGCCCTTGGCGGCCAGCTCCCCGGCGTGCTTCTCGTCGTCCGTCCAGCGGGAGTTGCCGCCGTCCACGACGACGTCACCCGGCTCCAGCAGTTCGGCGAGCTCGTCGACGGTCGACTGGGTGGCCGCGCCGGCCGGGACCATCACCCAGACCACGCGCGGGCCCTTGAGCTTGCCCACAAGCTCTTCGAGGCTGTGGACGTCGGCGAGGTCCGGGTTGCGGTCGTATCCGACGACGGTGTGGCCTGCGCGGCGGATCCGCTCGCGCATGTTGCCGCCCATCTTGCCGAGGCCGACGAGACCGAGCTCCATCAGTTGTTCCTTAGGTCGCTGTGTGGCGTGGCGGGCACCTTCGTACCCATGTCCGAGCCTAAACCCGGACGGTCACGCACACCTGTGGGCATACGCGCTCAGACGTACACCCCACCTGGGGGTTCGCCGGCGGCTTCTCCCCAGGGACCGCCCCGGTCGTCCACGGCCTGTGGACGACCGGCCGGATCACGGCGCCGCCGTCAGCCGCTGAGACGCACCGGCATGATCAGGTACTTGTAGGCCTCGTCCGCCTCCGCGTCCAGCGCAGGCTTGCCGCTGAGCAGCGCGGGCTTCGTGGACGTCGTGAAGGACAGCTGGGCGACCGGGGAGTCGATGGCGCTCAGACCGTCCAGCAGGAAGGTCGGGTTGAAGGCGATCGAGATGTCGTCGCCCTCGAGCTGGGCGTCGACCCGCTCCACAGCCTGTGCGTCGTCACTGGAGCCGGCCTCCAGGATGAGCACGCCCTGCTCGAAGCTGAGCCGCACCGGGGTGTTGCGCTCGGCGACCAGGGCCACTCGCTTGACGGCCTCCACGAAGGGGGCGGTCTCGATCACGGCGACGGAGTTGAACTCGGTCGGGAACAGCGTGCGGTACTTGGGGAGGTCGCCCTCCAGCAGGCGGGTCGTCGTGCGCCGGCCCGCGCCCTCGAAGCCGATGAGGCCCTCGCCCGAACCGGAGCCGGACAGCGCCAGGACCACGCTGTCGCCGCTCGTGAGCGCCTTGGCGGTGTCCAGGAGCGTCTTGGCGGGCACCAGGGCGACCGCGGAGGCGTCCGGGTTCTCCGGCTTCCACAGGAACTCGCGGACCGCGAAGCGGTAGCGGTCGGTGGAGGCCAGCGTGACCGTGTCGCCCTCGATCTCGATGCGCACACCGGTGAGGACCGGCAGCGTGTCGTCACGGCCGGCGGCGATGGCGACCTGGGCGGCCGCGGAGGCGAAGACCTCGCCGGGCACCGTTCCCGTCGCGTTCGGCATCTGCGGCAGGGACGGGTACTCCTCCACAGGCAGGGTGTGGAGGGTGAAGCGCGAGGAGCCGCAGACCACGGTCGCCCGTACACCGTCTGTGGAGATCTCCACCGGGCGGTTGGGCAGGGCGCGGCAGATGTCCGCGAGCAGGCGGCCGGAGACGAGGACCGTGCCCTCCTCCTCGACCTCGGTGTCCACGGAGACCCGCGCGGAGACCTCGTAGTCGAAGCTGGACAGGCTCAGCTGGCCGTCCTCCGCCTTCAGCAGCAGGCCGGCGAGGACCGGCGCCGGCGGACGGGCCGGGAGGCTGCGTGCCGCCCAGGCCACGGCCTCCGCGAGTACGTCGCGTTCCACCCGGATCTTCACTCTTGCCGCCTCCTGCTGTTGCCGGCGCTTCTCGCCCTGCCTGGCCTTCGTCGTCTGTCTCGGTGTGGTCGGCCCCGGCGAGGGGCAGGACCAACGGGGACCAGTCTGACGCACCGCACTGACAGTCGGTGCCCCTCGGGGTCAAGTCGTGACGAGGGGCAGCCGGGCACCGAGGAGCGAGTTGTGCACAGGACCCCCTTCTAAACGGATTTCTCGCTCTCTCTAGTCGGGAGTAGTAGTAGGGGCTGTGGAAACGGTGGATAACCGTGTTTTCGCAGCTCAGGGCCGGAATTTTATCCACCGGGCCTGTGGGCGGAGCCGGTGGACAACCGGGGCCTTCTGTGGAGAACAGAAAGTTCTGCACACGCCGTGCACAGGCGGGGGCGAGTTCTCCCCAGCGGCGTCCCCAGGTTTACCCACCTTTCCCACAGGGCAACCCGGCACCTTCGTGTGACGCCTTTCACTCGACCCGGTGAGGAGGCGCGTCACGTTGCCGAACAGTGGACAGACATGTGGAGAAGCCCGAGATCGCTGGGGACAACGGGCCTCAGCCTGTGGGTCGTCGGTGGACAACTTCGTGCACAGCCTGTGGATCATTTTTTTGTCCACAGCCTGTGGAGAACCTTCGTCCACGAATCCACAGCCAGGTGACCTGCTTCGATGGTCCCGCACCGGGAGCGCCTGTGGACACAGTCTGGACAACTTTCCAGTCCCCAGGGTGTGGACGGGAAAAAGTCACCGAATCTGTGGAGAGAGGCCGTAACCCGGCCGGTAATCGAACAACGGGTGAGCGGTGGACGACCGTCGACGGACGCGGTTCGGCCCGGGCTCGCCGCCGATCCGGCGCCAGATCGGCCCCGGCGGCACCCCGCATCCGCCCCGGAGACGCCCCGGAGACGCCCCGGAGACGCCCCGGATCGCGTCCTCGGGTGGCCTCGGATCCGCCCCGGATCGCGTCCTCGGATCGGCCTCGGACCGGCTTGGATCAGCTCGCGGTCGGCCTCGGACTCGCCAGGAGCTGCCTCGCGGACGCTGTAGATCCGCCTCGGGATCCGCCCTGGAGCCCCGCGCCGCGCCCTGGAGCCCTGGAGCCCCGCGCCGCGCCCTGGAGCCCTGTGAGCCCCGCGCCGCGCCCTGGGGTCCCGGGAGCCCCTGGAGTCCCGGAGCCCCTGGAGTCCCGGAGCCCCTGGAGTCCAGAGGCCGTGCACGACGGAGGGCGCCCCCGGATCTTCCTCCCGGGGACGCCCTCCGTGCCGTCTGCGGTGCGGTCTGCCGTGCCGTCAGCCGTTCTTGATGCGGTTGGTCAACTCGGTCACCTGGTTGTAGATGGAGCGCCGCTCGGCCATCAGATTGCGGATCTTGCGGTCCGCGTGCATGACCGTCGTGTGGTCGCGGCCGCCGAACAGCGCGCCGATCTTCGGCAGCGAGAGGTCCGTCAGCTCGCGGCACAGGTACATGGCGATCTGCCGGGCCGTCACCAGCGCGCGCCCGCGCGAGGTGCCGCACAGGTCCTCGACCGTCAGCCCGAAGTAGTCGGCGGTGGCGCCCATGATGGCCGTCGAGGTGATCTCGGGGGCGGAGTCCTCGCCGCCGGGGATCAGGTCCTTCAGGACGATCTCCGTCAGGCCCAGGTCCACCGGCTGCCGGTTGAGCGACGCGAACGCCGTCACCCGGATCAGCGCGCCCTCCAGCTCGCGGATGTTGCGCGAGATCCGGGACGCGATGAACTCCAGCACCTCCGGCGGCGCGTTCAGCTGCTCCTGGACCGCCTTCTTGCGGAGGATCGCGATCCTCGTCTCCAGCTCGGGCGGCTGCACGTCGGTGATCAGGCCCCACTCGAAACGGTTCCGCAGCCGGTCCTCCAGGGTCACCAGCTGCTTGGGCGGCCGGTCGCTGGACAGGACGATCTGCTTGTTCGCGTTGTGGAGCGTGTTGAAGGTGTGGAAGAACTCCTCCTGCGTCGACTCCTTGTCCGCGAGGAACTGGATGTCGTCGACGAGCAGGATGTCCATCTCGCGGTACCGCTTGCGGAAGCTGTCGCCCTTGCCGTCGCGGATGGAGTTGATGAACTCATTGGTGAACTCCTCGGAGCTCACGTACCGCACGCGCGTGCCGGGGTAGAGGCTGCGCGCGTAGTGCCCGATGGCGTGCAGCAGGTGCGTCTTGCCGAGACCCGACTCCCCATAGATGAAGAGGGGGTTGTAAGCCTTGGCGGGCGCTTCGGCGACGGCGACCGCGGCCGCGTGCGCGAACCGGTTGGAGGCGCCGATGACGAACGTGTCGAACAGGTACTTCGGGTTCAGGCGCGCGGTCGGCTCACCGGGGCCGGGCGTCGGCGAGGACTGCTTGGCCGACTGGCCGGGCCCGCCGGCGCCGGGCTGACCGGGACCTGCCGGGCCGCCGCGGTGCGGATGGCCGGGGCCGGACGACGGGTCGGACAGCTCACGCCGGCCGGAGTCGCGCTGGTCGTAGTCGGAGCGCGACTGCTCGTACTCCGGGCGCTTCTGCCGGTACGGCGAGGGGTCGTACGGCGGCCGCTCCATCGACTGGGGACGGTAGTCCTGCGACGGCGGACCGTAGGAGTCCTGCTGCGACGGGGCGCCGTACGGGGCCTGGGACGCGGGTCCGCCGTAGGTGTCCTGCGACGAGGGCGACGCGTAGGGGTCGCGCTCCGGGAAGCCGAGGCGCTGCTGCTGCCAGCTGTGCTCGTCCTGCTGCGGCCGCGGCCAGGCGCCGGGCTCCGGGCGCTGGTACTCCGACGGGTACGCGGGCCGCGCCGTGGGCATCTGGTCCGGGCGCGAACCGGGCGGCTGGTCGCCGGGCGCCTGGGGCAGCTGCTCGGCGCGGTGCCGGCCGTAGCCCTCGTACTGGCCCTCGCGCGTCTTGTCGTAGCCGTTGTCGTACCGGCCGTCCCCCTGACCTTCGAACCGGCCGTCCTGACCGTCGTAGGGACCGGCAGGGGACTCGGACTCCTCATAGCGCGACTGCTGCGCCGGGGGAGCCGACGGGGCCGGGGGTTCGCCGACGGAGTCGTCGACGGTGATCGCGATGCGGATCGGCCGGCCGCACTCGCGGCTCAGCGTCTCGCTGACGATCGGGGCGAGGCGGCCTTCGAGGACGCCCTTCGCGAACTCGTTCGGCACGGCGAGCAGGGCGGTGTCGGCGACCAGCGCCAGCGGCTGGCAGCGCCGGATCCAGTGCTCGTCCTTCCCCTCGACACCCTGGCCGCGGCCCTCCCCGAGGAGCTGCTCCAGTACGCGTGGCCACACTGCGGCAAGATCGGCAGGCACGTCAGCCACAGGGCACGCTCTCTCGTGGGTCCCACGAACGTGTGGTTGCGGGACGGTCGGGATTCATATCGGGTGGGGGCAGGGACAAAGGAACGAATCGGAGTTCCGTCACGGTAGTCAGGGCGACGGCTACGGTTCAAGTTGTTGTCCCCAGCCTGTGGATAGTGTCCCCCGTGACCGCCGGTTTGACCGAATGGCGCAGCCGCGCGTACCGTAACCAGGTCGAGTTGTCGATGGCTGCTGCCGCCTGCCTCCGATGGGCACAGATCACGTCAGGTGATCGGGAAGCGGTGCACTCGGGCGTTTAACCGCGAGCTACCTCGTGGGCGCACGGTGACAGCCAGGACGGCACCCCGCCACCACCGATTGATTTCTGGAGCCCCCGAGTGAGCAAGCGCACCTTCCAGCCGAACAACCGTCGTCGCGCCAAGACCCACGGCTTCCGCCTGCGGATGCGCACCCGTGCCGGTCGCGCGATTCTCGCGAACCGCCGCAGCAAGGGTCGCGCGAACCTGTCCGCCTGAGCCTGATCAGGTCATGACGTCGTGCTGCCTACCGAGCATCGGCTGAGGCGGCGCGAGGACTTCGCGACCGCGGTACGACGAGGTCGTCGGGCCGGCCGCCCGACCCTCGTGGTCCATCTTCGAAGCGGTGCCACGGACCCGCACGCGCCTGGGGAGAGCGCTCCCCCGACGCGTGCGGGTTTCGTCGTGAGCAAGGCCGTGGGCGGCGCGGTCGTACGCAACAAGGTGAAGCGCAGACTGCGTCACCTGATGCGCGACCGGGTCACCCTGTTCCCCCCCGGTAGCCTGGTAGTCGTACGGGCGCTGCCCGGGGCGGGCGACGCCGACCACGCACAGCTGGCCCAAGACCTGGATGCCGCCCTTCAACGGCTACTGGGAGGGGGCGCGCGATGAAGTACCCGCTGCTGGCTCTGATCAAGCTCTACCAGTGGACGATCAGTCCGCTGCTCGGGCCGGTGTGCAAGTACTACCCGTCGTGCTCCCACTACGGCTTCACTGCTATCGACCGGCACGGCGCGGTCAAGGGAACGGCACTTACCGCCTGGCGGATCCTGCGGTGCAATCCGTGGTCGCTCGGTGGCGTGGACCATGTTCCGCCGCGCAAGCGCCCGCGGTGGCACGAAATGTTGCGTGACGCCTGGCGTGCACGCAGGGGCGGGACCTCCGCCGCCGAAACGGCCACCGAAGAGAACCTTCCTTCTCCTTCGAGCCCGGCCGCAGAGACACCGTCCCATGCCCAAGGAGCATGATTAGTGGACACGATTGCCAGCCTCTTCAGCTTCATCACGACACCTGTCTCCTGGGTCATCGTCCAGTTCCACAAGGTGTACGGGGCCATTTTCGGCCCTGACACCGGGTGGGCCTGGGGCCTGTCGATCGTGTCCCTGGTGATTCTGATCCGAATCTGCCTGATCCCGCTCTTCGTGAAGCAGATCAAGGCGACGCGGGCCATGCAGACGCTGCAGCCCGAGATGAAGAAGATCCAGGAGCGCTACAAGAACGACAAGCAGCGCCAGTCCGAAGAGATGATGAAGCTGTACAAGGAGACGGGTACCAACCCGCTCTCCTCGTGCCTTCCCATCCTGGCGCAGTCCCCGTTCTTCTTCGCCCTCTACCACGTGCTCAATGGCATCGCCAACGGCGAGACCATCGGCGTGATCAACGAGAGCCTGCTGGAGAGCGCGCAGAAGGCGCACATCTTCGGTGCCCCGCTGGCCGCGAAGTTCACGGACAGCGCCGCTGACCTGGTGCCGTTCGACGCCTCGCTGACCAACGTCCGCATCGTCACCGCGATCATGATCATCATGATGTCGGCGTCGCAGTTCTTCACGCAGCGCCAGCTCATGACGAAGAACGTCGACACCTCGGTGAAGACGCCGTTCATGCAGCAGCAGAAGATGCTGATGTACGTCTTCCCCGTCATGTTCGCCGTCTTCGGCATCAACTTCCCCGTCGGTGTGCTCGTCTACTGGCTGACCACGAACGTGTGGACCATGGGCCAGCAGATGTACGTGATCCGCAACAACCCGACGCCGGGTTCGAAGGCTCAGGCCGCGTACCTGGAGCGCCTGTACAAGCACGTCACGCACCACGGCAAGACCCGCAGCCGCGGCGAGCGCGCCATCGTGAAGGCCATCGTGGCCAAGGGCCGCGATCGCAACGACGCCGAGCGCAAGTTCATCAACGGTCTGACCAAGGTGGGCTTCGCCGCCCAGGCCGACGGCACCGTGATCAAGAGCGAGGCCCAGGCCGCGGCCCAGGCCGAGGACGGCACGCCGACGAGCGCGGCCGCCGCCAAGCGGCAGCAGCCCAAGCGGCAGTCGAAGTCGCAGCGCCAGTCCACGGCCCCGGCGAAGGGTGCCGGCGAGACCATCTCCCTGAGCAAGTCCGACGAGCCGGAGGACGCCAACCCCTCCGGAGCCGCCGGCACGGCCAAGAAGGCCGCTCCCAAGCCCGGCAGCGGAGGCCGTAGCAAGGCCCAGTCCGGGCAGCGCAAGGGCGGCCCGCAGCGCCCCAAGTCCCCGTCCAAGAAGTAAGAAGGAGCCCATCCCGTGACGGAAGGCACCACCTCCGCTGCCGCCGAGGGTGCAGACACCCTGACCCGCCTCGAGCAAGAGGGCGAGATCGCGGCGGACTACCTCGAAGGTCTGCTGGACATCGCCGATCTCGACGGCGACATCGACATGGACGTCGAGGCCGACCGCGCCTCTGTGTCGATCATCAGCGACGCAGGCACCCGTGACCTGTCGAAGCTGGTCGGCCGGGACGGCGAGGTGTTGGAGGCGCTCCAGGAACTCACGCGCCTGGCCGTCCACCGGGAGACCGGTGACCGCAGTCGGCTGATGCTGGACATCGCGGGTTACCGGGCGCAGAAGCGTGCCGAGCTCTCCGAGCTGGGCGCCAAGGCTGCGGCCGACGCGAAGAACAGCGGTGAGCCGGTCAAGCTGAAGCCGATGACGCCCTTCGAGCGCAAGGTCGTCCACGACGCGGTCAAGGTCGCCGGCCTGCGCAGCGAGTCCGAGGGCGAGGAGCCGCAGCGCTTCGTCGTCGTCCTGCCCAACTGATTCGGTACGTACGTGTCTCCGGCCCCGTCTGTTGCGCAGACGGGGCCGAACTTTGTCAGCCCGGTAGTTCTGGTGGTCGGCGCTCACAGCGCTGATGCGGTACGGAAGGACGGTCCCCGTGACGGAGGCAGCGGAGCTCCCCCCTGCGCCCGAGGTGGCACGAGAGGTATTCGGCGATCGCTTCGGTGATGCGGTCCGATACGCAGAGCTCCTGGCCGAGGCCGGCGTGCAGCGTGGGCTCATCGGCCCACGCGAGGTGCCGCGCCTCTGGGAGAGGCACCTGTTGAACTGCGCGGTGCTCTCCGAGGTCGTGCCCGAGGGCGTGACCGTCTGCGACGTCGGTTCGGGTGCCGGACTGCCCGGCATCCCGCTGGCGCTCGTGCGGGAGGATCTGAAGATCACCCTGCTGGAACCGCTCCTGCGACGGACCAACTTCCTCACCGAGGTGGTCGAGCTCCTCGGCCTGGACCATGTGACGGTCGCACGCGGCCGCGCCGAGGAGGTCATGGGCTCGATGCCGCCGGTGCATGTGGTGACCGCCCGCGCGGTGGCGCCGCTGGACCGCCTGGCCACCTGGGGCATTCCCCTGCTGCGGCCCTACGGCGAGATGCTCGCCCTCAAGGGCGACACCGCCGAGGAAGAGCTGAAGAGCGCGTCCACCGCACTGAGCAAGCTCGGGGCCGTGGGCACCTCGATCCTGCATGTCGGTGAGGGCGTGGTGGATCCGCTGTCCACGGTGGTGCGGGTCGAGGTCGGGGAGAGCCCCGGTGGTGTGAGGTTCGCCGCCAAACGGGCCAAGGCGGCGCGCACCAGTCGCACGCGCCGACGTCGCTGACCCGTACTCCACACAAGCTGCCAAACCCACGCATCACGGAGTGTCGCGAGGGATCAGGCCGCCGACGCTGTGCATCGTGTTTCACGTGAAACGTCGCTCCCTGCTCCACGGCATCATCAGCCGCGGCCGCGCCGCAGCCGAACCCCGCGCCCGTAAGCCTCTCGGTTCACTCGATGAGGGACGGGAGTTGTCCACAGAGGTGGATTTCTCCACAGAACAACAGGCCTCACTGGTTCACGACCCCGAAGCCATGGGAGGCTCTGTGCATTGCGAGCCTGAAGTCGAGGAGAGTGAATCCGTGCGGTCCGACGCCAACATCGCGGGACCGATGACCGATCCGGTCCCCGGTCCCCGTACCGAGTCGTTCGGGGAGGATGTTTCACGTGAAACACCGCCTCCGATGGACGACACCCCGATCGGTCGTGCTGCCCAACTCGCGGTGGAGGCTCTGGGCCGCGCCGGCGAGGGCCTGCCACGTCCTGAGCAGACCCGTGTGATCGTCGTTGCCAACCAGAAGGGCGGGGTGGGCAAGACGACGACGACCGTCAACCTTGCCGCATCCCTCGCCCTGCACGGTGGCCGGGTCCTGGTGGTCGACCTCGACCCTCAGGGCAACGCGTCCACTGCCCTGGGAATCGACCACCACGCCGAAGTCCCGTCCATCTATGACGTACTGGTGGACAGCCGCCCGCTTTCGGAGGTCGTCCAGCCCGTTCCCGATGTGGAAGGCCTCTTCTGCGCTCCCGCCACGATCGATCTCGCCGGCGCGGAGATCGAATTGGTCTCCCTGGTGGCACGTGAGAGCCGCCTCCAGCGAGCGATCCAGGCCTATGAACAGCCGCTGGACTACATCCTCATCGACTGCCCGCCGTCGCTCGGCCTGCTGACCGTCAACGCGATGGTGGCCGGTGCGGAGGTCCTCATCCCGATCCAGTGCGAGTACTACGCGCTGGAAGGGCTGGGGCAGTTGCTGCGCAACGTCGACCTGGTGCGGGGACACCTCAATCCCACCCTGCACGTGTCGACCATTCTGCTCACCATGTACGACGGCCGGACGCGTCTCGCGTCGCAGGTCGCGGAGGAGGTGCGCACCCACTTCGTGGAGGAGGTGCTGCGGACGAGCATTCCCCGCTCGGTCCGCATCTCCGAGGCGCCGAGCTACGGACAGACGGTGCTGACCTACGATCCGGGATCGAGCGGTGCTCTCTCCTACCTTGAGGCAGCACGAGAGCTGGCGCTGAGGGGTGTCGGCGTCAGCTACGACGGGACACACGCCCATATCGGCGCCCAGAACAACGCGAACATGGTGGAGGGCATTCAGTGAGTGAGCGACGGAGGGGGCTGGGCCGAGGTCTTGGAGCGCTGATCCCGGCTGCCCCGACGGAGAAGACGCCGGCGCAGGCCGCGGTGGGAGGCGGGGGCTCGGTGTCCACCGCAGCCGCACCGATGCTGACGTCCGACCGCGGAGTGGCAGCGGCGAAGGTGGCCGCGCTGGTTCCTGTTTCACGTGAAACCGAAGAGCAGTCGGCGAACGGCTCCGTGGAGATTCCCGCGCCGCCCGTCGGTGCGCACTTCGCCGAGATTCCCCTCGACCACATCGCGCCGAACCCGCGCCAGCCGCGTGAGGTCTTCGATGAGGACGCGCTGCACGAGCTCATCACCTCCATCAAGGAGGTCGGCCTGCTGCAGCCGGTCGTCGTACGCCAGCTGGGCCCCGCTCGCTATGAGCTCATCATGGGTGAGCGGCGTTTCCGGGCGTGCCGCGAGGCCGGCCTGGAGGCCATCCCGGCGATCGTGCGGGCCACGGATGACGAGAAGCTCCTCCTGGACGCCCTTCTGGAGAACCTTCACCGGGCTCAGCTGAACCCGCTGGAAGAGGCCGCCGCCTACGACCAGTTGCTGAAGGACTTCAACTGCACGCACGACCAGCTGGCGGACCGCATCGGTCGATCCCGCCCGCAGGTCTCCAACACGCTGCGTCTGCTGAAGCTCTCGCCGGCGGTTCAGCGCCGGGTCGCGGCGGGAGTGCTCTCCGCCGGTCACGCCCGAGCCCTTCTCTCGGTCGACGACTCGGAGGAGCAGGACCGTCTGGCCCACCGCATCGTGGCCGAGGGACTGTCGGTACGGGCCGTCGAAGAGATCGTGACCCTCATGGGCTCGCGTCCGCAGACGGCTCAGCGGGCCAAGGGGCCGAGGGCCGGCGGCCGGGTCTCCCCGGCGCTGACCGATCTCGCGACCAGGCTCTCGGACCGCTTCGAAACCCGGGTGAAGGTCGACCTGGGGCAGAAGAAGGGCAAGATCACTGTCGAGTTCGCCTCCATGGAGGACCTGGAGCGCATTCTCGACTCGCTCGCGCCCGGCGAGGGCCCCGTCCTGCAGAAGGGCCTCGTGGACGGCGGCGACGCCGAGGAGTCGGAAGACTGAACCGCGGCCGGGTGGAGCGCCTGTCGGCCGTGGTACCTGTGAGCGAGCCGTGTCCGGTGTGTACCGGAACACGGCTCGCTCTTTGCTTTCAGGCAGTATCGATGGAATCGCATCGTGGATACGATGTGAGGGGGTTGTGGCGCATCCACCTGGCAGTACCTCGGAGCGGGAGGCGAGGGCCATGCGAACGATGAGCCGGACCGGACTGGTGAGCGCCGGGCTGGGACTGGGCGCGGTCGGCGGTTTCGTCGCCGGCCTCCTCCAGGAACGGAGCGCTCTGACAGCCGCTCGCGTCGCCGCGAGCGAAGGAAGCGAGGAACAGCCTTCATGGGGCGTCGGCTCGTACCGCTCACGCTGGACAACCTTCAGGATCTGCCCAAGCGCTGTCGGGCGTGTGTCTTCTGGGAGCTGGACCCCGTCAGCAGTGCGGCCGCGGTAAGGGCGGGCACGTCCGCCCTGGAGAAGGAGTCCTGGATCTCCGCTGTCCTGCTGGACTGGGGGTCGTGCGGCCGGGTCGTCTACGTGGACGACGTTCCTGTGGGCTTTGTGCTCTACGCGCCGCCCGCCTACGTTCCCCGCTCGACGGCGTTCCCCACGAGCCCGGTCTCGCCGGACGCCGTGCAGTTGATGACCGCGTTCATCATGCCGGGCTACCAGGGGCAGGGGCTCGGCCGCGTGATGGTCCAGACGGTGGCCAAGGATCTGCTGCGACGGGGCTTCAAAGCGATCGAGGCGTTCGGCGACGCCCGCTGGAAGGAACCGGCCTGTGTCCTCCCCGCCGACCATCTGCTGGCGGTGGGGTTCAAGACCGTCCGTCCGCACCCCGCTCATCCTCGGATGAGGCTGGAGCTGCGGACCACGCTCTCCTGGAAGGAAGACGTGGAGATGGCGCTCGACCGGCTGCTGGGGGCGGTCCAGAAGGAGCCGGCGCTGCGCCCGCTCTGAAGCGTTCGGTAACGCAATGGGCCAGCCCCTCGGGGGCCGGCCCATTCGTGTTTCACGTGAAACATCGGCCGTCGGTGGGACGGCTCAGCGTGTCACTCGGAGATGAAGGTCTCCAGGTCGCGGACGAGCGCGGCCTTCGGCTTGGCACCGACGATAGTCTTGGCGACCTCGCCACCCTGGTAGACGTTCAGGGTCGGGATCGACATGACGCCGTACTTGGCGGCCGTGCCCGGGTTCTCGTCGATGTTGAGCTTGACGACCTCGATCTTGTCGCCGTGCTCGGCGGCGATGGCCTCGAGCGAGGGGGCGATCTGGCGGCACGGACCGCACCAGGCGGCCCAGAAGTCCACCAGGACGGGCTTGTCGCTCTTGAGGACGACCTCTTCGAAGTCGGCGTCGGTCACATTCTTCAGGGTGCCGGCCACAGGGGGCTCCTTAATTCTCTGTGCGGTGGGGCGGGAGAGGGTCAGACGGCGGTCTTCTCGGGCTCGGCCTGCTCCTCGTCCGCGAGGGCGGCGAGGTAGCGCTCGGCGTCGAGAGCGGAGGAGCAGCCGGTGCCGGCCGCGGTGATCGCCTGGCGGTAGGTGTGGTCGACCACGTCGCCGGCGGCGAAGACACCGGTGATGTTCGTCCGGGTGGAGGGCGCGGCGACCTTCAGATAGCCCTCCTCGTCCAGGTCGAGCTGACCCTTGAAGAGCTCGGTGCGCGGGTCGTGGCCGATCGCGATGAACAGGCCGGTCACCGGGAGGTCCGACAGCTCACCCGTCTTGAGGTTGCGCAGCTTCAGCCCCGCCAGCTTCGGGTCGCCCTGGATCCCGGCGACCTCGCTGTCCCAGACGAACTTGATCTTCGGGTCGGCGAAGGCGCGCTCCTGCATCGCCTTGGAGGCGCGCAGGGTGTCCCGGCGGTGGACGATCGTCACGGACTTGGCGAAGCGGGAGAGGAAGGTGGCCTCCTCCATCGCGGTGTCGCCGCCGCCGATCACGGCGATGTCCTGGTCCTTGAAGAAGAAGCCGTCACAGGTGGCGCACCAGGAGACGCCGCGTCCGGAGAGGGCGTCCTCGTTCGGCAGGCCGAGCTTGCGGTGCTGGGAGCCGGTGGTCACGATGACCGCCTTGGCCCGGTGGATCGTGCCCGCGGTGTCCGTGACGGTCTTGATCTCACCCGTGAGGTCGACGGAGACGATGTCGTCCGGGATCAGTTCGGCGCCGAAACGCTCGGCCTGGGCACGCATGTTGTCCATGAGCTCGGGACCCATGATGCCGTCCTGGAAGCCGGGGAAGTTCTCGACCTCGGTGGTGTTCATCAGAGCGCCGCCCGCGGTGACGGCGCCTTCGAATACGAGCGGCTTCAGCGACGCGCGCGCGGTGTACAGCGCCGCGGTGTAGCCGGCGGGCCCGGAGCCGATGATGATCACGTTACGGACGTCGCTCACGGCTTGATTCCTCGTCTCTGGACTGCATCGGTTGAGCGGTGGGAGCTACTTGGACTCTCACCCCACCCAACGGATCCTAAGGGGCGTGCATTCCCGGTGTGTCCGGGCACACGGAGGGACCACACCGTAGGGGCTGACGGGGGAACACAGCGCGGCGGCGGGACGGGACGTCGGGCGTCAGCGACGGGTGTAGGAGTCCGTCAGCAGAACCTTCGCCGGACTCGACGCCGGGTGATCCACACAGGTCTTGTCCATGAGGTAGGCGTCGATCCGCGTGCTGTCGGAGGTGTCCGGTAGCACGACGAGCAGAGCCGCCGTCCCCTGGTACGTGCCTTCCTGGACGGCGAGTGCCGCATCGGTGCGGCCGATGCCCTGCTGGACGCACGACGGCACCACGGGCTGCCGCAGGATCTTCGGTGAGCCGGCACCGGGCGATGCCGCCTCGGACTGCCCTTGGATGCCGAGGCTGTGCGTGCCACGGGTGTCCGCGGCCGCGGCGAGGAGGTCGGTGACCTGCCTCTCCAGCCCGCTCGCGGAGAAGGTGTCCGGCGCGGTCGATCGATGTGCCGAAGTACCCGCCCCTCCGCCGTCCGTGAGTGACGACACCAGGACGGAACCGAGTCCCAGCGCCGCGACGGTGAGGACCGCTCCCAGCACAGCGATCTTGCGGCGGCCGCCCCGCTTGCGGTCCTTGCGGCCCGGGCCGGTGGCGGCGCGGGCGCGTCCGGCGGGTCGGTCCGTCGCGGTCGTGGTTTCACGTGAAACATGGAGCGCGTCGGCATCGGCCGTGACCGGACCGACCGTCGGCGCGGCGTCCGTGGTCTCCGGCGCCGTGGCGCTCAGCAGGGCCTCGGCGGCGAGTGCGGCATCGATGCGGTGGGCGACGTCGTCCGGCATGCGGGGTGGGCCGGGGAGGGCGCCCAGAAGGCCACGGATCTCCTCGAGGGAGGCGTGGACGTCCGCGCAGAGCTCGCAGGCGTCCAGATGCCGACGTAGGTCGGCGCTCCGGGAAGGGGCGAGCAGGCCCTCGGCGAGGTCGGAGATCTCCGCGACGTCCGGATGCCCGGTCGTGTCTGTCGTCGGGGTCACGCTCGCCCACCTCCGCCCTTCACAGCAGCTGAATCGCCTGTCCCGGCGTTGTCCGGCCCCTCGTCCCGAGGTTCCGCTGCCGGTGGGACGGATGTCCCCTGCGCCCGGTTCCGTCCTGCGCCGTTTTCTCTGCTGCTGCTGCTGCTGCTGCTGCTGCCGCCGCCGGCCGGCCGCAGATGGGCGAGGAGTGGCAGGAGTCTGGCTCTGCCCCGGGCGCAGCGGCTCTTCACCGTGCCGGTCGGCACGTCGAGCACGCGGGCGGCCTCGGCGACCGGGTAGCCCTGCATGTCCACGAGGACGAGGGCGGCTCGCTGGTCGGGGGGAAGGGTGCCGAGCGCTTCGAGGAGCTGGCGGTGCAGGTCGTTGCGTTCGGCGGGCGCGGAGGCCGACTCGTGCGGCTCGAGCAGCCGCTCAAGGCGCTCGGTGTCGTCGACCGGCGAGGTCTTGCGGGAAGCGGCCTTGCGGGCGCGGTCCAGGCAGGCGTTCACCGTGATGCGGTGCAGCCAGGTCGTGACGGCGGACTGGCCGCGGAAGGTGTGGGCGGCCCGGTAGGCGGACACCAAGGCGTCCTGGACGGCGTCAGCGGCCTCCTCGCGGTCTCCCAGCGTGCGCAGGGCCACCGCCCAGAGCCGGTCGCGATGACGCCGTACGAGCTCACCGAAGGCGTCGGGGTCGCCCTCTACGTGGCGGGTGAGGAGGTCCTGGTCGCTCGCTCCGTCATGTCCGGCGCCTTCCGCCATCGGACCCCCTCCCCTCTTCGGTGAGACGTCAGCCCGTGAACTTCACGTCGGTGATGGCCTGCTTGAAGCCGGGGTCGCTGTACTGATCGCCCGGCGCGTGGGGCGCGGCGGTGATCCATACGAGAACGTACCGCGTCTTCACCGGTGTCTTGGCGGAGATCTTCAGTTCCTGGCCGGACGTCTTGGCGTCGGCGATCTTCGTCATGGACGAGAGGGAGGCCGACGAGGACAGCGAATCGGCCGCGTACAGGCTCGCGGCGGTGTAGTCGCCGCCGTAGCGGAGCCCTATCGAGGCTGCCGAGACGCTCTGCTCGGAGCCGAGGTCGTAGACGATGCCCACGCCCTTCTTGTACGGCGCGAGCACGGGGCCGCCGGAGAAGGAGTACGACCGCCAGTACGTGGAGCTGTCGTTGTCGTAGGTCAGCTTCGCGTCGTCGGGGTGCTGGGGCTTGCCGTCCGGGTAGTACTCGGCGGCGTCCTGGATCTTGAGCGTCGTGACCGGCTTGGGCGCGGTGCTGTTCTTGTCGCCCTCGTCCGTCGTCTGGGTCTGGTCCGGGTCGTCGGACCGGCTCTGGTCCATCAGGGCGTCCGCCAGCTGCCAGCTGCCCAGGCCGAGGGCGGCGATCAGGAGGGCGGAGACCGCCCACTTCAGTGCCTTGCCGGTGCGGCTCTGCAGCGGGGGCGGCGGGGCCGGGACCTGCTGGGTGGCGCCGGGGTGCGACGCGGGACGGCCGTAGGTGCCCTGCTGGTACGTCGTGCGCTGGTACTCGGGCGGGGCGGTGAACGCGGGCTCCGGCGGGCGGATGCGGGGCATCTCGCCGATCGCCTTCACCAGCTCCTCCGGCGTCGTGCAGGCGGCCTCGTGCCGGGAGGCGGTCGCGCCGTCGTTGACGAGGGCGCGCATCGACAGCTCCGACAGGCCCCGGTGAACGCCGGCGCGCACCTGGTCCGGTGCGATCAGGCCGATGTCCTTGGGCAGCCCCGAGAGACCGTAGGCGTCGTTCTCGTACGGCCAGCGCTGGGTGAGCGCCGCGTAGAGCAGGGCGCCGATCGCCTCGGTGTCGGTGCGCTGGGGGGTGTCGCTGGTGACGCCGCGCAGGGCGGCGTTCACCGCGAGGCCGCGGATGCGCCACTGGCCCGAGGAGGTGCGCAGAACGGCGTTGGGGTTCAGCCGCAGATGTGCCAGGCCCTCGCGGTGGGCGGCGGCCATGGCGGAGGCGATCTGACTCACCATCTGGTACGCGTCGTGCGGCTCCAGCGGACCGGCCGCGAGCAACGCGGTCAGCTCGGTGGCGTCGGGCAGCCATTCGTGGACGACGTAGACGAGGTCGTTCTCCTCGACGGCGTCCAGCACCTGGACGAAGCGGGGATCGCCGAGCAGTGCGGACGAGCGGGCCGCTGCCAGCACCGAACGGGCCCGGCTGTGGTCTGCGGGCAGGATGTGGACACCCACGGCACGACGGAGTTTCTCGTCGACCGCGCGCCAACTGCTGAAACCGTCCAGACGGGTGACGCACTCTTCGAGGCGATAGCGTCTGGCGAGCTTGTGACCGCTGTGCAGTTCCGGCGGTGAGGCCTTTCCGGGACGTTCTGCCCCGCCGCTCCCCTGTGCCTCGTCGCTGTCCGTGTCCTGCTCCCGGTTCTTGACCACCCCGTCGGCCGTGGACTGGTCCGCTTGTGCGGTCAGCGGCTCGTCACCGCTGTTGTCTGCCACGTCGACGGCAGCTGTGCTCCGTTCCGCCACCGTCGTTCCTGCCTCCCCATTCAGTGCGCGCCGTCCGGCCCCGTGCGCGCCGTGCGACGCCGAACCCAATTGTGCCCACAGTCCGCCGCTATGCACGACACGCGGCGGCGGACGATGGTTGTGCGCCTACCCCCTGACTCAGCGACCCAGGCGTCCGCGCACCATACCGACGAGCGAATTGAGCTCCTCGATGCGCATACGGCGGGCGGCCACGAAGAAGATGCCGAGCAGCAGCACCCCGCCGGCCAGCAGCGCGGCGAAGGAGCCCAGGACGCCCTGACCCAGGCTGTGTCCGATCCCGTAGCAGGCCGCGCCACTGATCAGCGCGGCCGGAACGGAGGCGATGCACAGGCGGGCGTAGGTCCGCAGGACGTGGGAGCCGTCGAGGTCGCCGCCGAGCCGCTTGCGCAGCCTGTTCCAGGCGACGCCGACACCGATCGCGTACGCCAGGCCGTAGGAGGCGGCCATGCCGACCACGGCCCAGCGGGCCGGCAGGACGAAGAAACAGATCGCGGAGGCGCCGGCGTTGACCGCGGCCACGATGACCGTGTTGTAGAACGGCGTCCGGGTGTCCTCGTAGGCGTAGAAGGCGCGCAGGACGACGTACTGCACGGAGTAGGGGATCAGGCCGAGGCCGAAGGCCATCAGCATGAAGCCCATGTTCGTGGCCTCGCTGGTGCCGGAGGAACCGAAGATCAGCGTGCACATCGGGATGCCGAGCGCGAGAAAGCCGAAGGCGATCGGGACGATCGCGACGGCCGTGGTGCGCAGGCCCTGGGAGATGTCGTCGCGGACCGCGCCGGCGTCGCCCTCGGCCGCCGAGCGGGAGATACGGGGCAGCAGCGCGGCCATCAGGGAGACGGTGATGATGGCCTGCGGCAGTCCCCAGATCAGCTGGGCGTTCGCGTAGGCGGAGAAGCCCGTGCCGTCGACGGGCGAGTCCTTGCCCGCCGACGTGGACAGCTGGGTGACGACGAGCGCGCCGGCCTGGTTGGCCAGGACGAACAGGACGGTCCACTTGGCGAGGGTCGCCGCCTTGCCGAGTCCGTGGCCCTTCCAGTCGAAGCGCAGCCGCAGCCGGAAACCGGTCTCGCGCAGGTACGGGATCATGGCGAGGGCCTGTACGACGAGGCCGAGCAGGACTCCGATGCCGAGGAGTCGCTCGCCCTCCGGCGGGATCGTCGTGACCTTCATGCCGGAGTCGGCGGCGGTGCCGTAGACCCAGATGAACATGCCCAGCGTCACGATGATGACGATGTTGTTGAGGACCGGAGTCCACATCATCGCGCCGAACTTGCCGCGTGCGTTGAGGATCTGCCCCATCACCACATGGACGCCCATGAAGAAGATCGAGGGCAGGAAGTAGCGGACGAAGGTGATGCCGACCTCGTTGGCCGCCGGGTCGCTGGCGACCGAGTCGGACAGCAGGCGGATCAGGACGGGCGCCGCGGCGACCGCGGCGACCGTGAGCAGGCCGAGGGCCACCATGACCAGCGTGAGCAGGCGGTTGGCGTACGCCTCGCCGCCGTCCTCGTCCTCCTTCATGGCCCGCACGAGCTGCGGCACGAAGACCGAGTTGAGGCCGCCGCCGACGGTGAGGATGTAGATCATCGTGGGCAGCTGGTAGGCGACCTGGAAGGTGTCGCCGAGCAGACCGACACCCAGCGCCGAGACGATCAGCGCGGAGCGGACGAAGCCGGTGAGGCGGGACACCATCGTGCCCGCCGCCATGACGGCGCTGGACTTCAGCAGGCCACCGGCACGTCCGCCCTTCTTCGCGGCGGGAACGGCCGCCGCGGGGGGCGCGGCGGGCGTGGCCGTGAGGTTCATGGTCTGGTCGGCCGCGGAGGCCGCCGCCGTCGGAGCCTGGTACGCCGGCGCCGCTCCCTGACCGCCCGGAGCGTGGGCCGGGCCGGGCACCGACGGGGACTCCGCGGAGCGGGCGCCGCCCTGCTGCTGGTCCCGGAAGAGATGGGCGAAGGCGTCGGGCTGGTGCTGCTCCTCGCTGGAGTGCGTCACCAGGTCGTCCACGCCCACGAACTGCGTCGTGCGCGGGTCGTCGCCGTACGGCAGGTACTGGGTGGGACCCTCCGGCTCGGGCGCCGGGGTCTGGGCCCACACGCGCGGGTCGGGGGCGTACGGGGACTGCTGGGGCCGGCCGTACAGCGGCTGCTGCGGCTGCTGCATGCCCGGCGGCGGCGGGGGGTGCGCGGCACGGTCGTAGAGCGCCTCGGCGACCGGGTCCTGCGCGGTGAGGTCCTGGGACCGGTAGGGGTCCTGGTCGTAGGCGTCCTGGAGGTACATGTCCGCCGGGTGCTGCGGCGGCACCTGGCCGTGCTCGGGCGGCGGGCCCTCGGGGTGGCCCGAGCCGCCCGCGGCCTGGCCGCGGTCACCGTCGTACGGCGCGTTCATGGTTACCCCACCTCATCGTCCCGGGCCCACCGGCCACGACATCCTCAACGGTCCACTCTCTCACCCGTGCCGGACGGGTCGGCGCTTTCCACTGCGGTGTCCGGGGTCTCGTCACTCGGCTGCTCCGGGTCGGCTGTCCCTGCTCGGCCGCCGGACTCCTTCTCGGGACGATTCTCGCTGTCCCCGGCGTTCTCCGGGCCGTCGGCGGGCCCGCCCGCCTCCTCGGCATCGTTCTCGCCGTCGGAACCGTCGTCGCCGGTCTCCTCGGTCGCGTCGGTCTCATCCGCTTCGCGGGCCGCGGCGCGCTTGCGCTGCGTGTACATGCGGAAGCCGGCCAGCACGAGGAGCAGGACGCCGCCACCGATGACCAGCATCACCGTGGCGGTGATCTCGGTGACCCGCACGTCGAAGGCGACCTCTTCGCCGTACTTCTGGCCGTCCTCGGTGTACAGCTGGGCGACCACCGTCGTCTGGCCGTTGACCTTGGCCGACGTGGTGAACTTCACCGTCGTGGTGTGCCCGCCGGAGACCGTCACCCGCTGCTCGGCGTAAGCCTCGTCGGAGATCTCGAGGCGCGTCGGGTTCTTCGAGGTGAGGCGCAGGACCAGGTGGTCGACGCCCTGCACCAGGTTGTTCTGCACGGTCACCGGGATCGTGGCGCTTCGCCCGGAGAGCTTGGTCTCCGATTTGTCGATCAGCTTGACCTGGCCGGTCAGGGTGTCGAGATAGGCCTGCACACCCTGGCGGAACGAGCTCGCGGCGGTGCTGCGGCCCCGCCAGGACGTGGACATCTCACGGTTCATGGCCCGGCCGAAGGGAGTCACCACCCGGGCCTCGTTGGCGAGGATCACCTTGAAGTTGTCGAGCTTGTCCTGCGTGTACGCGATCTGCTCGAAGGCCGACCGGGGCAGCTCCTGCTTGCGCAGCGAGGAGGGGTACGACGACCTCGACGGCACCTTCGTCGTGGCGCCCGGGTCGGGCTTGGCCTTGGCGGCCGCCGCGAGTTGCTGGGACTGCGACCAGGTGCCGCCCTGGAGTGTGCCGACGGCCTTCGCCAGCGACCGGGCCTGGCTCGCGGTCGGCATGCGCTGCGGGGCGACGACGACGCTGCGCTGCTTGCCGGTCTGCAGGGTCAGGGCCAGGCTCTGCGCGAGGAACTCCTGCACCGCGGACGTGGACGTCGAGGCCTTGGCCAGATCGCCCTTGAACGCCGTCGACAGCCGTGCGTCCGCGACCACCGCCGTGGTGCCGCCGCCGATGGGCCGGGCCGCCGAGGGCGTGTAGGTGAGATCGCCGTCCTCCGCGAGGCTGTCGCTGCGCGCGATCACCTTGTCTGCGCCTGCCGAGGTGGCGACCTTCACGATCGACGGGTCGACGGCGCCGTCGACCGGCCAGGCGAAGTCGGTGTTCGGGGTCACGTGGAGGACGGTCTCCACGGTGGTGGCCGCCACGTCGCTCGCCGCCTTGAGCTGGCTCAGCGAGCCGGCGACGCCGGTGCCGTTGTGGGCGAGCGAGGCCAGGTCGGGGTCGGCGAAGGGCAGCGCCACGACCTCCTTGCCGAGCACCGCGTCCTGGAGTTGGGCGAGCCACTGCTTGGCGACCGCCTGGTGGGTGCCGGCCGTGGTGGTGTCGCCTTCGCCCCGGACCCGGTAGCTGCCGGTCATGGCGTCGACGGAGGCCAGCAGATCCGGGTCGATCACCCAGGTGACGTCGAGTTCCTTGCCCAGGCTCAGGAGCTGCTCCAGGCGGCCGCCGGGCGCGAGTTCCTTGGCCAGGTCGTCGTTGAGGAAGACCGGCGTCTGCTGCGCGTTCGAACCGGTCTCCGCCGACATGTGGACGGTGGAGACCAGCGGCCACAGCACCGTCGTCCCGGTCGGGGTGTCCGCCTCCTCGGGCTGCCACGGCAGGAAGGTCCGCTGGATGCCCAGGACCTGCTCCCAGGGCTGCGCGGACGTCTCGCCCTCGAGGGAGACGCCGAGCGGGTAGACGCCGTCGGCGTCCAGGTCGAGCTTGCCGACCGGTACGGAGATGCTGAAGTGCTCGGCCACACCCGGTGTGAGCTTCGCGAACTCGGCGACGTACTTGCCGCCCACCTCGGAGCCGTCGGCGCCGGAGAGGTCGTCCGCGCGCTTGGCGACACTGTCGATCGCCGAGCGGGTGGTGAGCGCGGAACCCACCTGCAGGCCCACGTGGGCGTCGGTGACGGCCTGCTTGCCCTTGTTGGTGACCGTGCCGGAGATCGTCAGGGTGTCCCCGTCGGTGGGAGCGGCGGGGCTGAGCGAGTCGACGGTGACAGCGACCGAGCCGGAGTCGGAGGCCTCCTTGGCGGAGGTCTGTCCGGCGGCCTGCGCGGGGGCGGCGGGCAGCTGGAGGAGACCGGCCAGCAGGGGCGCCCCGGCGAGCAGTGCGCCGGTGCGCCGCAGCCACCGGCGGGCAGGTGAGGGAGTCATCCCCGGAAAGTCTGCCGCCTCGGCCACGCGTTCGCCGTCCCTCGTCGTCGTCAGTGGTCGTCGGAATGTGCGTCCACGCATGGTAACGATGCGCGCTGAGGGGAAGTGCCGCGGACTGCTCCACAAGATCGTGGACGCCGGTCGGATCGTCCCCTATCTCTGCGTATGGGAGACAGTGGACCTGTAGAGGCCAAGAGACCGTCTTGCCCTGCTATCGCGGGTCATGTCCGCTCACCCCTGATCGGGGCGCCCCCGGGCGGCCGGGCCACGTACCCTCTTCTGTTGTGCCGAACGCCAACGAAGACAATCTCAGCGTCCTGAGCCAGGTGCAGCACCGAGCGGTCACCGAACTGCTGCGGGTCGCCCCTGTCGCCGACGACCTCGCCCGCCGCTTCCAGGAGGCCGGGTTCTCTCTCGCCCTGGTCGGCGGATCGGTCCGGGACGCGCTGCTCGGCCGCCTCGGAAATGATCTGGACTTCACGACGGACGCCCGCCCCGAGGACGTACTGAAGATCGTCCGGCCATGGGCGGACGCCGTGTGGGAGGTCGGGATCGCGTTCGGCACCGTCGGGGTACAGAAGGACGCCCGCGTCGAAGGCGTCGATCGCTGCTTCCAGATCGAGGTCACCACCTACCGCTCGGAGGCCTACGACCGCACCTCGCGCAAGCCCGAGGTGTCGTACGGCGACTCCATCGAGCAGGACCTCGTCCGGCGCGACTTCACCGTGAACGCCATGGCCGTGGCGCTCCCCGAGAAGGAGTTCATCGACCCGCACGGTGGCCTCGAGGACCTCGCGGCACGCGTCCTGCGCACCCCGGGCACGCCGGAGGAGTCGTTCTCCGACGACCCGCTGCGCATGATGCGCGCCGCCCGCTTCGCCGCCCAGCTCGACTTCGAGGTCGACCCCGAGGTCGTCACGGCGATGAAGGAGATGGCCGGCCGCATCGAGATCGTCTCGGCCGAGCGGGTACGGGACGAGCTGAACAAGCTGATCCTGTCCGCGCACCCGCGCAAGGGGCTGTCGCTGCTGGTCGACACGGGCATCGCCGACCATGTGCTGCCCGAGCTGCCGGCCCTGCGGCTGGAGAGCGACGAGCACCACCGGCACAAGGACGTCTACGAGCACACCCTGATCGTCCTCGAGCAGGCGATCGCGCTGGAGGAGAACGGCCCCGACATCACTCTGCGGCTGGCGGCGCTGCTGCACGACATCGGCAAGCCGCGCACCCGCCGCTTCGAGAACGACGGCCGCGTCTCGTTCCACCACCACGAGGTGGTCGGAATGAAGATGACGAAGAAGCGCATGACGGCTCTGAAGTACTCCAACGAGCTGGTGAAGGACGTCTCCCGGCTGGTGGAGCTCCACCTGCGCTTCCACGGCTACGGCACCGGCGAGTGGACGGACTCCGCGGTGCGTCGCTATGTGCGGGACGCGGGACCGCTTCTCGACCGCCTGCACAAGCTGACCCGCTCGGACTGCACGACGCGGAACAAGCGCAGGGCGGGCGCGCTCTCGCGGGCCTACGACGGGCTGGAGGAGCGCATCTCCCAGCTGAAGGAGCGGGAGGAGCTGGACGCGATCCGCCCCGACCTCGACGGCAACCAGATCATGGAGATCCTGGGCGTCGGCCCCGGCCCCGCCATCGGCAAGGCCTACAAGCACCTGCTGGAACTGCGCCTGGAGAACGGCCCGATGGAGCACGACGCAGCGGTGACGGCCCTCAAGGAGTGGTGGGCCGAGCAGGACTGAGGCGTGAAACGGGGTCATGTTTCACGTGAAACATGACCCCGGTGGGGCGACGGGCGGACATGCAGAGGGGCGGTGTTTCACGTGAAACACCGCCCCTCACCGCAACTGCCTTACTTCGTGTAGTCCTTCAGGCAGAGCAGGAAGTTACTGCCGTCGCCGGTCTCGGTGTACGAGTACTGGAAGTCCTTGGCCTTCTCCTCGCACTTGCTGTCGGCCGTGAGCGCGGTGTACGTGCCCTCGACCTTCGCCAGCACGATGTACTGCGCCTGCGAGGAGTCGCACTTGACGACCTCGAGGTCGGGGTTGTCGTCGCTGCTGCTGCCTCGGTGCATGCAGTCGCCGACCGCCGCCGTGTTGGCGTCGTCCCGGCTCGATATGTAGGCGCCGATGCCCACACCGATGACAGCGAGAACGATGACCACGTTCTTGATCAGCTTGAAGCTGACCTTGCGGCGGGGCTGCTCCGGCGGGACCGCGCCGTAGGGAGCGGCACCCGGCTGCGGGTAACCGGGCTGCGGCGGGTACGGCGCCTGGCCCTGGGGGGCCTGGGGCGGCTGGCCGTAGGGCTGCTGGCCCTGCTGCGCGAACGGGTTCTGGCCGTGGGGCGGCGGAGTCGACACTTGGAGGTCCCCCTAGAAAACTTCTGGACGTGTGGCGCGAAATCACTCGCGACGTAAGACTCACGTAAGTTACCGGCCCCCACTGACAACCCTGTAGCCGGAGCCGGAGTCTGTGTCATTGATGTGACACTTGGCGGCGCTCAAAGCGGGCCATAGTGGCAGCAACTGTTCCGTAGATAACGGCGACCGTGACCACCAGTGCGCGGGATCGTCCGTCCGGAGGCAGCATCAGCGCGGCGACGGCCGCAGCGCCGACGAAAGCGACGTTGAACAGGACGTCGTAGAGGGAGAAGATCCGGCCGCGGAAGCCGTCCTCGACGGACGACTGGACGATGGTGTCGGTGGCGATCTTCGCGCCCTGGGTGACCAGCCCCAGCACGAAGGCCGCGACGAACGTGGTGACCTGTGTGAACGGCAGCATGAGGGCGAGCACCAGGACCGCGGCGGCCGCGGCGCAGACGGCGATCCAGCGGGCCGGGCCCAGTCGTCCCGCGGCCGACGGGGTGACCACCGCGGCGACGAAGAAGCCGACGCCGGAGACCCCCACCGCCAGCCCCAGCAGGGCCAGTCCGTCGTCCGGGTCGGTTGACCAGGCGTACCGGCACAGCATCAGCACCATGACGGTCAGGGCGCCGTAGGAGAACCGCATCAGGGAGATCGCGCCGAGCGCCCAGGCGGCCCCTCGGCGCTTCGGGTCGGCCAGGTGGCGTAGGCCTGCTGCAAGGCCGCGGGCGGTGCCCTTGAGCGCGCTCATCATCCGGGGCTGGACCAGATCGCGGTCGGGTCCGAGCAGATCCGCGGCCATGGCCAGCGAGGCGAGCGCGGCGGACAGGTACAGCACACAGCCCAGCAGCACCACCGCGGCGTCGGAGTCGGCCCCCACCAGCCGGACGACGAAGGCGAGACCGCCGCCCGCGACCGCGGCCAGCGTTCCGGCGGTCGGGGAGAGGGAGTTGGCCATCACCAGGCGCTCGCCGTCGACGACGCGCGGCAGGGCCGCCGAGAGACCGGCGAGGACGAAGCGGTTGACGGCGGTGACGCACAGCGCGGAGGCGTAGAAGAGCCAGTCGGGTACATGGCTGACCATCAGGACGGCCGTCACCGAGGCCAGCAGGGCGCGCAGCAGGTTGCCGTAGAGGAAGACCTGTCGGCGGCGCCAGCGGTCCAGCAGGACACCGGCGAAGGGGCCGACGAGGGAGTAGGGCAGCAGCAGGACCGCCATGGCGGAGGCGATCGCGCCGGCGGAGGTCTGTTTCTCCGGCGAGAAGACGACATAGGTGGCGAGCGCGACCTGGTAGACGCCGTCCGCGCACTGGGAGAGCAGCCGCACCGCGAGCAGCCGCCGGAAGTTCCCGAAGCGCAGGAGGACGCGCAGATCACGGACGACGGCCATGGGGCCCAGCCTCACATACGGGGAGGGTCCCCGGGTCATGCGACCCGGGGACCCTTCTCAGCCCTGGCAGGAGCGATTTTCCGTGCGTGCCGAGTGAGCGACCGGTTTAGCGCTCGACCTCGCCGCGGATGAACTTCTCGACGTTGGCGTAGGCCTCGTCGTCGAAGTACTGGACCGGCGGGGACTTCATGAAGTACGACGATGCCGACAGGATCGGGCCGCCGATGCCGCGGTCCTTGGCGATCTTCGCGGCGCGCAGGGCGTCGATGATGACACCCGCGGAGTTCGGGGAGTCCCAGACCTCGAGCTTGTACTCCAGGTTCAGCGGGACGTCGCCGAAGGCGCGGCCCTCGAGGCGGACGTACGCCCACTTGCGGTCGTCGAGCCAGGCCACGTAGTCCGAGGGACCGATGTGGACGTTCTTCTCGCCCAGGTCGCGGTCGGGGATCTGCGAGGTGACGGCCTGCGTCTTCGAGATCTTCTTGGACTCGAGGCGGTCGCGCTCCAGCATGTTCTTGAAGTCCATGTTGCCGCCGACGTTGAGCTGCATGGTGCGCTCGAGACGGACACCGCGGTCCTCGAACAGCTTCGCCATCACACGGTGCGTGATGGTCGCGCCGACCTGCGACTTGATGTCGTCACCGACGATCGGGACGCCGGCCTCGGTGAACTTGTCCGCCCACTCCTTGGTGCCGGCGATGAAGACCGGGAGGGCGTTGACGAAGGCGACCTTGGCGTCGATGGCGCACTGCGCGTAGAACTTCGCCGCGTCCTCGGAACCGACGGGCAGGTAGCAGACGAGGACGTCGACCTGGCGGTCCTTGAGGATCTGGACGACGTCGACCGGGGCCTCGGCGGACTCCTCGATGGTCTCGCGGTAGTACTTGCCGAGCCCGTCCAGGGTGTGGCCGCGCTGGACCGTGACGCCCTTGTTCGGGACGTCGCAGATCTTGATGGTGTTGTTCTCGCTCGCACCGATGGCGTCCGAGAGGTCGAGGCCGACCTTCTTCGCGTCGACGTCGAAGGCGGCGACGAACTCGACGTCACCGACGTGGTAGTCGCCGAACTGCACGTGCATCAGACCCGGGACCTTGGACGCCGGGTCGGCGTCCTTGTAGTACTCGACGCCCTGCACCAGCGAGGCGGCGCAGTTGCCCACGCCGACGATGGCTACGCGAACCGAACCCATTCCGGTTGCTCCCTGTGTGTACGAGTGAGGCCCTGAATGAGCTCTCACGTGGCGGTGTCGTCGGGCAGATCCGCCCCGGGGGTGTCCCCGGGGCGGGGCAGGCCGCCCGTCGATCCAGATGTGGTGTTCTGCTGAGCGGACCCCCCGGAAGCGGGACCTGTCAGGTCCCGTCCGGCCCGCTCGCTCTCGATGAGCTCGTTCAGCCAGCGCACTTCGCGCTCCACGGACTCCATACCGTGGCGCTGGAGCTCAAGCGTGTAGTCGTCGAGGCGCTCCCGGGTGCGCGCCAGTGAGGCGCGCATCTTCTCGAGACGCTCCTCCAGCCGGCTGCGACGGCCCTCGAGCACGCGCATGCGCACGTCGCGCGACGTCTGCCCGAAGAAGGCGAAGCGAGCGGCGAAGTGTTCGTCCTCGTACGCGTCGGGACCCGTCTGCGAGAGCAGTTCCTCGAAGTGTTCCTTACCCTCCGCCGTCAACCGGTAGACGATCTTGGCGCGGCGCCCCGCGAGGGGGGCGGCGAGGGCGTCTTCGTGGGTGTTCCCCGGTTCCTCGATCAACCAGCCGTTGGTGACCAGCGTCTTGAGGCAGGGGTAGAGCGTGCCGTAGCTGAACGCACGGAACACACCCAGTGACGTATTGAGTCGTTTGCGCAGCTCATAGCCGTGCATCGGAGACTCGCGGAGAAGGCCGAGGACGGCGAACTCGAGGATCCCGGCACGCCGGCTCATCGTCGCCTCCTTTCGGCCTTAGTCGCTCTGATGTATCGACTCGATACATCATGACGATAGAACGGCCTTCCGGATGCGACAAGAGGGGAGAAGGTGAACGGGATCACATCACCGATTCATTGAGGGCAAGTTGCCTGGTTTGGTATGAACTTCGGGGCTAGGCAGCTTTTGACGGTGCGTAGTCTGTGCGCCATGCACACCACCGGGACCCATGAGACGCCGGGGGGCGTCGAGGTCCTCGGTGCAGTACGGGTGAATGCGCGACCGACCGCATCCGTACTTCGGGGGGACAGGAAACCAGCCGCCTTTTCCAGGCGCGCACGGATGCGCCTGCCCGAGGAGTAATCGTTCGATGAGCGAGCACCGTCGCAAACCGCCGCAGCCGCAGGGAGGCGGACGTGCCGCGGCCCGACGCGGCCAGTCCGGTCCGTCCTCCGGCCGCCGCGCGGCACCGCGAGGCGCCACCGGATCTCCTTCCGACTACGGGTTGGGTCACGGGGCCGGAGGCGAAGAGCAGTCGCACGGCAGCCGCGCCGACGCCCGGCGCGCGTCCCAGAGAGACTCGGGAGGGCGGCGTAGAGCAGCCGACCCCGCAGGGGGCCGTCGCGGCGCCCCGGCCGGCCCCGGCCGGGGCCGTGGACGACCGGCGCCCGACAGCAAGCGTCTGATCGACTACCCGCGCGCCGGCAAGGACGGCTGGCAGCGCTGGATGCCGTCCTGGAAGCTCGTCGCGGGCCTGTTCGTCGGCTTCGTGGGCAGCTTGGTGGCCGTGGCGGGCATCGGGTACGCCATGGTGGGCATCCCGGACGTCGCCAAGACGGCCACGGCCCAGAACAACGTCTACTACTGGAAGGACGGCAGCCAGATGGTTGCCACCGGTGGTGAGACGAACCGTCAGAACATCGACCTCTCGCAGATCCCGGAGGAGATGCGCTGGGCGGTGATCTCGCAGGAGAACAAGACCTTCTACGACGACAGCGGCATCGACCCCAAGGGCATCGCCCGGGCCGTCTTCAACATGGCCCGCGGCGGCCAGACGCAGGGTGGGTCGACGATCACCCAGCAGTACGTCAAGAACGCCATGCTGAACGACCAGTCGCAGACGATCTCCCGGAAGTTCAAGGAGATCTTCGTGTCCATCAAGGTGGGCGCGGAGGTCGACAAGGACCAGATCATGGCCGGCTACCTGAACTCCGCGTACTACGGCCGCAACGCCTACGGGATCCAGGCCGCCTCCCGCGCCTACTTCAACAAGGACGCGATCAAGCTCAACCCCGGCGAGTGCGCGTTCCTGGCCGCCATGCTGAAGGGCGCCACGTACTACGACCCCGCCGGCACGACCTCGGTCGACCCGGTCGGCGCCAGCCCCGCCGCCAACAAGAAGCGGGCCCGGCTCCAGATGCAGGACACCCTCGACAAGATGGTCGAGTACGGCCACCTGAAGGCGTCGGTGCGGGCCCAGTACACCGACCTGCCCAACTGGCAGAACCCCCGCTCCAACACCGACCTCAAGGGTCAGATCGGCTACCTCGTCGACCTCGCCAACGGTTACCTGGTCACCAACAGCAAGACGACCGGGATCACCCAGGACCTGCTGCAGCAGGGCGGCTACTCGATCTACACGACCTTCGACAAGAAGAAGGTCAACGAGCTCGAGGCAGCGGTCAAGAAGGTCCAGAAGGCCAACATCAAGCCGAAGCAGCGCCCGGAGACGGACACGCACGTCCAGTTCGGCGGGGCGTCCGTGGAGCCGGGCACCGGCGCCATCCGGGCCATCTACGGCGGCGAGGACGCCACCAAGCACTTCACCGACAACGCCGACCAGACCGGCGCCCAGGTCGGCTCGACGTTCAAGCCGTTCGTGCTGGCCGCGGCGATGACGTGGGGCGTGCGCGATCCGGACCTGGGCTCGTCGCAGGCGCAGGACGAACGCACCATCGTGTCGCCCAAGAGCCTGTTCAGCGGCAAGAACAAGCTCAAGATCGAGAACTACGACGGTTCGGTCTGGAAGAACGAGAAGGGCGAGGAGTGGCTCCAGACCAATGACGGCAACGTGTCCCTGGGCACTCCGCCCAAGTACAAGATCGACCTCCGGGAGGCGATGCGCGAGTCGGTGAACTCCGCCTTCGTACAGCTCGGCATGGACGTCGGCCTGGACAAGGTGAAGGAGTCCGCCGTCAGCGCGGGCCTGAAGGAGTCGAGCCTCACCAACAGCGGCTTCCCTTCGTTCTCGATCGGCATCTCCGACCCGAGCGCCATCCGGATGGCGGGGGCGTACGGCACCTTCGCCGCCAGCGGCAAGCAGCGTGACCCCTACTCCGTGGAGAAGGTCACGAGCGAGAAGGGCCAGATCTTCACGCACGAGACCAAGACGAAGCAGGCGTTCACCGCGAAGGTCGCCGACAACGTCACGGACGTGCTGAAGACCGTGGTCGAGAAGGGCACCGGCACCAACGCCCAGCTGCCCGGCCGCGAGGTGGCCGGCAAGACCGGTACCACCGACGGCAACAAGTCGGCCTGGTTCGTGGGCTACACCCCGCAGCTGTCGACGGCCGTCACCATGTTCCGCTACGACGACGACGAGTCGAACAAGAACCGCACGTTCCTGGAGATGTTCGGGACAGGCGGCCAGGAGAAGATCCACGGCGCCTCCTTCCCGGCGCAGATCTGGCACGACTACATGGCCGAGGCACTCAAGGGCACGAAGGCGAAGGACTTCCCGGAGCCCGAGCCGATCGGCGAGGTCGTGAACGCGGAACCGTCCCCGACTCCCACGCCTTCGGTCACCGAGACCGAGGAGGAGTCGCCGTCGCCGTCCGCGACTCCCAGCGAGACGGAGATCGAGCCCTCGCCGTCGCCGTCCGAGACGTGTTCCAACTTCTTCGACTGCCAGGACACCAGCGCCGGCACGACCGACGGGAACCAGAACGGCGGAACAGGGGAAACCACGCCGACGCCCACGGCCACCGAGTCGGACAGCAACAGCAGAGGCAACGGAAACGGTGGCTTCTTCGGAGGCCCGGGCGGCTAGCCGCACGGTCGCCCGTCTTGGGTGTTTCACGTGAAACATGGGCATGTTTCACGTGAAACGAGGGCCGCTCCACCGAACGAGGTGGGGCGGCCCTCGGCGTTTTCCTAGGTCCGTACGGCAGGATGTCGCTCATGCCCAGTGCAGAATCGACGCCGACGCGCGTGCACGAGCCGGATCCGGTGAAGCCGACCATCGACGACCCGGTGGCCACGGCCGGCAGTGAGCTGATCGGCGGCCCCCTCGGCCGCCGGGCCCTGCTCGGGACGTCCTGGTGGACGCCCGTGCGGATCATCGCGCTCGTGGCGATCGGGATGTTCGCCCTAGGACTGATCCAGAAGGCGCCCTGCTACAACGGCGGCTGGTTCTTCGGCGCCACCACCCAGTACACGCACGCCTGCTACTCGGACATCCCGCACCTCTACCAGGGACGCGGTTTCGCCGACGGACTCGTGCCGTACTTCGACAAGCTCCCCGGCGACATGGACTACCTCGAGTACCCGGTGCTGACCGGTGTGTTCATGGAGGTGGCCAACTGGCTGACGCCGGGCAGCGGCAGCATCCAGGATCAGGAACAGTGGTACTGGATGGTCAACGCCGGGATGCTGATGGCGTGCGCGGCCGTCATCGCCGTCTGCGTGGCCCGGACGCACGCCCGGCGCCCCTGGGACGGCCTGCTGGTCGCCCTGGCGCCCGCCTTCGCTTTGACCGCGACCATCAACTGGGACCTCCTGGCGGTCGCTCTGACGGCCGCGGCGATGCTGATGTGGTCGCGGGGCCGGTCCCTGGCCTTCGGCGTCCTCCTGGGGCTCGCCACGGCCGCCAAGCTGTATCCCGTTTTCCTGCTCGGTCCCCTGTTCGTCCTGTGCTGGCGTGCGGGGAAGTGGCGGGACTTCGGAAAGGCCTTCGGCGGTGCGGTCGTCGCCTGGCTCGTGGTGAACCTGCCCGTCATGCTCTTCGCCTTCGACGGGTGGTCGAAGTTCTACCGGTTCAGCCAGGAACGGGGCGTGGACTTCGGCTCCTTCTGGCTGATCATGGCGCAGAACTCCAGCGACCCTCTCACCACCGACAGCGTCAACACCCTCGCCACGCTTCTCGTCGTGCTGTGCGCCGCGGGTATCGCCGTGCTGGCGCTGACCGCGCCCCGCAGGCCCCGCTTCGCCCAGCTGGCCTTCCTGATCGTGGCGGCCTTCATCCTGACCAACAAGGTCTACTCGCCGCAGTACGTCCTGTGGCTGGTGCCGCTGGCGGTGCTGGCCCGGCCGAAGTGGCGGGACTTCCTGATCTGGCAGGCGTGCGAGGTCGCGTACTTCCTGGGCATCTGGATGTACCTCGCGTACACGACGAGCGGAGACGCCCACAAGGGCCTGCCGACCGACGGCTACCACTGGGCCATCGGCGTGCACCTGCTGGGAACGCTCTACCTGTGCGGCGTGGTCGTGCGCGACATCCTGATGCCCGAACGGGACGTGGTGCGCCAGGCGGGCGACGACGATCCCTCGGGCGGTGTGCTCGACGGCGCGGAGGACGTCTTCGTACTCGGCGCCGCGGCGCATCCGCCCCGGCACGCCTCCCACTTCGACGGGCCCCAGGTGGACTGGGGCAAGCAGGACGCCCCCGGCAGTTCGCTCTGAGCGAACAGGAGGCAGCCCGGGGCGTCGGCGCCCGGCAACGGGCCAACGGGCCAACGGGAAGGGCCGTACACGGAGACTCCGTGTACGGCCCTTCCCGTCGCTGCGTGCTGCGGCGCTCGCGCCTCAGCGGTCCACGATCCGGTCGAACTGGGTGGTGGTGTGCCGCAGATGGGCCACGAGTTCGTCGCCGACATGCGGCTCCGGGGCGTCCGAGGGCACGAACAGGATGGAGACCTGCATGTGCGGCGGCTCCGCGAACCAGCGCTGCTTGCCGCCCCAGACGAACGGGGAGAGGTTCCGGTTCACCGTGGCGAGGCCGGCCCGGGCGACGCCCTTGGCGCGCGGCATGACGCCGTGCAGGGCCTTGGGGGCCTCCAGACCCACCCCGTGCGACGTACCGCCCGCCACGACCACCAGGAAGCCGTCGGAGGCCGCCTTCTGCTGGCGGTAGCCGAAGCGGTCGCCCTTGGAGACCCGCGTGACGTCGAGGACGGCGCCGCGGTACTCGGTGGCCTCGTGGTCCCCCAGCCACAGCCGCGTGCCGATACGGGCGCGGAAGCGGGTCTGCGGGAACTGCTGCCGCAGCCGGGCGAGTTCGTCGGCCTTGAGGTGGCTGACGAACATCGTGTGCAGCGGGAGCCGGGCCGCGCGCAGCCGGTCCATCCAGCCGATGACCTCCTCGACGGCGTCGGAGCCGTCGGTGCGGTCCAGCGGGAGGTGGATGGCGAAACCCTCGAGCCTGACGTTCTCGATGGCGGCGTGCAGCTGCGGCAGGTCCTGCTCGCTGATGCCGTGCCGCTTCATCGACGACATCACCTCGATGACCACCCGAGCGCCCACGAGGCCGTACACGCCGTCGATCGACGACACCGACCGCACGACACGGTCGGGCAGCGGGACGGGCTCCTCACCGCGCCGGTAGGGCGTCAGCACCAGCAGGTCGCCGCCGAAGAAGTCCTTGATGCGCGCGGCCTCGTACGTCGTGCCCACGGCGAGGACGTCCGAGCCCAGCCGGGTGGCCTCCTCGGCCAGCCGGTCGTGCCCGAAGCCGTAGCCGTTGCCCTTGCAGACCGGGACGAGTCCCGGGAACTGCTCCTGCACGTGCTTGTGGTGCGCCCGCCAGCGCGCGGTGTCGACGTAGAGGGTGAGCGCCATGGCCGGACCTGGGACCTTTCTCGTGGCTGCGGTGTGGGGAAACGCGTCAGAGGTGTCGGAGGTGTCAGAGATATCGAATCACTGAACGTGACGTCAGCGGCGCGACATGTAGATGTCGAGAGCCTTGTGGAGCAGCTTGTTCAGCGGGAAGTCCCACTCGCCGAGGTACTCCGCGGCCTGTCCGCCCGTGCCGACCTTGAACTGGATCAGACCGAAGAGGTGGTCGGTCTCGTCCAGCGAGTCGGAGATGCCCCGCAGGTCGTAGACGGTCGCGCCGAGCGCGTAGGCGTCGCGCAGCATCCGCCACTGCATCGCGTTCGAGGGCCGGAACTCACGGCCGATGTTGTCGGAGGCGCCGTAGGAGTACCAGACGTGGCCGCCGACGATCAGCATCGTCGCCGCTGCCAGGTTCACGCCGTTGTGGCGGGCGAAGTACAGCCGCATGCGGTTGGGGTCCTCGGTGTTGAGGGCCGACCACATGCGCTGGAAGTAGGAGAGCGGGCGCGGCCGGAAGTGGTCCCGCACGGCTGTGATCTCGTACAGCCGCTGCCACTCCTCCAGGTCGTGGTAACCGCCCTGGACGACCTCGACCCCGGCCTTCTCGGCCTTCTTGATGTTGCGGCGCCACAGCTGGTTGAAGTTCTTGTGGACCTCTTCAAGGGAACGGTTCGCCAGCGGCACCTGGTAGACGTAGCGCGGCTGTACGTCACCGAAGCCGGCGCCGCCGTCCTCACCCTGCTGCCAGCCCATGCGGCGCAGCTTGTCGGCCACCTCGAAGGCGCGCGGCTCGATGAAGTCGGCCTCGATGTCGCGCAGTCTCTTCACGTCGGGGCTCTGGATGCCGGCCTTGATGGAGGTGGCCTCCCAGCGACGGATGATCACCGGCGGGCCCATCTTCACCGAGAAGGCGCCCTGCTGCTTGAGGTGCGCGAGCATCGGTTCCAGCCAGTCGGTCAGATTCGGCGCGTACCAGTTGATGACCGGGCCCTCGGGGAGGTAGGCCAGGTAGCGCTTGATCTTCGGCAGCTGTCGGTAGAGGACGAGGCCCACGCCGACCAGTTCACCGGTGCGCTCGTCGAACCAGCCGAGGTTCTCCGAACGCCACTCGGCCTTCACATCGGCCCAGGCCGGAACCTGCATGTGGCTCGCCGACGGCAGGCTCTGGATGTATGCCAGATGCTGCTCGCGGCTGATCGTCCTCAGGGTCAGGCTCATTCGGGGCGCTCCTCGGGCTGGTGTGTCCCCATGGGTACAGGGGCTCCGGCTCTCGCGCCGAAGCCTACTGCGCCTTGCGAGCTGCCCGACTGGGCGTACGGAACCTGCGCCCCGGCCCGCGCGCGGCCGGGGCGTTCCGTCCTGATTCGTAGGTGTCCTACGCGTCTTCCGGCGCCGACGGTGCTCCTGGGGCGGGCGCCGGCGCCGGTCGGATCACCAGACTCCGCCGAAGAGGCCGCCGTTGGCCATTCCGATGAAGAAGCCGACCCCCGCGGCACCGAGACCCAGGATCAGGCCGAAGCGCTCACGGGTGGTCTCGGAGATCCACTGTCCGTACGCGCCGGTCAGGATTCCCACCAGGCCCGCCCAGGAGCTGAGCAGATGAAGGCTGTGGAAGAACGACGTGATGAAGGCCGTCACGCCGAGCACCAGGGTCACTGCGAGCAGGGTGTCCTGGATGGGATGGGCTTTGCCGTCGGTGGCGAAGAGAGAACCGGCGGTATTGGGTCGCAATGCCTGTGCCATGGGGCACCTCCTGCGGAAGGCGGCGCATCGTAGCGCCATACACACCCGACGTGTACAGACTGACGGTCATCCACGCCGGATTTCAACCGGAAGCGTGTGTGCAGGTAGTCTGTACCGTCTGCACCGGTGTCTGCCCAGGCCTAGCCAGGGTGTCCGTCCACCTGAGAGCGGGGAAGTCGCTTGCCGGCCCCCGATTGTCAGTGGCGGCCGATACCGTTGCGTACGCATCACAACCCTCCTGCCACGGATCGACCGTGGCCGCTGAGTCCAAAGGAGGTGGGTTCCACATGCGTCACTACGAAGTGATGGTCATCCTCGACCCCGATCTCGAGGAGCGCGCTGTCTCCCCGCTGATCGAGAACTTCCTCTCCGTCGTCCGTGAGGGCAACGGAAAGGTGGAGAAGGTCGACACCTGGGGCCGCCGTCGTCTCTCGTACGAGATCAAGAAGAAGCCCGAGGGCATCTACTCGGTCATCGACCTGCAGGCCGAGCCTGCGGTCGTCAAGGAGCTCGACCGCCAGATGAACCTGAACGAGTCGGTCCTCCGGACCAAGGTCCTCCGTCCCGAGACCCACTGAGCTCTCCCGCTCAGCTGATCTCGGGATTCTGAGTAGCAGCACCAGCAGCCAGCAGCAAACCCGCCGAGAGGTTCCCCCATGGCAGGCGAGACCGTCATCACGGTCGTCGGCAATCTTGTCGACGACCCCGAGCTGCGCTTCACCCCCTCAGGTGCGGCGGTCGCGAAGTTCCGTGTCGCGTCCACTCCCCGCACCTTCGACCGCCAGACGAACGAGTGGAAGGACGGCGAGAGCCTGTTCCTGACCTGCTCGGTCTGGCGTCAGGCGGCGGAGAACGTCGCGGAGTCGCTCCAGCGAGGCATGCGCGTCATCGTGCAGGGCCGGCTGAAGCAGCGGTCCTACGAGGACCGTGAGGGCGTCAAGCGCACGGTCTACGAACTGGACGTCGAGGAAGTCGGCGCCAGCCTGCGCAGTGCCACGGCCAAGGTCACCAAGGCCTCCGGCCGCGGTGGCCAGGGCGGCCAGGGTGGTTACGGCGGCGGTGGCGGTGGCGGCCAGCAGGGCGGTGGCTGGGGTGGAAACTCCGGCGGCGGCCAGCAGGGCGGCAGCGCTCCGGCCGAAGACCCGTGGGCGACCGGCGCTCCCGCCGGTGGCAGCCAGGGTGCCGGCGGTGGCGGCGGCTGGGGTGGAAACTCCGGCGGCGGCAGCGGCTCCGGCGGCGGCTACTCGGACGAACCCCCCTTCTAGGCCGTTCGTGCCCGGGTCACCGGGCGCGTCGGGGCCGAGGGCGGGTTGTATCCCAACTTCTTGATCACACAGGAGAAACACCATGGCGAAGCCGCCTGTGCGCAAGCCTAAGAAGAAGGTCTGCGCTTTCTGCAAGGACAAGGTCACGTACGTGGACTACAAGGACACGAACATGCTGCGGAAGTTCATTTCCGACCGCGGCAAGATCCGTGCCCGCCGCGTGACCGGCAACTGCACGCAGCACCAGCGTGACGTCGCCACGGCCGTGAAGAACAGCCGTGAGATGGCGCTGCTGCCGTACACCGCCCAGGCGCGATAAGGGAAGGGTGACCGAAAAATGAAGATCATCCTCACCCACGAGGTCTCTGGCCTCGGTGCCGCCGGCGACGTCGTCGACGTCAAGGACGGTTACGCTCGCAACTACCTGATCCCGCGGAATTTCGCTATCCGCTGGACCAAGGGTGGCGAGAAGGACGTCGAGCAGATCCGTCGCGCTCGCAAGATCCACGAGATCCAGACCATCGAGCAGGCCAACTCCGTGAAGGCCCAGCTCGAGGGCGTGAAGGTCCGTCTGGCCGTTCGCTCCGGCGACGCCGGTCGTCTCTTCGGTTCCGTCACCCCGGCCGACATCGCTTCCGCGATCAAGGCTGCCGGTGGCCCCGAGGTCGACAAGCGCCGCATCGAGCTCGGCTCGGCGATCAAGACCCTGGGCGCCCACGAGACGTCCGTGCGTCTGCACCCCGAGGTTGCCGCCAAGGTCAACATCGAGGTCGTCGCGGCCTGATCGCCGCACTTGGCTCGAAGAGCTGAGAAGGGGCCGCACCCCATGGGGTGCGGCCCCTTCTGCTTGCTCGTTTCACGTGAAACGTCGGCCCTGTGCCTCCCTGCCGGAAACGGCGTTTCACGTGGAACACCGGCCTTGCCGGAACGGCCACCTCAGCGGCCGCAGGTTTCACGTGAAACGGTCAGCGGGTGGCTCCGGTGATGATCCAGCGGCCGGAGCGGGCACGGAGCCAGAGGGTCAGCATCCGGACCGCCATCATCAGCGTCATCGCCGCCCACACCGCTGTGAGGCCGCCACCGAGGACCGGCACCAGCAGGGCCACCGGAGCGAAGACGGCCAGGGTGAGCACCATCGCCCAGGCGAGATACGGGCCGTCTCCCGCACCCATCAGCACGCCGTCCAGCACGAAGACGATGCCGCAGATGGGCTGGGAGAGTGCCACCACCAGCAGTGCGGGCAGCGCGGCCTCCTTCACCGCCGGGTCGCTGGTGAAGAGCGGCAGGAACAGAGGGCGGGCGATCACGACCAGCAGGCCGAGCAGCGCACCCACGGCGATGCCCCACTGCACCATGCGGCGGCACACGTCACGGGCGCCCTGGGCATCGTCGGCACCGAGATACCGCCCGATGATGGCCTGCCCGGCTATGGCGATGGCGTCGAGGGCGAAGGCCAGCAGGCTCCACAAGCCCAGAGCGATCTGGTGGGCCGCGATGTCGTCGTCCCCGAGTCGGGCGGCCACGGCGGTGGCGATCATGAGAATGGCCCGCAACGACAGTGTGCGGACCAGCAGGGGAACGCCGGCCTGGGCCGAGGCCCTGATGCCCGCGGCGTCAGGGCGCAGCGACGCGCCATGGCGCCGTGCTCCGCGGACCACCACGGCGAGGTAGACCACGGCCATGCCCCACTGGGCGATCACGGTGCCCCAGGCAGAACCGGCGATTCCGAGACCGACGCCGTAGACGAGGCCGACGTTCAGCGCGGCGTTGGCGACGAAGCCCGCGACGGCGACGTACAGCGGGGTCCTTGTGTCCTGGAGCCCTCGCAGGACACCGGTCGCGGCCAGGACGACGAGCATGGCCGGAATGCCGAGCGCAGAGATGCGCAGATAGGTGGTCGCGTAGGGAGCCGCGGTGTTCGAGGCGCCGAAGAGCTCCACGAGCGCCGGGGCGGTGGGCAGGGTGGCCGCGATCACGGCGGCGCCGAGCAGCAGCGCCAGCCAGATGCCGTCCATGCCCTGGCGGATGGCCGCCGGAAGGTCACCCGCGCCTACGCGGCGCGCCACGGCGGCGGTGGTGGCGTAGGCGAGGAAGACGAAGACGCTGACGGCGGTCGTGAGGAGGGCGGAGGCGATGCCGAGTCCTGCCAGCTGGGCGGTGCCCAGATGGCCGACGATCGCGCTGTCGGCCATGACGAAGAGCGGCTCGGCGACGAGCGCTCCGAAAGCCGGGACGGCCAGTGCGACGATCTCTCGATCGTGCCGCCGCCGGACGGCCTCGGCGGGCGCGGGAGCCTGTGTCATGAGCACCAATCTAATCGTCCACAGGTAAGAGATCCAGTCGGTAAGTGACCCTTACCTCTCCTCACGCCGTGTAGCGTCCTGCGCGCCGTTCGAAGAGATCTTGGTCCGACCGGGCAACTTTTTCTTCTGCACAGCCGGTGGATGGGGAAAGGCCAGGTCAGGAAGGCTTCGCAAGAAAAGTCGAGGTCTTGTTCACAGGGCTGTCCACCGGGTCGTGCACAGGTTTTACGGAGTTCTCCACAGCATCGGGGCCGTCGTCCACATGGCCTGTGGATAACCAGATTGGCTGACGGTGCAGACGGGCCTACCGTGGTCCGGCGCCCGCTCCGTCCGTCGGCCGAGGAAACCCTCATAAAACCGACGCGCCACAAACGGAGTTGGCGCTCTCGATTGTCAGTGCCGTGCCGTAGAAAGAAGGCATGGCGAGGTCCGCTCGGCGGACGGGAGGAGGCTGCTCGGTGAGCATTTCCGAGCCCTTGGACGACCCGTGGGCCGACAGTGGACCCAGTGATCGTCTGCCTCCGGCCCGGCGGCGCGGCGAAGGGGGGCGCGGTCGGGACGAACAGCACGACCGCGGCCGGGACAGCGGCGAGTGGGAGGGCGGTGGCACCGCCTTCGAGCGGGTGCCACCGCAGGACCTCGACGCCGAGCAGTCCGTCCTCGGCGGCATGCTGCTCTCCAAGGACGCCATCGCCGACGTGGTCGAGGTCCTCAAGGGCCACGACTTCTACAAGCCGGCGCACGAGACGATCTTCCAGGCGATCCTGGACATCTACGCCAAGGGCGAGCCGGCCGACCCCATCACCATCGCCGCCGAGCTGACCAAGCGCGGCGAGATCAACAAGGTCGGCGGCGCGTCCTATCTGCACACCCTCGTACAGACGGTGCCGACAGCCGCCAACGCCGAGTACTACGCGGAGATCGTCCACGAACGGGCCGTGCTGCGCCGCCTGGTCGAGGCCGGCACCCGCATCACCCAGATGGGATACGCGGGCGACGACGACGTCGACGAGATCGTCAACCGTGCCCAGGCCGAGATCTACGCGGTCACCGAGCAGCGCACCAGCGAGGACTACCTCCCGCTCGGCGACATCATGGAAGGCGCCCTCGACGAGATCGAGGCGATCGGTTCACGCAGCGGCGAGATGACGGGTGTGCCCACCGGGTTCACGGATCTCGACTCGCTCACCAACGGTCTGCACCCCGGCCAGATGATCGTCATCGCGGCGCGTCCCGCCATGGGCAAGTCGACGCTCGCGCTGGACTTCGCGCGCGCGGCGTCGATCAAACACAATCTGCCCAGCGTCATCTTCTCCCTGGAAATGGGCCGCAACGAGATCGCGATGCGTCTGCTCTCCGCCGAGGCCCGCGTCGCTCTGCACCACATGCGTTCCGGCACCATGACGGACGAGGACTGGACCCGGCTGGCGCGCCGGATGCCGGAGGTGTCCTCCGCACCGCTGTACATCGACGATTCCCCGAACCTGTCGATGATGGAGATCCGGGCCAAGTGCCGCCGTCTGAAGCAGCGCAACGACATCAAGCTCGTGATCATCGACTATCTCCAGCTGATGCAGGCCGGTGGCTCCAAGCGCTCCGAAAGCCGCCAGCAGGAGGTCTCGGACATGTCCCGTAACCTCAAGCTGCTGGCCAAGGAGCTGGAGGTCCCGGTGATCGCGCTCTCGCAGCTCAACCGTGGTCCCGAACAGCGCACGGACAAGAAGCCGATGGTGTCCGACCTGCGTGAGTCCGGCTCCATCGAGCAGGACGCCGACATGGTGATCCTGCTGCACCGCGAGGACGCCTACGAGAAGGAGTCCCCGCGCGCGGGCGAAGCCGACATCATCGTGGGCAAGCACCGTAACGGCCCGACGGCCACGATCACCGTCGCCTTCCAGGGCCACTACTCCCGCTTCGTGGACATGGCGCAGACCTGATCCGCTGCCCCGGCGGAATGAACTCGACGCCGGGCACCCGGAAGGGTGGACTGGACCCATGACAACACCTCAGGAAGAGCTGCTGCCCGGTACCCGGCGGGCGTTGCTGCACCGGATCGCCGTGGCCCAGACCGAGGGGCGGGCCCCGTCGCTGGTCGCCGCGGTCGTACGGGACGGACGAGCCGTGTGGCACGGGGCGCGGACGTCGGTCGACGGGCACGCGCCGGACGAGAACGTGCAGTACCGGATCGGCTCGATCACCAAGACCTTCACCGCCGTGCTCGTGCTGCGCCTGCGTGACGAGGGAGTGCTCGACCTCGAGGACCCGCTGGAGAAGCATCTGCCCGGATCCGGCGCGGGGGAGGCCACGGTGGCCGAACTGCTGGCCCACACCGGCGGGTTGGCGGCGGAGTCGCCCGGCCCCTGGTGGGAGCGGACCCCCGGTTCGCTGCGGCCCGGGCTCGCCGACGTTCTCGGCGACCAGGCGGCCCCGTCTCCGGCCGGCCGGCGGTACCACTACTCCAACCCCGGTTACGCACTCCTCGGTGCCCTCGTGGAAGAACTCCGTGGGGCGCCCTGGTACGAGGTGCTACGAGGGGAAGTCCTCGAACCTCTGGGGCTCGACCGTACGAGTGTCCAGCCGCAGACCCCGGCCGCGGGGGGCTGGGCGGTCCACCCCTGGGCCGACGTGCTGCTGCCCGAGCCCACCGAGGACTTCGGGCGGATGGCCCCGGCGGGCCAGCTCTGGTCCACAACCGCTGACCTGGCGCGATTCGCCGCCTTCCTGGCCCGGGGCGACGACCGTGTCCTGAGCGCGGAGACCTTGCGCGAGATGGGGACACCCGCGGCGCCGGCCGGGCCGGCGGAAGTGGCGGACGGCGCCACCTATGGACTCGGTCTGCAGATCCAGCACCGGGACGGCCGGTTGCTCGTGGGCCACTCCGGCTCGGTGCCGGGCTTCCTGGCCACGCTCACCGTCGGTGTGGCGGACGACGTGGCCGCGGTGGTGCTCGCCAACTGCACGTCCGGCCTCATGACGTCCCAGGTCGCCGCCGACCTCGTACGGATCGTCGCCGAGGCCGAGCCGCGGATTCCCGAGCCGTGGCGTCCGCTGCGGGAGGCGGACCCGGCCGTCCTGGAGCTGGCGGGCCCGTGGCACTGGGGGACCAGCCCCGTCGCCCTGCGGGTGACGGCCGACGGGCTGGTCTCCCTGGGGCCGGTGTCCGGCGCCGGCCGGAGCTCCCGGTTCAGGCCGAACGGGGACGGCACCTGGACCGGCTTGGAGGGCTATTACGCCGGAGAGCTCCTGCGGCCCGTACGGCGGCCTGACGGGAGCGTGGACCACCTGGACCTCGGGTCCTTCGTGTTCACGCGTCAGCCGTACGAGGAGGGGGCCGCTGTGCCCGGTGGCGTCGATCCGGAGGGCTGGCGCGGCATCGGCTAGCCGGCCGGGAGAAGGAAGCGCCCTGTTTCACGTGAAACAAGGCGCTTCCGTCCGGTGAGGTCTTCAGAGCTGGAGCTTGAAGCCCACGTGCGAGGCGGTGAAGCCCAGCCGCTCGTAGAAGCGGTGGGCGTCGGTGCGTGTGCTGTCGGAGGTGAGCTGCACCAACTGACAGTTCTCACGCCGTGATTCCTCGATCGCCCACTCGATGAACCGCGTGCCCAGACCGCTGCCCCGCTCGTCGGCGTGCACCCGCACACCTTCGATGATCGACCTGGTCGAGCCGCGCCGGGACAGGCCCGGGACGATCGTCAGTTGGAGCGTCCCGACGACGCGGCCCTCACGGACGGCGACGACCAGCCGCTGGTTCGGGTCGGCGGTCAGCCGCTCCAGGGCGGTCAGATAGGGGCTGAGGTCGTCCGGCGACTCGCGCTGTGCGCCCAGAGGGTCGTCCGCGAGCATGCCGACGATCGCGGGGACGTCCTCGGCGACGGCGGCCCGTATTTCAAGATCTCCCATGCCCGCACCCTATGCGCCCAGGGCCGGGGTGGGCGTGTTCGCGGCGACGGGTGCGTTCAGCGACTCCACGACCCGTACCAGCGGAGCCAGTTCCGCGTTCCTGGCGGCTTCGTCGAGTGCCTCGCGCAGGGCGGAGTCGTTGGTCGGGCGGGCCTCGGCGAGCAGCTTCAGACCGGCTTCGGTGACGTTGGTGTAGATGCCGCGGCGGTCGGTGGGGCACAGATAGCGCTCGAGCAGGCCGCGGTCCTCGAGCCGGGTCACCAGCCGGGTGGTCGCGCTCTGGCTGAGGACGACCGCGTCGGCCACTTGCTTCATCTGCAGATGTCCCCCTTCGCCGTCGTGCTGCCGACTGAGCACGTCGAGCAGGGAGTACTCGCGCACGCTCAGGTCGTGCCGGGTCTGAAGCGCGCGCTCGATGTGGGCCTCGATCCTGCCGTGCAGCAGGGAGAGGGCGCACCAGCCCTGGGCGAGAGCGGTGAGCGCGGGGTCCGTCGCAGTCATGGGGGTTCTCCTCCGTCCCGGAGCGGCTGAGACCAGGATAGAGCAATCCTGCAATATACGGCGTTTGCATATAGCCCGCGTGTGCAACTATTGTGGGAGCACGTAAAGCGCATCTGCAATCTTCTCGGAAGGTGTTACCTCCTATGCCTCTCGCGCTTCTGGCCCTCGCGATCGGGGCCTTCGGAATCGGCACGACCGAGTTCGTGATCATGGGTCTGCTGCCCGAGGTCGCGGGCGATTTCGGGGTGTCCATCCCCACGGCGGGCTTCCTCGTGACCGGCTACGCGCTCGGAGTCATGTTCGGCGCCCCGCTCATGACGGTTCTCGGCACCAAGATCTCCCGCAAGCGGATGCTGATGCTGCTGATGGGCCTGTTCATCGCCGGCAACCTGTTGTCGGCGGTGGCTCCCTCGTTCGCTGTGATGCTGATCGGCCGGGTGGTCGCCTCGCTCGCCCATGGCGCGTTCTTCGGCATCGGCTCGGTCGTCGCCGCGGACCTGGTCGCCCCGGACAAGAAGGCCGGCGCCATCGCGATGATGTTCACCGGCCTCACCGTCGCCAACGTCGTGGGCGTTCCGCTGGGCACGCTCGTCGGGCAGAGCCTCGGCTGGCGCTTCACCTTCGCCATCGTCGCCCTGCTCGGCGTCGTGGGCCTGGCCGGTATCGCCAAGCTCGTGCCCGAGATGCCGCGAGCCGAGGGAGTGCACCTGCGGCACGAACTGGCCGCCTTCAAGAACGCCCAGGTGCTGCTCGCCATGGCGATGACCGTTCTCGGCTTCGGCGGCGTCTTCGCGGCCATCACCTACATCGCGCCGATGATGACGCACGTGGCCGGCTTCGCCGACGGATCCGTCACCTGGCTGCTGGTCCTCTTCGGGCTCGGCATGGTCGGCGGCAACCTCGTCGGCGGCAAGTACGCCGACCGCGCGCTGATGCCGATGCTCTACGTCTCTCTGGGCGCCCTGGCGGTCGTCCTGGCGCTCTTCACGCTCACCGCCCACAACAAGATCCTGGCGGCCGTCACGATCGCCCTGATCGGCGCCCTGGGTTTCGCCACCGTGCCGCCGCTCCAGAAGCGGGTCCTGGACCAGGCCCACGGCGCGCCGACGCTGGCGTCCGCGGTGAACATCGGCGCCTTCAACCTCGGCAACGCGCTCTCCGCCTGGCTCGGCGGCCTCGTCATCGCCGCAGGCCTGGGCTACACCGCCCCGAACTGGGTCGGTGCCGTCCTCGCCGCGGGCGCCCTGCTCCTCGCCGTCGTCTCGGCCGCTCTGGAGCGCCGTGACAAGGCCCCCGGCGGCGGCGCCGTCGTCGCGGACGGCACGCCCGTCGAGCGGCAGCCGGCCGGCCGGCGCTGAACCCGCCGTCACATCGGTGGCCGAGAACGCCCCGGCTCCCCGACCATCCGTGCACCTCGACCGCGCGCCCTGGGAGTCCCCGACACCCCGGTCAGGTCGAGCCACGAGAACCCGACCCGCCACGAGAACCCGACAAGCTCCGAGAACCCCGACAAGCTCCGAGAACATCGCAAGGAGAAGTTCCCCCCATGAGCACCACCACCCTCGCGCCCCTGACCATCCACGACGCCGAAGCCCTCGTCGCGGCCGCACGCGATGCCGCCGAGGCCGCCGGGGTCACGGTCAGCGTCACCGTCCTGGACGCCGGAGGCCAGCTGCTGGCCTTCCGCCGCGACGACCGGGCCGTGCTGATCTCCGGGGAGACGAGCACGCGCAAGGCGTACACGGCGCTTCAGCTGAACGCCCCCACCGCCGACCTCGTCGACGCCGTGCAGCCGGGCGGCCCCTTCCACACCCTGCCCACCGCGCTCGACCGGCCGCTGCTGTTCATCGCGGGTGGGGTGCCGGTGCACCGCGACGGCCGTCTGATCGGCGCGATCGGGGTCGGGGGCGGCGCTCCGGAGCAGGACCACGGCTTCGCCACGGCTGCCGTGGAGACGCTCTCCTGAGCTGACGCGTCGACGCTGAACGCCGGTTTCCGACCATCACGGGAACCGGCGTTCCGTCGTCCCGCCCGGCTCAGCCGGCCGCCACCGTCAGCGGGGCGAACCGGCGGCGCCAGTCGCCCGGCAGCTCCGTGATCCCGTGGGTCATCACGGAGTTGAAGGCGACGGACTCCAGGCCGTGTGCCTTCACCCACTCCAGCAGTTCCTCGTGCCGTACGTCGATGTCGGTGCGCAGCGGCCGGTCCGTGCGGGCGGCGAGGGAGGACAGCAGGGCCTTCGCGGTCCTCGTGTCCCGGGCGATCAGCGGACCCACGACCTGGGTGTCCATGTTGGGCCACGCGGCCGCGTAACCGATGATCCGGCCGCCCTCCTCGGCGACCCGCAACTGGTCGGCGAAGGCGGGCAGGCGGGCGATCACATGCGTCCGCTCGGTGCCGAAGACCACCTCGTCGAGCCGGAGGATCGCGGTGAGGTCCTCGGCGGTGGCCGCGCGGGTGACGACGTCCGACGCCGTCTCGTCCGGCGTGAGAAGCCCGCGCACCATTTCCGCCCGGCCGGTGGTCTTGAAGCCCAGCTCCTCGTAGAGCGGCCGCCCGTTCGGCGTGGCGTGCAGCGTCAGTGGGGTGGCGCCCATCAGCGAGATGACGTGTCGCATCAGCCGTCGGCCGACGCCCTGTCGGGCATGACGCTCGGCGACCAGCACCATGCCGATCGCGCCGAGGGCGGGGCGGCCGTGCGGGCCGTACTCGCTGACGACGCAGGCGCAGACGAGACCGCCGTCGGGGTCGTCGATGCCGTAGCCCGTTCCGGCCGAGAGGAGCAGGCCCCACTTGTGCTCCTCGCGTGGCCACCCCCGGTCTTCGGACAAGTCGGCGCAGGCGGTGAGGTCGCGGTGCGTCAGACGGCGGATGGGCAGAGCGGTGAGGGAAGGAGTCGGCACGCAGGTCAGGCTGTCCGACCCGGACCGCTGGCGTCCACCTGTTTCCCCTGGGACGCATGTGCTTTTGGCCATGCCGTCGCCCACCGCCCGTTGTTCGCGGCCCCTTGCCCACCACTCATGGCCCACTGCCCAGCGTGCGGAGGCGCGCGAGTGTTTCACGTGAAACAGGGGCGAAGGGCGACCCGGGAGAAGTCCACTCAGGAGGTGTCGGGGCTGCCCGTTAGCCTCGGATCATGGCGAGACTTCACCTCTTCGACCTCGACGGCACGCTGCTGCACGGAACGTCCGCTCCCATGGAGATCTCGCGTCAACTCGGTCTGGAGGCCGAGACACTCGTGCTGGAGCAGTCGATCTCGGCGGGCCTGATCGGGCCACCGGAGTACGCGGCGCAGGTGTACGACCTCTGGACGCAGCTCACCGAGGAGCATGTGGCGGCGGCGTTCGAGGGGGCGCCGTGGCTGGCACGCATACATGACGTCTGGGCGGAGATAAGGCGCAGGGGAGAGTACTGCGCGGTCGTGTCTCTCTCGCCTTCCTTCTTCGTGGAAAGGCTCCTTGGCTGGGGCGCCCACGCGACCTATGGGTCCCGTTTCCAGGCGGTGCCTTTCACCGAGCCCATGGACCCGGAGGGAGTACTGAACGCGGCGGCGAAGGTGCTGATCGCCGACCGGCTCTGCGCGGAGTTCGGGGTGACGCGGGACGACTGTGTCGCTTACGGCGATTCGCTCTCCGACAAGGATTTGTTCGGAGTCGTGCCGGTCTCCGTGGCGGTCAACGCGGACCGTCATCTGGCGGGCCTCGCGACCCACTCCTATGGGGGAAGGGATCTGTGGGAGGCCTATGAATTGGTATGCCACGTACGCTGATTGAGGAAAATCCGCGGTTCGCGCGGCCGACGGGTCACAGGGACGGAAGGGCGGGACTTGTGCGGCGGACGGCGGCCGGTATGGTCGACTCCGGTTCGCTTCCGGAACGACGTGCGCGTCATGCGGTGCATGCATTCCGGGCGAGCCGAGAACAGGGCAATGCAGCCTAACGGGACGGAGAGATCGAAGACCCGCATTTCCGGTGATGCGACCGAGCGTCCGGACAGGATGGGATGCTGCGGTGGGAGTGCCGCCCCACCTCGCACACGCGCCTTACGTGCGGGTGCGGAGGGGAAATACGGGTGGACCGTGCCGGTTCCGGTCGTGGAACCGAACGGAAAAGCAAGCCGTCTGCGGGGGAAGCAGGCACCTTCCGATCCAGGAAGTGCGCAGACCGACCGAAAGATGTTCGAGGCGAGGCACACCATGGACGCTCCGACCAGCAGGTCGGCCGACAACGGCACTTCCGGCGGCGGGGACGGATGGTTCACACCGCGCAAGCAGCCGGAGCCGGCTCCGCGGGGCGAGCAGGGGGCTTCTGAGGGCCGTCGCCTGGCCGCACTGCGCCCCGTGGGCCGGAACGCGGCGGACTCCCACGGCGAGGCGCCCGAGGGCGGCACGACGGATGCCGAGAGCCGAATACCCCCGGAACGACCCGCCCCCGACGACGCGATGCCCGCCCCCGCGAGCGCACAGCCACAGTCGCCGCCCCGGCAGGAGTCCCCCGTCGAGGACCGCCACCCCGCCGAAGCGCCGTCCCCCGCGCGGCCTCGGACAGAGGCCCCGCCCGAGACGCCGGCCCGACCGGCCCCGCCCGGAACGCCCGACGCCACCCGAGGCGGCACGGCCCCTTGGGCACCCGCTCAACCACAGGCATCCGTGCGGTCGCAGTCGCAGCCCCGACCGCAGCAGACCGTGTCCGCGGAAGGGTCCGGCTCCTCGCAGCGGACGGCGCTCGCCGAGCCCCCTCCGGCCGTGCGGCAGGTCACCACCCCGCCCGCCGATTCCGTGACGTCCGCACAAGGGCCGACGCCCGTCGGCAACGCCTCCCCGGACGCCGTCCTCGTCCGGCGCACGATGGCCGAGGTGGCCCCGGTCGCCGACAAGGTCACGTCGTACTTCTACGCGCTGCTGTTCGTCCGCCACCCGGACCTGCGCTCGCTGTTCCCGCCCGCGATGGACGCCCAACGGGACCGGCTCCTCAAGGCCCTGCTCACCGCCGCCGAGCACATCGACAACAAGGCGGTCCTCGTCGAATACCTCCAGAACCTCGGCCGCGGTCACCGCAAGTACGGCACCAGGCCCGAGCACTACCCGGCCGTCGGCGAGTGCCTCATCGGCGCGCTGAGCAAGTACGCGGGCGCCGTGTGGAACGCCGAGACGGAGGCGGCCTGGGTCCGGACCTACACCACGATCTCGCAGGTCATGATCGACGCGGCGGCCGTGGACGAACTGCGCGCCCCGCCCTGGTGGTACGCGGAGGTCGTCACGCACGATCTGAGAACGCCCGATGTGGCGATCCTCACCGTCCGCCCCAACCAGCCCTACCCCTTCCTCGCCGGGCAGTACGCGAGCCTGGAGACGCCCTGGTGGCCGCGGATCTGGCGGCACTACTCCTTCGCCTCGGCGCCGCGCTCCGACGGCCTGCTGGCGTTCCATGTGAAGGCCGTCCCCGCGGGCTGGGTCTCCAGCGCCCTGGTGCACCGCGCCCGGCCCGGCGACGTCATCCGGCTCGGCCCCCCGGCCGGTTCCATGACCGTCGACCACACCAGGAACAGCGGCCTGCTCTGCCTGGGCGGCGGCACCGGCATCGCCCCCATCAAGGCGTTGGTCGAGGACGTCGCCGAGCACGGCACCCGGCGCCAGGTCGAGGTGTTCTACGGCGCGCGCAGCGATCACGACCTGTACGACATCGACACGATGCTCCGGCTCAAGCAGTCCCACCCCTGGCTGGAGGTCCGCCCGGTGGTCGACCGGCACGGCCTGCTCCAGTTGCCCGACGCGATACGTACCTTCGGGCCCTGGTCCGAGTACGACGCCTACGTCGCCGGCCCGCCCGGCATGATCCGCAGCGGGGTGGACGCGCTGCGGGGCGTCGGCATCCCCTCCGAGCGCATACGTCACGACTCGGTCGAGGAACTGGTCGCGACCGGAAGCTGACCCGGCGCCCCGCAGGACGCTCCCGGGCCCGGGATCAGCCCCTCAGCCGAGGTCGGGCGCGTGCATGGCGCGCACGCCCTCGATGTTGCCGTCGAGGTAGTGCCGCAGCGACAGCGGCACGAGGTGGACCGAGGCGATCCCCACCCGGGTGAAGGGCACACGGACGATCTCGTACTCGCCGGCGGGTTCCTCGATCTCCGGGCCGTGCCGCAGCGCGGGGTCCATGGACTCCAGACGGCAGACGAAGAAGTGCTGCACCTTCACGCCGGTCGCGCCCCCGTCGTCACCGATGTGCTCCACGGTGTCGACGAAACAGGGCACCACGTCGGTGATCTTGGCGCCGAGTTCCTCGTGCACCTCGCGATGCAAGGCGTCCACCACGGTCGCGTCGTCCGGTTCGACCCCGCCACCGGGCGTCACCCAGTAGGGATCCACACCGGGCTTGGTGCGCTTGATCAGGATCAGGTTGTCGCCGTCCAGCAGGACAGCTCGTGCGGTGCGCTTGACCACGGGTCGGACGGTCATGGGAGAAATGTGGCCCGGCTGGTTCCACGTGAAACATCGTGGGAGGTCACCGGACGAGCTCTTTCCTCGCCGTCGCGTGGAATCCGGTCAGGACCAGGCGGTGGCCGCGCCCAGCAGCCACTCGTGGGCCCGGCCGATGTGGGGCGTCGCCAGCGTCCCCGCGCGCGCCACGAGAACGTACGTCCGTAGCGGCGGCACCGCCGGCTCGTGCAGCGCGACGACGTCACCGCGCTCGAGCGCGGCCGCGCACAGATAGCGGGGCAGGACCGCCAGACCGGCGCCGGCGACCGCGCACGCGAGGACCGCGCGCAGGTCGGGCACGATGACGGTGCCCGAGGCGGCGGGGCGTGAGTCGAAGACGGAGGCCCAGTAGCGGGAGACGAGGGGCAGGGACTCGTGGACCTCGACGACCGGGAGGTTCTCCAGCGCCGTCGCGTCCTTGCGGCACAGCTTTCCCGCGGCGATCCGCTCGTCCCACTGCGGGGCGGCGACCAGGACGTGCTCCTCGTCGCACAGCGGAGTGGCCGTGAGCAGTGCCCCGCGCGGTCGCGCCGTGCTGATGGCCAGGTCGTGGTGGCCGGCGGCCAGTCCCTCCAGGACCTCCTCGGCGGTCCCGAAGGAGGCGCGCAGGGCGAACCCCTGACCGTCGTCGCCGGACAGCTCGGCGAGCGCGGGAAGGGCCCGCTCGGCGGTGAATTCGGGGGGACCCGCGAGGTGCAGCGTCCGCCCGGCGGGCTCGTCCTCGGGGCCGGTGCCGGCGATCTCCACCAGGGCGTCGAGATGTGGAGCGGCCTTGTGGGCGAGCTCGTCGCCGATGCTCGTCGGGGTCACACCACGGGCCTGCCGCAGGAACAGGGGGCGGCCGAGCTGCCGCTCCAGCGTGCGGATCTGTGAGGTGACGGCCGGCTGGGACAGCCCCAGCAGAGCGGCGGCGCGGGTGAAGGAGCCGGCCCGGTGCACGGTCACGAAGGTGCGCAGCAAGGCCAGATCCATGGAGCGTCCTCCCTTTGCCCGCCTTTCCTCCGGCTCTGAGGCAGGGCTCAACTATAAATAAGTCGATAGGTCTCTGTCGCTACTGTGATTGGACACTGACACAGAGTCAACTAGCCTTGTTCGCGCGGTTCTTCGCGCGCAGAACCGAGGGCGGTCCGAGCCACGAGGGGGGAGGCTCGGACCGTCCGTCGTGCGTTGCGGTGCCCCGACGGGGGGTCCGTAAGGCGGTCACCGGGCCGACTCCTCCAGCGCCCGCAGCACATCCGCCACCAGGTCCTCGGGATCCTCGGCGCCGACGGACAGCCGGATGAAGCCCTCCGGCACCGCGTCCCCGCCCCAGCGCCCGCGCCGCTCGGCGGTGGACCGCACCCCGCCGAAGCTCGTCGCGTCGTCCACGAGCCGCAGGGCGTCGAGGAAACGCTCGGCACGCGCGCGCGTGGACAGCGTGAACGAGATCACGCACCCGTAGCGGCGCATCTGCTGCGAGGCGACCTTGTGGGACGGGTCGTCCGGCAGCCCCGGGTAGCGCAGTCCGCTCACCTCGGGCCTCCCCCGCAGCGCCTCGGCGACGGCCATGGCGGTGGTGTTCTGCCGCTCGACGCGCAGCTGGAGGGTGGCGATCGACCGGTGCGCGAGCCAGGCCTCCATGGGCCCGGGGATCGCCCCGACGATCTTGCGCCAGCGTCGTACGGCCGTCATCGGCGTACCGGCCCGTCCGGTGACATAGCCGAGGAGGACGTCGCCGTGTCCCGTGAGCTGCTTCGTGCCGCTGGCCACCGAGAAGTCGGCGCCGAGTTCCAGCGGGCGCTGCCCGAGCGGGGTGGCGAGCGTGTTGTCCACGGCCACCAGAGCGCCACGCGCGTGTGCCGCCTCGACGAGCCGCCGGATGTCGCACACGTCGAGCCCGGGGTTCGAGGGAGACTCGATCCACAGCAGCTTCGCGCCGTCCAGGACGTCCAGCTGCGCGTCGCCGCCGGTCGGCGCGGTGCGCACCTCGATGCCGTACGCCTCCAGCTGCGCACGCACCAGGGGCAGCACCTGGTAGCCGTCGTCGGGCAGCACGACGGTGTCACCGGCACGCAGCTGGGAGAACAGCACCGATGAGATGGCGGCCATGCCGGAGGCGAAGGCGAGCGTCTCGACGTCGTCCCGGCCCGGCGCCTCGAGCTCGCCGATGGCGTGCTCCAGGTGGGTCCAGGTCGGGTTCTCGTCGCGGCCGTAGGTGTACGGGCCGGTGGGCTCTCCCGGCAGGTGGAAGTGCGCTGCGAACACCGGCCCGGGAAGGGTGGGCTCGTACTTCACCGGCTCGGGCAGCCCCGCCCTCACCGCGCGCGTGCCTTCTCCGGGGCCCTGGGAACGCTCTCCGTCGGTAGCGGATCCGCTCATGCCATTCGTCCTTCCACGTCGTCTCGTGCGGCGGCGAGCAGACCGGCGCTCGCCTCCTCCACCATCTCAAGGCATTCCTCGAAGCCGCTCAGGCCCCCGTAATAGGGGTCGGGGACGTCGAGGTCGTCGGCCGCCGCGGGATCGTAGGACCGGAGCAGCCGAACCTTCGCCGCGTCCTCCTCCGTGGGTGCGAGGAGGCGCAGGGCTTCGAGATGGCCGGAGTCGAGGGCGATGACGAGGTCGAGGCGGGCGAACCAGGACGGCTCGAAGCGCCGGGCCGTGTGGTCGAGGACGTAGCCGTGCTCCTCCAGGACGGAGAGGGCACGGGGGTCGGCGTCCTCGCCCTCGTGCCAGCCGCCCGTGCCGGCGCTCTCGACCTCGATCAGTTCCTCGAGACCGGCGTCGTCCACCCGCGCGCGGAAGACCGATTCGGCCATCGGCGAGCGGCAGATGTTGCCGGTGCAGACGAAGCAGACGCGGTAGGTCATCGCGGCATCAGTCGTTGTCGGGCATGACGACGTTGAGAGCCCAGGAGACGACGGAGATGATCAGGCCGCCCAGGACCGCGGTCCAGAAGCCCTCCACGTGGAAGCTCAGGTCGAGCTTGTCGGCCAGCCACGAGGTCAGCAGCAGCATCAGGGCGTTGACCACGAGGGTTATGAGGCCGAGCGTGAGGATGAACAGGGGGAAGGTCAGCACTTTGACGATCGGCTTGACCAGGAAGTTCACCAGGCCGAAAAGCAGTGCGACGACGACAAGGGTGCCGATCTTCTTGCCCGTGCTGTCACCGGTCAGGGTGATCTTGTCGAGCAGCCAGACGGCGACCGCCAAGGCGCCTGCGTTGGCGATCGTCTTGACTACGAAATTCTTCATGTGTCTGATCGTGGCAGAGAGATCGAGAACGAGCACCGACAAGGGCGGACAAGGTCGATGAAGGCATTCCGGTTGGACGAACTGGAGGCGGAGCGAGCCGCCAACGACGGTGCGTACCTGCAGTTTCTGCGTGAACGGAACATGTCGGTCGGGCTGTACGCGCTCGACGCCGGCGCGCACGATCCACAGAATCCGCACCAGCAGGACGAGGTGTACTTCGTCGTGAGCGGGCGGGCCTCGATCACGGTCGGTCTGGAGACCACGCAGGTGGCGCGGGGCAGCGTGGTGTACGTCCCGGCGGGCGTCGCCCACAAGTTCCATCACATCAGCGAGGACCTTCGCGTCCTGGTCGTGTTCTCGCCGGCGGAGGGCTGAGCTCCAGCGCCCGGGGCCCGCATCAGGACCCCGCCCAGACCTTGTCCAGACCCCGCCCAGACCCCGTCCAGAGCCCCCCGGAGCGGTCCTGAGCTCGGCTGCGCGGTGCCCGTCCGGCGCGCAGTCCGAGCGGGTCCGCCTGCCGGTCGACCGGGGTCTCGGGGTTCCCTAGGGGTTCGGTCAGGGGAGGACAAGGGGTGTGAGGCCCCCGTCGGCACCCTCTTCGGACCTAGCATCGGCGGCAGGACATCGAAACGCTCCGGCCCGACAGGGGAGCCGGACATCGAACGAAGAGGATGAGGACAGGGCGATGCGAGAGATCTTCGCGGGAATGCCGTGGTGGGTGAAGTGGGTCGCGGTGCCGGTCATCGCCCTGGTCGTGTTCGGCGGTCTCATAGCCAGCGTCGTCGGGTTCGTGATCGGACTGCTCTTCAAGCTGCTGGTCTTCGTCGCGCTGGTCGGCGGACTGATCTACGTCGTCCGGAAGTTCACGTCGAGTTCCTCGTCGCGCAGCGACTGGTGAGCGGTGCGGGAGGCCGGTGAGCGGTAACAGGAATCGCCTGTTCCCTCGGCCGGGGGAAGTTTCCCTGACAGCTCGTCTGTACGCGGTGGCAGACGATTAAAGTCCGGAACTCGTCGCGGGGACGAACCCCCGCGAGTGGCGCACACACCCCCTCCCGTGTTCCCCGCACGGACCTCCCCCCTCGCGCTTCGGAAGTGACCCATGGTCATGGTTGACACCGCATCCGCAGAACCGTACGCACCCCCCGCACGGCCGCGGTCCGCCGCACCCCCGCTGCAACGCCCGCCGAACCCGACCACCCCCGAGGATCCGCACCCCGCCGTCACCCTGATCGGCTCCGTCCAACGCGCCATGCGGCTGCTGGAGTCCGTCGCGGAGCACGAGTACGGGGCGCCGGCCAAACAGCTCGCCCGGGAGACCGGGCTCGCGCTGCCCACCGCCTACCACCTGCTGCGCACCCTCGTGCACGAGGGCTATCTGCGCCGGGACAGGGGGCTGTTCTTCCTCGGTGAGGCGGCGGAGCGGCTCGGCAGGAGCGGAGCCGCGCAGAAACGTCGCAGCACGGTCGCCGACACCCTCGCCCAGTGGCGCGATTCGATCGGTGTCCCCGTGTACTACGCCAGGTACCGCGACGGCGAGATCGAGATCATGTGCGTGTCCGACACCCCGGGCAATCCGGCGGTCGAGGAGTGGGCCGACTTCGGCGAGACCGGACACGCGCACGCCATCGGCCAGTGTCTGCTCTCCCAGCTCGACGAGGACGCCCGCCGCGATCATCTGGAGCGCTATCCCGCCGAATCGATCACGCCGTACACCGTGCGTGACAATCACGCTCTGTTGCGACGCCTGGAGCGGATGCGGCGGATGGAACCGGTCGTCGAGCGGCAGGAGTACGCGCTGGGCACGGTGTGCGCCGCCGTCCCGATCACCGTGGGCACCACGGCGTCCACGATGGCGATCTCCCTGCCCGCCCATCACGCCGACCGTCTGCTGCCGGCGGCTCGGCAACTACAGAGCGAGATCGGCCGGCTGCTGGGATCGCTGGCGATCTCTATCAGTATCTGAAAACTCACTCCTTGTGATCTGTTGTGCACGTTCAGCAAGATGCGTGCAGTGTCAGAAGGTCCATTCCCGGCCAGTCGGCGGCAAATGACGGGGTAAGGCGATGCGCGAGTCCGTACAGGCAGTACAGGCAGAGGTCATGATGAGCTTCCTCGTGTCCGAGGAGCTCTCGTTCCGCATTCCGGTGGAGCTGGGTTACGAGTCGTGCGATCCCTACGCCGTGCGCCTCACCTTCCATCTGCCCGGTGATGCCCCGGTGACCTGGGCTTTCGGGCGCGAGCTGCTCATCGACGGGGTGGGCAGACCGTGCGGCGAAGGGGACGTCCGTGTCTCGCCGGTGGATCCCGATGTGCTGGGGGAGGTTCTGATCCGGCTTCAGGTCGGCGGCGACCAGGCGCTGTTCCGCTCCTCGACAGCCCCGCTCGTGGCGTTCCTCGACCGCACCGACAAGCTGGTCCCCTTGGGCCAGGAGGGTGCTCTCGCCGATTTCGACGCGCATCTGGACGAGGCGTTGGACCGGATCCTGGCGGAGGAACAGAGCGCCGGCTGACATGCACGGGAAGCGAGCGGTGGCGAAACGCGCGGCGGTGGATGCTTCGGCGCGGTCACTGGTGTGCAGTAACGCTTCTTCATGGGGTGGGGCGGGCGCGCCACGGCCTTGCCGGGAGAGGTGAGGCGTGCGCCCGAGTCGGCCCGCGCGGGCGCCACCCGGGCGTCCTCCCCTTCAGCGCTTGCGCCGCCTGCCCCGTCCGCCCCGGGCCGGTGCGCTGCCCGCGACCGCGGCCCCCGCCGAGGCCGCTGGGACGGCTTCCTGAGCCGTCACGGGTGCCTTTCCTGACCCCGGCCGGTCGGCGGAGACCACCAGGGCCGCCAGGGCCGTCGTGACGGGCACGGAGGCGACCAGACCGATCGAGCCCACCAGGGTGCGGACGATCTCCTCGGCGACCAGTTCGCTGTTGGCGACCGCGCCCACACTGCTCTGCGCGATCGAGAAGAGCAGCAGCAGCGGCAGCGCGGCACCGGCGTAGGCGAGGACGAGCGTGTTGACCACGGACGCGATGTGGTCGCGGCCGATGCGGATGCCGGCCCGGTACAGACCCCGCCAGCCCATCGCGGGGTTGGCCTCGTGCAGCTCCCAGACCGCCGAGGTCTGCGTGACCGTCACGTCGTCGAGCACGCCGAGAGAGCCGATGATGATGCCGGCCAGCAGCAGACCGCTCATGTCGATCGACGGGTACAGGCCGTGGATCAGACCGGTGTTGTCGTCCGTGTTCCCGGTGAGCGCGGCCCAGTCGATGAACAGCGAGCCGAGGACGCCGATCAGCAGCAGCGAGATCAGCGTGCCGAGCACCGCGACGGAGGTGCGGGCCGAGAGCCCGTGACAGAGGTACAGCGCGATCAGCATGATGGCGCTCGACCCCACCACCGCCACGACCAGCGGGTTCGACCCCTGGAGGATCGCGGGCAGGACGAAGAAGTTCAGCACCATGAAGCTGATGGCCAGCGCGACCAGCGCCATGACGCCCCTCAGCCGCCCGACGACCACGACGGCGACCGCGAAGATGATGGCCAGGACCGCCATGGGAATGCGACGGTTCACGTCGGTGACCGAGTACTGGAGGTCCTTCGGCGCGGAGGGTTCGTAGGCCACCACGACCTTCTCGCCCTGCTCCAACTGCCGTGTCTGGTCGGGCTGGACGATCTCGGTGAACGTACGGCCCTTGTCGTCGCCCGTGTCCACCCGGATCGTGGCGCGCTTGCAGGTACCGCTCGCCTGCTGCTGCGCGGAGGAGCCCTCGGCGGTGGAGGTGTCGCCGGTGGGGGTGTCGCCCGAGGCGTTGACCGACGCGCAGCTCACGCTCACGACCTTGGTGACCGTGGCCTGCTGGGTCTGCCGGTCGAAGCCGACTCCGGTGCGCTCGTGCGCCGGGGCTCCCCCGGGCCACAGCACCACGAGTCCCACCAGTACCGCGGCCCCGAACGGGATGAGGATGGCCGCGATGACCTTGCGCAGGTGCTGGGACACCGGGGCGGCAGGGCCGTGGCTGTGACTGTGCCCGTGGGAGTGCCCGTGCCCGCCGTCAGAGCCGGATCCGGAGTCCGAACCGGGTGCGGGCCCGTCGCCCGGACCATGACCAGGTCCGTCACCCGGACCGTGGCCGTGACCGCCGCCGTGGCCCCCGCCGGTGCCGCTCCCGGCGCCACCGTCGTGACCGTGCCCATGACGGTGTTCGTGGGCAGCGTCGTATCCGTCACCAAAGCCTGGACCAGGGACGGGAGCAGAGCCGGAGCCGGGTCCACGTTCAGGGTGAGGGAACGAGTCAGGACGCGGGCCAGGGCCAGGACGAGGGCCGGAACCGCGGTCAGGGCCGTACTCCTGGCGAAGGGCGGGTCCGTCCGAGTAGCCCCGGCCGTCTCCGTATCCCTGGCTGTTCCCGTAACCCGGGTCGGTCCCGGCCCCCTGCCCCTGCCCCTGCCCGCTGCTTCCGTATCCCTGCCCCTGCCCGTCCTGATGTCCGCTACCGGGCACGGGCCCTGCCCCGGGGCGCGGGCGTTCGCTCGAGCCGGGTGCCTGACCGCTGGGGGTGCCGACGGTGCCGGCGGTGCCGACGCGTCGCAGTCCGCCGAGCCCACCGGCGTAGCCCGGCCCACGGTCGGGGTTACGGGGCTGGTCGTGACCGCTGTTGAAGTCACGGTCGCCTCTGGGGCCGCTTTCGGAACCGCTTCCAGAACCGATTCCGGAGCCATTGCCGGGACCACCGGCGGCGCCCGGTCGGCGGGGCGGCTCGGGCGGCGGATACGGGGGCTGGTGTGTCGTGGTCACCGACCGATCATCGCAAGAACGACAGGGGCCCTCTGTTCACCGCGCCAGAAAGGACGCTAGCGTGGAGCCAACCTTTGCACACGCGGGAGCTCGGAGCACCGGGCTGAGAGGGCGCTGACCTCCGTCTTCGCGATGTTTCACGTGGAACGTCTCTCGAATCGAGTGATGTTTCACATGAAACGTCGGCAGGCGGTAGCCGCTGCGTCGACCGCCGAACCTGTTACCGGGTAATGCCGGCGTAGGGAGTAGGTCTCATGACCAACAAGGACGCACGCACGCCTGCCTTCACGCAGAACGCGACCAGCGACAGCACGGTCGACGGGAACGACACGGAGGCCGGGAAGTCCATCGGCTGGCACAAGGGGTACGTCGAGGGCGCTCGCCCCGATCTACGTGTGCCGGTTCGTCAGGTGCATCTCACCAACGGGCAGTCGGTCACCCTGTACGACACCTCCGGCCCGTACACCGATCCGCTCGTCGAGACCGACGTCCGCAGGGGCCTGTCGCCCCTGCGCGAGAACTGGATCATCGCCCGCGGCGACACCGAGGAGTACGCCGGCCGGCCGGTGCGCCCCGAGGACGACGGCATCAAGCACACCTCACCGCGCGGCGGTCTGCGTAACCTCGACGCCGTCTTCCCGGGGCGGCCGCGCCTGCCGCGCCGCGGGCGGGACGGCGAGGCGGTCACCCAGCTCGCGTATGCGCGCCGGGGGGAGATCACACCCGAGATGGAGTTCGTGGCCATCCGGGAGAACGTTTCTCCCGAGGTCGTCCGCGAGGAGATCGCGGCGGGCCGCGCCGTCCTGCCGGCCAACGTCAACCACCCGGAGATCGAGCCGATGATCATCGGCAAGCGGTTCCTGGTGAAGGTCAACGCCAACATCGGCAACTCGGCGGTGACGTCCTCCATCGAGGAGGAGGTCGACAAGATGACCTGGGCGACCCGTTGGGGTGCCGACACGGTCATGGACCTCTCGACCGGCCGCAACATCCACACGACCCGTGAGTGGGTGCTGCGCAACTCCCCCGTCCCCATCGGCACGGTGCCGCTGTACCAGGCGCTGGAGAAGGTCGACGGCCGGGCCGAGGAACTGACCTGGGAGATCTACAAGGACACCGTCATCGAGCAGGCCGAGCAGGGCGTGGACTACATGACGGTCCACGCCGGCGTCCGCCTGCCGTACGTCCCGCTCACGGCCCATCGCAAGACCGGCATCGTGTCGCGGGGCGGCTCGATCATGGCGGCCTGGTGCCTCGCCCACCACAAGGAGTCGTTCCTCTACGAGAACTTCGAGGAACTCTGCGAGATCCTCGCCGCCTACGACGTCACGTACTCGCTGGGCGACGGGTTGCGTCCGGGCTCCATCGCGGACGCCAACGACGCGGCGCAGTTCGCGGAGTTGAGGACCCTCGGGGAACTCAACCGGATCGCGAAGCGTTTCCATGTTCAGACGATGATCGAGGGCCCGGGACACGTCCCGATGCACAAGATCAAGGAGAACATCGACCTTCAGCAGGAGATCTGTGATGAAGCTCCGTTCTATACGCTCGGCCCACTGACGACGGACGTCGCGCCGGCGTACGACCACATCACCTCCGGCATCGGCGCCGCGATGATCGCCTGGTGGGGCACGGCCATGCTCTGCTACGTCACGCCCAAGGAACACCTGGGCCTGCCCAACCGCGACGACGTCAAGACCGGCGTGATCACCTACAAGATCGCCGCCCACGCGGCCGACCTCGCCAAGGGGCACCCCGGCGCTCAGGAATGGGACGACGCGCTGTCGGACGCCCGCTTCGAGTTCCGCTGGGAGGACCAGTTCAACCTCGCCCTCGATCCGGACACGGCACGGGAGTTCCACGACGAGACGCTCCCGGCGGAGCCGGCGAAGACGGCCCACTTCTGCTCGATGTGCGGGCCGAAGTTCTGCTCGATGAAGATCAGCCAGAGCATCAACGAGCGGTTCGGCGCCGGGGCGGCCGAGGGGGCTTCGGCGGAGGAGATCGCCGAGGGCATGCTGGAGAAGTCGAGGGAGTTCGCGGCGAGCGGGAACCGGGTGTACCTGCCGCTGGCTGACTGACGTACGCGGACCGGCGCTGTCCTCGAGGTCCGACCCCTGGGGACGGCGCCGCCACCGTGTCGGCATGGCCGCTCCCGGGGGAGGCGCTTCGGAGGGGCCCGAGCGAGGTGCAGGCCGAGCGCCGGGGTGATGCCCGCGGAGGCCGCCTCACGCCGGCACCGGTCGCTGCGCCGCGGCCCGACGGCACGCTCTTCGCGGTCGTCCAGGAGGAAAGTGTCGTGCTCGTTCGGTTGCCTCAGGGCGTCCGCTCGGCAGACTGGCCTGCATGACAGCGCGATCCCTGAGCAAGGGTGCCAATCTGCCGGTCGACGTACCGGACGTACGGATCGAACTCAGCTGGGCCGAGGGGGCCGGTGGGCCGGACATCGACGCCTCGGCGCTGCTGCTGGCGCAGGACGGACGGGTGCGCGACGACGGGGACTTCGTCTTCTACAACCAGCCGCAGCACACGTCCGGCGCCGTTCGCCACCTCGGCAAGCGGAGCGAAGGCGGTATCTCGACCGACACCGTCCAGGTGGAGCTGGGCTCGCTGGAGAGCGCCATCACGCGGGTGGTGCTGTGCGCGTCGGCGGACGGCGGCACCTTCGGACAGGTGACCGGCCTGACGTTGAGACTGCTGGGCGGGGACGGGGGCTCCGAAGTGGCCCGCTTCGAGATGCAGGCCGACACCGAGACGGCGTTCATCGCCGGTGAGCTGTACCTGCGCGAGGGGCGCTGGAAGTTCCGGGCGGTCGGGCAGGGGTACGCCTCCGGGCTCGCGGGGGTGGCGACGGACTTCGGGATCACGGTGGACGACGAGCCGGAGCAGACCCTCGTCCCACCGAACCGCCCGGCGGCCGTCCCACCGAACCGCCCGGCGGCCGTCCCACCGAACCGCCCGGCGGGCACCTCGTGGCCCGTCCCTCCGGCTGCGGTCACCCCGCCGCCGACCGCTCCGCCGACCGCTCCGCCGACCGCTCCACCGACCGTCACCCCGCCGCCGCCCGCCCCGCCGACGATCACCCCACCGGCCACCGGCCCGTCGTCCGGTCCCCGGCTGACCAAGGGGGAGGAGCGGCTTCCCGTCGACATGCGCAAGCGGTTGTCGCTGCGCAAGGAGCAGGTCGCCGTCAGCCTGAGCAAGCGGGGGGCGGTGGGGATCAGCGCGCGGGTCGTGCTCGTCCTCGACGCCTCGGGGTCCATGGCGTTCCTGTACTCACGGGGTGTGGTGGCGGACGTCGTGGAGCGCATGGCGGCGGTGGCCGCAGAACTCGACGACGACGGCGAGATGCAGGCCTGGACCTTCGCCAGTGATGCCGCCCGCCTTCCCGACCTGCGGTTGGGCGAGCTCCCCGAGTGGCTGCGGCTGCATGTGCGGGTGGGCGAGATCAGCCTGTTCCGGCGGAGCAAGAAGCCCCGCAAGGGGATGGAGCCGGGCCAGGTCGACATGCGCTCGGTCGGCATCCAGAACGAGGAACAGAAGGCGATTGCCCAGGTCAGAGCGTTTGTCCGGGAGAATCCGGCGGCAGCCCCGACCTTGGTGCTGTTCTTCTCCGACGGCGGGGTCTACCGCGACGCGGCGATCGAGCGGGAACTGCGGGCGGCGGTCGAGGAGCCGATCTTCTGGCAGTTCGTGGGACTCGGCCGGTCCAACTACGGGGTCCTGGAACGGTTCGACACGCTGCCCGGACGCCGCGTCGACAACGTCGGGTTCTTCTCCGTGGACGACATCAGCACGCTTCCGGACCAGGAGTTGTACGACCGGCTGCTGTCCGAGTTCCCCAGCTGGGTCACCGCGGCCGGCCGGGCGGGCATCCTCTGACCGGAGGACGGGGCAGTCGAGGACAGGGCCACCGGGCCACCGGAAGACGGGACGAACAATTCCAGGTCGCTGACCGGCAGTTCCGGTCTCTGACCGGATGGCCGGATGGCCGGACGGACGCTTCGGACCACGGGTCGGCCCCCGGCGACCTCGGTCCGCGCTGGGCGGCACGCCGAGCACCGCGGGGCAGCACGGAACCGTGGGGCGGCTCTCCGCGAGAGCCGTCCGGCGCCCGGCGTACGGCTTGCGCTCCCCTCGGCGGGGTCGGCGGGGGCGCAAGCCGAGCGCCTAGTCCGGCTGGTGGTCCGGGCCGCCGAAGTCCGGGCTGGTGTAGTCCGGACTGCTGAAGCTCGGGCGCGGGCCGGTCGAGCGGCCGTCGTCCGGGCTGCTGAAGCCCGGGCGGTCGTAGCCGATCTTCGGAAGGCGGCCGGTGGGGGCCGGTGGCGCCGGGTCGGCGTGCAGGGCGGCCGCCGTGCCGGGGTCGGCGAGGGCCTCCTGGAGAAACGGCAGAATGCCGCGTTCCAGCAGGGCGTCTCGCCAGGCTTCCCTGGCCTGGTCGACCTCCTCGCTCAGTTCGCCGTACGGTCCGGCCTCCAGGGAGGGCCGGTTGCGCAGGGCGGTGAGCAGCAGCGCGACGGTGGCGACGAGCATCGCGGCCACGGCCACCGCCCCGAACGTCCAGCCGGCGGTGACCATGGTCCGGGCGAACCCCTGCTCGGGGTCGAGCACCCTGAGGAGGTAGCCGACGAGCAGGAAGATCACCGCGGCGGTTCCGGCCAGGACGGGGGTGAGGACGGCGGCGACGGCGCCCGCCCCGGCGGCTTCGGCGGCCTGGGCCGCCTCCCCCATGGTGGTGGCGAGCCCCATCGCGGCCGCGCCCGGCTCCGCGGAGCCGGTCTCGGACGCGGACGACGGGGTGGACGGCGCCGGGTGGCGCAGTTCTTCACGGACCTTCACGTAGTGCTGGTACTCGGCCGCCGCGGCCACCGTGATGAGTGCGGAGGCGTTGAGCGCCATCGTGCGCAGTTGTTCGGGGTTGAGCCGCTGTCCGACCGCGGCCAGTTCCGGGTGGTGTGGGGCGGAGCGCAGCGCCTCGTCGAGGATCCGCTCGTACTCCTGGCGGTCCTCGCTGTTCAGGTGCTGCGGAACGCTGTTCATCTGCATCCCCCGATGCTCCGTAGGGCTTGGGGCTCGCATGCCAACGAGCCGTCGGGCAGAAACGGAGGGGAGCCTGCTACGGATAACCCGATGGTAGAGCGGCGACGGCCCGGGGTGACAGGGGGTTTGCCGAAATTGGCCCCTGGCCTGCGCCGCCGCCGAAGGGTCCTCGGTGGGGTACTTCCGCCCCCGGAGCTGCCCGGGAAGTGCCCGGGGAATACTCAGCTCTCCAGGGGCAGTTGCTGGACCAGCAGTTTTCCGGCCATCGTCACGCCGCCGTCCATCGCGATGGCCAGCCCGTCGGCGTAGACGTGCGGTCCCTCGACGTGCGGACCGCCGTTGTCCTCGCCGTCCTCGGAGCCGACTTCGCCCAGCAGGTAGGGAATCGGGCTGTGGCCGTGAACGATGCGGGTGCCGCCATACGTATCGAGCAGGGAGCGTACGGCGTCGGCGCCGCCCTCGTCGCGGAAGGAGAAGCGCTTGGTGAACTTGCGGAACAGGTCCCAGACCTCATCCGCGTCGTTGCGCGTGATCGTCTCGCGGACGGTGTCGTTGACCGCCTCGATCGAGTCGCCGTAGTCGAGGTAGGCCGTGGTGTCGGAGTGCACGAGCAGGTGACCGTCGACCTCCTCGACCGCGTCGAGGCGGGACATCCACTGGAGGTGGTGGTCCTGGAGACGGTCCATGTCGTACTTCTGGCCGCCGTTGAGCAGCCAGGCCGCCTGGAAGGTGGCGGTGCCGGCGCCGGAGTTGACGGGCGTGTCGCCGAAGCGCTTGGCGCCGAGCAGGAGCAGTTCGTGGTTGCCCATCAGGGCCTTGCAGTACCCGCCGGCCGCGGCGGCCTCGGCGGACAGCCGCATGACGAGGTCGATGACGCCGATGCCGTCCGGGCCGCGGTCGGTGAAGTCACCGAGGAACCACAGCCGGGCGGTTCCCGCGCACCAGCTCCCCGCGGAGTCGACCAGGCCCTTCTCCTGCAGCGCGGCCACCAGTTCGTCGAGGTAGCCGTGCACGTCGCCGACGACGAACAGCGGTCCCGGGCCGGTCGTGGGCGCCGGGGCCTGGACGGCCGCCGGGTCCACGGTCACCTGGAGGGTGTCGCCGCGCCGGCTGATGACGGGCAGGTCGCGCTGGGTGGGCGTGTAGCCGTCCGGGTGCTCCAGCGGCTCTTCGAGAGGCGGCGCGGCGTTGCCCGGTTCTGTTCCGGGGTCGTACGGACCGGTCTCGTGGACGTACGCGGGCACCCGGAAGTCGCGCAACGTCGCCGTCCGCTCCACCTCGGGTCCCTGACCGGCCCCCTGAGTCATCAGACCCCTCCACCATCGCGCCGCATCTGCACCCTTCGAGCTGCCTGGTCGCAGCAGCCCGCGGTGCCGTGCGTCCATCATAGGAATGCGGATCGTGCCGTGTGATGACCCAGGGGTGGTGAATCGGAGCAAGGCTCCAGTTCATCGCGGCTTTCGCCCCGATTGGGCCGGGCTTCGGCAGCCCGCGCTCACGCTGCGCGCACCTTGCCCGCACCCGCACCTCACCCCCGCGGGCTGCTCTGTCGGTCGAACCGGGGGAGGGCGTCCGCCCGGCAGGGATGATTTCGGCGGCCGGAGCAAGGTTCCTGATGCGGCTGTTATGGAAGCGACGCCCGATGTCTCCGGCACCGCCGAAAACCGCCCGTACGTGCCTTCCGCGAACGTTCGTTGACGCGGCTAACGGACGGACGGACGGACGGTCGGACGGCCGGACGGCCGGACCGCCGAGGGGTTACCGGCCGGCTCCGGAGCGTCCGGACCGCCAGGCCGCTCCAGATCGCCCGGCCCCTCGGACCGCTCCGACCGCTCGGAACCCGGCACCGGACATCCCCCCCCGACACCCCGCACCACCCCCCAGGTGGTCTGGCCCCCCGGGTCTACCGGCCCCCCCCCGTGAACGGGCCTCCCCTCCCGGCCCGCCCCTCGGGCGCGTCGCCGCTCCCCACGATCCGTGCCGTGGCGACGGCCGGGGGCAGCGGCGACGCCGTGCTACTTCTCCTCCGGCGCCCGGGGCGGGCTGACCGTGGTCCGCGGAGGGCGTCGCTGCGAGGACGTGCGGACGAAAAGCTCGGTCGGTATCACCTGCTCGACCGGGCGGTCCGCCTCCTCGCCCTCGATCGCGTCGATGAGGAGCTGCACCACGGCCGTGCCGATGCGGCGCGGTTTCAACGAGAGGGTCGTGACGGGCGGCTCGGTGTTGGCATACACCGTGGACTCGCTGCAGCACACGATCAGCAGGTCCTCGGGGACCCGCAGTCCGTAGCGGCGGGCGGCGGCCAGCAGGTCGGTGCCGTTGGGGTCGAACAGGCCGTAGACGGCGTCGGGCCGGTCGGGGCGGGCCAGCAGCCGGTCGGCGGCCACGGCGCCCGCGCACGGGTCGTGCGCGGGATAGGCCTCGTAGACCGGGTCCTGGCCGACCCGCTCGCACCACCGCAGGTACGCGCTGGTCGACAGGTGGGTGTACGTGTCCGTCGTGGTGCCGGTGAGGAGGCCGATGCGGCGGGCGCCGGCGTCGGCCAGGTGGTCGAGGATGTCGAGGACGGCGGCCTCGTGGTCGTTGTCGACCCACGCGGTGACGGGGAGCGAGCCGGCCGGGCGGCCGTCGGAGACGACCGGTAAGCCCTGCCGGACCAGCTCGCTGACCACCGGATCCTGGTCGGACGGGTCGATGACGACCGTCCCGTCCAGAGCCACGTTGGACCAGACGTCGTGACGCGAGGTCGCGGGGAGGATGACGAGCGCGTAGCCGCGGGCGAGCGCGGCGGAGGTGGCGGCTCGCGCCATCTCCGCGAAGTACGCGAACTCGGTGAAGGTGAAAGGTTCATCCCCGTACGTCGTCACGGTCAGGCCGATGAGGCCCGACTTGCCGGTACGGAGGGTTCGGGCCGCCGCCGATGGGCGGTAGCCGAGTCGGTCGGCGACCTCGCGGACATGGCGTCGGGTGGCGTCCGGGAGCCTGCCCTTGCCGTTGAGGGCGTCGGAGACGGTCGTGATGGAGACTCCGGCGGCGGCGGCCACGTCCCTGATGCCCGCCCGGCCCGGCCGGCTGCCTCGGCGTGAGGTTTCCGCGCGGCTCACCTGGTGCTTCCCTGCTGCTGTCATGGCGAGCCGATAGTAGGGCTCATTCGGTGGGGTAGGGCGGACGCATATGCACGCGTTGACAGGCACGTTTCTGCAAGGGCAAAGAGGGTTAAGTACCTTGGAAACAAAGGTAGTTGGCGCACCCAATGCCAGGACGTGACGCATCGGTACGGATGAGCCTGCCAACGCACCGATGTTTCGAAGAGGTCTCAACTCACCTGCACGAGGGATGCGCGCCACGGAGTGCACTACCGGCGCGTAGATATATGTGCAGCGCGCCCCCTGCCGCGTACGCCTTCGTGCGGCTTCGTCCGCAGAAGTCGCGGAGGTCCCTCCGATTCGGGCGGCGGCGGCCGCCCAGCTGTACGCACCCGAGCGGAATCCTCATAAGGTGAGCAGTATTGAAGCCGGTGGTGGTCACGAGGAGGACTGCGGTGAGCGAGACGAGCCCCAAGCTGCGCGCCGAGCTGGAGGGGATCCCCACCTACAAGCCGGGCAAGCCGGCCGCGGGCGGCGGCCCTGTGGCCTACAAGCTGTCCTCCAACGAGAACCCCTATCCGCCGCTGCCGGGCGTGATGGAGACGGTGACGGCGGCGGCCGCCTCCTTCAACCGCTACCCGGACCTGGCCTGCACGGTTCTGGTCAACGAGCTGTCCGAGCGGTTCGGTGTGCCCGCCTCCCACGTGGCCACCGGGACCGGTTCGGTCGGTGTCGCCCAGCAGCTCGTCCAGGCCACCTCGGGTCCCGGCGACGAGGTGATCTACGCCTGGCGGTCCTTCGAGGCCTACCCGATCATCACGCAGATCAGCGGCGCGACGGCGGTGCAGGTGCCGCTGACGCCGGGGGACGTGCACGACCTGGACGCGATGGCCGACGCGATCACCGAGCGGACCCGGCTGATCTTCGTCTGCAACCCCAACAACCCCACGGGCACCGTCGTGAAGCGGGCCGAGCTGGAACGGTTCCTCGACCGGGTGCCGCGTGACGTGCTGGTCGTGCTCGACGAGGCGTACCGGGAGTTCATCCGCGACCCCGAGGTGCCGGACGGCGTGGAGCTGTACCGGCAGCGGCCCAATGTCTGCGTCCTGCGGACCTTCTCCAAGGCCTACGGCCTCGCCGGGCTGCGGGTCGGCTTCGCCATCGCCCATGAGCCGGTGGCGCAGGCCCTGCGCAAGACCGCCGTGCCGTTCGGTGTGAGCCAGCTCGCCCAGGAGGCCGCGATCGCCTCGCTGCGGGCCGAGGACGCGCTGCTCGGCCGGGTCGGTTCCCTGGTGTGCGAGCGCCTCCGGGTGGTCGAGGGGCTGCGCGCGCAGGGCTGGACGGTGCCCGAGACCCAGGCCAACTTCGTGTGGCTGCGGCTCGGCGAGCACACGGTCCCGTTCGCTGCCGCGTGTGAGCACGCAGGTGTCGTGGTGCGGCCGTTCCCGGGCGAGGGCGTGCGGGTGACGATCGGGGAGAACGAGGCGAACGACATCTTCCTGAAGGTGGCGGAAGGGTTCCGCAAGGAGCTCTAGCGCGTCGGTGGTGCTGGTGCTGGTGCTGGTGCTGGTGCTGGTGCTGGTGCCGACGCCGGTTGGGCCGGCCGTCGGCGGCTGTGCCGGTTCCGGCTGGTCGGCGAGGGTCACAGGGGGGTTTCCGCGAGTAGGCGGGGACCCCCCTTCTGCTGTCGAAAATCGGTACGGCATACTAGCTTGTGAATGTGAACGCTTTCACAAGCGTGATCCACGAGCGTGAGGTAAGGAGTGACGACGTGGACCTGGCTTTGGCGCCGGAGACACTGGCGCGCTGGCAGTTCGGCATCACCACCGTCTACCACTTCCTCTTCGTCCCCCTGACGATCTCCCTCGCGGCCCTCACCGCCGGGCTCGAGACCGCCTGGGTGCGCACGGAGAACGAGAAGTACCTCAGGGCGACGAAGTTCTGGGGCAAGCTCTTCCTGATCAACATCGCGATGGGTGTCGTCACCGGCATCGTGCAGGAGTTCCAGTTCGGCATGAACTGGTCCGACTACTCGCGCTTCGTCGGAGACGTCTTCGGCGCCCCGCTCGCCTTCGAGGCCCTGATCGCTTTCTTCTTCGAGTCCACCTTCATCGGTCTGTGGATCTTCGGCTGGGACAAGCTGCCGAAGAAGATCCACCTGGCCTGCATCTGGATGGTCTCGATCGGCACGATCCTGTCGGCGTACTTCATCCTCGCGGCCAACTCGTGGATGCAGCACCCCGTCGGCTACCGGATCAACAAGGAGAAGGGCCGGGCCGAGCTCACCGACTTCTGGGCCGTGCTGACCCAGAACACCGCGCTCAGCCAGGTCTTCCACACCATGTCCGCGGCCTTCCTCACCGGTGGCGCCTTCATGGTCGGCATCGCCGCCTTCCACCTGTACCGCAAGAAGCACGTTCCGGTGATGAAGACCTCGCTGCGGCTCGGCCTGGTCACCGTGGTCATCGCCGGTCTGCTCACCGCCGTCAGCGGTGACGTGCTCGGCAAGGTGATGTTCAAGCAGCAGCCGATGAAGATGGCCGCCGCCGAGGCCCTGTGGGACGGCGAGGCGCCCGCTCCGTTCTCGGTCTTCGCCTACGGCGACGTCGAGAAGGGGCACAACAGCGTCGCCATAGAGATCCCGGGCCTGCTCTCCTTCCTCGCGAACGACGACTTCAGCTCGTACGTCCCCGGCATCAACGACGTGAACAAGGCCGAGCAGGAGAAGTACGGTCCCGGCGACTACCGGCCCAACATCCCCGTCGCCTACTGGGGCTTCCGCTGGATGATCGGCTTCGGCATGTCGTCCTTCGCGATCGGCCTGGCGGGACTCTGGCTCACCCGCAAGAAGTTCATGCTGCCGCAGCACCTGAGGGTCGGTGAGGACGAGGTCCCGCACGTGGTGCTGTTCAAGAACAAGGCGCTCAGCCCCAAGCTCACCAGGCTCTACTGGCTGGCGGCGATCTGGACCCTGGGCTTCCCGCTGATCGCCAACTCCTGGGGCTGGATCTTCACCGAGATGGGCCGCCAGCCCTGGGTCGTCTACGGCGTCCTCCAGACCCGTGACGCGGTCTCCCCCGGGGTCTCCCAGGGCGAGGTCCTCACGTCGATGATCGTCTTCACGGCGCTCTACGCGATCCTCGCCGTCATCGAGGTCAAGCTGCTGGTGAAGTACGTGAAGGCCGGCCCGCCCGAGCTCACCGAGGCCGACCTCAACCCGCCCACGAAGATCGGCGGCGACTCCCGTGACGCCGACAAGCCGATGGCCTTCTCCTACTAGGCCGAGGGAGCTGCACAGTCATGGAACTGCACGACGTCTGGTTCGTCCTGATCGCCGTCCTGTGGACCGGCTACTTCTTCCTGGAGGGCTTCGACTTCGGGGTCGGCATCCTCACCAAGCTGCTCGCCCGCGACCGGCCCGAGCGACGGGTGCTGATCAACACCATCGGTCCCGTCTGGGACGGCAACGAGGTATGGCTGCTCACGGCGGGCGGCGCGACCTTCGCCGCCTTCCCCGAGTGGTACGCCACGCTCTTCTCCGGCTTCTACCTGCCACTGCTGCTCATCCTGGTCTGTCTGATCGTGCGGGGCGTCGCCTTCGAGTACCGGGCGAAGCGGCCCGAGGAGAACTGGCAGCGCAACTGGGAGACGGCGATCTTCTGGACCTCGCTCCTTCCCGCGTTCCTGTGGGGCGTCGCCTTCGGCAACATCGTGGGGGGCGTCAAGATCGACCAGGACTTCGAGTACGTGGGCAATCTCTGGGACCTGCTCAACCCGTACGCGCTGCTCGGCGGTCTGGTGACCCTGACGCTGTTCACCTTCCACGGTGCGGTGTTCACGGCCCTCAAGACCATCGGCGAGATCCGGGAACGGGCGCGGAAGCTGGCGCTCAAGGTGGGACTCGCCACCGCCGCGTTCGCTTCGATCTTCCTGCTGTGGACGCAGATCGACAGTGGTGACGCCAAGAGCCTGGTCGCCCTGGTCGTGGCGGTCGGCGCCCTGGTGGCGGCGCTGGTGGCGAACCAGGCGGGACGCGAGGGCTGGTCGTTCGCGCTCTCCGGGGTCACGATCGTGGCGGCCGTGGCGATGCTCTTCCTGACGCTCTTCCCGAACGTGATGCCCTCGACGCTCAACGAGGACTGGAGCCTCACGGTGACCAACGCCTCGTCGAGCCCGTACACCCTGAAGATCATGACGTGGTGTGCGGGGATCGCCACGCCGGTCGTGCTGCTCTACCAGGGCTGGACGTACTGGGTGTTCCGTAAGCGGATCGGTACGCAGCACATCGCCGAGGTCACGCACTGAGTCTGGTGTGGGGTGTGTTTCACGTGAAACACACCCCATGAGGAGAAGGCGTGTTTCACGTGAAACACGCCTTTCGAGAAGAGGGTGTTTCACGTGAAACCGATCGACCCGCGTCTCCTCCGGTACGCCCGCGCCACCCGCCTCTTCCTGGTGGCGGTCGTCGGCCTGGGTGCTGTCGGAGCGGCCCTGGTCATCGCGCAGGCGATGCTCATCGCCGAGGCCGTGGTGGGGGCCTTCCAGAACGGGCTGTCGGTCGCCGACCTGCGCACTCCGCTGCTGCTGTTGGTCGCCGTGGCGGTCGGCCGGGCCCTGGTGGCCTGGCTCACCGAGCTCGCGGCGCACCGCGCGAGTGCCGCCGTGAAGTCGGAGCTGCGCGGGCGGCTGCTGGAGCGGGCCACCGCGTTGGGGCCGAACTGGCTCGGCGACCGGCGCACCGGTTCACTGGTCGCCCTCGCCACGCGGGGCGTGGACGCCCTCGACGACTACTTCTCCCGCTATCTCCCGCAGTTGGGGCTGGCGGTGGTCGTACCGGTCGCGGTGCTCGCGCGGATCGTGACCGAGGACTGGGTCTCCGCCGCGATCATCGTGTGCACCCTGCCCCTGATCCCGGTCTTCATGGTGCTGATCGGCTGGGCCACACAGTCGCGGATGGACCGTCAGTGGCGGCTGCTGTCCCGGCTGTCCGGCCACTTCCTGGACGTGGTCGCCGGGCTGCCCACGCTCAAGGTGTTCGGGCGGGCCAAGGCGCAGGCCGAGTCCATCCGGCGCATCACCGGCGAGTACCGGCAGGCGACCATGCGGACGCTGCGGATCGCCTTCATCTCGTCGTTCGCGCTGGAGTTGCTGTCGACGCTCTCGGTGGCCCTGGTCGCCGTGACGATCGGCATGCGGCTCGTGCACGGGGAGATGGACCTGTACATCGGCCTCGTGATCCTCGTGCTGGCGCCCGAGGCGTATCTCCCGCTGCGCCAGGTCGGAGCGCAGTACCACGCTGCCGCCGAAGGCCTTGCCGCCGCCGAGGAGATCTTCGAGGTGCTGGAGACGCCGGCACCGGCGCCGGGCACGGCCGCGGTGGCCGAGGGAGGGGTGGCCTTCGAAGGGGTGACCGTCCGCTACCCCGGACGCTCCGCCGACGCCGTCACGGACGTGTCGTTCACCGTCGAACCCGGAGAGACGGTCGCGCTGGTCGGACCCAGCGGCGCCGGCAAGTCGACCCTGCTGAACGCGCTGCTGGGGTTCGTGCGGCCGGCCGAGGGCCGGGTGCTGGCCGGGGGAGTCGACCTCGCGGCGGCCGACCTGGAGCAGTGGCGCTCCCGGGTCGCCTGGGTGCCGCAGCGCCCGCACCTCTACGCCGGGACCATCGACGAGAACGTACGGCTGGCGCGTCCTGACGCCGACGACGCGGCCGTGCGCCGGGCGCTGGCGGACGCGGGGGCGCTGGAGTTCGTCGAGGCACTGCCCGCCGGGGCCGGCACGGTGCTCGGTGAGGACGGGGCCGGGCTGTCGGCCGGACAGCGGCAGCGGCTGGCGCTGGCCAGGGCGTTCCTCGCGGACCGGCCCGTGCTGCTGCTGGACGAGCCGACGGCCGCGCTCGACGGGGAGACCGAGGCGGAGGTGGTGGCAGCCGTACGGCGCCTCGCGGCCGGTCGGACGGTCCTGCTGGTCGTGCACCGGCCGGCGCTGCTCGCGGTGGCGGACCGTGTGGTGCGGCTGGCCGAGGCCGAGGCGCCCGTGCCCGTGGAGGCCGCAGCCAAGGGCGCTCCCGCGCCGCTGGAGGAGGCGGCTGCCCCGCCCGTCGGCGACGAGTCCGCGACGGGGGCCGCCGTGACCGGCGGTGGCGTTCTCGCCCGGGTCCGCGCCATGGCCGGCGCCCGACGCGGCCGACTCGCCCTCGCGCTGCTGCTCGGCAGCCTGGCCCTCGGCAGTGCCGTGGGCCTCATGGCGACCTCCGGGTGGCTCATCTCGCGGGCCTCGCAGCAGCCACCGGTGCTGTATCTGATGGTCGCCGTGACGGCGACCCGCACCTTCGGCATCGGGCGGGCGGTGTTCCGGTACGCGGAGCGGCTCGTGTCGCACGACGCCGTGCTGCGGATGCTGGCCGACACCCGGGTCGCCGTCTGGCGCAGGCTGGAACGGCTGGCGCCCGCGGGGCTGCGCTCGACCCGGCGGGGCGACCTGCTGACGCGGCTGGTCGCCGACGTGGACGCCCTCCAGGACTACTGGCTGCGCTGGCTGCTGCCCGCCGCCTCCGCCGTCGTCGTGTCGGCCGGGTCCGTCGCCTTCACCGCGTGGCTGCTGCCCGGGGCCGGTGCGGTGCTCGCCGCCGGGCTGCTGACGGCCGGGGTCGGCGTGCCCCTGGTCACCGGCGCCGTGGCGCGCCGGGCCGAACGCCGTCTCGCCCCCGCCCGGGGGGTGCTCGCCACCCGCACGGCCGACCTCCTCACCGGCACCGCCGAGCTGACCGTCGCGGGCGCGCTGCCGATGCGTACCGCCGGGGTGCGCGCGGCGGACTCCGTGCTCACCCGGATCGCCTCGCGGGCGGCGACCGCCACCGCCCTCGGCGACGGCCTGACCGCCCTGGTCTCCGGGCTGACCGTCGCAACCGCGGCCCTCGTGGGCGCCCAGGCGGTGGCCGACGGCCGGCTGAGCGGTGTGACCATGGCCGTCGTCGTCCTCACCCCGCTGGCCGCCTTCGAAGCCGTCCTGGGGTTGCCGCTGGCCGTGCAGTACCGCCAGCGGGTGCGCAGGAGCGCCGAGCGGGTGTACGAGGTCCTGGACTCCCCCGAGCCCGTGCGGGAGCCGGAGCTGCCCCGCAAGGCGCCCGCCTCGCCCTTCCCGCTGGTGCTCCGCGGGCTGGCCGCCCGGCACGCAGGGCAGGACCGGGACGCCCTCGCCGGGATCGACCTCACTCTGACGCGGGGACGCCGGATCGCCGTCGTCGGGCCCTCCGGCTCCGGCAAGACCACACTCGCGCAGGTGCTGCTGCGGTTCCTGGACGCCGACGCGGGCTCGTACACGCTCGACGGGGTGGACGCGCAGACCCTGGACGGCGACGACGTACGCCGGCTCGTCGGGCTGTGCGCGCAGGACGCGCACCTCTTCGACAGCTCGGTCCGCGAGAACCTCCTGCTGGCGAAGAGGGAGGCGGGCGAGGAGGAGTTGCGGGACGCGCTGGCGCGGGCCCGGCTGCTGGAGTGGGCCGACGGCCTGCCCGCCGGACTCGACACGTTGGTGGGTGAGCACGGCGCCCGGCTGTCCGGCGGGCAGCGGCAGCGGCTCGCGCTGGCCCGGGCACTGCTCGCCGACTTCCCCGTCCTGGTCCTCGACGAGCCGGCCGAACATCTGGACCTGCCGACTGCAGACGCTCTCACCCAGGATCTGCTGGCCGCCACCGAGGGCCGTACGACCCTGCTCATCACCCACCGGCTGGCCGGTCTCGAAGCGGTCGACGAGGTGATCGTGCTGGACCAAGGACGGGTGGTGCAGCGGGGTTCCCACGCGGCGCTGACGGCCGTCGAGGGGCCGTTGCGGACGATGGCCGAACGGGAGGAGGCCACGGAGCTGCTGGTGGCGGCGCGATGACCGTCGGGCCAGTCCCGACTTTCCGTGACAAACGGGGCTCATTAGGCTCAGGACATGTCCACGGATCCGCTGTCCGCTCCCCCGCCGGGCCCGTCCGCCGAACCCGCGGGCGGGGGGCCGGAGCTGCGCTCCACGCTGGAGCGGATCTGTGCGACCGCGGTCGAGCTGACCCGGGCCCGGTACGCGCTGATCGAGTTCGTCGGCGAAGGCCGCGACGGTCCGACCGACGTCGTCCTCCACGGCGTCGACGGGACGACCGCCCGCCGTCCGGGCCGACTGCCCGACGGGCGCGGCGAGCGCGGCGGGTTGCGGCTGCCGATCCCGGTCCGCGGGGAGAGCGTCGGCGAGCTCTGTCTGGCGGGGCGGCGGGACGGACGGCCGTTCGACGAGCAGGACGTGGACACGGCCCGGATGCTGGCCACCGAGGCGGGCATCGCCCTCGGCAACGCCCGCTTGTACGAGGCCGCTCAGCAGCGCGAACGGTGGATCGACGGTTCGGTCGCCGTCACCACCGCGCTGCTGTCCGGCGGGGACGCCCATGACGCCCTCCAGGTCGTCGCCGAGCAGGCCCGCGGGCTGTCCGGTTCGGCCGCCGGGGTGGTGCTGCTGCCCGCCGACGAGGGCGGCCTGGAGATCGTGGCCGCGGACCGGCCGTCGACGATGCTGGGGGAGGTCGTCCCGCCGGACAGTGAGATCGTCGCGGAACTCCTCGACGGGCAGGCGGTGTTCGTGACCGACGCCGCCGACGACCCCCGTACGCTCACGGCGTCCACCCGAGGCTACGGGCCGATCATGCTGCTCCCCCTGCGGAACGACGGACGCGTCCTGGGCGCCCTGGTGATGCTCCGCGCCCGCGGGGAGCGGCCGTTCGGCGAGGACGAGCGTGCCCTGGCCGTCCAGTTCGCCTCGCAGGCGGCGCTGGCGCTGATGATGGCCGAGGCGCAGCGCGATCGGGAGCGGCTCGCGGTGTTCGAGGACCGTGACCGCATCGCCCGCGACCTGCACGATCTCGTCGTCCAGCGGCTGTTCGCGACCGGGGTGATGCTGGAGAGCGCCCGGCGCGGATCCGTCGTGCCCGAGGTGCGGGCCGGTGTCGGCAAGGCCGTGGACGAACTGGACGTCACCGTCCAGGAGATCCGTACGGCGGTCTTCGCGCTCCAGCAGGACCCCGCCGAGGCCCCGGCCGGGTTGCGCACGCGGGTGCTGCGCGAGATCAACACGGTGGCCGTGCCGCTCGGCTTCAGGCCGTCGCACCGGTTCGTCGGGCCGGTCGACACCCTGGTCGGCGAACTCACCGGCAAGAACCTCGTCGCGGCTCTTCGGGAGGCCCTCTCGAACGCCTTCCGGCACGCGGGCGCCTCCCGGGTCGACGTCGTCGTCGACGCGACGGCGACCCTGCCCGACGGCCGGCCGGGTGTGCGGCTGACCGTCGCCGACGATGGTGTGGGCATCCCCGACGGCGGCAGACGCAGCGGTCTGCGGAACCTGCGACGGCGGGCCGAGGCGCTCGGCGGCGACAGCGCGCACGGCCCGGGCATCGGGGCGGACGGCGCCGGCACGACCGTGGTGTGGCAGGCGCCGTACTGAGCCATCAGGGGCGGGGCGTCCCCCGGGCGTACGACTTGAACAGGACCGGGGGCCGGAAGCCGGGGCAGGATCGCTGACATGCGCTCACCTCGCCGCCGGGTCCTGCTCGTTCCGGTCCTCCTGTGTGTGTCCGGGATGCTCGCCACCGGGCCCACGGCCGCCGAGGGGGAGCCGGGCGACGGCTCGGATTCTCGGCTCAGCGCGCAGGTGGCACGGTTGTACGACGACGCCGCGGTGGCGACGCAGCGCTACGAGGCGGGGCGGCGCGAGGCGGAGAAGGAGCAGGGGAAGGCCCGGCGGGTGGAGGAGCTCCTCACCCGTGAGCGGCGGGAGATCGCCGTGCTGCGGGGGGACCTGGGCCGTATCGCCCGTGCTCAGTACCGCGGCGGGGGTGGTCTGCCGGTCGTCGCGCAGCTGGTCCTGGCGGGCAGCCCCGACCGGCTGATGCGTGGCCAGCACGTCTTGTCGCAGGCGAACCTCGCCGTCGACAACGCGATCGGCAAGAACCGGCGGGCGGAGGCACGGCTGGCCGCCGACGAGGCGAAGGCCGTCGAGGCGTGGCAGGCCGTGGAGGGGCGGGCCCTGGAGCTCGCGCGGCTGAAGAAGGACATCGACGGCAAGCTGGAGCAGGCACGACAGCAGCTGCAGGGCCGGGCGGACGCGGCGGTGGCGGCGGGCTCCTGCCGTGGCGCCGTGCGCCTGGACCAGCCGCCGGCGCACTTCGCGAACGCCTGGGTCACGCCGGTCGAGACGTACGCCCTGTCCGCGGCGTACGGCAGCGGTGGCACGCGCTGGGCGCACCGGCACACCGGGCAGGACTTCGCGGTGCCGATCGGCACGCCGGTGCGGGCGACCGGGGCGGGCCGTGTGGTGCGGGTGGCGTGCGGGGGCCCGTTCGGGATCGAGGTCGTGGTGCGGCATTCCGACGGCTACTACACGCAGTACGCCCATCTCGCCGCCGTCACGGTCGACCAGGGCGACCGAGTGACCACCGGGCAGTGGGTCGGGCAGTCGGGCACCTCGGGCAACTCGACCGGTCCGCACCTGCACTTCGAGGTGCGGGTCACGCCCGACGCGGGCTCGGCGCTCGATCCGGTGCCCTGGCTCGCGGCTCGCGGAGCGCCCGTCGGCTGAGGCTTCCTCGCACCCGACCTGATCGGGCACAGGATGTCGGGTCCGGCCGGATGTCCGCCGCCTAGCGTGGTGAGCGCGTCAGCGGAAGGAGACCGGAGTGCTGGAGCGGCTCAACCAGGCCATGGAGTACGTCGAGGGCCATCTCGACGAGGCGATCGACGTGTCGGCGCTCGCGCACGGCGCGGCCACGTCGGAGTACCACCTGCGCCGGATGTTCTCCGCGCTCGCCGGCATGCCCTTGTCGGAGTACATCCGGCGCAGGCGGCTGACCGTCGCGGGCGCGGAGGTGCTCGCCGGGGAGGAGTCGCTGCTGGAGATCGCGGTGCGCTACGGCTACGGATCGGGTGAGGCGTTCGCCCGGGCGTTCCGCGGCGTGCACGGTGTCGGGCCGAGCGAGGCCCGCAGGACCGGCGCCGCGCTCGTCTCCCAGCCCCGGCTGGCCTTCCGCCTCACCGTCGAAGGGAGCAGCAGTATGCGCTATCGCGTAGTGGACCGGCCGGCCTTCACCGTCGCCGGCCCCAAGGCCCGGGTGCCCTTGGTGCACTCGGGGCCCAACCAGGCGATCATCGACTTCGTCCGCGGGATCGACCCGCAGGTCCTGGAACGCCTGGAGAAGCTGTCGGACCAGGAACCGCGGGGCGTCGTCGCGGTCTGCGACGACCTGGACCCGAGCCGGGCCGAGGGCACCGAACTCGACTACTACCAAGGGGTGATCACCTCCGCGGCGGCCCCCGAGGACACGGCCGCCCTGGCCGTGGGGCCCGGCACCTGGGCCGTCTTCACCACCTCCGGGCCGGCCCCGCAGGCCATTCAGGAGCTGTGGCGGGACGTGTTCACGCAGTGGTTTCCGTCCAACCCGTACCGCAGCCGTCCCGGCCCGGAGATCCTGCGCACCCGGCTGTCACCGGACGGGGCGGAGGCCGACGCCGAGCTGTGGCTGCCGGTGGAGCGGGAGCAGGGCTGACGTCCCGCTCGGAGAGCTACCCGCGTTCGGCGATCAGCCGCTCGATGACGACGGCGACCCCGTCCTCGTTGTTGGCGACGGTCCGTCCGGAGGCCGCCGCGAGCACGTCCGGGTGAGCGTTGCCCATCGCGTACGACCGGCCGGCCCAGGTGAGCATCTCGACGTCGTTCGGCATGTCGCCGAACGCGACGACCTCCTCGTGTGAGATGCCGCGTTCCGCGCAGCACAGGGCGAGCGTGCTGGCCTTGGAGACCTCGGGGCCGCTGATCTCCAGCAGGGCGCTGGGGCTGGAGCGGGTGACGTTGGCGCGGTCGCCGATGGCCAGCCGGGCCAGGGTGAGGAAGGCGTCGGGGTCGAGCGCGGCGTGGAACGCGAGGATCTTCAGCACCGGCTCGTCGGCCCCGGGCGCGTCCGGCGCCAGCAGTCGCTCGGCAGGCGCGAGGGTGTCGGGTATCTCCATGTGCATCTTGGGATACTCCGGCTCCTGGTAGAAGCCGTACGTCTGCTCGATGGCGTACATGGTGCCGGGCGCCGCCTCCCGCAGCAGCCGTACGGCGTCCAGCGCGTTCTCCCGGGCCAGCTCGCGCACCTTCACGAACCGGTGGGCGCCGGGGCCGCCGTGGAGGTCGACCACGGCGGCGCCATTGCCGCAGATCGCCAGGCCGTGCCCGTGGACGTGCTCGCTGACGACGTCCATCCAGCGGGCCGGGCGGCCGGTGACGAAGAAGACCTCGATGCCCGCCTCCTCGGCGGCGGCGAGGGCGGCGACCGTGCGGGGAGACACCGACTTGTCGTCGCGCAGCAGGGTGCCGTCGAGATCGGTGGCGATCAGCCGGGGCGGGAGGGTGGCGGTCGGGGTCTCGGGCTGTCTGGTCGCTGAGGTCACCGGGCCATTCTCGCGCATATGCCCGCACGGTCGGGCGCGAGGCCGCACACATGAGTCCTCGCCGGGGGCGCGGATGACCTGATGCCGAGGTCAGCGCAGTTGTGCCGGGGCCTCCATGGCGATCTGCTCGAAGACCTTCTCGTCCGCGGCGAAGACGGAGTCGGCGATGGGCCAGTGGACCACGATCTCCGTGAAGCCGAGCTCCCGGTGGCGGCCCGCGAAGTCGACGAAGGCGTCCAGGGACTCCAGCGGACGCCCGCGGTCCGGGGTGAAGCCGGTGAGCAGGACCTTGTCCAGTTCCTGCACGTCCCGTCCGATCTCGGCGCAGGCGTCGGTGAGCTTCTCGACCTGGCCGCGAATGGCCTGAACCGACTGCTCGGGGGTCCCGCTCTCGTACAGCTTGGGGTCGCCCGTGGTCACCCAGGCCTGCCCGTACTTCGCGGCGAGCCGCAGCCCTCGGGGGCCGGTCGCGGCGACCGCGAAGGGCAGCCGGGGGCGCTGGACGCAGCCCGGGATGTTGCGGGCCTCGTGCGCCGAGTAGTGGTCGCCCTCGTACGACACGGAGTCCTCGGTGAGCAGCCGGTCCAGCAGCGGTACGAACTCGGCGAGGCGGTCGGCCCGCTCGCGCGGGGTCCACGGTTCCTGGCCGAGGGCGGTGGCGTCGAAGCCGGTGCCGCCCGCGCCGATCCCCAGGGTCGCCCGGCCGGCGGAGACGTCGTCCAGGGAGATCAGCTCCTTGGCGAGGGTCACCGGGTGCCGGAAGTTCGGCGAGGTCACCAGCGTGCCGAGCCGCAGGCGGTCGGTGACGGCCGCGGCGGCGGTCAGCGTCGGGATGGCGCCGAACCACGGGCCGTCGCGGAAGGTGCGCCAGGACAGGTGGTCGTACGTGTACGCGGTGTGGAAGCCGAGCTGCTCGGCCCGTGTCCAGGTGGAACGGCCTCCCTCGTGCCAACGCAGGTACGGGAGGATCACGGTGCTCAGACGCAGACTCATGTCATCGAGCGTATGCGGACCGGCGTGTTTCACGTGAAACGGTCACCGTGCGCGCCCGCCCAGCCACGGGCTGAGGCCGACCAGGATGAACTCCTTGTGCACGCGGTCGTGCGGCAGCGGCACCATCAGGAAGTGCGCGGGCGGGAAGCGGCGGATCTTCACCCAGGCGTGGCCGTCGTAGAGGGCGCGGAGAAACGCGGGGACGTCGTCGCGGTCGACGTCGGGGCACTCCACTCCGTCGACGGTGATCAGGGCGTCGTCGTCGGGATAGAGCCGCACGCTCACGCTCGGGCGGCCGCCGAGTTCGACGTAGGCCTCGTGGGGCAGCGAGCCGTCCGGGTCGGTGGTGACGCCGACCCCCGCGGTGGTGCGGCGGGAGGTCTGGTCGGCGCCGATGTCATGGGTGACCTCGATCTCGAGCCCGTAGTGGGCGGCGATCGACCGGAGGGCGGCGACGGCGGCCTCGGTGCTGGGGAGGTGGTCGGGAGAGTGGTCCATACCTGTGATCATGCCGAAGGGAGACCCGGCGCGGCAGCCGAGGACACGCCTCAGTGCCGCTCCGGGAAGCGCAGGTATCGCGGGGGCACGGCCTGCGTCAGCCACACCCCGTTCGCGCTGACGTGGAAGACATGGCCGTCACGGTGCATCGCTTCCGCGTCGACGGCGAGGACCACGGGACGGCCCCGGCGCGCTCCGACCCGGGTGGCGGTCTCCCGGTCCGCGGAGAGGTGCACGTCGTGCCGGTTCATGGGCCGCAGTCCCTCGGCGCGGATCGCGTCCAGGGAGCGGGCCACGGTTCCGTGGTAGAGGTACGGCGGCGGGGTCGCCGGGGGCAGTCCGAGGTCGACGTCGACGCTGTGGCCCTGACTTGCGCGGATCCGGGTCCCGTCGACCGCGAAGCGCTTCTTGTCGTTGGCGGCGACGACATGGTCCAGCTCGTCCCGGGTGAAGCGGAAGCCGTGCGCGGCGCAGGCCGCGATCAGCTCGTCGATCTCCACCCAGCCGGCCTCGTCGAGCGTGAGGCCGATCCGCTCGGGCTGGTGCCGCAGGTGCTTCGAGAGGTACTTCGACACCTTCACGGTGCGTCTCTCGTCCCTGTCCCTTTCGTTCATCCGCCCAGCATGCCGTGAGTAACGCAGATCACGCACTTTATTTCGGAGCGCAGGTTTGGTCCACAACCAACTGTAGTTATCCACAGGCAAGTTGGCGTTTCTGTGGACAACTGGCCGTCAGCTCAGTCCCCTTCGGCAACATCGTCTGACGGTAAGTGACTTGAGACAAGGTCGTCCAAGGCCCGGGCGCGCAGCTCGCGTTCGGCCGCCAGGGCGACGAAACGTGCGGCGTGCGCCGGGCCAACGAGGGCCTCCACGGCCCGCATCGTCTCCACCGGCACCGGGACCGTCCGCGTCCCGGACAGGGGCGGCGGGGCATCGGCCGCGCCGAGGTGCCGACGCAGGTGATGACCGGCGAACAGCCGCATGGCGCGCGCGAGTTCGGCGTCCACGGTCTGCCGGGCGAGCGGGCGCAGCCGTCGGACGAGCGAGGCCGCCTCGGCCGCGTCGGCGTCGGTCGGAGGGTGCGCCCCGTCGAGGTAGCGCGCGAAGACGTGCTCGGTGGTGAACTCCAGGAACCGGGCGGCGATCTGCTCGACCTGACTCCTCAACTCCCGCAGCTGGGACGTGATCGCGGCCAGCGGGACTCCCGCCCCGTGCAACTCCACGGCCACCGCCAGCTCTTGAGGGCTGGGCACCAGGAAGACGTCCTCGTCGCCGGGGACGGGTTCCAGCACGCCGAGCGCCACGGCGTCGGCGATCGCCCCGTCGTCGGCGGTGCCGCCGAAGCGGGCGGTCAGATCGGCGCGGGATACCCGGGAGGGCTCCTCGTCGGTCCACGGACCGTCCACCTCGGCGACCAGCCCCAGGACGCCGCCCAGGCCACGGCCGGTGTCGTGGGCGTGCAGGAGCTCCTTGATCGAGGCGAGGGTATAGCCGCGGTCCAGGAGGTCGGCGATCTGCTGGAGGCGGGTGCGGTGGGTGTCGGAGTAGTGGTTGGCCCGCCCCTGACGCTCGGGGCGGGGGAGCAGACCGCGGTCCTGGTAGGCGCGGATGGTGCGCACGGTGGCGCCGGTGAGATGCGCGAGCGTCTCTATGCGGTACGGCGGCCCGGCGGGCGGGTCGGCGGTCAAGACGCCGTCCCCCGAAGGGCCTTCGCCGCCACGGGTGCCGGGTCCACCGGCGGACGCCGCGGGGCCGGGCCGCGGCTCACAGCGGCGGTCCCACCCGCGCCAGCGCCCGCAACGCCCGGGGCAGGAAACGCGACAGCGCGTACGAGCCCCGCGCCTCCGGAGTGACCGGAACCATCGCCTTGTTCAGCGCGACCGCCCGCAGAATGGCGTCCGCGACCTTCTCCGGCGGGTAGTTCCGCAGCCCGTACACGCGCGTGGAGCGCTTCTGGCGGCGTCGCTCCTCCTGTGCGTCCACGCCCACGAAGGTCGCCGTGGCGGTGATGTTGGTGTTCACCAGGCCGGGGCATATCGCGGTCACGCCGATGTCCTGGTCGGCCAGTTCGGCGCGCAGGCACTCGCTCAGCATCAGGACCGCCGCCTTGGAGGTGCTGTAGGCGGGCAGCGCCTTCGACGGCTGGTAGGCGGCCGCCGAGGCGGTGTTGACGATGTGGCCGCCCTGTCCGCGCTCGGCCATCTGCCGGCCGAAGAGACGGCAACCGTGGATGACACCCCACAGGTTGACGTCCAGAACCCTGCGCCAGTCCTCGGGCGTCGTGTCGAAGAACGAACCCGACAGCCCGATACCCGCGTTGTTCACCAGCACGTCCACGACGCCGTGTTCGGCGTGGACCTTCGCCGCGAGTGTCTCCATCGCCCGCTCGTCGGAGACGTCCACCGCCTCCGCCCAGGCCTCGGACGCGCCGACCAGAAGCGACATCTCGGCGGTGCGGGCCGCCGCCTCGGCGTCCCGGTCGACGGCGATCACCCGGGCGCCCGCCTCGGCGAACGCGAACGCCGTGGCCCGCCCGATGCCGCTGCCCGCGCCGGTGACCAGCACCAGCTGACCGCCGAAGCGCTCGGCGTACCGACCGGTGGCGGCCTCGCGGGCCGGTCCGGCCGCGCCGTCCGGCCGGGCCTCACCCGCGGCCGCGTTCTCGCGCTCCTGCTCGACCGACAGGACGAAGTCGTCGATCCAGGAGGCGAGCCGGTCGGGCCGGGTGCGCGGGATCCAGTGCCCGGCCGGGATCGTGCGCCGGACCAACCGCGGCACCCAGAGCTCCAGTTCGTCGTAGAGCCGCTCCGACAGGAACCGGTCCCCCGAAGGCGTGATGAGCTGCACGGGCGCGTGGGCGTGCGCGTCCGCACGCGGGCGGCGCAGGCGGGGCCGTACGTTGTCCCGGTACAGCCAGGCCCCGTGCGCCGCGTCCGACGCCAGCGACGGCGTCGGGTAGTCACCGGCCGGGACCTTCTCGATCCGCCGCAGGATGCCCGGCCAGCGCTTGCCGAGCGGCCCGCGCCAGGCCAGTTCGGGCAGGACGGGAGTGTGCAGCAGGTACACGTACCAGGACTTGGCTCCCTGGCCGAGGAGTTGGCCGACCCGGCGCGGAGTCGGCCTGGCCAGCCGCTTGCTGATCCAGTGGCCGAAGTGGTCGAGGGACGGCCCGGACATCGAGGTGAACGAGGCGATGCGGCCCCTGGTGCGCTCGACGGTCACGAACTCCCAGGACTGCACCGAGCCCCAGTCGTGCCCCACCAGGTGCACCGGCCGGTCCGGGCTGACCGCGTCCACGACCGCCAGGAAGTCGTCCGTCAGCTTCTCCAGGGTGAACCCGCCCCGCAGCGGCTTCGGTGCGCCGGAACGGCCGTGCCCCCGGACGTCGTACAGCACCACATGGAAGCCGTGCCGGTCCACCAGTCGTGTCGCGACCTCGGACCACACCTCCTTGCTGTCCGGATAGCCGTGGACCAGGACGACCGTCGGCCGCCCGGGGTCCCCCAGCTCGGCCACACACAGCTCGATCCCGCCGGTCCGCACCCACCGCTCACGCGCGCCCTCTGGCAACGTCACTTCTCCTCCACCCTTCCCCTCGTGTCCGTGCCCGCCTCCGTGCCCGCCCAGCGCCGGACGTGCGGCAGGTCGTCGTCCAGCCAGAAGGCGCTCTCACCGGGATCCGCCGAGTTGGTGACGACGAGGATCTCCTCGAACTTCGCGCCCGTGCCCCGGAACCCGAGATGGGGTTCGACCGCCCACAGGCCCGGTTTCGGCGGATGGTCGGAGAAGCGGTACGGCGACCACAGCGGCGACCACCCCTCCCGGTGGCCGTGCAGCGCGTCGGACGCCAGCCCCTTGAGGGACCGGGCGCCGAACCCGAACAGCCGGGGCGAGAAGCGGCGCTCCCTCACCCGGTCCACCTTGTGCGCGATCACGCCGAACGGATACGCGCGGTGCCGGTTGGCGTAGCCCTGGCGGACCATGAGGCGGTCCACGTCGGCGTAGATCTCGCGCAGCGACCGCCGCTCGCGCACCTCGCGCAGAATCAGCTCCCGGTGCGCCGCGAGGTCGGCCATCAGCCGCTCCTGCACGGGGTGGGCGCCGAGCGCGCCCGAGTAACCGATGTCCGCCGTGTACCCCTCGTAGACCGGTGCCAGGTCGGGGATGAACGGCATCCCCGGCTCCAGCCGGCGGCCGGTGGGGAAGAACTGCAACGGGACGCGGAAGCCGGTGAACGCCGTGCGGTCCCCGAACCAGGCGAAGGGCAGATGGAACCAGTCGCGCACGCCCCGTTCGCGCAGCCACTCCCGCAGCATCCGCGCCGCGTCGCGCTCCGTGACGCCCGGTCGCAGTTCGGCGGCCACCGCCTGCGCGCATTCGTACGCCAGTCGCTGCACCCGCCTGAATCCCCGCAGCTCGGCGGAGAGTCCGCGTGTCCCAGCCGTCGGTGCCGTCGTCATGCCACCCCGTCCCCGCCAGTCCCCGTCGACTGCGCTACGCGCCCGCAACTTGACATCGCCGAATGTGACAGTTGTTAGAGGTCGCGTCAATAGGGGGTCCCGGGCCTGTGGAAAACCCGACGTCGCCGCCCCCGTAGCTCTCAGGCATGGCATCCCCTACGGACCCGTACATCTGAGGTCTGAGGCGAAGACGGCTCTGAGGTCTGACGATTTTCGTGGCGTGCGTCACTAATTTCGATGACGTGACTGTGATCGTGACCGAAAGCCTGAGCAAGCGGTTCCCCCGGGTGACCGCTCTTGACCGGCTCTCTGTGGACGTCGGGCCCGGTGTGACCGGCCTCGTCGGAGCCAACGGGGCCGGCAAGTCCACATTGATCAAGATCCTGCTGGGTCTGTCGCCCGCCACGGAGGGCCGAGCCGAGGTGCTCGGCCTCGACGTCGCGAGCAAGGGCGCCGACATCCGCGAGCGGGTCGGCTACATGCCGGAACACGACTGCCTGCCGCCCGACGTCTCGGCCACCGAGTTCGTCGTGCACATGGCCCGCATGTCCGGTCTGCCGCCCACCGCCGCGCGCGAGCGCACCGCGGACACCCTGCGCCATGTCGGCCTGTACGAGGAGCGCTACCGTCCCATCGGCGGCTACTCCACCGGCATGAAGCAGCGCGTCAAGCTCGCCCAGGCCCTCGTCCACGACCCGCAGCTGGTCTTCCTCGACGAGCCGACCAACGGCCTCGACCCGGTCGGCCGTGACGAGATGCTCGGCCTGATCCGCCGTATCCACACCGACTTCGGCATCTCGGTCCTGGTCACCTCCCACCTGCTGGGAGAACTGGAGCGCACCTGCGACCACGTCGTGATCGTCGACGGCGGCAAGCTCCTGCGCTCCAGCTCCACCACCGACTTCACCCAGACCACGACCACCCTCGCGATCGAGGTCACCGACACCGACGACCACCCGGACGGCACCCGCGCGGTCCGCGAGGCGCTCCACGCGCGCGGGGTGGCCGTCCTGGACGGCGACAGCGGCCTGCCGGGCGCCGGCCACGTCCTGCTGCTGACGGCGCAGGGCGAGGACACCTACGACGTCGTCCGGGACGTGGTCGCCGATCTCGGCCTCGGCCTGGTGCGCATGGAACAGCGCAGACACCACATCTCCGAGGTCTTCACGGACGGCGACACCGCCGACGACCAGCAGCGGAAGGAGGCCGTCGGCCATGGCGGTTGAGCACCCGGTCACCGCCCCCTCGGGCGACCAGACCCGCATCCACAACATCGGCTACCGCAGCTACGACGGCCCCCGGCTGGGCCGCGCCTACGCCCGCCGCTCCCTCTACTCGCAGTCCCTGCGCGGCGCCTACGGCCTCGGCCGCTCGGTGAAGTCCAAGGTGCTGCCGATGCTGCTCTTCGTGGTGATGTGCGTACCCGCGGCCATCATGGTCGCCGTCGCGGTCGCCACCAAGGCCGACGCACTCCCGGTGGACTACACGCGGTACGCGATCATCATGCAGGCCGTCATCAGCCTGTACGTCGCCTCGCAGGCGCCCCAGTCCGTCTCGCGCGACCTCCGCTTCAAGACCGTGCCGCTGTACTTCTCGCGGCCCATCGAGACGGCGGACTACGTACGCGCGAAGTTCGCGGCGCTGGCCTCGGCGCTCTTCGTCCTCACCGCCGCCCCGCTGCTGGTGCTGTACGTCGGCGCGCTGCTGGCCAAGCTGGACTTCGCCGACCAGACCAAGGGTTTCGGTCAAGGACTCGTCTCCGTGGCACTGCTCTCGCTGCTCTTCGCCGGTCTCGGCCTGGTCATCGCCTCGGTCACCCCGCGGCGCGGCTTCGGCATCGCCGCCGTCATCGCCGTGCTGACCATCTCCTACGGCGCGGTGTCCACGCTGCAGGCCATCGCCGACGCGCAGAACAGCACCGGCTCCATCCCCTGGATCGGCCTCTTCTCGCCGGTCACCCTCATCGACGGCGTGCAGTCCGCGTTCCTGGGCGCCACCTCCGCCTTCCCGGGCGGGATCGGCCCGTCCAACGGGGAGGGCGTCGTCTACGTCCTCGTCGTCCTCGGCGTCATCGCCGCGAGCTACGGCCTCCTGATGCGCCGCTACCGAAGGGTCGGACTGTGACCACGCTCAGCATCGACCACGTCTCCCGCTGGTTCGGCAACGTGGTCGCCGTCAACGACATCACCATGACCATCGGCCCCGGCGTCACCGGCCTGCTCGGCCCCAACGGCGCCGGAAAGTCCACCCTCATCAACATGATGGGCGGCTTCCTGGCCCCCTCCACCGGCACGGTCACCCTCGACGGCCGCCCGGTCTGGCGCAACGAGGCGATCTACCAGCACATCGGCATCGTGCCCGAGCGCGAGGCGATGTACGACTTCCTCACCGGCCGCGAATTCGTCGTCGCCAACGCCGAGTTGCACGGCCTGAGCGCCAAGGCCGCGCAGAAGGCGCTGGCCACGGTCGAGATGGAGTACGCGCAGGACCGCAAGATCGCCACGTACTCCAAGGGCATGCGCCAGCGCGTGAAGATGGCGTCCGCCCTGGTCCACGACCCGTCGCTGCTGCTGCTCGACGAGCCGTTCAACGGCATGGACCCGCGCCAGCGCATGCAGCTCATGGACCTGCTGCGGCGCATGGGCGACGAGGGCCGCACCGTGCTGTTCTCCTCGCACATCCTCGAAGAGGTCGAGCAGCTCGCCTGGCACATCGAGGTCGTCGTCGCCGGCCGGCACGCGGCCAGCGGCGACTTCCGCAGGATCCGCCGTCTGATGACCGACCGCCCGCACCGCTACCTGGTGCGGTCCAGCGACGACCGCGCACTCGCGGCCGCGCTGATCGCCGACCCGTCGACGTCCGGCATCGAAGTCGACCTCGCCGAAGGCGCGTTGCGGATCCAGGCCGTCGACTTCGGCCGCTTCACCGCGCTGCTGCCGAGGGTCGCCAAGGACCACGGCATCCGGCTGCTGACGGTCTCGCCGTCCGACGAGTCCCTCGAGTCCGTGTTCTCGTACCTGGTCACGGCGTAGGAGGCCCTGATGTACGACCCCACAGTCGCCCGGCTCACGTACCGGGCCCTGCTCGGCCGACGCCGGGCCCTCATCCTGGGTGCCCTGCCCCTGCTGCTGATCGCCATCTCCGTCGTGGTGCGCGGCCTCGCCGGCGCCGACGACCAGACGGCGTCCGACCTGCTCGGCGGGCTCGCGCTCGCCACGATGGTGCCGATCATCGGCGTCATCGCGGGCACCGGCGCGATCGGACCGGAGATCGACGACGGCTCCGTGGTGTACCTGCTGTCCAAGCCGCTGAAGCGGCCGACGATCATCTTCACCAAGCTGATCGTGGCGATCGCGGTGACGATGGTGTTCTCGGCGCTGCCCACCCTCATCGCCGGCTTCATCCTCAACGGCAACGGCCAGCAGATCGCCGTCGCCTACACGGTGGCCGCACTGGTCTCCTCCATCGCCTACGCGGCGGTCTTCCTGCTGCTGGGCACGGTGTCCCGGCACGCGGTCGTCTTCGGCCTGGTCTACGCCCTCGTCTGGGAGGCCCTGTTCGGCTCCCTGGTCCCGGGGGCGCGCACGCTCAGCGTCCAGCAGTGGTCGCTGGCCGTCGCCCACAAGGTGGCGGGCGGCGACCTCGTCACCTCCGACGTCGGCCTGACCACGGCGACCGTGCTGCTGGTCGTGGTGACCGTGCTGGCCACCTGGTACGCCGGGCAGAAGCTGCGGTCGCTGACGCTCGCCGGCGAGGAGTGACCGGCCGCCGGGGGCGGGCGGTCGTCTTGACGGCGGCTTCACCCGCGCCCCGGCACACTGGGCGGAACGGACTCGGCTGGGAGGACGGGGATGGCGCACGACGATCCGGTGAGCGGCGGTCGCGAGCGGTCCGAGGACGAGGTCTGGAACGACCTCGTGCTGGACGAGGACTTCGTACGGTCCGCCGAGACGTCCGAACCGTCCGCCCGGGCCCGGATGCTGGCCGCGCGATGGCGGGCCGAGGAACCCGAGCCGCAGCCCTGGCGCTCCGACGAACCGCCCGCGGGCTGGTTCTTCAGCAAGGCGCGTCGCCGCAGGTGGCGCCGCCGGTAGTGAGCGCCCGACTCCGGCCCCTCGCACGGGCGTTTTATTCGGTGGCGCCCAACTCGTCCCCGAGGCACAGTGGTTGTACCCGCGAGGCCGGAAGGGGTCCGGTGTCACAGACTGGGAGGAGCTCGACGATGCCCATGCACGGCAGTCCGTCGAGTTCCCTTCAGGGCAGCCGACGGCGGGTTCCGGGGTAGTCACACCTCCGTCGAACCCGTTCCGTACAGGGGAGCTGCCCGGGGCGGCCGCTTCGAGCACGCGATGTCGCTCTCGCGTGGGCCGCCCACCCGGAGGATTGGCCGAGAGGCAAGGCACCGGCTTGCTAAGCCGTGGTCGGGGGCGACCTCGCGCACGTTCGATCCGTGCATCCTCCGCGAGACGTTGTCACTGGGACTGGGCGGGAGTTGTGCGGGTGCGCGCTGCCTGATGCCGTCGCCTGACGTCTTCTGTGGCCGCAGCCCCGGTTTCGGGCCCGGCCCCGAGCCTGGTTTCGGGCTCGGGCCCCGGTTTCGGGCTTCGACCCGGTTTCAGTGCAGGACCCGGTTTCGGGCTGAGGTTCGGGTTCAGTGCCGGACCCGGTTTCGGGCTGAGGTTCGGGTTCAGTGCCGGACCCGGTTTCGGGCTGAGGTTCGGTTTCGGCGCCGGACCCGGCTCGGGTCCTGCGATGGCCTGATGCGGGTGCAGATGCTGCGTGGGCGTGGGCGTGGGCGCAGGCGTGCGGGTGCGTCGTGGCTGGGCGCGCAGTTCCCCGCGCCCCTGGACGCCTGCGGCGATCGGGGCGGCCCGGGGGATTGTGCGTCTGATCGGCCGCGGCGGGAGGGTGTGTCCGGGCGGCTTCTGGCTCTGATGGCCTGCGGCGGGAGGGTGTGTCCGGGCGGCTTCTGGCTCTGATCGCCTGCGCCGAGAGGGTCGTCCCGGCGGATGTCGGCTTGTGATCGCCTTCGGCGGGTAGTGCGTCTCGACGGCCGAACGGCTTCTGTTGTCGATCACCTGCGGCGGGCTGTGCCGGCGCCTCGGCGGCCGCACGCTTCGGTGGCTGATTGGCTGCGGCGGGCGATGGGGCGCGGCCGCCCCCCTGCTTGCTCTTGCCTGTGGCCCTTCGGGCCGCCGGGGAGCGGGCTGTCGCTTCCCGGCGGCCCGTGTGGTCGCTCTGGTGCCTAGGCGGGCAGCAGGGATTCCAAGGTCACCGCGATGCCGTCGGCGTCGTTGGAGGCGGTCACCTCGTCGGCCACGGCCTTCAGTTCCTCGTGGGCGTTGGCCATGGCGACGCTGCGGGACGCCCAGGCGAACATCGGGATGTCGTTGGGCATGTCGCCGAAGGCGATCGTGTCGGCGGCCTTCAGGCCCAGTCGGCGGGCGGCCAGGGAGAGGCCCGTGGCCTTGGAGAGGCCCAGGGGGAGCAGTTCCACGATGCCCGCGCCGGCCATCGCGACCGTGACGAAGCCGCCCGCGGCCCGCCGGGCCGCCGCGGCCAGCGCGTCGTCCGACAGCTCGGGATGCTGTATGTAGATCTTGCTCAGCGGGGCGGACCAGAGGTCGGACGCGTCCGTGAACGGCGTCGACGGCAGGGCGCCGGTGACCGCGTATCCGGGGCCGACCAGCACGTCCCCGTCCAGGCCGTCACGGCTGGCCGCCAGGTACAGCGGGCCGACCTCCGCCTCGATCTTCGCCAGCGCCACACCGGCCAGCTGCCGGTCCAGGGTCACCGAGGTCAGCAGGCGGTGCGCGCCGGCGTCGTAGACCTGGGCGCCCTGGCCGCAGACCGCGAGGCCGTCGTAGCCGAGGTCGTCGAGGATGTGCCGGGTCCACGGGACCCCGCGGCCCGTCACCACGATGTGCGCGGCGCCCGCCGCGGTGGCTGCGGCGAGCGCGTCACGGGTGCGCTGTGAGATCGAGTCGTCGGAGCGCAGCAGCGTCCCGTCGAGGTCGGTCGCGATCAGGCGGTAGGGGAACGCGGCGGTCACTTCGCCACCGGCTCCAGGATCTCCCGGCCGCCGAGGTACGGGCGCAGCACCTCGGGCACGTACACGGAACCGTCGGCCTGCTGGTGGTTCTCCAGGAGCGCGACGATCGTCCGCGGGACGGCGCACAGCGTGCCGTTGAGGGTGGCCAGCGGACGGACCTGCTTGCCCTCGCGGACGCGGATCGACAGCCGGCGGGACTGGAACTCGGTGCAGTCCGAGGTCGAGGTCAGCTCGCGGTACTTGCCCTGTGTCGGGATCCACGCCTCGCAGTCGAACTTGCGGGCGGCCGAGGAGCCGAGGTCACCGGAGGCGACGTCGATCACGCGGAACGGCAGCTCCAGCGAGGACAGCCACTGCTTCTCCCACGCCAGCAGACGCTGGTGCTCGGCCTGCGAGTCCTCGGGCGTGACGTACGAGAACATCTCGACCTTGTCGAACTGGTGGACGCGGAAGATGCCCTTGGTGTCCTTGCCGTGCGAACCGGCCTCGCGGCGGAAGCAGGGCGAGAAGCCGGCGTAGCGCAGCGGCAGGCGGTCCGCCTCGATGATCTCGTCCATGTGGTACGCGGCGAGGGCGACCTCGGAGGTGCCGACCAGGTAGAGGTCGTCCTTGTCGAGGTGGTAGACGTCCTGGGCCGCCTGCCCGAGGAAGCCGGTGCCCGCCATGGACTGGGGGCGGACCAGCGCCGGGGTGAGCATCGGCGTGAAGCCGGCGGCCGTGGCCTGCGCGATTGCCGCGTTGACCAGGGCCAGCTCGAGCAGGGCGCCGATGCCGGTGAGGAAGTAGAAGCGGGAACCGGAGACCTTCGCACCGCGCTCGACGTCGATCGCGCCGAGGATCTGGCCGAGCTCCAGGTGGTCCTTGGGCTCGAAGCCCTCGGCGCCGAAGTCGCGGATCGCGCCGTGCGTCTCGAGGGTGACGAAGTCCTCCTCGCCGCCCACGGGCACGTCCGGGTGCACGAGGTTGCTGAGCTGCTGGAGCAGCTCCTGCGTCTCGGTGTCGGCGGCGGCGCGCTCGGCGTCGGCGGCCTTCACGTCGGCGGCGAGCTGGCTCGCCTTCTTCAGCAGCTCGGCCTTCTCGTCCGCGGAGGCCTTGGGGATGAGCTTGCCGAGCGACTTCTGCTCGGCGCGCAGCTCGTCGAAGCGCACGCCGGACGACCTGCGTCGCTCGTCGGCGGACAGGAGGGAGTCGACGAGCGCGACGTCCTCTCCACGGGCACGCTGGGAAGCGCGCACACGGTCGGGGTCCTCACGGAGCAGGCGAAGGTCAATCACGCGGCCAAGGCTACCCGGGTGGGGTTGCGGCTCACGACACCATTCCGCGCGATGCGCCGCCTGTTCCGAATCAGGGCTTACGTTCCGTTATGAGCGAATTGCCCAACGTGTCAATATAAAGTGTCTCACTCCCTGGGACGGAGCACGCGGCGGGCGTCTCGTTGACCCGATTCCCTTGCGGGAGAGGGGACTTGGGAGCGGTGTTGTCCACAGGTGTCCACGCGCCCGAAACGGTTATCCACAGGCTGTGCGAAAGATCTGTGGACATCGGAATTGATCATTCCGATACGGCCTTGTGGGGTGTGCAATTCCTTGCCCAAACCCGGCTCCGACCCTCTTTCGGGTGGAAATGGGTCGCCCCGAGGGATTGATCGAAGGAAACAGGTGGACGAAGGGTGACCCGGCACAAGGAGGGCGAGGTGGGGTGCTGTAGGGCGATTTGTCGACTGCATGATGGTTCGTTGTCGACTTGTCCCCAGGTCGAGAAGCGCGCCTGTGGATAACTTCTGTGGATAACGAAGATGTGCAGATAGGACCAGCCGGAACGCCGCTCATGACCGGGCGGCACGGCACCCGGGAATTGCCGGGCCGGCACCCGCCGACACGGCAGGCGGAGCTCGCCGGGCCCGCTCCCGGAGCGGCGCCCGCGACCGGCCGGAACGCCGCTGGACCCGAACGGCCCTAGAACCGGCCGTCCTGGCAGCGCGCCACCCAGTCCGCCGCCGCCACGAACTCCCCGTCCGAGGTCCCGGGCAGCGGAGCGGCCACATCCGCCACGTTCACTTCCGCCCGCGGGTACGAGCCCAGGAAGCGCACCTCACGGCAGATCCGCTTCAGCCCCATGAGGGCCTCGGCCATCCGGCGGTCGGAGATGTGCCCCTCGGCGTCGATGCAGAAGCAGTAGTTGCCGATGCCGGCGCCAGTCGGGCGGGACTGGAGCAGCATGAGGTTGACGCCCCGGGTGGCGAACTCGCCCAGCAGGTCGCGCAGGCCACCGGGGTGGTCGTCGCGCTGCCACAGGACGACGGACGTCTTGTCCGCGCCGGTCGGCGCCGCGGGCCTGGCGGGCCTGCCCACGAGCACGAACCGGGTCTGGGCGTTCTCGGCGTCGTGGATCCCGGTCTCCAGGGCGGTCAGCCCGTACCGGGCGGCCGCGAACTCGCCCGCGAAGGCGGCGTCGTAACGGCCCTCCTGGACCAGGCGGGCCGCGTCCGCGTTCGAGGCGGCCGACTCCCAGACGGCTTCCGGCAGGTTCGCCTTCAGCCAGTTGCGCACCTGCGGCTGCGCGGCCGGATGCGCGGAGACCGTCTTGATGTCGGTGAGCTGCGTGCCGGGCCGGACCAGCAGCGCGAAGGTGATCGACAGCAGCACCTCGCGGTAGATCATCAGCGGCGTGCCCGCGACCAGCTCGTCCAGGGTCGTGGTGATCCCGCCCTCGACGGAGTTCTCGATGGGCACGAAGGCGGCCTCGGCCTCGCCGGTGCGCACCGCGTCCAGCGCGGACTGCACCGACACGTACGGGATCAGCTGCCGGGTGGCCGCCTCCGGAAGCGTGCGCAGGGCGACCTCCGTGAAGGTGCCCTCGGGGCCGAGATACGCATAGCTCGCTGGCATGACCTCACCCTAATGGCCCTTGCCGAAGCAGGGGCACGTGTCTCAGGACGGCTCCACGCATGAATGAATCCGCCCGTTAAGGCGTAACTTCCCGGTCTTGGAGTTCGCGGTTCTGGACTACGCGGTGATGGACTTCCCGGTCCTGGAGTTCCGGGGGTCCCGGGCTTCCCCGGTCGTAGGCCTACCGGTCGCGGACTTCCCGTTCCCCTGGCCTGCCGTTCCCTGGCCTCCCGCTCCCTGCCCCCTCTCCCTGCTCACGCCTCCAGGAGGCGCTGTCCCACGTATTCGCCCTCCGCCGCCCCGCCCGGCACCGCGAACAGGCCGCTCGCCTCGTGGCGGATGTACTTCGACAGGGCGTCGCCGCGGTCCAGCTTGCGCTGCACGGTGACGAAGCCGCGCAGCGGGTCCGCCTGCCAGCAGACGAACAGCAGCCCCGCGTCCGGGGCGCCGTCCGGGTCGATGCCGTCGTGGTACGAGAAGGGCCGCCTCAGCATGGCCGCGCCGCCGTTCTGGTCGGGGCGGGTGATGCGGGCGTGCGCGTTGAGGGGGACGACCAGATCGCCGTTCGCGTCGGTCTTCTCCAGGTCCATCGCGGTCGTCTCGGTGCCGCCGGACAGCGCGGCCCCGTCGGACTTACGGCGCCCGATGACCTGCTCCTGGGCCGTGACCGACAGCTTCTCCCAGTCGTCGAGGAGCATCCGGATCCGGCGTACGACGGCGTAGGAGCCGTCGGCCATCCAGGCAGGGTCCTTCGGGCTGTCCGCCGGGACGAAGATGCGCTGGTCGAAGTCCGCGTCGGCCGGCTTGGGATTGCGGGTGCCGTCCAGCTGGCCCATCAGGTTGCGGGCCGTCATGGGGTGGGCGGTGGCGCCCGGCGTCCGGTTGAAGCCGTTCATCTGCCAGCGGACCTTGGCCGCCCGGCCCGCGTCCTTCTGGATCGCGCGCAGGGCGTGGAAGGCGACCAGGGCGTCGTTCGCGCCGATCTGCACCCACAGGTCGCCGTTGCTGCGCGTCTTGTCGAGGTGGTCGGAGGAGAAGTCGGGGAGCGGGTCCAGGGCGACCGGGCGCTGCTTCTCCAGGCCGGTGCGGATGAAGAAGCTGTTGCCGAAACCGAAGGTGACCGTCAGGGAGGAGGGGCCCGCGTCCCGCGCGATGTCCGTGTCGTCGGTGGCGGCGGCCTCGCCCGCCATCAGCCGTCGGGCCGTCTCCGACCAGCGGCGCAGCAGCGCGGCGGCTTCCTTCCGGCCCGCGCCGGCCGCGAGGTCGAAGGCGACGAGGTGGCCGCGGGCCTGGAGGCCCTGGGTGATCCCCGGCTGATGTTTCACGTGGAACATCGCCTCGTCGGCGCCGATCGAGGACAGCGGTGTCGCCTGCGAGGGCGCGGCCGCGTAGCCGACGGCCCCGCCGGCCGCGCCGAGTGCGAGCCCGGTGGCGCCGGCCGTGCCGAGCAGCCTGCGCCGGGTCAGTCCCTCGGAGCCCTTCGCGGGGGAGGGGGCGGCCGGGGAGGCGCCCTCCGCCCCGTCCACGGGCGTGCGGGACTCGGGGAGGGACTGCGGAATGGACTGGTCGGGCATGGTGCGGTTCAGCCGATCTGCGCGTTCTTGGAGACGGTCACCTGGTCGATGTCGGAGGTCCGCACGGTCACGGAGATCTCCCACTCGCCGGCCATGGGGATCTGCACCCCGTCGGCGGACCAGTGACCGGTGGTGATGTGGTCGGGGACGACGGGGAGCGGTCCGATGTCCTTGGCCTCGAGGGTGAAGGCGACCTTGACCTCGGGCACGTCGAAGGCGCGGCCGTTGGGCCGGGTGACATAGACGTGCATCTCGTTGGCGCCGGTGCGCGCGGGGTCGAGGTCGACGCTGACCACGCCCTTGCCGTCCGTGCCGCCGGTGTCGAACGACATGTCCAGGGTCAGAGCACTCGACGTGGAGTCCTCCGCGGCGGACGAGGAGGAGGACGGGGCCCGGCCGGCCGCGGCGGCGTCCTGCTCCGTACGGCCGGGTTCGGTCGACGTCAGGACGGTGGTGACGGCGAGCACCACGACGGCGACACCCGCCTCGGCGAGCACCGAGCGGCGCAGGCCGAACCGGTGGGCGTCGGAGTCCCGCAGCCGCTTCTGCCGGGTGGCGTCGACGGCGGCCTGCTGCCGGGCGAGCTGTGCGGCCCGCTCGGCGCTCGCGGTACCGGGCTTGGCGCTACCGGTGCCGGACGTGTCGTCGCCGGACGCCTGTCCGGCCGTGTCGCCGGTGCCGGCCGACGCCGTGACGCGCTCCTTCTCGGGTGCGGACTTCCGTTCCGCCTCCCGGGTCGCCGGGTCCGCCAGCCGTGCCGTCCACCGCCGCGAGATCCAGGCGACGCCGACGAGGAGCGCCACGAGCCCGATCTTGACGAGCAGCAGCCGGCCGTAACGGGTGTCGGTGAGGGCCGACCAGGAGCCGAGCTGACGCCAGGACTGGTAGGTGCCGGTGGCGACCACGACGGAGACGCTGCCGAGCGCCAGCCGGGAGAAACGGCGCGCGGCGGGAGCCTCGACGGGCCGGTCGGCGGGCGCCCGGTACAGGGCGACGAGGAGGGCGGTGAGTCCGCCGAGCCAGGTCGCGACCGCCAGCAGGTGCAGCACGTCGACCGGCATCGCGATGCCCGGCTGCAGTCCGGTCGAGGCGTGCTCGGCCATGGCCCAGCTGGCCGCGAGCCCGGCGGCCACGACGGTTCCGCCGACGGCGAGTCCGAAGGTCAGGTCCCGCTTCTCCTCGCCCTCGCGCTTGTCGTACGCGCCGAAGAGCACGGCGATGAACAGCGCGGCCGCAGCGAGCAGCAGCAGCCGGGACACCAGGGCCGCGCCCGTCTTGGTCTGGAGGACCTCCCCGAGGAGGTCGAGGTCGAAGACGTCGCCGAGCTTGCCTGAGCTGGTGTAGGAGCCGCGCAGGAGAAGCAGGAACAGGGTGGCCGCGGTCATCGCGACCCAGCCGGAGACGACGAGCCGCTGCACGGCCCGCACCCCGGTGCCACGCTGCCAGCAGGCGAGCACGAAGGCGGCGCCGCCGGTCATCACGATGAACCCGGCGTAGGACGCGTACCGGCCGAAGCCGTACAGCCACCCGACGACTCCTCCGCCGGCCGTCCGGTCGGACACCGAGACGCTGGTCTCGGAGGGGGCGCCGATGGAGAAGGTGTAGGCGCCCGCGACGGGATGGCTGTCGGCGGACACCACCTGGTAGGTGACCGTGTAGGTGCCGTCGGGCAGCCCCGAGTGCAGTGGCACGGCGTAGGTCGTGCCGCTGACCCCGGACGGCTTGCCGGTGTCGACCCGGGTCCCCTTGGGATCCAGGACGCGCAGCGAGTCGTCGTTCATCGAGACGGTCTCGGAGAAGGTCAGCGACACCTGCGTGGGCGCCTTGTCGACCACCACCCCCTGCGCGGGGTCGCTGCCAGTCAGCGCGGCGTGCGCGGATGCGGGCCCGGCGCCGGCCAGGAGGGCGCCGGTGACCGCCAGGAACAGCAGTACGAGCATCCGGACGCGGGGGGCGATGGTCTGCGTCAAGGTGGTCCCTCCCTCAGTGGCCGGTGTTCGGGGTGTACGTGGCGGACTTCACCGGGATCGCGACCTCGACGGGGTCGGACGCGGCGAAGTGCAGCTCGACGGTCACCGTCCCGCCCTGCACCGGCTTGCTCTTCAGCTTCTCGAACATCAGGTGGTTTCCGCCGCTCTTGAACACGAGTTGACCGTGCGCGGGCACGTCCAGGGACGCGACCTCCTCCATCGAGGACCCGACGGTCTCGTGGAGGGTGACGCTGTCCGCCGCGGTGCTCGTGACGGAGGTCAGCTCGTCCTTCGCACCGCCCTCGTTGACGATGGTCAGGAAGCCGGCGGCCATGGTGTCGGAGACGGGCTGCGGGATGTAGGCGGCCCGGACGGACAGTTCGGCCCGTTCGTCGGAGCCCGATCCGCACCCCGCGAGCAGCAGCGTCCCGGTGATCGCGGCGATGGGCACGGCGAGCAGCCGCGTGGTCCCGGCGGCCATCGGACGCGTCACGGGTTCGCACCCTTGACGATCTTGGGGAGGTCCTTGGTGTAGTCGTCGACGGTGGCGTCCTCGCCGTAGAGGAGGTATCCCCCGTCGGTCTTCGGGGAGAAGGCGACGACCTGGGTGCCGTGGGTGGAGACGGTCTTGCCGTTCTTGTCCTTGTGCGGCGCCTCGACGGAGATGCCGAGGGTGCGGGCGGCGGCCTGGATGGTCGCGAACTTCCCGGTCAGGCCGACGACCTGCGGGTCGATGCCCTTGAGCCACTTGCCGAGCGCGGCCGGGGTGTCGCGGTCCGGGTCGGTGGTGACGAACACGACGCGCAGCTCGTCCTGCTCGGCCTTCGACAGCTGCTTCTTGGCGACGGCGATGTTGTTCATCGTCAGCGGGCAGACGTCCGGGCAGTTGGTGTAGCCGAAGTAGATCAGCGTCGGGTGGCCCGCGGTCTGCTTGCGGAGGTCGTAGCTCTTGCCCTGGGTGTCGGTGAGGACCAGCTCGGGCTTGGTGAAGGGCTGGTCGAGCACGGTCGCGGCCTGCTGCTTGCTGTCCTCGGACACGGCGGCGACGGGGCTTCCACCGCTGTCGCCGCTGCCGCAGGCGGAGAGGGTGAGGGTGGCGGCGGCGAGCAGCGCGGCCGCGGCGAACGTCTTCTTGCGCATAGAGAAATGTCCCAGATGTGTGAACTCGGGTGCGCACCGGGTGTACGGGGCGGGATGAACGACAGGGCGTACGGCCCCGGTGCGCACCGTCGAGGAGCAGGCGCCGGGCGGCGGTGGCCGCCCGACGCGGGGGTGGGGCTCAGGCCTCGGTCGTGCCCCGACGGCGGCCGGCGAGCACGCCGTACGCCACACCGGCGGCGCCGACGACGATGCCGACCACGCCGAGGACGCGGGCGGTGGTGTCGGTGCTGTCGGAGTCGGAGGCCGCCTCGGTCGTGGAGGCGGCCGCCTTGGCGTCGTCGCCGGACTCGTCGGAGGCGTCCCCGGCGGCCGCGCCGTGGGAGTGCTCGTCCTCGGAGGCGGCGGTCAGGGCGAGCACGGGGGCCGGGTTCTCCGGCTCCTCGGCGCCGTCCTCCTGGACCTCGATCCAGCGCACGACCTCCTTGTTGGAGTACGTCTGGATCGCCTTGAAGACGAGCTCGTCGGCGTCCTCGGGGAGGGCGCCCACGGACACGGGGAACTTCTGGAAGTAGCCGGCTTCGATGCCCTTGCCGGTGGCCGTCCAGGTGATCTTGGAGACGGCCTCGGAGATCTGCTTGCCGTGCAGCTCGATGGGCTTGGCGAGCTTCGACTTGGTGACCTGGATCGTCCAGCCGCTGATCGGCTCCGGCATCGCGGAGGCCAGCGGGTGGTCGGTCGGGAAGGTGACCTCGAGCTTGGTGGTCGAGGCGTTGTCCCGCTCGTTGGGAACCTTGAAGTCGACGACCGCGTAGCCGCCCTTGGCGGCGGTGCCCTCGGCGGCGACGCTGACGTGCGCGAAGGCGGGCGAGGACAGGACGAGAACGGCGGAGCCGGCGGCGGCAGCGGCGGCGGCGACGCGGGAGGCGATACGAGAGGCCTTCATGACAGCGAGCACTCCACTCTGAGTGAATCTGCGGGTGGGAGAGGCGTGGGCACGCAGGTGCGCACGCGCGCGTGCCGCACGACGGCGGCCGTCCCCCCCCCAGGTGGTGCGGTGGAGTGCTGGTCGTGTCGTGTCAGGCAGCGAGGACGAGAAGGGACACGGCCGGCGGGCCGCGCCTGATCACCGAGTGCTGGAGTGCGGTGGTGCGGGGTGCGGGCACCACGGCGAGCAGCCCGGTGCGCGGGACGCGCGGTCCCGCCCCGGGTGCGGCGGGCAGCCCGGCGAGGAGGGCGCGCACCAGTGCGAGCGCCCCGCGCAGGGATCGTACGAGCGCGCCCTCGGCGACGCCGTGGGCCGACAGGGCGAGCAGCCGCAGCAGGGCCGTGTCGCCGCGTCGCAGCAGCCATCCGGCGGCCACGGCCGCGAGGACGTGGCCGAGCAGCATGGGCAGGGACGGCAGCAGGGACATCGACGGGCCGGCGGTCGTCAGGGCGTCCGCGGCGTGATGCGCGGCGGACCCCGTCCCGCTCATGCCGCTCATGCCGCTCATGTCCGCACCGCCCCCGGCGGTGGTGCCGTCGCCGGGGGTGTAGAGCCGTGCGTCGACGAGGATCCGCTGGGCCTGGGCGGGGCTGATCGCCGCCGCCGTGGCCCCGCACACCAGCCGGGCCGCCCGTTCGACGAGCGTGGCGTCGGACAGGCCCGACGCCGTGGCCGTGGCCGTGGCCGAGGCGGAGGCGGTGACGGAGGCGGAGGCGGTGTGCTGGCCGAGTCCGAACAGCGTGTGCAGCACGGTCTGTCCGACCGCGAGCAGCACGGCTATGCCCGGCAGCGACCGCTCCCGTCCGGCGAGCGGCAGCACGACCGCGAGGGCGCCCAGGAATCCCGCGCCCAGCGTCCACAGCGGAACCGTGGCGCAGGAGGCCATGGTGTGCCCGGCCGCGGCCAGCACGACGCAGACCGCGGCGAACACCGCGGCCCGCAGCAGCCGTAGATCGCGACTTGAGCGCTTGCTGTGGGGGGCAGACATGGCGGGCTCATCATCGCACTGGCGTCACCGCGGCCGTACGGCAGGTCCACAAGATTCCGTAGGATGCGGAAGATCACCTTCTGTGGTGACCGGTACGACTGATGGCCCTGAGTCCTGCATACACCGATTTCAGGGCCGCGGGGATCCCCCATATGGGCGGCATCACGTTGAATTCGCGCTTACACAGGGCCTCGAGGGGCAATACGTATCGGTATGTCGAGCCGCGGCCTGGAGGCTGGAGCATGAGCATCTGGTGGTCACTCCATCTGCGGCGCGATGCCGCGAGCGTGCCGCTCGCCCGCCGTCTGCTGCTCGGCACCATGGAGACGGCGGGCGTCGATCCCGACATCAGTTACGACCTCTCCGTCGCCCTGAGCGAGGCCTGTGCCAACGCCGTCGAGCACGGCGGGGGCGCCGCGCGCGGCGGCTGTTCGGAGGCGTACCGCGTCACCGCGTACCTCGACGGTGAGAAGTGCCGCATCGAAGTCGCCGACTCGGGGCCGGGTTTCACCGGCGGGCGCACGCCCCGCGGCGACCGCTCCGTCCACGGCGACGCCTACGCCGAGCACGGCCGCGGCCTCTACCTCATCCAGCAACTCGCCGATCACGTCCACATCGGCAACAAGCCGGGGCGCAGCGGCGCGGTGGTGAGCTTCGACAAGATCCTGAAGTGGCGCAAGGACGCTCCCCTCATGGCCGTCTGACCGCTCGTCGGGCGGCATCCGCCGATCTTGGCCGGTCAGGGCGGGCAGGAGTGCTCCGGAGCGCGGAAGTTCAGCATTCTCAGCACTCACAGGTTCCTCTCAGCATTCCCCCACGTCGCTGACTGGTGGCGTTCCTACGTTCATGTTCATGACGGGAAACCACAAAGACTCCTCCATCACGCGGCGCCGCGCCCTCGCGGTGACCGGCGGTACGGTCGCGGCCGGCGGGCTCGCCGTCGCCGGGTACCAGGCCGCCTTCGCCGACACGTCCGCGGACGCCGAGGCGAGCGCGTCGGCATCCGCCACCTCGACCTCCACGAGCGGCAGCTGCATGACGCTGATGACGAGCGTCACGGAGGGGCCCTACTACCTCGACGGTGCCTTGGTGCGCAAGGACATCACCGAGGGCAAGAGCGGTGTACCGCTGACCCTGCGCCTCACCGTCGTCGACGCCACCGACGGCTGCACGCCGGTCGCCGGAGCCGCTGTCGAGATCTGGCACTGCGACGCCTGGGGTTACTACTCCGGTTACACGACCGCCAACCCCGGTGGCTCGGCCCCGGCGGAGAGCGAGGACGGCTCCACCGCCGACGACGACACCTACCTGCGCGGCTACCAGATCGCCAACGCGAACGGGGTCGTCAAGTTCGAGACGATCTTCCCGGGCTGGTACACCCCGCGCACCTGCCACATCCACCTCAAGGTGCACACGGGCGGCCAGAAGGAGGACGGCACCTACGAGGGCGGCAAGGTCAACTACACCGGCCAGCTCTTCTTCCCCGACGACATCGCCGAGGAGATCTTCACCCTGGAGCCCTACTCCAAGCACTCCGGCAGCTACACCACCCTCGCCGACGACATGGTCTACGACGACGGCGGCACCTCCAGCGGCCTGCTGACCCTGAAGGCCGTGCACAAGGCGGACCCGTCCAAGGGCTACAAGGGGTCCATCACCCTCGGTGTCGACCCCGACGCCGAGAACACCGGCGCGGGCGGCGGCGGAGGCGGCGGTACGCCCCCGAGCGGTGCCCCGAGCGATGCTCCGACGGGCACCCCGCCGAGCGACGCCCCGTCGGCCTCGGCCTCCTCATAGGGTCCGGACATGACAAGCCGTGAGGACGAGGCGCTCGCGCAGGCCGCCGTGGCCGCGCTGACGGGGCAACTGGCCCTGGCTCCCAAGCCGGGCCTGCCCGACCCACGTGACCTCGCCGCCCGCGTCACCCGCAAGGACCACTGCGGGCTGCGCTGGTCGGCCAAGGCGCTCGCACCCGGCCTCGCCGCGATGGCCGCGGCCGCCCGCCGCACCGGCGAACCCACGCCCCGGCTCCGCGCCGAGCTGGGCGCGATCGGCAGGTGCACCGAGCACTCGGTGGGCCTGGCCGGCGGCGGGCACCGGGGTGCGCTGTGGACGCTCGGCCTGCTGGTCGCGGCGGCCGCCCTCGACACCCGCGCGCGGGGCGTCGAGGTCGCCGCGACCGCCAAGCGGATCGCCGCCCACCCCGACCGGGCCGCCCCACGGCGGCCCTCGCGGGGCGCGACCGTCTCGGCGAAGTACGGCGCGGCCGGCGCCCGCGGCGAGGCGCGCGCCGGATTCCCGCACGTACGGCGGGCCCTGGACGCGCTCGCCGCGGCCCGCTCGGCCGGCGCGGACGAGCCCGAGGCGCGGCTCGACGCCCTGCTCACCGTCATGTCCACCCTCCAGGACACCGAACTCCTGCACACCGCGGGCCCCCTGGGCCTGCGTCATGTGCAGGCCGGCGCCCGCGGCGTCCTGGAGGCGGGCGGCACCGCGACCCCGGCGGGCCGCGCCGCCCTCATCGACCTCGACGCCGACCTGCACGCGCGCGCGTGGAGCCCACGCGGCAGCGCGGGCCTCCTGGCGGGCGCGCTCTTCGTGGACTCGCTGCCGGTCACCGCGCTGACCCGGGCGGCCTGAACAGCACGACGGCGACGGACGGCGGCCAGTGGCGGGCGGCGGGCGGCGGCGCGTGCTGCGGCGTGACGGCGTCCGCCTGCCCGAGCCTGCCCGCAGTTGCCCGCGCCTGCCCGCGACGGCCTGCGCCTGCCCGGGACGGCCTGCGCCTGCCCGGGACGGCCCGCGACGGCCCGGGACGGCCCGCGCCTGCCCGCGACGGCCTGTGCTTGCCCGCGACGGCCCGGGACGGCCCGCGCTTGCCCGCGACGGCCTGCGCCTGCCCGGGACGGCCCGCGACGGCCCGGGACGGCCCGCGACGGCGGCGGTCTCCGGGTGCCGCCGCCTCGCAGCGTGCTCGGGGCCCCGCTGACCGCCTGCGGAGTGCGTGCGGAGGGCGTCGCCGAGGGCGAGGGCGGGCTCGGCGCGTGCGCCGCCGTCAGTTCGCCGGGACCAGCGCGGCCGAGGGCGCGGTCGTCCGGCCGGCCGCGGCCCTGCGGGCCGCCGGGCCCATCGCGTAGGACGCCGCGACCATCGCCGCGCCCAGCAGCAGCCAGCCCGGCGTGCCCCATTCGACCAGCAGCCAGGTCAGCACCAGCGGACCGAGGGTCCGGGCGACCGTGACACCGGTGCCGAAGAGCCCCTGGTACTCGCCGACGCGGTCGGCCGGCGCCAGGTCGAAGGAGAGCTGCCAGGAGCCCGCGGACTGCCCCATCTCCGCGACCACCTGGAGCACCGACCCCAGCACCAGCACGCCCGCCGCCACCCACGGCGAGGCGCCGGCGGACAGGGCGAACACCGCGCACGCGGCGCACATCACCCAGCCCGCCCGGCGCACCGCGCGCGTGGCGCTCGCCGGTCCCGTCACGCCCCGCGCGGCCCGCACCTGGAACACCGTCACCACGGCGGTGTTGAGCACGAACAGCGCGGAGACCAGCCAGGCGGGCGCCCCCGTCCGCTCGGTGATCCACAGCGGCAGCACCAGACTGAGCAACGGCATCCGCAGCAGCAGCACGGTGTTCAGGAGCGCCACCAGGGCGTACGGCCGGTCCCGCAGCACCCCGAGGCCGCTCCCGTGCGGACGGACCGCGCCGGGAGCCGGCCGGGGCAGCCGGGCGAGCAGCGACGCGCACACCAGGAAGCTCGCCGCGTCCACCACGAACACGCCGAGGTACGCCTCCCGCGTCCCGGCGTGCAGCGCCAGCCCGCCGAGCCCGGCGCCCACCGCCAGACCCGCGTTCAGCGTCGCCTGGAGCCGCGCGAGCAGCCCCGTCCGCTCCCCGGCGGGCACCAGCCCGGCCAGCAGGGACTGCCGGGCCGCCGCGAGTCCCGACTGCGCGGCCGCGTAGCCGCATGCCACGAGCACGAACGGCACGAACCCGCGCACCAGGGTGAAGGACGCCACCGCCAGCCCGGTCGCGAGGGCCAGCAGCACCGCCGTGCCGCGCGCCCCGCGCCGGTCGGCCAGTCGCCCCAGCGGCACCCCGGCCAGCGCGCCGACCGCCCACCCGAGGGTGAGCCCGAGGCCCACGCGCGCGGGGGCGAGACCGATCACCTGGGTGAAGTACAGGGCCGACGTCGTGTAGTAGGCGCCGTCCCCGACCGAGTTGCTCAACTGGGCCAGCGCGAGCAGCCGCCTTGGGCGAATCTTCGACATGCCGATGACGCTAGAGGCGCGGTGGGCCGCTCGACAGCACCAATCACGGGCCGTGGAACTGGCCCAATCACGGTCCGGCCGAGGTCCGTTCGTGGTTCGTTCGTGGTCCCCGCCGTCGTACGGTCGTCGTCTGCGGATGGCGGTCCTGGTCCGGTCGTGCGCGGACCCGGTCCGATCGTGCGGACGGTCAGTCCCGGCCCAGGACCTTCGCCAGCGCGTCCAGCGCCTCCGGATACAGCCGCTCCCGGGGCGTCCCGTACCCGACGACCAACCCCTGCGGCCGCCCCGGGCCGGGCGTGTGCCAGTGCTCGCCCAGACGGCCCACCGCGAGCCCCTCCGCGTCCGCGCGCGCCAATGCCTCCGCCTCGTCGCCGACCTCCACCAGCGCGTGCAGCCCGGCCGCGATCCCGCGCACGCCCCGGCCCGCGCCGACCCGCTCCAGGAGCAGGTCCCTGCGGCGGCGGTAGCGCAGCCTGCACGCGCGCACGTGCCGGTCGTAGGCGTGGCTCCGGATCAGCTCGGCGAGCGCGAGCTGCCCGATGGACTCGGTGTGGTGGTCGCTGTGCAGCTTGACGTCGGCGACCGCGTCCACCAGCTGCGGCGGCAGGACCATCCAGCCGAGCCGCAGCGCGGGCCCGAGCGTCTTGGAGGCGGTGCCCAGATAGACCACCTGGGCCGGTGCCATCCCCTGGAGCGCGCCGACCGGCTGCCGGTCGTAACGGAACTCCCCGTCGTAGTCGTCCTCGACGATCAGCCCGTCACGCGCGCGTGCCCACTCCGTCAGCGCCCGCCGCCGTCCGGGGTGGAGCGTCACCCCGGTCGGGTACTGGTGCGCGGGCGTGACGACCACGGCTCCGGTGCCGCCCAGTTCCCCGACGCGCACCCCGCGCTCGTCCACCGGCACCGGTGTCACGGTCCCGCCGTTGCGCCGGACGACCTCGCGGTGGAAGGGCAGCCCCGGGTCCTCCATCGCGATCCCGGTGCCGCCCAGCACGCGCGTGAGGAGGGCGAGGCCCTGCACGTACCCGGAGGTGATCACGATCCGCTCGGGCGGCGCGATGACGCCCCGCGCCCGCCCCAGATACCCCGAGAGCGCGGTGCGCAGTTCGATGCGGCCGCGCGGGTCGCCGTAGTCGTACGCGAGCGAGGGCGCCGTCGCGATGGCCCGGCGCAGCGCGCGCAGCCAGGCCGCGGCCGGGAACGCCCCGACGTCCGGGCTGCCGGGCCGCAGGTCGAAACGCGGCGCACGCGCGTGTGCGGCGGCGCCCGGCGGTTCGGCGGCCTCGGACGGCAGAGCCGCGACCCGGGTCCCCGAGCCCTGCCGCGCCGTCAGATAGCCCTCGGCGACCAGCTGGTCGTAGGCGGCCTTCACCGTGTTGCGCGAGATCCCGGTCTCGGCCGCGAGCCGCCGGGTGGCCGGCAACCGGCTGCCGGGCGCCAGCCGGCCCTCCCGCACGGCGTCCCGCAGGGCCCGTTCCAGCCCGGCCCGCCGCCCCTCGGCGGCATCCGGTTCCAGGTGCAGGTCGACGCCGACACCGGACCAGAAGTCGTTCACGCAGTCCCCCCGGACAGAAGTGCCCCGGCCAGAAGTCCCCCTGGACAGGTGGACGGCCGGGCACCCACCGGTACCCGGCCATCGATCGGCGATGCGTCAGCCCTTCAGCGAAGCCATCCATGCCTCGACCTCGTCGGAGCGGCGCGGCAGGCCGTCCGAGAGGTTCCGGTTGCCGTCCCGCGTGACGAGGATGTCGTCCTCGATCCGGACGCCGATGCCCCGGTACTCCTCCGGCACCGTCAGGTCGTCGGCCTGGAAGTACAGGCCGGGCTCGACCGTCAGCACCATGCCGGGCTCCAGCGTCCCGTCGACGTACGACTCCACGCGCGCGGCCGCGCAGTCGTGGACGTCCATGCCGAGCATGTGACCGGTGCCGTGCAGCGTCCAGCGGCGCTGGAGGCCGAGTTCGAGGACCCGCTCGACCGGGCCCTCGACCAGGCCCCACTCGACGAGCCGCTCGGTCAGCACGCGCTGCGCGGCGTCGTGGAAGTCGCGGTACTTGCCGCCGGGCTTGACCGCCTCGATACCGGCCTCCTGGGCCTCGTACACGGCGTCGTAGATCTTCTTCTGGATCTCGCTGTAGCGGCCGTTGACCGGCAGCGTGCGCGTGACGTCGGCGGTGTAGTACGTGTGGGTCTCGACGCCCGCGTCGAGCAGCAGCAGGTCGCCGGAGCGGACCGGGCCGTCGTTGCGCACCCAGTGCAGCGTGCAGGCGTGCGGACCGGCGGCGGCGATGGTGCCGTAGCCGATGTCGTTGCCCTCCACCCGCGCGCGGAGGAAGAACGTGCCCTCGATGTAGCGCTCGCTCGTCGCCTCGGCCTTGTCGAGGACCTTCACGACGTCCTCGAAGCCGCGAACGGTCGAGTCGACGGCCTTCTGGAGCTCGCCGATCTCGAAGTCGTCCTTGACGAGGCGGGCCTCGGAGAGGAAGACGCGCAGCTCCTCGTCGCGCTCGGCGGTGACCTTGTCGGTCAGGGCCGCCTCGATGCCCGCGTCGTGGCCGCGCACGACCCGCACCGGGCCGGTGGCCTCGCGCAGCCGGTCCGCCAGTTCACGCACGTCGGAGGCCGGGATGCCGTAGAGCTGCTCCGCCTCGGTCAGCGAGTGCCTGCGGCCGACCCACAGCTCGCCCTGGCCCGACAGCCAGAACTCGCCGTTCTCGCGGTCGGAGCGCGGCAGCAGGTAGATCGTGGCCCGGTGGCCGTCGGCCACAGGCTCCAGCACGAGGACGCCGTCCTCGGTCTGGTTGCCGGTGAGATAGGCGTACTCGACGGAGGCGCGGAAGGCGTACTCGGTGTCGTTGGAGCGGGTCTTCAGGTTGCCCGCGGGGATCACCAGACGCTCGCCCGGGAAGCGCGCCGAGAGCGCGGCGCGCCGGGCGGCGGTCTCCGCGGCCTGGGCGATCGGCTTCAGGTCACGCAGTTCCGTGTCGGCCCAGCCCGACTTCATGCTCTCGGCCAGCTCGTCGGACACGCCTGGGTACAGGCCGTTCTTCCGCTGCTTGATGGGCTCCTCGGACTCAGTCTCCGGGCCCGCTGCGGTGGCAGCGTCGTCCGGCACAGCCGGGGTGGGCTCGTCGGCCACGGTCATCCTCCTTGATATGGCACTGGACCCCCTCCATCGTACGGTCGTACGTAAGGGGGTCCAGGGCCGAAGGACCTGTCACGGCCTGTTACGGCGGCTCACTCGAAGCGGGCCGCGAGCAGCACCACGTCCTCGTCGCTGTCCCGCTCGGCCGCGCCCTCCGGCAGAAGGGTGCGCAGCACGTGGTCGGCGATCGCGCCCGGGTCCTGCCGCAGCGGCTTCGGGACCCCGGCGGCGGCGGCGTGCAGCCGGGCGAAGGCGCGGTCCACGGGGTCGCCGGTGCGGTGCAGCAGGCCGTCCGTGTAGAGCAGAACCGTCTCGCCGGGCTCGGCCTCCATCTCGACGCTCGGTGCCTCCCAGCAGGCCAGCATGCCCAGCGGGGCGGAGACGGAGGTCTCGACGAACTCCGTGCGCCGCTCGCCGACGAGCAGCGGCGGACAGTGCCCGGCGCCGGCCAGGGTGATCTTGCGCAGGGCCGGTTCGCAGTAGGCGAACAGGGCGGTGGCGGACCGGGCGGGCTCGGTCAGGCGCAGCAGCAGCTCCAGGTCGGACAGGACGGCGACGGGGTCCTCGCCCTCCATCACCGCGTACGCCCGCAGGGAGGCGCGCAGCCGGCCCATCGCGGCGACCGCGCTCGGCCCGGACCCGGTGACGGACCCGACGGCGAGACCCAGGGCCGCGTCCGGCAGCGGCAGCGCGTCGTACCAGTCGCCGCCCGCGCGCGGGCCGGTGTGGTGCCGGGCGGCGAGCTGGACGCCCGGGACTCGCGGCAGCCGGGAGGGGAGCAGTTCCTCGGCCATCGTCTTCATCGCCGTGCGCGTGCGTTCCAGCTCCAGGAGCCGCGCCAGGTGTTCGGCGGCGTACCGGACGTAGAGGCCGATCAGGTGGCGCTGCCGCTCGTCCGGCTCGGCGGGCTCGTCGTAGAGCCATACGGCCGCGCCCAGGCGGCCGGGGGCGCCGTCCGTCTCCAGAGGCAGCGCGTAGCTGGCGGCGTAGCCGAGGCGGGCGGCGACCTCCCGGTGGCGGGGATCCATGCCGTCCTCGGCGAACAGGTCGGGCTCGGCGATCTCCCCCTCGCCGCCGGGCAGCCCCTCGAGGATGCGGCCGTAGGACAGGGCACTGCGCGGCACGGTCTCGATGTGGCCGAGATCGGCGCGTCCGAGGCCCAGTCCGATCATGGTGTCGGGCCCGAGCCGGTCGGCGGGCTCCAGGACGACGAGACCGCGCCGGGCGCCCACGAGGGCGGCTCCGGCGTGCAGCATCTCCTGGAGGGTCTCCGGCAGCGCGTCCGTGCGGGCCAGGCGTTCGGTGAGTTCGTGCAGGGTGGTCAGATCGGAGACCCAGCCGGCGAGCCGGTCGGTCAGCAGGGCGCCGGGGCCGGTGGAACCGGCTGCGCCGGTGGGGGCGGCAGGGACCGTCGGGGCGCCCGGGGTGGCGGGCGCGGGCGCGACAGTGTGTGCGGGCGAGGGAACCGTGGAATCGATTCCGGCCACTTTCGGAGGGTGAGGGGCGTTCATGGCGTCCGGCTCTCGGACCGGAGCGTATTGCTCAAAAGCATCGCAAACCCCCATGTCATTCTGCGCCGCTAGCGGTGTCTCCACATGTACACGCACTCGTGAGGGGATGTCCAGCATTGTCCTGCTGGGATTGCTGGTGTCCATGGGGTCTTTGGGAGAATCGGGCACAGTTCTTCCGGCTCCCTTGCGGAATTGTAAAGTTGGCTTAAAAATGCCTCGGGTAACGGGTGATTGCGGTCGACTGGGCTTGCTCCACGGAGCGTCACAGCGGTCGTGATGGGTACGTACTCGGTAAGGGCCAGGCGTCGTCGGGAGCTCGTGGGGAGCCTTCCGGAACCTGGTGACCGGCCCGGGCGTCATAGTCATCGACGACCGTGCCCCATCCTCCCGTGGCGGAGGCGGAGAGAAATACGCGCGACGGCAAACGCCAGACTTCGCCACCCCACGCCACGCCCAGGCATGAGATGGATGCACGTCGGACGGAGTGGCCGCGGAAGCAGCCACCGCTCGACCCTGAGGGGTTCCCCTTGTCCTGTACAGGGGTGTGATGCGCCAACAGGTACGCACAGTGAAGTGATCGACACATTATGTGATGTGGCCCACGGTGTTGCCAGCGGTGCAACGGAAAGGAACGAGCGCTCATGCGCGAGATCCTCGGAAAGCGACGCAGGCTCCTGTCCCAGTCCAGCGACAGAGGACCTGAGTTGATCGACTCGGCCCTGACTTTCGCGACGGAATGGCAGTGGCCCGTCCTCCCGGGTGTGACGGCGGACCCGCAGGGGCGTTCCCGCTGCGGCTGCCCCGACCCGGAGTGCACGGTCCCCGGTGCTCACCCCTTCGACCCCGGCCTGCTCGCGGCCACCACCGAAGCGCGCATGGTGCGCTGGTGGTGGACCAACCGGCCGGCCGCACCGATCATCCTGGCCACCGGGGGCGCGGCCCCCTGCGCGGTCAGCCTCCCCGCCCTCGCGGCCTCGCGCGCGCTCGTGGCGCTCGACCGGCAGGGCATCCGGCTCGGCCCGGTCGTCGCCTCGCCCACCCGCTGGTCGGTCCTCGTCCGGCCGTACACGATGGAGCAGCTGGGCGAGCTGCTCTACGCCAAGGACTTCGTGCCCGGTTCGCTGCGCTTCCACGGCGAGGGCGGCTACATCGCCCTGCCCCCGTCCGAGACGGGCCAAGGCGACATCCGCTGGGAGCGCGCGCCGCTGCCCGGTTCGGCCTCGCCCTGGGTGCCCGACGTCGAGGCCGTGGTGGACGCCGTCGTCGACGCCCTCACTCGTACGGGTGTGAGCGCACCCGAGTTGTAGGGGTGTCGGGCGCGCGCCGGACGGCACACCGGCGTTCGCCCTCTATCTTCCGCTACATGAACCTTCGTCTCCTCGCCCTCGTGGGCGCCGTGGCAGGCGCGATCGCGCTTCCTCTGGCCATGGCGTCCGCGGGGCCGGTCGGCGACGAAGGGCGTACGGTCGGCGCGGTCGAGGCGGCCGACGCGCATGCCACCGGCGCCACGGACCCGAAGGCGCCGCCCGCCGAACCCTCCCGGTCCCCGCTGCTGCTCGGCCTCGGGCTGGCCACCGCCGCCCGCTGCGGTCCCGAACTGACCTCGCCCGACGGCGTGGAGGCGCAGACCTGTGTGCTGTCCCAGGGCGAGGACAGCTGGGCGCGCACCTACTACCGCAACGCCACCGGACGCGCCCTGGACGCCTTCCTGAGCCTCATGGGGCCCGAGGGGCGCACGGTGCGGACGCGCTGCGAGGTGGGCGCCGAGGACGAGCCGGAATCCTGCGAGACGCCCCGTGAGCGGACCCGCGGCGAACTGGCGGCGTACACGGCGGTCGCGGAGTTCGCGCGAGCGACCGGCGACGGGCCGCTGCTGCTGCGGTCGGGAAGCAACTCCCCATCGGATACGGGCAGTTGACGCGCGGCTTCACTCTGTACACGACGCCGGACATGAAAAGACCCGGTTGCTGACGACGGGGGATGCATCAGCAACCGGGCACCTCGAACGGTAACAAGAGATCTGCTCCACGCAAATTCGATCTCTTGTTTTCATCGGTATTCCGGACACCGGCGAAACGGCGTTTCTCACGCCGACTCGCCCTGCGCGGGCGGCAGTTGTGAGTGGAGTCACGCCGGCCGCCGCCGCGAGGGGTGCTGACCGGTCGGTCAGTTCGACCGGGGGCGGCGGCTGCGGGTCAGCTGAGCGTCACCTGTCGGTTGGTCAGGCCGCCCCGGGCGCGGCGCTCGTCGGCCGTGAGCGGCTCGTCCGAGGCCAGGGCGACGGCGAGCCGCTCGGCGAACTCGGCCGCCGGCTTCTCGACGTCGTCCGCCGTGACCGCGCTCGGCAGGTCCCAGACGGGCACCGTCAGACCGTGCGCCCGGAAGGAGCCGACGAGGCGCGTGCCCTCGCCGAGGCTCGAACGGCCCGCCGCGTGCAGCCGCGCGAGGGCGTCCAAAAGCCGCTCCTCCGGATGCGGCATGACCCAGCGCAGGTGGTTCTTGTCCGGCGTCTCGCACCAGTACGCGGCGTCCACGCCGGTCAGCTTCACGGTCGGGATCGCCGCGGCGTTGGCCCGCTCCAGGGAGGCGGCCACCTCCGGCGCCGCGTTCTCCGGGTCCGGGACCCAGAACTCGAAGCCGCTGTGCACAACTGGCTCGAACGCGCCTTCGGGGTCGAGCAGATCCTGCATCCGCGGACCGTCGGCCGGGGCGCGGCGCGCCTGCACCGGGGTGCCGGGGTCGGCCTCCAGGGCCCGCTGCAGGGTGTCGGCCAGGTCACGGCTGATGTCGCCGGACGGCGTGTCGTTCTGCAGGCCGAGCAGCACCGAGCCGTCGTCGCGGCGCAGCGCGGGCCAGGCCATCGGCAGCACCGTGGCGAGCGTGACGGACGGGACGCCCTCGGGCAGGCCGTCCTTGAGCGTCAGCCCGACCGTGGCGGCCGGCACCAACTCCCGCAGCGCCACCCAGTCGCCCTCGCCCGGCAGGCCCTCGAAGGGGCGCTGTACCAGCTCGGTCACGGCATGCGCGGCGGCCCGGCCGTGACAGGCCTTGTAGCGGCGGCCGCTGCCGCACGGGCAGGGCTCCCGCGCGCCGACGACCGGGATGTCCGCGTCGGTGTGCTGCGGCCGCTTGGCCTTCGTCTGGGGTCGCTTCTTGGCCATCTGGGTGTCTCCCGGGTACGGCTCGTCTGGTACGGCGGGAGCCTAGCCGTTCGTACGCTCCGTCACGGGAACCTGTGGACGACGCGGGGCCTGTGGACGACGGTCACCGCCCCTGCCCCGCGCGTCTAGTCCAGGTCGTCGAAGGCGTCCGCGAAGTCCAGGCCGGGCATCGCCGCCACCGACGGCGCGGCGACCCGGGACGCGAAGTCGTCGCGTCGGCGGCCCGCGTCGGGGTCGTGGACGTCCGCGTGGACGACGACCCACACCGTGACCTCGCCGCGGGCGTCGTCCCGGACGCCCCAGTCGTCGGCCAGCGCCGTGATGATGTTGAGCCCGCGGCCGCCGTGCGCGGTGACGGAGGGGGTGGCCGGGGCCGGACGGGTCGGGCCGCCGCCGTCGGTCACCTCGACCACCAGCCGGCCACCCGGATCGACGCGCCACGCGGCCCGGACGTCGCCGTCCCCGGCCAGGGCGTCGCCCAGCGGCCTGCCGTGCTTGCACGCATTGCTCAAGAGTTCGGAAAGGATCAGTACGGCGTCGTCGATGACCGATTCCGACACCCCGCCCGTGCGCAACTGATCGCGCATACGGTGTCTCGCGTTCCCCACGCCCGCAGGACCATGGGGTACGGCCATGCTCGACGACGCGGGCACCTCCTGTGCCACCACCAACGCCACCCCCGAGACCTCCTTCGCCCCACGCCACGGTGTGGATGCCCCATTGGCCTGTACCGGAAACCGGCCAATGCGGCCCCGGAGACGCATTCGTCAGGGACGAACACGGACCGAACGCGCCGGAGCACTCCCTGTGAGGGGCCTGTCAGTGAGTGGCTGAATATGGACGGTATGGCTGAGAACGGAGGATGCTGTAAGGGTGCTGTGGGGTCAAGAGGTAGGGACGGGGCTTCTGCGACTTCTGTTACTTCTGTGACTTCCCCGAGATACGGGCTCAGCGTCCCAGCCGGCGCAGTACCTCGCGCGGACGGTTCGTGATGATGCCGTCGACGCCCAGCTCGACGCAGAGGTCGACGTCGTCCGGCTCGTTCACGGTCCACACGTGCACCCGGTGGCCGGCCGCCTTCAGGCGCTCGATGTACGCCGGATGGTTGCGCACGATCCGGATCGAGGGGCCGGCGATCCCGACCCCCGCGGGAAGCCGCCCGTCGCGCAGCCGGGGCGAGACGAACTGCATCAGGTAGACCGTCGGCACGGTGGGCGCCGCGGCCCGCACGCGATGCAGCGAGCGGGCCGAGAAGCTCATGATCCGCACCGGGGACTCGGCCGCCGAGGCCGGCGCGTCCAGACCGAACCGCTTCAGCAGCACCAGCAGCCGCTCCTCCACCTGTCCGGCCCAGCGCGTCGGATGCTTGGTCTCGATGGCCAGTTCCACCCGGCGCCCCGCGTCGGAGACCAGCTCCAGCAGGCGCTCCAGGGTCAGGACGGAGGTCTCCTCGCGGTCCTCGGGCCGGACCTCCCAGTCGGGGTCCTCCTCGCGCGCCTGCCAGGCCTCGCGGGCCTCCCGTGTCTTCCAGGAGCCGAAGTCCAGCGCCGCGAGGTCGGCCAGTTCCAGGGCGGAGACCGCCCCGCGGCCGTTGGACGTACGGTTGACGCGGCGGTCGTGTACACAGACGAGATGGCCGTCCGCGGTCAGTCGTACATCGCACTCGAGGGCGTCCGCACCGTCCTCGATGGCCTTCTTGTAGGCGGCCAGGGTGTGCTCGGGGGCCTCCTCGGAAGCCCCGCGGTGGGCGACGACTTGAATGTGGTGCTGCCGTGCGTGGGTCACCGCGTCATGGTGCCATCGGCGCCCGGTCGTCTGAGAACCCTCTGAGATGTTTCGATGATGCGCACTTATTGTTCGTAATGACCCATATAAGGAATCGCCATGGACCCACAGCCACCGCTTATGGTGCTCTGACGGCCCGTGGGAAAAGCTGAGACGTACAAAAGCACATGCACAGCTTCAGCGCGCCGGGTCGACGACAAAGCGTGCGAAAGCGCGACAGACGCCGACGAGCGTGACCCAGTGCGACCGACGACAACAGCCGTGGATCGAGGAGAAGAGCTGTGAGCACCGAGAACGAGGGCAAGAGCGAGGGCACTCAGGTACCCGCGGCCCCGTCCGCACCCCCCGTGCCGGTGGAATCTCCCTCGGCGTCCCCGCAGGCGCCCGCGCCCGACGCCGGCGCGCCCACGACTCCGCTCCCGGCCGCGCCCGCGCAGGCGCCGGAAGCCGGTCACGCTCCGGCGGGCGCGCCCGAGGGCCACTGGCCGCCGCCCACCGCGCCGCAGGGAGCGCCGGCGCCGGTCGACGGCGACTGGCCGCCGCCGGCGGCCCCGGCCCCGCCGACCGCCCCGGCCCCGCAGGGGGCGCCGGCCGCCGCCGACGACTGGCCGAACCCGGCCCCGGCGACGCCCGTCTACGCCGACGCCGGCGCGAGCACGCACGCGTACGGCAGCACTCCCGGCCCCGGCGGCGTCGGGGGCCCGGGCGGCCCCGGTGGGCACGACGGGACCGTCTGGGGCGCTTCCTACCAGCAGCCCGCGCCGAAGTCGGGCCGCGGCCGCGGCGGGCTCGTCGCCGCGATCCTGGTCGCCGCGCTGGTCGCGGGCGGCCTGGGCGGCGGACTCGGCTACACCCTGGCCAAGAACGACGACGACACCGGCTCGACGACGGTCTCCGCCTCCACCGAAGGCGGCGAGGTCAAGCGTGACCCGGGCACGGTCGCCGGGGTCGCCGCCAAGGCGCTGCCCAGCACGGTCACCATCGAGGCCGAGTCCAGCAGCGGCGAGGGCGGCACCGGCACCGGCTTCGTCTTCGACACCCAGGGCCACATCGTCACCAACAACCACGTCGTCGCGGACGCGGTCGACGGCGGCAAGGTGACGGCCACCTTCCCGAACGGCAAGAAGTACAGCGCCGAGGTCGTCGGGCACGCCCAGGGGTACGACGTCGCCGTCATCAAGCTCAAGAACGCCCCCTCGGACCTGAAGCCGCTCACCCTCGGCGACTCGGACAAGGTGGCGGTCGGCGACTCGACGATCGCGATCGGCGCCCCCTTCGGTCTGTCCAACACGGTCACGACGGGCATCATCAGCGCGAAGAACCGCCCGGTGGCCTCCAGCGACGGCACGAGCAACGCCGCTTCCTACATGAGCGCCCTCCAGACGGACGCCTCGATCAACCCGGGCAACTCCGGCGGCCCGCTGCTGGACGCGTCGGGCAACGTCATCGGCATCAACTCCGCGATCCAGTCCACCGGCAGCGGCGGCCTGGGCGGCACCACCCAGTCCGGCTCGATCGGCCTCGGCTTCGCCATCCCGATCAACCAGGCCCGGTACGTCGCCCAGCAGCTGATCAAGACCGGCGAGCCGGTGTACGCCAAGATCGGCGCGTCCGTCTCCCTGGCGGAGTCCACGGAGGGCGCGAAGATCACCGACACGGCCGAGGGCGGCAGCTCCGCGGTCGAGTCGGGCGGCCCGGCGGACCAGGCCGGTCTCAAGCCCGGCGACGTCATCGTGAAGCTCGACGACATGGTGATCGACAGCGGCCCGACCCTCATCGGTGAGATCTGGACCCACCAGCCCGGCGACAAGGTCACGATCACCTACGAGCGCGACGGCAAGTCCCACACCGTCGACCTCACCCTCGGCTCGCGCAAGGGCGACAGCTGACGCCCACGCTCACACCGCGGACCTGACCACGCAGTTCGAAGGGGTGCCTCTCACCGAGGGGGCACCCCTTCCGCGTGGACCTGTCCCACCTCTGTGCGGCACTGTCGCGGTGGGGTCCTTGTGGCGTGGACATGACTGAAACGACATGGCGGGTTCACGTCCGATTCACGCGGACACCCCCTCGGTCGCCGATCCTCGTGATCATGGAATCTCTCAAGGCTCTGAGACTGACCGTGCCCGCGGGGCTCGCCGCCCTCCTGCTCGCCGTGGCGGGCTCGTCGTCCACGGCGTCGGCGACGACGTACTGGTCGTACAGCAACGACTACGAAGGCCAGTGCCTGGTGTCGTCGACCGTGAGCGACAAGGTCTGGTCCGACACCTGCAATGACGCGCTCTCCACCCGCAACTGGTACTGGGGTGCGGATTCCTACACCCGCAACTACGACGGCACGGTCTTCCGCCGGCTGGTGAGCAAGGCCAACGGCATGTGTCTCACCACGGACAGCAAGACCGCGACCAACGCCGTCTGGATGAGCGCCTGCGGGAACGCCCCCGGGCAGTGGTGGAGCGGCGACGGCAACTACCTCGAATGCGACTTCATCTCCGGGACCGGGGTGTTCCTCCGCACCTCGGCCAACGGCGCCGCCGTCTACACCACCAACTACATCGGCGAAGGCGGCATCGACACGTCCCGCTGGGTCTGGTGGGGCGCCCACAGCTGACGCCGCCCCTCGACCGGTCGCCGCCTCGGGTGGCCCACGAGCCGCACGGCCCGGATGAGCCCGGTACGCGTGTGGTTCAGTGCGTGTCAACCAGGTGCGGACCGGGCGTCCGGCAGAAGCGAACCGCTTACCCGCTGGTCAGAACCCCTTGCGGTCCGGAGCGTGGACCGTTGCCCGGGACCGCGCGAAGGCGATTTGGCGGCCTCGGCATGTGAGGCCGCCGGAAGTGCCGAGATGCGGCGACGAGTGAGGCGGTCTGCCGGAAGACACGATTCCGGCAGACCGCCTCACGCATGGCGAGCTATCGGATCAGAGAAGCGCGCCGTCGGTGATCTGAGTGGCTATGCCGTTCTTGATCACTACCTCGGCCTCCACGCCCTTCTTGGAGGCCTTCTCCAGGTCGGCCTCCTCGCACGGGGCGTCCACCTTCGAGCCGGCGGTGCCGCAGATCTGGCCACCGCCCAGGATCACCGTGTCCTCGGCGAGGAAGAAGGCTTGCTGCTCACCGCCGGAGCCCTGGGCCGCAGGACCGTCGACCAGGTACTTGCCGGGTGCCACGTACCGAACGACGCCGTACCAGGTGCCGCTGACGCCCTTGCCCTTGTCGAGGCCCTCCACGACGGTTTCGCCGGTGTCGGATGTGCTTCCGGACCCGGACGTGCTGCTGCCGCCGGATGTGCTTCCGGACCCGGACGTGCTGCCGCCGCCGGACGTGTTCCCGGAACCGGAGGGAGACGCGGAGGTGCCGCTGACGCCCGTGGCGCCCGACTCGCTCGCCGCAGATGTGGCGGCCTTGCTGGAGGAACTGTCGGCGGCGTCGTCACCCTGGTTGCACGCCGTCATCAGCAGGGTGCAGCCCAGGAGCGCGGCGGAGACGAGAAAGGCCTTGCGACGGTTGCGGAGCATGGGTCAAGTCCCCTGAATGGTCGACTGATCGAGGCTGAGGTGTTCAGTTCCTCAGTGCGTGTTCGATCATTAGGAGGTGGCCGGGACCGGAACGGATGCCTCGAACTTTGAGTCAGGACGTCATCGTCACCGTCCCGTTACAAGGTCAACTCGGGTTCGCGGGAGCGGGGTTGCGAGCCGGGCAGCCTTCCACGCTTCCCCGTACTCCTGGGACAGGAGGTGGCCGCCCTGGGTCGCGCGCGTAGGGGCGGCAGCGAGCGCGCCCGGTCGTCGGACAGAGCCCCTGCCCGCAAGACGACGGTGACCCGCCTCGCCCCCCAGTCGCTACGGCTGCTCGTCCTCGCCGCCGAAGTCAACCTCGATCTCGAACTCGCCCGCCTGCTGCCTGACACACTCCCGGCCGCCCTGCTCGACGACTGACAGTCACCGCCGTGATACATGCCCGCCGCACCCCTGACGCGCCCCGCTGTGTGCCGACGCGGCCAGTACGGTGCTTGCCATGTGCTGCCGTGAGGCCCGGACCGGGTGCTGACGCGGGGTGCTGATCGCGGGTGGCGGCACTGGATGCCGGAAGCGGGGCCAGTGGACCCCGTGTGGACCACGCCCCCCGAGCGGCCCCCGCGCCCGGTAGTCTGTACCCGCTCCGCCCCAGGCGGGCCGGGGCGCGGGTGGGTTGCCCGAGCGGCCTAAGGGAACGGTCTTGAAAACCGTCGTGGCAGCGATGTCACCGTGGGTTCAAATCCCACACCCACCGCAGATGAACGGCCCCTGACCACGGAGTGTGGTCGGGGGCCGTCGTCTTGCACCTTGCCTGTGGGGGGCGCGTCCGTACGGGCGAGAGAGCGGCGGGTGTCAGGGTTCCGGGTGGTGGGTGGTCATGCGGGCCGCCGAGGTGATCGTGCCGCGTGCCTCCCGGGCCGTCAGGCCGGTGCGTACGGCGGCGTCGACCAGGTCCTCGGTCAACTCCGGGCCGATGCCGTCCTCGTAGGCCCGGCAGGCCGCCCAGAAGAGCCGGGTGTTCCGTTGGCCTTCGTGCGCGGCGAGGACGAACTGGACCAGGCCCCGGCCGTGAGCGCCGCCCGCCGTCGAGCCGGGGCCGCCCGGACGGGAGGAGCGCGGCGGGGGCAGCAGCAGGCGCAGCAGGGAGCGCGGGCAGGGCGCGGGGTCGAGGTGGGCGGTGCCGGGGGCGGTGGCGTAGACGCCGTGGGCGCTGCGGGAGCCGGGGCCGACCAGGTAGCCGCCGGCGCCCCGGATGTCGATGCCGGGGGCGAGACGGCCGGCGGAGTTGGGGACGACGACGTCCGGTGGGCCGGTGAGCCACAGGTGCCGTCCGCCGGACGGGGTGAGGACCACGATCGTCGGCGGGATGGTGAAGAGGTGGCGCAGGGCCAGTTCGCGCAGGGCGGCCGTGGAGTCCGTGTCCGACTTGGTGTCGAGGTCGACGCCGATGAGGTGGTGCGGGGGCAGGCCGCAGGCGATGCCGTAGCCGGTGGCCCAGGGCGCGGCGGCGAACAGTTCGCGGATGCGGGCCGGGTCGGTGGAGGCGTCGTACACGCCGTGGCCGAAGCGGCCGCACTCGCCGTGGCAGGGCGGCCCCGGCTGCTCCGGGGCGTCGCGGTGCGGGGAGCGCAGGGCGGGGAGCTTGGTGCGGGACAGGGGGATGACGGCCAGGCCGCGTTCGGCGGCCGACAGGGCGTGGGCGAGGGCCAGCGTGGTGGCCTGCCGGGGGTACCGGTACCGGTCGGTGGTGGCCATGGATCCAGTGTCGTACGCATGTTCGATAAAGGGAAGGGGGGCGGCCCGCGACGCGCCCGGGGCGGGCCGGCCGGGACGGAAAAGTGCCGGAACGCTTCGCCTCTTGCGGGGTCCGGGGGGCGAGTGTCCGAGTTGCCGGGGATTGTAGTGACAGGGGAAGGAAAAGTAGCTCCAGGGGTTTATCGACTTGTCATCACGCTTGAGTGCTAATCGCGGCTTGCGGGGTGGTTCGCCGGGGATCCGGTGGGCAACTCTGGTCTCGCGACGTCGTCACCAGCGCCGGGGCGGTCGGCCAACCGCCCAGGTCGAAGCCGTAGTTCACGCACCTCGGTACTCACGCACTTCCGTTCTGGAGGAACCACATGGCAAGCATCCGTACCGCTCGCGTCATCGCCGCCGTCTCCGCCCTGCCGCTGGCAGCCGCCCTCTTCACCGGCGTCGCGGTGGCGGACAACGGCGGCTTCGCGGACGACGGATCGAACGCGGGTGTCGCGAGCATCACCGGCAGCGGCGTCGGGCGCGACAACAGCGGCAACTCGGGCACCACACAGCAGAACGCCGTCGGTTCAGGAGCCTCGAACCAGAGCAATACCGCGCAGGTCAACGGGTCCGCGTTCACCGCGGTCAACCAGGGCAACAGCAATGTGGCCGTCGCCTTCACCCCGCTGTGGTGGTGACCTGAGGGGCCGGTGTCCGGCGTCGGCTCCGGGGGGAGCCTCGCGCCGGGTGGGGTGGGGTGGGGGGGGGAGAGGGGGCTGTGGGGAGAGGGGGTTGTGGGGAGAGGGGGTTGTGGGGTGGGGGGCGACGCGTCTGCGCGGCGGTACTTCGGTACCGCCGCGCAGACGTCTTCGTACGCGGACGTCACCTTGACAGAAGTAGACATCTGACGGACAGTCAGAAACCGTTCCGGGCAGGCCGGGCAGGCCGGGCAGGCCGGGCAGGCCGGGCAGGCCGGTAGGTGCCGGGTCGGCCGGGTGGGTCCGGCGCACCCTCGTAGGCCGGGCGCGTCCGGCAAGCCCGGCAGGTCCAGCAAGTCCGGTGAGCCTTTCCCGCGGAAGGAGTACGGCCGTGGACGACGAGCTCCATGCGCGCCTCAAGGCCTTCGAGGGCCGGCCCGCGGCGGTCGGGGGCATCGGACGGGACCCGGTCAACGCGCCCATGATCCGGCACTGGTGCGAGGTGACGGGCGACCGGAACCCCGCCTACACCGGCCCCGACGCGATCGCCCCGCCGACCATGCTCCAGGCGTGGATCATGGGCGGTCTGAGCGGCCACCCGAGGCGCGCGCAGGCCTACGAGGAACTGCTCGCCCTCCTGGACGAGGCGGGCTGCACCTCGGTCGTGGCCACCGACTGCGAGCAGGAGTACCTGCGCCCGTTACGGCCGGGGGACGAGGTCGCCTTCGACACGGTGATCGAGTCGGTCTCGCGGCGGAAGACCACCAAGCTGGGCACCGGGTACTTCGTCACGACCCGGACGGACGTGCGTGTGGGCGAGGCGCTCGTCGGCACCCACCGCTTCCGCGTCCTCAAGTACGCGCCGGCCGGACGGGAGCAGCAGGCCCGGGACCGGCCGGAACCGCCGCGGCGGCCGCGTCCCGTCGTCAACCGGGACAATGCCGGTTTCTGGGAGGGCGTCCGGCGCCACCGCCTCCTCGTCCAGCGCTGCGCCGCCTGCGCCACGCTCCGCTTCCCCTGGCTCCCCGGCTGCAACGCCTGCGGCTCGGCGGAGTGGGACGCCGTCGAGGCGTGCGGCGAGGGCACGGTCTTCTCGTACGTCGTGATGCACCACCCGCCCTTCCCGGCCTTCTCCCCGCCGTACGCGATCGGTCTGATCGAGCTCGCCGAGGGCGTCCGCATCGTCAGCGACGTGGTCGACGTGCCCTACGACAAGGTGCGGATCGGGCTGCCGGTGGAGCTGGAGTTCCGGACCTACGACGACGATCTGGTGCTGCCCGTGTTCCGCCCGCGCGCGGGGGAGGCGGTCGCGTGAAGGCCGGTGACGAGCTGCCGCCGCTGGAGATCGGGATCACCCGCACCCTGATCGTCGCCGGGGCCCTCGCCTCGCGGGACTACCAGGACGTCCACCACGACCCCGAACTGGCCCGGCGCAAGGGGTCCCCCGACATCTTCATGAACATCCTGACCACCAACGGCCTGGTCGGCCGCTATCTCACCGACCACTTCGGCCCGGCGGCCGTGCTCCGCAAGGTCGCCATCCGGCTCGGGGCGCCCAACTATCCCGGAGACACCATGGTGCTGAGGGGAACGGTCGAGGAGTTCGACGGGGAGCGCGCCGTGGTGCGGGTCACCGGGGACAACGGGATCGGCCGGCATGTCACCGGCACGGTGACGCTCACCGTCGCCGCCGGCACCGTCCCGACGGGAGGAGGCGCGGGGTGAGCGTGCGGACACGGGACTCCCTCGGCGGCCGGGCCGCGATCGTCGGCATCGGGGCCACGGAGTTCTCCAAGGACTCGGGGCGCAGCGAACTGCGGCTGGCCGTGGAGTCGGTGCGGGCGGCGCTCGCCGACGCGGGGCTCACGCCCGCCGACGTGGACGGGCTCGTGACGTTCACGATGGACACCAGCCCGGAGATCACCGTGGCGCAGGCCTGCGGCATGGGCGAGCTGTCCTTCTTCTCGCGGGTCCATTACGGCGGCGGGGCGGCCTGCGCGACCGTGCAGCAGGCGGCGCTCGCCGTCGCGGCCGGGGTGGCCGAGGTCGTGGTCTGCTACCGCGCGTTCAACGAGCGGTCGGGTCGCCGTTTCGGCTCGGGGGTGGGCCACCGCGAGCCGTCGGCGGAGGGGACCGCGCTCGGCTGGACGCTGCCGTTCGGGCTGCTCACGCCCGCCTCCTGGGTGGCGATGGCGGCGCAGCGCTACCTGTACGCCCACGGGCTGACCCCGGAGGACGCGTTCGGGCCGGTCGCCGTCACGGCCCGCCGGCACGCGGCGGCCAACCCGGCCGCGTACTTCCACGACCGCCCGATCACCCGCGCCGACCACGCGGCCTCGCGCTGGATCGCCGAGCCGCTCAGGCTGCTCGACTGCTGCCAGGAGACGGACGGCGGCCAGGCGCTCGTCGTCACCTCCGTCGAACGGGCCCGTGACCTGCCGAGGCCGCCCGCCGTGATCGCCGCCGCCGCCCAGGGCGCCGGCCGGGCCCAGGAGCAGATGACCAGCTTCTACCGCGACGACCTCACGGGCCTGCCGGAGATGTCCGTGGTGGCCCGCCAGCTGTGGCGCAGCTCCGGACTGGCGCCGGCCGACATCGACGTGGGGATCCTGTACGACCACTTCACGCCGTTCGTGCTGATGCAGCTGGAGGAGTTCGGCTTCTGCGCCCCGGGCGGGGCCCCGGCCTTCGTCGCGGAGGACCGGCTGCCGCTGAACACTCACGGCGGCCAGCTCGGGGAGGCCTACCTCCACGGGATGAACGGTGTGGCCGAGGCCGTACGGCAGCTGCGCGGCACGTCCGTGAACCAGGTGCCGGGGGCCGCCAGGACCCTGGTGACGGCGGGGACCGGGGTGCCGACGTCGGGCCTGATCCTGACCTCGGACGGATGAGCACCCAGGGGTCATCCCGGAGTAGGCGCGGCCGTCATGTCCACCTTCAGGAGGTGGGGCGGGCACCACCCCTACAACCTGAGAGGGATCCGGCTTCGGGACCTGCGGCCGATCCGCCCGAGCGGGCCGCGAACCTAGCGTGGAGCCATGACCACACCCGTCTGCACCAGCGCTTCGAACGGCATGACGCGGCCTTCCCCGTACCCGTCCTTCGCGTCGTACGTCAGGGCCCGTCAGCCGGTGCTGCTGCGCACCGCACGGTCGCTGACCGCGAACCCGAGCGACGCGGAGGACCTGCTGCAGACCGCGCTCACCAAGACGTATGTCGCGTGGGAGCGGATCGAGGACCACCGGGCGCTCGACGGCTACGTCCGCCGGGCCCTGCTGAACACCCGCACGTCGCAGTGGCGCAGGCGCAAGGTCGACGAGTTCATGTGCGACGAGCTGCCGGAGCCGGACCCGGTGGCCTCCGCGGACGACCCGGCGGAGCGGCAGGCGCTGCGCGACGCCATGTGGCGGGCGATCCTGAAGCTGCCCGCACGGCAGCGGGCGATGGTCGTCCTCAGGTATTACGAGGACCTCAGCGAGGTCCAGACGGCCGAAGTGCTCGGGGTCTCGGTGGGCACGGTGAAATCGGCGGTGTCGCGGGCGCTCGGCAAGCTGCGCGAGGATCCTGAGCTGGTGCTCGTCCGCTGACGGGGGCCGTTCCTCCGGCCCGCGAGGTGATCCGGTCCCTCTCGTGACCTGATCGATCACCGCTCCCTAGTGACATACCGCGCGGTATGTGCGCAGAATCAGCACAACCGTTACCACCGCGTAGGCAATGTCGCCGCCCTGGGAGGACGCCGTGCTGAGCACCATGCAGGACGTACCGCTGACCGTCACCCGCATTCTCGAGCACGGTGTGCTGGTGCACGGCCGGTCCCAGATCATCACCTGGACAGGTGAGAGCGAACCGCAGCGACGCAGTTTCGCCGAGGCGGGCACCCGGGCGGTGCAGCTGGCGAACGCCCTGCGCGACGACCTCGGCGTCCGCGGCGACGACCGCGTGGCCACCCTGATGTGGAACAACGCCGAGCACGTCGAGGCGTACTTCGCGATCCCCTCGATGGGCGCGGTGCTGCACACCCTCAACCTGCGCCTCCCGGCCGAGCAGCTGGTGTGGATCGTCAACCACGCCGCCGACAAGGTCGTCATAGTCAACGGTTCGCTGCTCCCGCTGCTCGCGCCCCTGCTGGCGAAGCTGCCCACGGTCGAGCACGTCGTCGTCTCGGGCCCGGGCGACCGCTCGCTCCTCGACGGCGCCCACGCGCGCGTGCACGAGTACGAGGAGCTGATCGCGGACAAGCCGAAGACCTTCGACTGGCCCGAGCTGGACGAACGCCAGGCCGCCGCCATGTGTTACACCTCCGGGACCACGGGCGACCCCAAGGGCGTGGTCTACAGCCACCGTTCGATCTACCTGCACTCCATGCAGGTGAACATGGCCGAGTCGATGGGCCTGACCGACCAGGACACCTCGCTCGTCGTGGTCCCGCAGTTCCACGTCAACGCCTGGGGACTGCCGCACGCCACCTTCATGACCGGCATCAACATGCTGATGCCGGACCGCTTCCTGCAGCCCGCGCCCCTCGCCGAGATGATCGAGAGCGAGCGGCCGACCCACGCGGCCGCCGTCCCCACCATCTGGCAGGGCCTGCTGGCCGAGCTGACCGCCAAGCCGCGGGACGTCTCCTCCCTCACCCAGGTCACCATCGGCGGGTCGGCCTGTCCGCCCTCCCTCATGACCGCGTTCGACGAGCTGGGCATGCGGGTCTGCCACGCCTGGGGCATGACGGAGACCTCCCCGCTCGGGACCATCGCCCGTCCGCCGGCCCACGCCGTCGGCACCGACGAGGAATTCGGCTACCGCCTCACCCAGGGCCGCTTCCCGGCCGGGGTCGAGGGCCGGCTCACCGGCCCCGGCGGCGAACGCCTCCCCTGGGACGGCGAGTCCGCGGGCGAGCTCGAGGTGCGCGGCGCGTGGATCGCGGGCGCCTACTACAACGGCCCCGACGGCGAGCCCCTGCGCCCGGCCGACAAGTTCAGCGCGGACGGCTGGCTGAAGACGGGCGACGTCGGCACCATCTCCCCCGACGGCTTCCTCACCCTCACCGACCGCGCCAAGGACGTCATCAAGTCCGGCGGCGAGTGGATCTCGTCGGTGGACCTGGAGAACGCGCTGATGTCCCACCCGGACGTCGCCGAGGCCGCCGTCGTGGCCGTCCCGGACGACAAGTGGGGCGAGCGCCCGCTGGCCACCGTCGTCCTCAGGGAGGGCGCCACCACGGACTTCGAGGCCCTGCGCGCCTTCCTCGCCGCCGAGGGGCGGATCGCCAAGTGGCAGCTCCCGGAGCGCTGGACGGTCATCGCGTCGGTCCCGAAGACGAGCGTGGGCAAGTTCGACAAGAAGGTGCTGCGCAGGCAGTACGCCGAAGGCGAGCTGGACGTCACCCGGCTCTGAAATCGCCGTCCGCACCGCGGCCGCGGCGACCGGCGCGCCGGCCGCCGCGGCCGTGTACGCAGGTCGTGTACGCCGGGCAGGGCACCTCGCGGCCCCTGCCCGGCGTACGCCCTTCCCGGCGCCGGCCTCCGCGCCGCGGGCCCGTCAGCGGCGCACGCCCGTGGTCGTCCAGCCCAGGAGCAGCCACACGCCCGCCACCGCGACGACGCCGCCCCAGCCGAAGTGGCTGAAGGCGAGGCCGGCCAGGGCCGAGGCGGTCGCCCCGCCGGCGAACCCCGCGACGACATAGGCGCTGTTCGCGGTGGCCGGCGCCGAGGTGGTCGTCAGGGCGAGGGTCTGGTTGGCGACGTGCGAGGCGACGAGCGCCGCGTGGATCACGATCGCGGCCACGAAGAGCGCCACGAGCACCTGCCCGCCCAGCCAGAACAGCGGCACGGAGACGGCGGCGAGGAGATACGCGTCGCGGACGACCCGCGCGGCGCCGAAGCGGTCGACCAGACCGCCCGCCAGCGGCGCCACGACACTGGCGGCCAGTCCGAAGAGGCCGAAGAGCCCGGCGGTGGCGGTCGTCAGACCGTAGGACCCCTCGCCCGTCAGGAGCAGGGCCAGCGAGGTCCACAGGGCGCTCCAGGCGCCGTACATCCCGGCCTGCCGCACGCAGGCCCGCCACAGGTCGGGCGAGCGCCGCACCAGACCCGGCATCGCGGTGAGACCGGCGAACAGGTGGCCCTCGCGGGGGCGGTGCCGTTCGGAGGGGAGGGCGGCCGCGGTCAGCAGGCCCAGGACCGTGGTGAGGACGGCCGCGCCCACGAACACCGCCCGCCAGCCGAAGGCCTGCCCGGCGAGTCCGCCGAGGACACGGGCCGCGACGATGCCGGTGAACAGCCCGGCGATGACGGCGGCCACGTGCCGGGCGCGCCGGTCGGCCGGGGCGCGCGCGGCGACCAGCGGCACGAGGAGCTGCGGGACGACGGTCGCGGCCGAGGCGACGAGCACGGCGGCGGCGAGCGCGCCGGTCCCGGCGGCAGCGGCCGCGGCGATCAGGGCCACCGCGGTGACCAGGGACAGGACGGCGACCAGCCGGCGCCGGTTCACCCGGTCGCCGAGCGGGGCGAAGACGAGCAGGCCGGCCGCGTAGCCGAACTGGGCGACCGAGGCGATCCAGGCCACGGCCGAGGGCGCCGAGCCGAAGTCGTGGGCGATGAGGGGGAGCAGCGGGGCGGCGAGATAGATGTTGCCGGCCGTGACGGCGGTGCAGAGGGCGATGAGGACGAGCAGAAGCTCATTGCGGCGACCCACGCCCGCCGGGCCCGCGCCTCCCTTGACTCCTCCGGCGCCCCGGGTTCGCCCGGTGACGCGGGCTCCCGCCGGGCCTTCGGCTCTCTCGGCGACTTCGGCTCCTGCGGCTGCCCCGGTTCGTGCGGCTGCCCCGGCTTCTCCGGTGACCCCGCCGGCTCCGGTTCCTCCGGCTGTCCCGGCCTCCCGGGTGACTCGGAACTCTGTGGCTTCGGGCGACATGGTGCGGTGCTCCCACTCCGACATCTGGCATCTGGCATCTGGCATCTGACGCAACCGGCAACCAACCGGTTGGTTGGAACGGAGGGGGAACAGTCTGCGGCGGGCGGGAATTCCCTGTCAACCAACTAGTTGGTTAGCCCTCGCTACGATGGCTGCCATGGCAACCACCAGGGATCCCGAGGCCACCCGAGCCCGGATCTTCGACGCCGCCGTCGCGGAGTTCGCCCGCTACGGCATCGCGGGCGCCCGCATCGACCGCATCGCCGCCGAAGCCAAGGCGAACAAGCAACTCATCTACGCCTACTTCGGCAACAAGGCCGAGCTGTTCTCCCAGGTCCTCGGCCGCTCCATGGTGGACCTCGCCGCCGCCGTCCCGGTCGACCCGGACGACATCGAGGGCTGGCTCGACCGGCTGATGGACTACCACGCCGCCCACCCCGAGCTGCTGCGCCTGCTGTACTGGGAGGGCATCGAGTACGGCAGCACCGAGTTGCTGCCCGACGAGGCGCAACGCCAGAAGCACTACGCGGTCAAGGTCGACGCCGTGCGGGACGCGCAGGAGCGGGGCGTGATCTCCGACGCGATCCCGGCCCGTGACCTCTTCTTCCTGCTGATCGCGATGGCCAACTGGGCCGCCTTCGTCCCCCAGATGAGCCGCATCCTGGCGGGCTCCGAGGACGCCGACCGCGACCGTCTGCGCGCCTCCATCAAGGAGGCGGCGCGGCGGATGGTCGCCCGCTAGGACGAGCCGGGCCGCGAGGTTCCGGGCCGACCGGGTTCCGGCCGCCGGGTCCTAGTTGGTGCCGATCCGGGCCAGCAGGTCCACGATCCTGCTCTGCACCTCCGCGCTCGTCGAGCGCTCGGCCAGGAAGAGGACCGTCTCCCCCGACGCCAGCCGCGGCAGGTCCGCCGGGTCGACGGCGGCCGTGTAGACGACCAGCGGAGTGCGGTTGAGCTGGCCGTTCGCCCGCAGCCAGTCCAGGATCCCGGACTGGCGCCGGTGTACCTGCATCAGGTCCATCACGACCAGGTTCGGCCGCAGCTGCCCGGCGAGCGTGACGGCGTCCGCGTCGCTCGCCGCCCGCGCCACCTGCATCCCGCGCCGCTCCAGCGTCGACGTCAGGGCGAGGGCGATCTCGGCGTGCTCCTCGATGAGCAGCACCCGCGGCGGATGCTGTTCGCTGTCGCGCGGCGCGAGCGCCTTCAGCAGGACGGCGGGATCGGCGCCGTACGCCGCCTCGCGCGTCGCCTGTCCGAGCCCGGCCGTGACCAGCACCGGAACCTCGGCGGCCACCGCGGCCGTGCGCAGCGACTGCAACGCGGTCCGGGTGATCGGCCCGGTCAGCGGGTCCACGAACAGCGCGGCCGGGAAGGCGGCGATCTGCGCGTCGACCTCCTCGCGCGAGTGCACGATCACCGGCCGGTACCCGCGGTCGCTGAGCGCCTGCTGGGTACTGACGTCCGGCGCCGGCCACACCAGCAGCCGACGCGGGTTGTCCAGCGGCTCCGGCGGCAGCTCGTCGTCCAGCGGCTGCGGCCGCGGCGGATCCGCCACCTCGACGGCCCCGCCGGGCCCGTCCAGCGGCTCGGGCCCCTCGGCGGCGTTCTCGTCCGGAGCCCCTATGGCGTACGACCGTCCGGCGCCCTCGGTCCCCGGTCCACCGGGCGCCGGCCGCGACTGACCCGCGAGAGAGGGATGCGGTACGGGGTTGTTCGGCCCGGGGGCAGCCGCCGGGGCGGTCACGGCCTGCGCCTGCGCCGGGGGCTGCGGCACGGCGGGCTGCTCGGCCGAGGGGTGCGGACGCGCCGTCTGCTCCGGGCGCGTCGTCGGGTCGGGCGGAGTACCCAGCTTGCGCCGCCGCCCGGAACCACCGGGGGCGTGCGGCGCGGGAGTGGCCGTGGACTGCGCCGACGGCAGCCCCGGCTGCGAGGGACGCATCGCCTGCTGTGCCTGCTGCAGCTGCTGGGCCTGCTGCACCTGCGCGGCCTGCCGGGTGAAGGGCACGCCCTGACCCAGGGTCCGCACGCTGATCGCCCGGCCCTGCGTCGAGTTGGGGTCCACGGGCCGGCCCGCGGCCTCGGCGGGCAACGGCTGCGCCGCGCGCGGCTGCCCCACGGCGGCCTCGGGCGGCAGCGGGGTGCCACCGCTCGGCGTCGTCGCGGGCGGCGCGGGCTGCGCGGCCGCCGGCGCGGGGGCCGCTTCGGCCGGGAGCGGCTGACCCTGCCCGGGCACGTTCGGCACGGGGGCGGGGGCGGGGGCGGCCTGGCCGGGCACCGCCTGCGCGGGGAGCGGCTGCCCTGCGGCGGGTTGCGCCGGGAGCGGCTGACCTGCGGCGGGCTGCGCGGCGGCGACGGCCTGTCCCACGGGCTGCGGCTGGGACGGGGACTGCGGCTGGGGCTGCTGGGCCTGCCCCGGGGCGGCGGCCTCCGGGGCCTGAGCGGCGGCCCGTCGACGGCGGCCCGTGGGCGCGTTCGTGGGGTGCGGCTGGGGCGGGGTGTGGTCGTCGGACTGGTCGTGCGGGACGGCGTCGTGCCGCCCGTGGTCGACCGCGGAGTCCAGGGAACCCGGAACCGGCGCCTGGCCCGGAACCGGCATGTGGGCCGGAAGCGGCATGTGGGCCGGAACGGGCGTCTGCCCCTGCGGGGGCACCGGTGCCTGGGCGGGCACCTGGACGGCCCCCGGAGCCTGGGCCACTCCCGGAGCCGCAGCAGCCGCAGCGGGAGCCTGACCCGGAACCGGACCTGGCACCGGGATCGGGCCCACTGCCTGCGCGGCCTGGGCGGCCTGCGCGGCTTGGACAGGCTGGACGGCCTGGGCGGCCGCATCGGCGCCGACGGAACCGTCCGGCGCCCGGTCGGCCTCCGCGGGCGGCAGGGCGAACACCGCGCGAGGTCCGGCCTCCTGCGCCGCCGCGCGCTCGTTCGCGGCGGCCAGGGCACGCCGCCGCCGGCCGGTCGGCTGCCCTTCCTCCGTCTCCGCCTGCGTCATGGCTCCCGGACCCGCCCCCGGGCCCTCGGCCGGTGCGCTCGCGAGCGCCGGCAGCGCCGCCGGCAGCGCGTTCTGCTGCGGCCGGCCGTCCGGTGCGTGGTGCGGGGCCCGCTGTCCGGCCGGTACGGGTACGCCCTGCGGCGGAACGGTGCCGCCGAGTCCCGTACCCGAGGCCGCGGTTCCGGCCGCGTGTTCGGCGGCGGTGACGACGGCGCCCTCGCTCACCCCGCCGTCGATCGCCGCGGCCGTCCCGGCGTCCGACCCCATGACGGCGACCTCGGCCGACCGGCCACGCCGCCGCCCGGTGCCGCCGGGGCCCTCGGGGCCCTCGGCCTCGTCCACCGCGGGCGCCACCTCGGCCGGCATCTCCTCCGCGGCCGCCGCCCCGGCCCGCCTGCGTCGCCGTCCGGTCGGAACGGCCGCCTCCGCGTCGGCACCGCCCTCCGCGCCCGGGACGTCGCCCTCCAGGAAGGCGTCGACGGAGGACCGCCGCGCCCGTCGGCGTCCACCGGCGCCGTACTCACCCGGGACGTCCTCCTCCGCGGGCAGGGCGGCGGAGGCCCCCGAGGCGGCGTCGCCACCGGCCGCGAGAGCGGGCAGGGCCATGGCCGCCGGAGCCGCCATGGCCCCCGCGCCACCGCCCAACGGCACCTCCAGCACGTACGCGCTGCCGCTCATGCCCGGCACCTCGTGCGTCTGGAGCACGCCACCGTGCGCCCGCACGATCCCCCGCACGATCGGTTCGTGCACGGGGTCGCCGCCGGCGTACGGCCCACGCACCTCGATGCGCACGACCTCACCGCGCTGGGCGGCCGCCACCACGACCGTGTTGTCCATGTAACCGCCCGCCGAGACGGGCGCGTTGCCGGTGGCGTCGACGCCCGCGACGTCGGCCACGAGGTGCGCGAGCGCGGTCGCGAGGAGCCGCGCGTCGACCTCGGCCTCGATGGGCGGCGCGTGCACGGCGAACTGCACCCGTCCCGGCCCGATGAGATCCACCGCGCCGTCGACACCGGCGGCGACCACGGCGTCCAGCATCACCTTCGACCGGGCGATGACCTCCGACCCGGTGTCGAGACGCTGGTAGCCGAGCACGTTGTCGATGAGCGTGGTGATCCGCGAGTAACCGGCGGACAGGTGATGGAGCACCTGGTTGGCCTCGGGCCAGAGCTGTCCGGCGTCGTCCGCGGCGAGCGCCGCCAGCTCGCGGCGCAGTTCGTCCAGGGGGCCGCGCAGGGAATCCCCGAGCAGGGTGAGCAGCTGCTCGTGCCGCCCGGCGAGCGCCTCGTACCGGTCCTTCTCGCGCTCGCCGAGCGAGGCGTAGCGCTCCTCGCCCGCCGCGAGCTCCTCCTCGTGCCGCTCGCGCAGCTCCTCGAGCTCGGCGACGTGCTGCTGGCGCAGCGCGGTGAGGTCGGAGGCGTGCTCCTCGGAGAGCTTCTCCAACTCGTCCGCGTGCCGCTTCTCGACGCCGTCCTTCTCCTCGGCGAGCGCGTCGTAGGGCCGTCGGTCGGTGAAGGTCATGACGGCGCCGACGAGCTGATCGCCGTCCCGCACGGGCGCGGTCGTCAGGTCGACCGCCACCCGGTCCCCGCTCTTGGACCACAGCACCTGTCCGCGCACCCGGTGCTTGCGCCCGGACCGCAGGGTGTCGGCGAGCGGCGACTCGTCGTACGGGAACGGCGAGCCGTCGGCGCGCGAGTGCAGCACGAGAGTGTGCAGCTCCTTGGCGCCGAGGTCGCTGGCCCGGTATCCCAGTATCTGGGCGGCGGCGGGGTTGACGAGGACGATGCGCCCGTCGGTGTCGGTGCCCACGACGCCCTCGGAGGCGGCTCGCAGGATCATTTCGGTCTGCCGCTGCGAACGCGCCAGCTCGGCCTCGGTGTCGACGGTCCCGGACAGGTCGCGCACGACGAGCATCAGCAGCTCGTCGGAGGCGGAGGAGTAGCCGTAGCCGTCGTAGGCCTGCTGGCCGTTCTCGAGGTTGGCGCTGGTGACCTCGACCGGGAACTCGCTGCCGTCGGTGCGGCGCGCGACCATCCGGGTCGGCTTGGTCCGCCCGCGCGGGTCCATGTGGTCGGGCCGCCGCATGGACCCCGGGATGAGCTTGGAGTCGAACTGCGGCAGCAGATCGAGGAGGCCCCGCCCCACCAGCGCGGTACCCGGCGTCTCGAACGCCTCCAGCGCGATGGTGTTCGCGTTGACGACGGTCCCGTTGGCGTTGACCAGCACCAGGGCATCGGGGAGCGCGTCGAGTATGGCTGCGAGGCGAGCAGCGCCTCGGGATGGCCTGCTGCTCACGAGTCGCTTCCTCCCTGTTACCGCACCTTGCCGACCGTTCGGGCCATCTTGCCAACCGGCCCGCACCGTGTCACGCGAGGGAGTCTAAGGGCTGGGGTCCCGTCGGCGGCGCCGGATGAGAGCGAGCTCGCACGACGAAGTGACTCAGAACGTGTGTCCTCACCCGTCGTGGCCTGTCCTTGCGCGGGACGGACGGCTCCCGTGCGCGCCCCGCATTCCGCCCGGACTGCGCGGGACCTTCGCGCGACCTTTACGGAACCGGTGCTTCCGCCACGCGTCGCCTGTCCGCGCACGGCCGTGGCGGCGGGACGGCACTCCTCGGACACCGGGCGTCAGCGGACGGCCGGGCGCAGGTCGGGCAGCAGCGGCACGAGCCGGTCCCACCGCTCGATCCGGCAGCCGTTGCTCCGGTCGTACGTCGCGTCGACCGGACGTCCGGCCCAGCGGCCCGTGACGTGGGCGGTGGCCGGCCCGCCGTACCGCATGGTGCAGACGCCGCCCTCCGGGGCGGGCGCGAAGGCGTCCCTGCCCCACCGGGTGTTGCGGTCCACCGCGAGACAGGCGCTCTCCACGTCCGGGTGGCTGCCCCCGCCCGGATGGCAGTACAGCTCGAACGTCCCGTCCGCCCGTCCGCCGGCGTGCCGGACGGTGACCGTGAGGTGATCGCCGGAGACCCGGTCCTCCTCCCGGACGGGCGGCGGCGCGAGAGAAGTGACGCCGGAGGCAGCGGAGACGGTGGTGACAGTGGTGACGGCGGTGACGGCGCCCGCCGACCCGGCGGCGTACGCGGCGGCCGGCCCGGTACCGGACGCGGCGACCACGGCGGCACAGGCGGCGGACGCGGCGACGGCGAGCCGTCGCAGTGGGGTGACCTGGAACATGACAGGACTAACGCGAGCCCCGCGACGGCGTTGCGCCCCGCAACCGCTTTGCCCTGCGACCCACCTGCCTAGTACCGTGGACGCCGATTGGTGACACGCCCTGCGGCTGTGTCATCATCTGCACGCACCACTCGCACACACGCGAGCGGTTGTGCTGGAGGCGTCGCCTAGTCCGGTCTATGGCGCCGCACTGCTAATGCGGTTTGGGACTTCAATCCCATCGAGGGTTCAAATCCCTCCGCCTCCGCGCGATCACCGAAGCCCCGGTCCACAGGACCGGGGCTTCGTCGTTCCTCAGAGGCCATCAGACAAGCGTTTCCGCAGCTCACAAGCGGTATGGCAAACGGATTTCACATGTCGGCGGCAGTCATGTAATGTTCTTCCTGTCGCCGCGAGCGGGCCGCAAGGGCCGAGAGCGAAGACAGAAAAACCGAATAACAAGCACTCGTAGCTTAACGGATAGAGCATCTGACTACGGATCAGAAGGTTGCAGGTTCGAATCCTGCCGAGTGCACATCGATCAAAGGCCCCGCCGGTTCGCCCGGCGGGGTCTTTGGTGTCCGCGGGTGACCTCAACGTCCCCGCGAGAGGCTCCGAAAGAGGCTTCCTGGGGAGCCCGGAAGGGGTGATCCGGTGACTGGGCGGCGTGGCCCGGGTCGCTCCGGGAGTCATCGGGCCCGCTGGTCCGTCCGTGCCGTCGGGGGAACACTGGCCGGCATGCCTCTCTCGTTGCATCACATCGTCATCGACGCCCATGACCTGCCCGGTCTGGCCCGGTTCTGGGCGGAGGTGCTGGGGTGGCGGATTCTGTCCGAGCGGGAGCGCGAGGTGGTGATCGGGGTGGACGAGGCGGCCCCCGTGGGGATCTGCTTCATGCCGGTGTCGGATCGCAAGGTCGTCAAGAACCGGCTGCATCTGGATCTGACGTCCGCGGCGGAGGACCGGGAGGCGGAGATCGAGCGCATCCTCGCGCTCGGCGCGCGCAGGGCGGACGTCGGGCAGGGCGGCGACGAGTCGTGGACCGTGCTGGCCGATCCCGAGGGCAACGAGTTCTGCGTGGTCCGTCCGAAGAGCAACCTCGTCCGGTAGTCGTCCGGTAGCCGATGACCCGCCGGCCTTCGATCCGTGACGGCCAGGCGCTGCCGGTGCCTCGGCGCGCATTCCCCTCAGTCGTCGTGGACGCGGAGTTCCTCCCGGTAGGTGTGGGCCAGGGTCGTGGCGCGGGTGAACCAGTCCGTCAGGACGGCTGTCTCCTCGGGGGAGTAGTCCGCGAACAGGGCGTTGAGGCGGGCGTAGTAGGGCTCGTAGAGGGCGTGGACGCGGGCGACCGCGGAGGGGATCGCGGCGACGCGGACCCGGCGTCGGTCCTCCGGGTCGGGGCGGCGGGTGACATAGCCGGCGCGTTCCAGGCGGTTGAGGATGCCGGTCACGGCGCCCGTCGTGACGTGGACGCGGTTCGCGAGGTCGCCCGCGGTGAGGAGGGACTCCCCGGCCTGGATGACGTAGGCGAAGCAGGTCAGGTCGGTGACGTTCAGGCCAAGGCGCTGGGCCATCTCCTGCTGGCCGACCATGCTGGCCGCGATGAGGTCGTCCATCGCCGCGAGTGCTTGCGCGGGAGTGGCGGCGGGGCGGCCGGTGTGCGGCGGTGTCGGCTCGGCTGGCATCTCGGGCTCTCTTGTTCCTTGTTCGTCGCTCAGCGGTCAGCGGTCAGCGGGCTCGGCGGCCTGCGGGTCCGAAGGCCCAGGGGCCTGACGGGTCTGCGGGTCTACGGACTGCGGGCCCGCGGGGACGGCGGTCTGCGGGGTGTGGCGTTGTTCGTGCTGGGTCCTTGTTATCCGCTTTCGGTTTCTCTTACCCTCTAAGAGGTTCTAGATGGAAACTTCTTAGAAGGTGAGGGAAACGTGGCGGGTCATCTGTACGACGAGGGTCATACGGTCGCCGGCTGGACCGGCGTCGGCATCGTGACCGTGGGGACCGCCGTGGTGGGCGTGGGGGTGTGTGCCGTGTCCGGGGTCCTCCTGGCCGTCGGGCTGGTGATCGTGGCGCTGGGCGCCCTGGTCACCTGGGGGCTGCACCTCGCCGGGTGGGGCAAGCCGCCGGGAGTGCGGCCGCGGGCGGAGTGGGGGATGGGGGTCCGGGACCCGTGGGCCAGGGACGGGCATCAGGCGTGCCTCGGATGCCGGCTGGCGGGGCGCGCGCCCGAGGCCCGGCCGGCGGTGTCAGTGCCTGGGCCTACCGTGGTGGGTGATGGCACAGGCATGGAAGTGCGCGGGGCTGCGGTGGTCGGCGGAGGGGCCGGAGCTGATGTGGGACGGGGGGCGTCGTAGCCCGCTGTCCTGGGGGAAGCGGGTCTCCTTCGCGGTGGTGGAGGGAGGTGTGCGGGAGTGCGCGGGGGCGCGGGGGCACGCGTGTCCCCGGCGGGTGGTCGTGCCGGGGCGCAGCGCGGGCGGGCGCTGTGAGGAGTGCGCGCGGCTGGACCGGGCGCACTCGGTCGCCGCGGACCGCGTCGCCGACGACCCGCGGCTGTACCGGGTGTACCTCGCGTGGTTCGGGCCGGGTCTGGTCAAGGTCGGGATCACGGCGGTCGAGCGGGGTTCGGTGCGGTTGCTGGAGCAGGGCGCCGTCTGCTTCAGCTGGCTCGGCAGCGGGCCGCTGATGGCAACCCGGCGTACCGAGGAGCTGCTGCGGGCCGCTCTGCGGGTGCCGGACCGGATTCCGTACGCCGAGAAGCGTGCGGTGCGGGCCGCGCTGCCCGAGGCGCGGGAGGAACGGGCCGCGGAGATACGCGACGTGTACGCGCGCGCCGTGGAACTGGACGGCTGGCCGGAGTCGTTGGAGCGTGCGCCCTTCCTGCCGGTCGATCACGTGCGGGCGTTCGGGCTGGCCGGAGCGCCCGCCGCGCTCGCAGAGGTGGGCGAACTCGTCCCCGGCGCGGCGGTGAGCGGGGAGCTCGTGGCGGCCGCCGGACCCGATCTGCACCTCGCAACCCCCGACGGGGTCGTCGTGCTCGACACCCGGTTGATGCGGGGGTGGCGGCTGGTGCCGGCGACCGGGGGTGAACCGGCCTTTCCCGTACGGCATTTCGAGGTCGAGGCGGACCATCGTCAGGACGGGCTGTTCTGAGCGGGGGCGCGTGCCGGGCCGCGCGGGCGTGCCTGAGCGGACGTGATGGCGCGGACGTGACCGGGCGGGCGGAGGCGCGGGCGGGCAACGGGTCCGGCCGGGTAAAGAGTTGGATCCCGGGGGGATCCCTTTCGGTAAGGAGGCTGGACCGGAGAGGGGCGCCCGGCCGATCGTGGGTGACATGAGCGAACAGCGTGTAGTACCTGTTTCCGCACTTCAACCCCCTTACTACGCCGTGGTCTTCACCTCCGTGCGCACCGTGGAGGACGACGGGTACGGCGAGACCGCCGACCGGCTGGGCGAACTGGTCCGGGACGTCCCGGGGTTCCTGGGGGAGGACTCGGCCCGCACCCCCGGCGGACTCGCCATCACCGTCGCGTACTTCCGCGATCTCGACGGCATCGAGCAGTGGCGGACGCACGCCGAGCACCGGGCGGCCAAGGAGTACGGGCGGGCCCACTGGTACGAGCGGTACAGCCTGCACATCGCCAAGGTGGAACACAGCCACGGATTCGAGCGGAAGCCCCAGGCGATTCTCACGGAGCAGGTGTCCTGAGGGGCACACGGTATGCCGTACCGGGCATAACGCCCGCCGAAGCCGATGCGGAGCAAAGGGTTCCCAGGTGTTCCCTGAGAGGCGCCTGTGCGTTTCTCAGGGAAATCACAGATTAGTGAAAGAGTGCTCTCAGGGGACCCGGCCAAGGTGTTCGCCATGACCACGACCTCGCCCCAGGGGCGCACCGAACTGCTGAGGCCGGACGGGAGCCCCGTCCGAGTGCTTGTGGTGGACGACGAGCTGTCGATCACCGAACTGCTGTCCATGGCCCTGCGCTATGAGGGATGGCAGATCCGGAGTGCCGGAGACGGCACGGGCGCCATCCAGACCGCCCGGGAGTTCCGCCCCGACGCCGTCGTGCTCGACATGATGCTGCCCGACATGGACGGGCTGACCGTCCTGGGACGGCTGCGCCGTGAGCTGCCGGAGGTGCCGGTGCTCTTCCTGACGGCCAAGGACGCCGTCGAGGACCGGATCGCCGGTCTCACCGCGGGCGGCGACGACTACGTCACCAAGCCGTTCAGCCTCGAAGAGGTCGTGGCGCGGCTGCGTGGACTCATCCGGCGCTCCGGCGCCGCCGACCGCCGCTCCGACTCGGTGCTCGTCGTCGGGGACCTCACCCTCGACGAGGACAGCCACGAGGTCTCGCGGGCAGGGGACAACATCCACCTGACCGCCACCGAGTTCGAGCTGCTGCGCTTCCTGATGCGCAACCCGCGGCGCGTGCTCAGCAAGGCCCAGATACTCGACCGCGTCTGGTCCTACGACTTCGGCGGCCAGGCCAACGTCGTCGAGCTGTACATCTCCTACCTGCGACGCAAGATCGACGCGGGACGCGAACCGATGATCCACACCCGGCGCGGCGCCGGGTACCTGATCAAGCCCGCTGTGTCATGAGCGGGCGACGACGGCCGAGTCCGCAGAAGCGACGAGCGGGCAAGCCGCGCACCCTGCGGACGCGGCTCGTCGTCGTGTCCGTGACCCTGATCGCCGTGATCTGCGCGGTGATCGGCACCGTGACCACCCTCGTGCTGCGGGACCACCTGTACGGGCAGCTGGACGGCTCCCTGAAGGAGTCCGCCATGCGCCTCTCCGGCGGACCCGCCGGAGGGCCCGGGGGCAAGGACGGCGCCAAGAACGCCGACGGCGCCGACGCGCCCCGGCAGCAGATGACCCTCGACGACTTCGTCGCCCGGGGACCCGGACCGCAGAAGGCTCTCGCGGCCGAGGTCGAGAACGGCTCGATCACCAGCGGCAAGGTCGGCGACAAGAAGAACGACGACAACAACATCCCGCAGATGAGCTCCGAGGACCTCACCGAGGCCCAGATGAAGGTGCTCGGCTCGGTCGCGCAGGACGAGAAGCGGCACACCGTCGACATCCCCGGTCTCGGCACCTACCGGGTCCAGTACATCCACGGCAACAACGGCGACTACTACGTCGGCATCCCGACCTCCGACGTCGACGGGACCATCAGCACCCTGATCCTCGTGGAGATCAGCCTCACCGTCGCCGGTCTCATCGCGGCCACCCTCGCGGGCACCGTCATGGTCAGCGTCGCCACCCGCCCCCTGCGCAGGGTCGCCGCCACCGCCACCCGCGTCTCCGAACTCCCCCTGCACACCGGCGAGGTCAACCTCAGCGAGCGGGTCGCGGAGGCCGAGACCGATCCGCACACCGAGGTCGGGCAGGTCGGGGCCGCGCTCAACCGGATGCTGAACCACGTCCACGGCGCCCTGCACGCCCGCCAGGAGAGCGAGATGCGGGTCCGCCAGTTCGTCGCGGACGCCAGTCACGAGCTCCGTACGCCGCTCGCCTCCATCAGGGGATACGCCGAGCTGACCCGGCGCGGCCGCGAAGAGGTCGGGCCCGACACCCGGCACGCCCTCGGGCGCATCGAGTCCGAGGCCGGCCGGATGACCTTCCTCGTCGAGGACCTGCTCCTGCTCGCCCGGCTCGACGCGGGCCGTCCGCTGCAGTTCGAGCAGACCGACCTGGTCCCCCTGGTCATCGACACCATCAGCGACGCCCGCGCCGCCGGACGCGACCACGTCTGGCGCCTCGAACTTCCCGACGAACCCGCGCTGGTCTCCGCCGACGCGGCACGTCTTCAGCAGGTTCTCGTCAACCTCCTCGCCAACGCCCGGACGCACACCGCTCCCGGCACGACCGTCACCGCACGCGTGCAGCGCCGCGGACCGTGGCTGTGCGTGGACGTCCAGGACAACGGTCAGGGCATCCCGGCCGATCTGCTCCCGCATGTGTTCGAACGGTTCGCCCGCGGCGACTCGGCGCGCTCGCGCACCACCGGTTCGACCGGTCTCGGCCTCGCCATCGTGCAGGCCGTGGCGACCGCGCACGGCGGCGCCGTGACGGTGGACAGCGTGCCCGGGCAGACCGTGTTTACCGTGCATTTGCCCGCTCTTGCCCCGGCCGTTCCCCAGCCCTCCCCCGAAACGAACTGGCAACTCGACTCACAGGTCGAGCACAGTGCCACCACATGGGTGCAACAGGGCGCCTGACGAAAGTCGATGTCATGCGAACCGACTCTTCTCCCGGCACCCTGCCGGCGCGGGAGCACCTCCCGGCCGCCACAGCCGGTACGCCTGTCCTGGACGTAGTGATCCCCGTCTACAACGAGGAGAAGGACCTCCAGCCGTGCGTCCGCAGACTGCACGACCATCTGACGCGTACCTTCCCGTACCCGTTCCGCATCACGATCGCGGACAACGCGTCGACGGACACCACGCCCCTGGTGGCGCGGCGGCTGGCGGAGCGCGTCCCGGAGGTCCGGAACTTCCGGCTCGAGCAGAAGGGCCGCGGCCGTGCGCTGCGGACCGTCTGGTCGGCCTCGGACGCGCCGATCCTCGCGTACATGGACGTGGACCTGTCCACCGACCTCAACGCCCTGCTGCCGCTGGTGGCGCCCCTGATCTCCGGCCACTCGGACCTGGCGATCGGCTCCCGGCTGGCCCGCAGCTCCCGCGTGGTGCGCGGGCCCAAGCGGGAGTTCATCAGCCGCGCCTACAACCTGATCCTGCGCGGCTCGCTCCAGGCCCGCTTCTCGGACGCGCAGTGCGGCTTCAAGGCGATCCGGCGTGACGTCGCACAGATTCTGCTCCCCCTGGTGGAAGACACCGGCTGGTTCTTCGACACTGAGATGCTGGTACTCGCCGAACGTGCCGGCCTCCGTATCCACGAGGTGCCGGTCGACTGGGTCGACGACCCGAACTCCACGGTGCACATCGTGAAGACGGCGACGGACGACCTGAAGGGGGTATGGCGCGTGGGCCGGGCGCTGGCCACCGGTTCGCTCTCCCTGGACCGGCTGACCAGGCCCTTCGGCGACGACCCCCGCGACCGCGACATCATGGACGTACCCAAGGGCCTGGCCCGCCAGCTCGTCGGCTTCTGCGTCGTGGGCGGCCTCTCCACTCTCTTCTACCTGCTGCTCTACACCGTGTTCCGCCAGTTCGGCGGATCCCAGGTCGCCAACGCGCTGGCGCTGCTGGTGTCGGCCGTCGCCAACACCGCCGCCAACCGCCGGCTCACCTTCGGGGTGCGCGGCCGCGGCGGAGCCGTCAGGCACCAGGTCCAGGGCCTGGTCGTCTTCGGTATCGGCCTCGCGCTGACCAGCGGCTCGCTCTTCGCCCTGAACACGGCGACGTCCAGCCCCGCGCACTCCACCGAGCTGGCGGTGCTCGTCGCCGCCAACCTCGCGGCGACCGTGCTGCGCTTCCTGCTCTTCCGCGTCTGGGTCTTCTCCGACCGGCGCGAGGGCGACGAACCGGCGAACGGCGTGACGGCCGCCCCGCGTGCCTCCGCCCCCGGCGCCCCCTTCCCCCACGCCTCCTCACCGACGTACCCGACCGGTGCTCCGCAGTCCGGCGGCCCGCAGTCCGGCGCCCCCCGGTCCGGCGGCGCGGCCGTGCCGCACCCCCAGACGCAGCCGCTGCCGCAGCGGCACGTCGTGCACCCGCACGACCACCACACGACGAATCAGTTCCGCGCCGGCGAAGCCGCGGACGGCACCTGGAGGGACGCGACCATGCAGATGCTGCCGGTCCGCCGCCCCCATGACACCGACCCGGGGGACGCCCGATGACCACCGATCTCGACCGGACGACGACCTGGGACACGCCGCCGACCGCGGCGCCGGTCGGCACGGATCCCGACGCCCCGGAGACGGCCGTCCCGGCCCCCGGGTCGGGTGAGCCGAAGCAGCCCTGGCACCGCAGACTGTGGCGCGGCCGCCCCGAGGACCCCCGCTGGGCCCGCCCGGCCTTCCTCGGCCTGCTGGCCGCCACCCTTGTGCTCTACCTGTACAACCTGAGCGCCTCCGGCTACGCCAACTCCTTCTACTCCGCGGCCGTCCAGGCCGGCAGCCAGAGCTGGAAGGCCCTGTTCTTCGGCTCGCTGGACGCGGGCAACGCCATCACCGTCGACAAGCCCCCGGCCTCGCTGTGGCCGATGGCGCTGTCGGTCAGGCTCTTCGGCCTGAACTCGTGGGCGATCCTCGTCCCCGAGGTGCTGATGGGCGTCGGCACGGTCGCCGTCGTGTACGCCTCGGTGCGCCGCCGGTTCAGCGCCGCGGCGGGTCTGATCGCGGGCGCCGTGCTGGCGCTGACGCCGGTAGCCGCCCTGATGTTCCGGTTCAACAACCCGGACGCGATGCTGGCCCTGCTGATGGCCGTGGCCTGCTACATGGTGGCCCGCGCGCTGGAGGACGGCCGGACGAAGTGGCTGGTGTGGGCCGGGGTCGCGATCGGATTCGCGTTCCTCGCCAAGACCCTCCAGGCCTTCCTGATCCTGCCGCCGCTGGCCATCGTGTACGCGGTGTGCGCCCCGGTGAGCCTGAAGAAGCGGTTCGGCCAGCTGGCCGTCGCCACCGGCGCGCTGATCGTGGCGGGCGGCTGGTGGGTGGCGATCGTCGAGCTGTGGCCGGCCTCCTCCCGCCCGTACATCGGCGGTTCGCAGAACAACTCCTTCCTGGAGCTGACCTTCGGCTACAACGGTCTCGGCCGCCTGAACGGCGAGGAGACCGGCAGCGTCGGCGGTGGCGGTGGCGGTGGAGGCACCGGCCAGTGGGGTGAGACCGGCTGGGACCGGATGTTCAACTCCGAGATCGGCGGCCAGATCTCCTGGCTGCTGCCGGCCGCGCTGGTCCTGCTGGCCGGCGGTCTCGTGGCCACACGGAAGCTGCGGCGGACGTCGACGACCCGCGGTCTGTTCCTGGTGTGGGGCGGCTCGCTGCTGATCACCACGGTCGTCTTCAGCTACATGGCGGGCATCTTCCACCAGTACTACACGGTGGCCCTCGCTCCCTACCTGGCGGCCGTGATCGGCATGGGCGCGGGTCTGCTGTGGGAGAAGCGGGCCGAGCTGTGGGCCTCGATCACCCTCGCGGCCTCGGTCGTCGCGGCGGCGTCCTGGTCGTACGTCCTGCTCAACCGCACCTCCGACTACCTGCCCTGGCTGAAGTGGCTGGTGCTGATCGGCGGCCTGACCGCCGCGCTCGGTCTGACCTTCGCGGGCCGGATCGACCGTCAGCTCGCCCTCGCGGCGGCCTCGGTGGGGCTGGTGGCCGCACTGGCCGGGCCGACGGCGTACACGATCAGCACGCTCCAGGAGGGTCACACCGGTTCCATCGTGACCGCCGGTCCGTCCGGCGCGAGCATGATGGGCGGCGGCGGCCCGGGTGGCGGTGGCCGAGGCGGCTTCGGCGGCGGCCCCGGCGGCCAGACGCAGAACGGCAACGGCAACACGCAGAACCAGGGCCAGGGCCAGGGCCAGAACCAGCAGGGCGGCGGCGCCGGCGGCTTCCCCGGCGGGGGCATGCCCGGTCAGAACCAGCAGAACGGCAACGGCGGCACCCAGAACGGCAACGGCGGCACGCAGGGCCAGGGCCAGAACCAGCAGGGCGGGCCCGGCGGCCAGACCGGCGACGGCGGCATGGGCGGCGGTGGCGGCGTCGGCGGTCTGCTCAACGGCGCCTCGGTCACCGACGAGGCCAAGAAGCTGCTGCAGGCCGACTCCGGCGAGTACACCTGGGCGGCGGCCGCGATCGGCGCCCAGAACGCGGCGAGCTACCAGCTCGCCACGGGTGACGCGGTGATGGCGATCGGCGGCTTCAACGGCACCGACCCGTCCCCGACGCTGGCGCAGTTCAAGCAGTACGTGACCGACGGCAAGATCCACTACTTCATCAGCAGTGGCTCCGGCGGCGGCATGAGCGGCGGCAGCAGCGGCACGTCCTCACAGATCACCTCCTGGGTCGAGGCCACTTTCAAGAAGGTGACGGTCGGTTCGGCCACCTTCTACGACCTGACGCAGAAGGCGAGCAGCTGACGCAAGGTGTGAAGCGGAGGGCGGTGACCACGGTCACCGCCCTTCTTCGTGTCCGGCCCGCCCGGCTGCACCCGACAACTCTGTTGTACGCCGTATGGGAGAAGTTCTACGGTGTAGAACATGCCTGAGTCCCCCTCTCCCTCCCCGTCCTCCTCGTCGCTCTCCTCCTCGCCGTCTTCCTCCTCATCCGCGCACCCGATCTCGTCGCCCCCGGGCAGCTCCCCGGGGCACCCCCGGCGCTGGCTGATCCTCGGTGTCATCTGCCTCGCGCAGCTCACCGTGCTGCTCGACAACACCGTGCTGAACGTCGCGATCCCCTCGCTCACCCGGGAGTTGGACGCGGCCACCGCCGACATCCAGTGGATGATCAACGCCTACTCGCTGGTGCAGTCCGGTCTGCTGCTCACCGCGGGCAGCGCCGCCGACCGCTACGGCCGTAAGAGGATGCTGGTCGCGGGCCTGGCGCTGTTCGGCATCGGGTCGCTCGCGGCCGGCCTCTCGGACACCACCGGCCAGCTGATCGCGGCGCGGGCCGGTATGGGGGTGGGCGGGGCGCTGCTGTTCACCACCACCCTCGCCGTGGTGATGCAGGTCTTCGTGTCCGAGGAACAGCCGAAGGCGATCGGCATCTGGGCCGCGGTGAACTCGCTGGGCTTCGCGGCCGGCCCCCTCATCGGCGGCTTCGTGCTCGACCACTTCTGGTGGGGCGCGATCTTCCTGATCAACCTGCCGGTGGCGGCGCTGGGCCTGGTGGCCGTCGTCGCGCTGGTCCCCGAGACGAAGAATCCGCAGGGGGACCGCCCCGACCTGCTCGGCGCGTTCCTGTCGACCGTCGGCATGACCTCGCTGGTCTTCTCGATCATCTCCGGCCCCTCGCACGGCTGGACGTCGTCCCGGGTCCTGGTGAGCGCGGGGCTGGCGGTCGTCGTCCTCATGCTGTTCGCCTACTGGGAGACGAGGATCCCGTATCCCATGCTCGACCTGGCGTTCTTCCGTGACCGGCGGTTCACGGGGGCGGTAGCGGGCGCGGTGCTGGTCACCTTCGGGATGGGCGGCGCGCTGTTCCTGCTCACCCAGCAGCTGCAGTTCGTCCTCGGCTACGGCCCGTTGGAGGCGGGCCTGCGGACCGCGCCGCTGGCGCTGACCGTGGTGGCCCTCAACTTCACCGGACTGTCGGCGAAATTGATGACCAGGCTCGGCGGGCCGGTGTCGGTGCTGACGGGGATGGCGCTGGTGGCAGGGGGCCTGACGGCCGTCGCCACCCTCTCCTCGGGCGGCTACTCCGGGATGCTGGCCGGGCTGCTGCTCATCGGCGCGGGGACGTCGGTCGCCAGCCCGGCGATGGCGTACGCGATCATGAGTTCGATCCCGCCGGCGAAGGCGGGCGTGGGCGCGGGCGTCAACGGGACGCTGGCGGAGTTCGGCACCGGGCTGGGGGTCGCGGTGCTCGGCGCGGTGCTGAACGCGCGGTTCGCGGCGGTGTCCCTGCCGGTGGCGCTGGCGGCGGCGAACTCGGTGGCGCAGAAGGCGCGGGTGATCGACTCGTTCTCCTCCGGGCTGGAGGTCAGCCTGCTGATCGGGGCGGCCGCCGTGCTGCTGGGCGGGGTGGTGGCCGCGGCCCTGCTGACCCGGGCGGAGCGCGCGGAGAAGGCGTCGGAGCCCGCGGCCGGGTGAGGGGCCGGGGTCCGACGAGGGCTCCGGCGCGCCCTGCCCAGCGGCTCGCCGCGCGACGGAGCCGCATGTCAGGGCGGTCCCCCGCGCCGCGACGGCAGGCCGCGGCCTAGCATCTTCCCCAGTTACCGGAAGGCTCCGCTCACCGGAAGGAAGGTGTCCTGCCATGGCCGAGACCGCCAAGCGCGCCGCGCATCGCAGTGTGTGGCTGGAGGGCAAGGCGCGCAGGCGTGGCCGTGGCGGAGGGCAGCCCTCCGGACTGGACCGGGACCGGATCACCGAGGCCACCGTGCGGCTCCTGGACGCGGAGGGACTCGCCAAGTTCTCCATGCGGCGGCTCGCGGCCGAGCTGAACGTGACGGCGATGTCCGTGTACTGGTACGTCGACACCAAGGACGACCTGCTCGAACTCGCCCTGGACTCCGCCTTCGGCGAGCTGACGGGGCTGCCCGACCCGACGGACGAGGACGCGGACTGGCGCGAGCAGCTGCGGGTGCTGGCGACGGAGTACCGCCGGCTGCTGGTCCGCCACCCCTGGCTGTCCCCGCTGGCCGGCAACTACCTCAACATCGGCCCGAACTCGGTCGTCTTCTCCCGCACGGTCCAGCAGGTCGTCCGCCGCACCGGCCTGCCCGCGCACGGCATCACCGGCGCCATCTCGGCCGTCTTCCAGTTCGTGTACGGCTACGGCACGATCGAGGGCCACTTCTTCGCGCGGGTCGCGGACACCGGTCTGACCCCGGACGAGTACTTCCGGCAGGCCATGACCGCGACGGCCGGCGCCCCGCAGACCGCCGACATCATCGAGGAGTCGAAGTCCCTCATGGCGGCCCGCGGCGGCGACACCGTCGAGGAGATGATGAGCCGCGACTTCACCTTCGCCCTGGACCTGCTGATCGCGGGCATCGAGGCGATGGTGAAACGCGGCTGATCCCGCAACTGACGGTCGTCGCCCGCGCCCGCGCCTGACGCCTGCCGGCTGTGGCCCGTGGGACGTGGCCCGTGCCTGTGGCCCGGGGCCGGGCGGGTCGTGGTCCGGGCTCCGGCCCGACGGCTTCCACCGGGCCGGAGCCCGCACCGGGGCGCGGGCGCCTACTGGTCGGTGACCAGGCGGGCCGGGAAACCGCCGGTGGCGATCGGGCCCCAGCGGTTCGGGGTGACCCTGATGATCGACTTGCCCTGCTTCACCATGGCCCGGCGGTACTCGTCCCAGTCCGGGTGCTCACCGGCGATGTTGCGGTAGTACTCCACGAGCGGCTCGACGGAGTCGGGCGTGTCGATGACCTCGGCGGTGCCGTCGATCTGGACCCACGGCCCGTTCCAGTCGTCGCTGAGCACGAGCACGCCGACCCGCTCGTCCCGCTTGGCGTTGCGGGTCTTGGCCCGCTCGGGGTAGGTGGAGACGACGATCCGACCCGAGTCGTCGACCCCGCAGGTCAGCGGCGAGGCCTGCGGACTCCCGTCGGCGCGCCGGGTCAGCAGGATCGCGCGGTGCCGGGGCCGTACGAAGTCCAGCAACTCGTCCAGGGAGACCTTGGTGTTCGTCGCGATGTTCGGTGCCATGGAGCCAGCCTAGGCGCAGCGGCGCCCCTTCCGGCTGACCCTGCCGTGCCTACGCCTGGGGTAGCGCGTCGCCCTGCACCGCCTGGACGTCCAGCTCCACCTTCAGGGTCGTGCCGATGGCCGCGATGCCCGCCTGGACGACCTGGTTGTAGTTCATCGCGAAGTCCTCGCGGCGCAGTTCCGCCGTGGCCCGGAAGGCGGCCCGGGTGCCGCCCCACGGGTCGGAGCCGGTGCCCAGATAGGCGAGGTCCAGGTCGACGGCGCGGGCGACGCCGTGCAGGGACAGTTCACCGTGCACGGTCCAGCGGTCCGGGCCCGCCGCGGTCAGGCCGTCGGAACGGTAGGTGATCTCCGGGTAGGTCTCGACGTCCAGGAAGTCCGCCGAGCGCAGGTGGGTGTCGCGCATGGCGTTGCCCGTGTCGATGGAGGCCGCCCGGATCACCGCCTCCACACGGGACTTGGCGATGTCGTCCGGGGCCACCTCGATCGCCGCGGAGAACTCCGTGAACCGCCCGCGCACGCTGGAGATGCCCAGGTGCTGGGCGACCGCGCCGACGGCGGAGTGCGCCGGATCGACGGTCCAGGGCCCGGGCGGGGGCAGTTCGGTGCCGCCCTGCCGGGCCAGCGTCACCGTGCCCACCTCGGCGCGCCCGCTCGCCGTCACGATCGCGCTGGAGGCGGCGGGCGCGTACCCCACGGCCGTGACGATGACGGTGTAGGCCCCCGGCGCGAGCGCGGTCGTGTCCCGTACGGCTCCCTCTCCGTCGGCCTCGGCGCGCAGCACCTGGCCGCCCGCCATGTCGGTCACCGTGACGACCGCGTGCGACACGGCCCACCCGTCCCGCGTACGGATCTTCGCGGTCAGTCCCATCTCATGCACTCCTCGAACTGGAACCGGCCCGGTGCGGGGCAGAAACCCCCGCACCGGGCCGGAGCCGATATTGGTCGGAACTACTCGCCGGGGTGGGCGAGTTCGATGTCGTGGCCGTCGACGCCCGCGCCCGCGACGGTCAGCGCGGTGGCCACCGGCGGGTAGCCGGTCGCGATGACCGTGTACTCGCCACCGTCGAGGTCGGCGAAGGCGTACGCCCCGTCCGCGCCGGTGGTGGCGGTGCCGACCACGTTGCCCGCCGCGTCGACGAGCGTCACACGCGCGTCGGCCAGCGGACCGTGCGGCGCCCGGACGACGCCCTGGAGCCGGGCACCCGCGTCGAGGACGACCTCCGCGCGGGTCACGCCCGTCGCGCCGATCTCGACGGGCAGGGCGCGCGGCCGGAACCCGACGGCGTTGACCGCGACGGTCACCGCGCCCGGCACCAGCTCGGCGAAGGTGAACTCGCCCTGCTCACCGGTGGCCGCGGTGGCCAGCAGATCGCCGCGCACATCGGTGACGATCACCATGGCGTCCTTGACGACCTCACCCGACTCGGCGGCGCGCACGACACCGCTGAGGCCGCTGGTCCCGCTGAGCAGGATGTCGTACGCGACCGGCTCGCCGTTCACGACGATCGTGGAGGCCTGCGGCTGGAAGCCGTCGGCGGAGGCGATCAGCACGTACGAGCCCGGGCCCGGCGCGTCCAGCCCGTAGGAGCCGTCGGTCTGCGCGACCGACCGGCCGAGCTGGCGTCCGGCGAGCGAGATCAGCGTGACGGCGGCCTGCGGGACGGGCGCGCTCTCCGCGCCGCGCACGAAGCCGTGCACCGGGATGCCGCCCGAGGGGGCCTGGAGGGGCTCGGCGGTGGCGACGGCGGCGAGCCGCTGGGTGCCCTGGAGGTCGGCCTCCCGGCCCGGCTCGGCGACTGCCCGGCCGGGCACGTGCTCCTCGGCCGGAGCCGTGACCGCGGCCGGAGCCGCAGCGGCAGTGGAGGCGGTGGCTGCGGCGGTGTCCGGGGTCTCCGCCTCCGCCGAGGCCGCCTGCGCCAGCGCGCCCTTGGTCCGCAGCGGGACCTCCTTGATGAACAGGGTGATCAGGAAGGCGAGCAGCGCCAGGACGGACGCGATCATGAAGACGTCCGCGATGCCGTGGCCGTACGCGCTCTCCATGACCGTGCGCAGCGGCGCGGGCAGCTTGTCCATGTCCGGGATCGAGCTGGACGAGCTGGAACCGGAGGCGAGGGAGGCGTACTTCGGGCCGAGGTCGGTGATGCCGTCCTTGGCGTAGTCGGTGATCCGGTTGGCCATGACCGCGCCCAGCGCCGAGACGCCCATCGCACCGCCGAGGGACCGGAAGAAGGTGACCGTGGAGCTGGCGGCGCCGAGGTCCTTCGGCTCGACCTGGTTCTGCGTCGAGAGCACCAGGTTCTGCATCATCATGCCGACGCCGAGGCCCAGCAGGGCCATGAAGACCGCGGTCTTCCAGTAGTCCGTGTCGTAGCGGATGGTGCCCAGCAGACCGAGGCCGGCCGTGATGAGCACGCCACCGCTGACCAGCCAGGCCTTCCACTTGCCGGTCTTGGTGATGAACTGCCCGGAGACGGTGGAGGAGACGAACAGGCCGCCGATCATCGGGATCGTCATGACGCCCGACATCGTCGGGGACTTGTCCCGGGCCAGCTGGAAGTACTGGGCGAAGAACACCGTGCCGGAGAACATCGCGACGCCGACGAACATCGAGGCGATGGAGGACAGGGTGATGGTGCGGTTGCGGAAGAGGCGCAGCGGGATGATCGGTTCGGTGGCCTTCGTCTCGACGAGCACGAAGATCAGGCCCAGCACGATCGAGCCCGCGACCATCGCGTACGTCTGCCACGACAGCCAGTCGTACTTGTCACCGGCGAAGGTGACCCAGACCAGCAGCAGCGACACCGCGGCGGAGATGAAGAACGCGCCGGCCCAGTCGACCTTGACGTCCCGCTTCACGACGGGCAGGTGCAGGGTCTTCTGGAGGACGATCAGCGCGATGACGGCGAAGGGGACGCCGACGTAGAAGCACCAGCGCCAGCCGAGCCAGCTGGTGTCGGTGATGACACCGCCGAGCAGCGGACCGCCGACGGTGGCGACGGCGAAGGTCGCGCCCAGGTAGCCGGAGTAACGGCCGCGCTCACGCGGGGAGATCATCGCCGCCATGACGATCTGCGCGAGGGCGGACAGACCGCCGACGCCGACGCCCTGCACGACACGGCAGGCGATCAGCATGCCGGGGTTCTGCGAGAGACCGGCGGCTGCGGACCCGAGCACGTAGATGACCAGCGCTATCTGGACGAGCGCCTTCTTCGGGTACAGGTCGGCGAGCTTGCCCCAGAGCGGGGTGGTCGCCGTCATGGACAGCAGGGTGGCGGTCACGACCCAGGTGTAGGCGGACTGGCCGCCGCCGAGGTCGCCGATGATCTCCGGCAGGGCGTTCGAGACGATCGTGGACGAGAGGATCGCCACGAACATCCCGAGCAGCAGTCCGGAGAGGGCCTCCATGATCTGCCGGTGGGTCATCGGAGCGGCCTCGGCGGAGCCGTGGGACCCTCCGCCGTGCTTCGCGTGAGCCCGCACACCGGCTGGTGTGGTCGTTGCCATGGGCTTCCTTTTCCTATGTTGCTTGTGCGGGTGTACGGGTGGTCTGTGTCTGTTCGCTTACGGGAACGGGAGGCGGCGGCGCGGGCGGGGCCGGTGGCCGGTGCGCGACCGTCCGGCAGTCGCCGAAGCTGGCGCGCAGCCGGGTCAGCAAGGCGATCAGGCGGCCGACCTCGGCGTCGGTCCAGTCGCCGAGCCGTTCGGCCAGCAGCTCGGTGCTCCGGCGGGACAGCTCGACGAGCATCGCGTGGCCCTCGGGCGTGAGGTGCAGGATGCGGGAGCGCTTGTCCGCCGGGTCGGGGGAGCGTTCGATCCAGCCCCGGTCGGCGAGATGCGCGGCATGTCGGCTGGTCACGGACATGTCGACGGCGAGCAGCTCGGAGAGAGCGCTCATGCGCATGTCGCCATGGCTGCCGAGGAGCGCCAGCACCCCGGCCGAGCCGGCGGAGCAGTCGGGCGGCAGGATCCGCCCGAGGTCACGCTTCACGGCCCCGACGGCAGTGAGCTGACGCGCCAGCTCCTCGTACTGCGCCTGCCCGGCCATCACACCTCCCGTTTTGTTGCTTAGGGCAACCATAGAAGCGGTTGGTTGCTGCAGGCAAATAAAACCGTCGTGAGGCCCGCAAAAAGTTGGCAAAGGCAAGTATTGCGACGGTAAATGTCCAGGTGGGGGCGTTGCGGGCCCTGGACCGGCGCGCGTGATCGGCTCCGGTCGGGTCGGGGCGGGGCGGGTCGGCGCTGACGGCGGTGCTTGTCGCCGTCGTCGCCGTGGGCACCCGCGGGAGCCGGGTGGGGTGGTCGGGCGGGAGGGGCGGACGGGTTGAGGCGGCCAAGTGGCCGGTCGCTCCGGTGGGTTCCGGCCGTGCGGAGTCCCACCCCCACTTGGGCCGCCCCGCGCGTTTTCGCTAGTGTCTCGGCCCATGGCTAACACGCAGGGCCCCCAGGGCAACCACGACCCCGCCGGCAGCACCCAGATGTTCCGCGCGTTCGTCGACGACGGCGCCCCCCGGGCCGCCCAGCCGGCCCCCACCCAGTCCGGCCCCCGCATCGGCCTGATCGTCGGCATCGTCGCCGCGGTCGTGATCGTCGCGGCGGTCGCCTGGCTGGCGCTGAAGTAACCGCGGACCGCACCGGACGGGGCGACCGGCGAGCGGGCGGCCGGGTGACGGCGTGACCGGACGCCTCGACCGCCGTGCGTCACCGCGACGTCGGCGCGCCCTCCCCCGTCGCTCCGCCCGTCCGGCGCCGCCCGCTCACTCCCACCGGACCGACACGTCCCGCGTCTCGATGTGCATGCCCAGCGGCACGCGCCACGCGTCGACGCAGACCGTCCAGGTCTTCTCCTTGCGCGCCCCCGCGGCGATCGGCGTGGGGAGCGCGGCCGTCGACTCGCGCGTCGCCCAGTCGATGCCGAGCGAGTCGATGACATGGGTGCCGAAGGTGACCGTGCCGGAACGCACCGCGGTGCCACCGGAGTTGCGGAGGACGAGAGTCACGTCCTCGCACCAGCGCTGATCCGTGCCCGCTCGGACGGGATCGCTCACGGCCAGCGAGGCCGGTTCCGGCGGGGTGCTCGGCGGAGCCGTGGGCGCCGGCGAGGGCGAGCCCGGCGACGTACCGCCTGCGGAGCCCGCGGAGCTCCCCGCGGTGCCGCCTTCTGCACCCGAGGAGCCCGACGAGCCCGACGAGCCGGGGACACCCGAGGTGGCGGTCTGCGGGGCGTCGGATCCGGCACCACCGGCCCTACTGCCACCACCACCGCCACCGGCCGTGGCGTCTCCCGTGGCGCCCTGGGAGTCCTGTCCGGCCGTTTCTCCGGCCGGGGATCCCGGGCCGCCGGGCCGCCCCGCGGGAGGGCCGCTCGCGTCGTCCAGCGGGACGAGCCGTACCCCGTCCGTCGGATCGGCCGAGCCGCCCGTCCGCGGGTCCGGGAACGCCGTGTCGCCCGCTCCGCCGATGGCGACGTAACCGCCCGTGGGCCCGTCTCCCCCGCAGGCGGCCGACAGACCCGCCGCCAGCACGACGGCGGCCGCCGACGCGCCCCATACGGCGCCCCGGCGGCCACGTGCCCGTGTCGGACTTCGCATCGCGTCAGTGTCGCTGACGCTCCGTCAGGAGGGAAGCCCCCCGTTCCGGGTCCGTCAGTCGGAGATCAGTCCCTCGCGCAGCTGCGCCAGGGTCCGGGTCAGCAGGCGGGAGACGTGCATCTGGGAGATGCCGACCTCCTCGCCGATCTGGGACTGGGTCATGTTGGCGAAGAAGCGCAGCATGATGATCCGGCGCTCGCGGGGCGGGAGCTTGGCCAGCAGCGGCTTCAGCGACTCGCGGTACTCCACGCCCTCCAGGGCCGTGTCCTCGTAGCCGAGGCGGTCGGCCAGGGAACCCTCGCCGCCGTCGTCCTCCGGGGCCGGGGAGTCCAGCGAGGAGGCCGTGTAGGCGTTGCCGACCGCGAGGCCGTCGACGACGTCCTCCTCGGACACGCCCAGGACCGCGGCGAGTTCGGAGACGGTCGGCGAGCGGTCCAGCTTCTGGGAGAGCTCGTCGCTGGCCTTGGTGAGGGCCAGGCGCAGCTCCTGCAGGCGGCGCGGGACGCGCACCGACCACGAGGTGTCGCGGAAGAAGCGCTTGATCTCGCCCACGACCGTCGGCATGGCGAACGTCGGGAACTCCACGCCCCGTTCGCAGTCGAAGCGGTCGATCGCCTTGATCAGGCCGATGGTGCCGACCTGGACGATGTCCTCCATCGGTTCGTTGCGCGAGCGGAAGCGGGCCGCCGCGTAACGCACGAGGGGGAGGTTGAGCTCGATGAGGGTGTCCCGGACGTACATGCGCTCGGGGCTGTCCTCGGCGAGGGTGGCCAGTCGCAGGAACAGGGAGCGGGACAGGGTGCGGGTGTCGATGGCCCCTGTGGTCGTGAGTGCCGGGGCCGGAGCGGCCTCGGGGGCCGTGACGTCGTCGAGCACGTCGAGCACGGCGGGCTCGACGGGCGCGCTTGGCGCGGACTCGCTCTTTGTGAGCGTGAGCACCTCGGAGCTGCCCTGATCTGCGGACATGCCACCCCCTTTGGGTCGCGGGACGGTCGCGGCGAACATTCCCGCCTGAGGAACGTCAGCCTTCACCTGAATACCGGAGCCGAAGCCCCGGCAAACGCGCTTCCGGCAGAATGTCACATGTCGGCAACACGCTGTAGTGACATGTCGACATGTGAGTGACGAAACAGCCCTGGAAAGAGGGGGTCTGACGGCATTTCAGCGCAGATCTGTCGGGAAGGGGTCAGGTGAGCGATTCGCTCTCAGCGGTGACGTCTCGCTCACGCTTCCGAGCCCTGATCGAGTGACGTGCCCTGCGGCTCCCGGTTCATGCCTCGATGCGGTTCGCCGAGCGGAGCCGCTGGAAGCTGCGCGCGAGCAGCCGGGACACGTGCATCTGGGAGACGCCGAGTTCCGCGCTGATCTGGGACTGCGTGAGGTTGCTGTAGTAGCGCAGCAGGAGGATGCGCTGCTCGCGCTCGGGGAGTTGGACCAGGAGGTGGCGCACGAGGTCGCGGTGCTCCACGCCGTCCAGTGCCGGATCCTCGTAGCCGAGGCGGTCCAGCAGGCCCGGCAGGCCGTCGCCCTCCTGGGCCGCCTCCAGGGAGGTGGCGTGGTACGAGCGGCCCGCCTCGATGCAGGAGAGCACCTCGTCCTCGCCGATGCGCAGCCGTTCGGCGATCTCGGCCGTCGTCGGGGTGCGGCCGAAGGCGGTGGTCAGGTCCTCGGTCGCGCTGTTGACCTGCACCCACAACTCGTGCAGCCGGCGCGGCACGTGGACCGTGCGGACGTTGTCGCGGAAGTACCGCTTGATCTCCCCGATGACCGTCGGCATGGCGAACGTCGGGAACTGCACGCCCCGCTCCGGGTCGAAGCGGTCGATGGCGTTGATCAGGCCGATGGTGCCGACCTGGACGACGTCCTCCATCGGCTCGTTGCGGGAACGGAAGCGGGCCGCCGCGTAGCGTACGAGCGGGAGGTTGGCCTCGATGAGCGCCCCGCGCACCCGGTTGTGCTCCGGCGTGCCCGGCTGGAGCTCCTTGAGCTCGCCGAAGAGCAGCTGGGTCAGCGCCCGGGTGTCGGCGCCCCGGCGCCGCTCGGGCGGCTGGGCGGCTTCCCCGGGGGCTTCCGTGGGGGCTTCCGGGACGGCTTCCAGGGCAGGCGCGGGGGCGGGTGCCGGGGGTGCCTCTTCCTGAGGCGGCGCAGTACTGGCCGACACGGTCAACGCCACCTCTTCGTCAGGTCAACATCGGTCAACTCATCCGTCAAAAGCGGTCATAGCATCACAAGACATGTGCACTGTGTGCAAGCACCCCATAACGCCGTGTTGAGGGAGAAGTTGAGCCACGCACCCTGATCCCGGGCATGCGAAAGGCCCCCCGCTGTGCCGGCGGAGGGTTCCTGACTGCCGGGAGAGGCTGCCGTGAACGGCGGCTCAGAACGCGTAGTCGGCGACCACCCAGGTGGCGAACTCGCGCCACAGGGCGACGCCCGCCTGGTGGGCCGGGTGCTCGATGTACCGCTTCAGGGCGTCCGCGTCCTCGACCGCCGAGTTGATCGCGAAGTCGTAGGCGATGGGCCGGTCGCTGATGTTCCAGCCCAGCTCCCAGAAGCGCAGCTCCTCGATCCGGTCGCCGAGGGCCCGGAAGGCCGCCTCGCCCTGTACGACCCGGGGGTCGTCGCGCTCGACGCCCTCGTTGAGCTTGAAGAGGACCAGGTGGCGGATCATGTGCACTCCCCGTGCGAGCTATTCGGCCCCGTCGGCGAGCCAGGTGAAGAAGTCGCCGATGGCCTTGGCGGCGTCCGATATGCCCTGGAAGCCTATCTGGACGTAGTCGGCCGCCTTCGCCGGGTCTGTGATGATCACGTAGAGCACGAAGACCACGAGTACGTAGACGGCGATCTTCTTGGCGTTCACCGCCACCTGGCCTCCCCTGTACGGCCCACCCGGGCCCTGTTGACGGCGGCGAGTGTAACCGTAAGTGCGATTTTCACACCGCTTTTGAACGTCCCCGGCGCGTTCGTGAACCGTTCGCGGGTCCTCGTCCGATGAGGGGGTGAACGCCGGGCGCGTCGCCGGGCGGAGTGGAAAAGGGGAAGGGGAGGGGAATGCTGGGACTGCTCGATCCGCTGGCCGTCGTCCCGATGGTCCTGGTGACGGTGCTGTGCGCGGCGGCGTTGCTCGACTGCGTCCGTACCGCCGGGGAGCGCGTCCGGTACGTGCCGAAGCCGCTCTGGCTGCTCTTCATGCTCAGCGCCCCGGTCGTCGGCGGCCTCGCCTGGGTGTACGTGGGCAAGCGGCCCGAGCCGCGCGAGAGCCCGGAGACACGACGACCGGAGACGCGACGAAGGGCCCGACTCGCCGAGCCGGACCCTTCGCACAGAAGCGGTAGCGGAGGGATTTGAACCCTCGGTGACTTGCGCCACACTCGCTTTCGAGGCGAGCTCCTTCGGCCGCTCGGACACGCTACCGAGGGAGACCTTACAGCAAGGCGGGCCCCGGTTTGAAATCGGTATCCGGGGGGAGCTCAGCGGTCGCGGAAGAACTCGGTGAGGAGCCCCGCGCATTCCTCGGCGAGGACGCCTTCGACGACCTCGGGGCGGTGGTTGAGCCGTCGGTCGCGGACGACGTCCCAGAGGGAGCCGGCCGCGCCCCCCTTGTCGTCACGGGCGCCGTAGACGACGCGGTCCACCCGGGACTGCACGAGCGCGCCCGCGCACATCGTGCACGGTTCGAGGGTCACGACGAGCGTGCAGCCGGTCAGCCGCCACTCGCCCAGCGCTGCGGCCGCCCGCCGGACGGCGAGCACCTCCGCGTGGGCCGTCGGATCGCCGCCCGCCTCCCGTTCGTTGTGGCCCCTGGCGAGCACCGTCGTGCCGTCCGGGGCCAGCACGACGGCGCCGACCGGGACGTCTCCGTCCCGGGCGGCCAGCCGTGCCTCGTCCAGGGCGAGCCGCATCGGGGCCCGCCAGCGGTCGCGTACGGGATCCGGCGCCGCTCCCGGTGCGGTCAGCGGACGGTCTCCAGGACCTCCGAGGCGCCCAGGGCGTCGGCGATCTCGGTGACGGCGTCCGTGGACAGCGACCTCAGCTCCTTCTCGCCGACGCCGAGGTCGTCGAGAATGCCGGCGTCGCCGACCGGTCCGTGCGGCACGGCCTCGGCCGAGCTGCCGTTCACGGTGGCGACGGCACCCTCGTCCTCGTCGTCCTCGTCCTCGTTCTCACCGTCCTCGGTGCCGTCGAGGTCGAGGGCGTCCAGGTCGTCGTCGTCACCCGGGTCCCTTCCGAGCAGCTCGTCGGTGAGGAGGATCTCGCCGTACGAACTGCGGGCGGCTGCGGCGGCGTCGGAGACGAAGATGCGAGGGTCCTCCTCGCCGTCGATGCGGACGACCCCGAACCAGGAGTCCTCCTGCTCGATCAGCACGAGCACCGTGTCGTCGTCGGGCGAGGCCTCCCGGGCCAGGTCGGCGAGATCCGACAGGGTCTCCACATCGTCGAGCTCTGTGTCGCTCGCTTCCCACCCGTCTTCGGTGCGCGCGAGCAGTGCGGCGAAGTACACCGTGACTCTCCCACTGGTCTTAGGCGTGCCGGTTGGGGGTCCCCCCGGCGGAGGTTGCGGGCGGAGAGAGCTCAGCTCCGAGCCCCACCCACTCGGAATCGTGGCAGAAACAAGGCGTCCAGGGGACGTCTTCGGCTCCCTGTGTCCGGTGGTTTTGATCGCACGCCCATGAGTACGTCCATGAGCACGTACACGAGACGTCCGTCGAGTGGCTCACCGGCGCTCTCGTTGCCGCCACCAGCGGATCGTACGCGGCTTTCCCGTGCCGCCACGCACGCCCACCCCACGCGCCACCCGTGACGGTGGCGATCTTCCCCGTATGCCCCAAGTCCCGTACGGCCGCGGCTACCAGCGGAAGGTGCGCATGCGCATCGCGTGGCGCAGGCGGGCGGTCTTGGCGCGTCGCGGCTGGACCCGGTCGCGCAGTTCGCGGGCCTCGGCCAGCTCGCGCAGAAACCGGGCGCGGCGCCTGCGGCGTTCCGCGTCGGTCTCGTCCGGCCGCGCCTTCTCCGGCGAGTCGTTGTCGGGCAGGTTGGGCAGCTCAGGCATCAGCACACCACTTCGGGTACCCCGGTCCTTCTCCTTACCTGTCACCCACTTTCCCTCCGACGGGCGGTTTGACGCCAGCCAACGGCCCAATCCGAGGCCAAGCCGAGGGGGAGAGCTTCACCGTGAGTGGGGACGCCGGGCGGGTTCGGCCCGGTTACTGTTGTGGACATGCGTCTCCACGTCGTCGACCACCCCCTGGTCGCCCACAAGCTCACCACGCTGCGCGACCAGCGCACGGACTCCGCGACCTTCCGCCGGCTGGCCGACGAACTGGTCACCCTGCTCGCCTACGAGGCCACGCGTGACGTGCGCACCGAGCAGGTCGACATCAAGACGCCGGTCTCCCCGACCACCGGCGTGAAGCTCTCCCACCCGCGCCCGCTGGTCGTGCCGATCCTGCGTGCGGGCCTCGGCATGCTGGACGGCATGATGCGGCTGCTGCCGACCGCCGAGGTCGGCTTCATGGGCATGATCCGCAACGAGGAGACGCTCGAGGCGTCCACGTACGCCACGCGCATGCCGGAGAACCTCCTCGGCCGCCAGGTGTACGTCCTGGACCCGATGCTGGCCACCGGCGGCACCCTGGTCGCCGCGATCCGCGAGCTGATCCGGCGCGGCGCCGACGACGTGACGGCCGTGGTGCTGCTCGCTGCCCCCGAGGGCGTGGAGCTCATGGAGCGCGAGCTCGCGGGCACCCCGGTCACCGTCGTCACGGCGGCGGTCGACGACCACCTCAACGAGCTGGGTTACATCGTCCCGGGCCTGGGCGACGCGGGCGACCGGCTGTACGGCGCGGCCGAATAGCCCGTCGGGCCGCACCGGCGCAACCGCCCCGGACGGCCCGACGCCGAGCCGGATACCGGCCTCGGCGGGGCGGAACCGGCCTCGGCGGGGCGGAACCGGCCTCGGCGGGGCGGAACCGGCCTCGGCGGGGCGGAACCGGCCTCGGCGGGGCGAGGCGCCTGTCGCGTCAGAAGCGGCGACCGGTGGGCGGCAGGGCGGCGGAGGGCCGCTGCTAGCAGCCCTTCTTCGTGGACGCCGTCGGCTGCGGCTCGGCCAGGGCCGTCAGTGCCTTGACCGAGGCCGTCGGGCTGGTCAGCGCCTTGAACTGGTTGCCGATGATCAGGTCGACGGCCGTGCCCTTGCGGGCGGCGTCGGTACGGCGTTCGGCGGTGGTGAGCTGGGTGGCGAGCACCGGCAGCGAGGTGTTCAGCGAGGCCGCGGGGCCGAGCAGTATCCCGGTGCCGGTGACCTTCTTGTCGTACAGCTTGTCGGCGTTGCCCACCTCGCCGATCTTGAAGCCACGTTTCCTCAGCTCGTCCGCGGTGGTCTTCGCGAGACCGCTGCGGGTCGTGGCGTTGAAGACGTTCACGGTGATCTGCGCGGGCTTGGGCGCCGTGCCGGACGCGAGGGCGGCGGCGGACGCGGAGGCCGCGGGGCTCGCCTTGGTCGCCTTCGTCGAGCAGCCGGTCCCGGCGGCCGTGGCCGTCCCTCCGCCGCCCGTGAAGACGTCGATGAGCTGGAGGGTGCCCCAGCCGGCCACGCCGAGCACGGCGCCGCAGGCGACGACCACCACGACCATCCTGCCGCGGCGTCGGTGGGGGCGCATGCGGGGGTATTTGTCCCCCGTGATCCGGTACTTGCCGCCCATGCCGGGGGGAGTCAGCATGCTCATGAGCGCAGCGTAGTGCGCCCGGGCGGCCGTGACGAATAAACGATCATCTGACACTGCTCGGGGCGCGGGAAAGCACCCGAAAGGGTCAACCGGAGGGTCGGCCCGAGTCGGGGCGGGGGCGCCGGCCGGGGGCTCGGCGGGGGGTCAGTCCAGCTCGAGCACGCGCGCGTGGAGGACCTGCCGCTGCTGGAGTGCCGCCCGCACCGCGCGGTGCAGTCCGTCCTCCAGGTACAGGTCGCCCTGCCACTTCACGACGTGCGCGAAGAGGTCGCCGTAGAACGTGGAGTCCTCCGCGAGCAGGGTTTCCAGGTCGAGCTGCTGCTTGGTGGTCACCAGCTGATCGAGGCGGACCGGGCGCGGCGCGACGTCCGCCCACTGCCGGGTGCTTTCCCGGCCGTGGTCGGGGTACGGCCGGCCGTTTCCGATGCGCTTGAAGATCACACGGAAAGCCTACCGGTCCAGACGTTCCGGGCGCAGCCATGGAGACGGAGTGCGGCGTTGGAAAAGACGTGATGAACAGGGGTAAAACGGAACGAGGGCCGGTCGATGAGTGGGTCGACGAGCGCCGCTGACATCGGCGCCGGGTACGCCTTCGCGGGGCTCGCGCTCCCCCTGGGTGCGCTGCTGTGGGACGGGGCGTGTCCGCCCGAGGTGCCCGTCCGTACCCCTTGTCCCCCCAGCCCGCGCTGAACAGGCGCCGACGGGTCACGGGCGCGACCGGCACCGGGAGGACCAGGACGCTTCAGCTGATCGCCGAGCGGCTCTCGGCGCAGGGCGGGCCGGTGTCCTCGCCGACGCCAAGGGCGATCTGTCCGGGGTCTCGGCGCCCGGGGAGGCGAGCGACCGGGTGCGGGCGGGCGGCGGAAGAGGGGGGCCGGCAGCCGCATCTCGGCTGATTCGCTCGAAAGGGGTCGGCGTGTTCTTCGTCACGCAGGCGCGAGGGGCGTACCCGGTGACGTCCTCGCCCGGCTCGGCGACCGGAAGGGGCTGCGCCCCGTTGCCGGTGGCCGCGACCTGGCCGCGGGCCCCGCGTCGCTGACGGGGCCGGTCGGCGGCGCCGCTCTCCACCGGGCGGGGCGGGAGTCCCCGCAGCACGAGCGGTATGCACAGGCTGTGGACAGAGGATCCGTGTGCGAGAAGCCGGCGGCCCGTCCCGCCGAGCGGCCGGACCGAGCGGCCGGAGCCGCCCCGGGAGGTCCGGGAGGCCGGGGAGGCGCGAAGCAGGGGGGCGACGCGGGGGATGGAGGCCGGCGAGGCGGGCACGGCGACACGGACGAGCGGGGCGCCGGGGACGGGGACCGGCGGCCGGCTGGGAGCGCTCGGCCGGGGGCAGGTCGTCGGCAGTGCCGTCTTCAGGTCGCCGGCCCGGTCCGGCGGCACGCGGATCGGCCGCGGGATCACCCGCTCGCTCTTCGGTACGGCCCGGCGGAGGCGGCAGTCCCGCCTCCGCCGACCGGTCAGCGGTCCCGATGCTCCGCGGACTGCTGCGGTTTCGCTTCCTTCACCTGCGGTTTCGCTGTGCTGCGCGCGGCCTCGGCGCGCAGCAGGGCGCGCAGGATCGCATACGGGTCTGTGGGCATGACTCTTTCCCTCGCATGTTCCTTGCGTGAGCGTGATCGCCGTACGGGCGGGCCTGGGAACGGCGTCCGTCAGCAGCGCAGGACCACGGTGCGCAGAGCGTGCAGGGCGTACGACGGCCGGTGCGGCGCGGGGCGCGGCCGGTCCGCGGGGACGCCGGGCGCCGGGGCCGGGAGGACCGCGGGGCGCAGCGGGGCGGCGGGGCGGTGGGCGCAGGGGGCGGGCCGCAGCGCCGTGTCGAGGACGTCGTACTCGGCGAGTTCGGCGGCGGCGACGGGCGGCGCCGCGACGTCGGCGGCCGCGCCCGGCACCAGCAGGGCGAGCAGCAGCACGAGCGTCCGCAGCCAGGTGCGGCTGCGGGGGAGGCGTGCTGCGGGGCTCATGAGAGGTCATCTCCCCGCGACACGCCCCGGGTTCAGCATGCCGGGGGTCGGATCCGCCCGTTCGGCCGACAACCGGCTCACACGGTGTGCGGCACCTGGCGGGCCCGGCTCCGGATGCGCAGCGCGGTGACGATCTCGACGGCGCCGACGGCCACCAGCCAGACACCGGCGACGAGGGTGAGGACGCCGACCGACTCGAAGGGGGCGTCGATCAGGACGATCCCGGCGACGAAGGTGACGATCCCGAGGAAGATCTGCCAGCCCCGGGCGGGCATGGTGCTGTCGTGGGCGGCGGCCAGGATCTGGGTGACGCCCCGGATCAGCCACCCGATGCCGATCCACAGCGCGAGCAGCAGGGTCGACTGCATCGGGCCGCGGAAGCAGAACAGGCCCAGCACGAGCGACAGGGCGCCGCTGAGGAAGGCGAGGACGCGCAGCGAGGTGGCCCTGTGGGTGCCGAAGGCGGACGCCAGCTGGAAGATCCCGCTGATCACCAGGTAGAGGCCGAAGAGGATGCCGGCGGCGAAGAGCGAGGCGCCCGGCCAGACCAGCACCAGGACGCCGAGGATCAGGGAGGCGACGCCGGTGAGCAGCACGATCTGCCAGGCGGCGCGGGAGAGGGCGTGCAGGGGGCCCTCGAAGGGCGGCTCGGGCTCGTGGTCGTACCGCTGCTCGCGCGCGGGGCGCCGGCTGTGGACCTTGCGGTCGTCGTACTCCGGGCCCCAGGAGGAGCCGGTCGGTGGCTCGGTCATGTCCCCAGCTGAGACCGGGCGGCGGTGGCCCGCCACCCGGGCGGGCCACCCGACTTACCCGCTGCCGCCCGGTGGTCCCGTCCGCCTTCCTCGCTACCGCCCGGCGGTCCCGTCCGCCTTCCTCGCCTTCTCGGCTTTCTCCGCCTTGGCCGCGGCCTTCATCTCCTGCTTGTGCGCCCGGACCTTCGTCAGCGACTCCGGGCCGGTGATGTCGGCGACGGACCGGAAGGACTTCGGCTCGCCGTAGGCGCCGGCCGCCTCCCGCCAGCCGGTGGGCCGCACACCGAGCTGCTTGCCCAGCAGCGCGAGGAAGATCTGGGCCTTCTGCCTGCCGAAGCCGGGCAGTTCCTGGAGCCGCCGGAGGAGTTCCTTGCCGCTGTCCACGTTTTTCCAGACGGCGCCGGCGTCCCCGTCGTAGTGCTCGACGAGGTACTGGCAGAGCTGCTGGACGCGCTTGGCCATGGAGCCGGGGTAGCGGTGCACGGCCGGCTTCTCGGAGAGCAGTGCGGCGAAGGCCTCCGGGTCCTGGGCGGCGATGTCGTGCGCGTCCAGGTCGTCGGCGCCGAGCCGGTCGGCGATCGTGCGGGGTCCCTTGAACGCCCACTCCATCGGAACCTGCTGGTCCAGCAGCATCCCGACCAGCGCGGCGAGCGGCGACCGCCCGAGGAGCTCGTCGGCCTCGGGGTCCTGGGAGAGGTGAAGGGTGACGTCCATGCGTCGATGATCCCGCCTGGCTCGTCAGCTCGCGCGCCAGTACCCCAGCGCGTGCAGCCGCTCCTTGGGGACGCCCAGCTCCTTGCGCAGGTGGGTCGCCAGCGTCCTGGTGGTGCGGGTGTCGCAGGCGATCCAGACGTACGGGTCGGGGCCGGCCGTCAGCAGGGCGGGCAGTTCGGCCTTCACCCGCTCGACGAGGTGGGCGCCCGAGTCCACCCGGGGCACGTGCCGTATCTCGTGGCGTGCGGGGTCGGTCCGGAAGGGGAGGCCGTCAGGGCCGTCGGGCGAGCCCTCGAACCAGACGGTCGCCGGGGCGGAGCCGAGCGCCCCCTCGCCGTCGCCGAGCAGGGAGTTGATGGCGGGCAGGGAGGCCGGGTCGCCGATCACGAGGACGTGCGAGGGGGCCGGGGCGGGCGGTGCGAAGCCGGTGCCCTGGACGGTCGCCTCGACGGTGTCGCCGGGCCGTGCCGCCCGCGCCCAGTCGCCGGCCGCGCCCTCGTGCAGCGCGAACTCCAGGGCGAAGACGCCGGCCGCCGGGTCGGGGTCGACCAGGGTGTAGGCCCGCTGGTGCGGCCGGCCCGCGTTCTCGAACCACAGCCGGATCCACATCGTCGGGTGGACGCCGGTGGCGGCCAGCAGCCCGCCGTCCGTCAGGCGCAGCCGCCGGTAGTCGGCGGTGACCTCCTCCGCCCCCGTGACCGTGAGCGTGAAGTCCTTCGCGCGCATCAGTCTGAGGACCGTGCCCTCCCAGCCCCGCCCCTGCGCCATGGCTTCTCCACCCCTCGCGTACGATTTCCGCACAATCTACTTAGGCAAGGCTAACCTAAAGCACAAAGGGGCCCGAGGGTGACCACCGAGATCTACCGCGACGCCTGGGGCGTTCCGCATCTGCGCGCCGACAGCGCCCGCGCCCTCGCCCGCCTCCAGGGATCGGTCACCGCCCGCGACCGCGCCTGGCAACTGGAGGTCGAACGGCACCGGGCGCGCGGCACTTCGGCGTCCTTCCTCGGCTCCGAGGCCCTCCCCTGGGACCGCTTCGTGCGCCGCGCCCGCCTCGACGACACGGCGAGACGCTGCTTCGACGAGCTCGCGGCACGGGACCCGGAGACGGCCGACTGGGTCCGGGCCTACGTCGACGGCGTCAACGAGGGCCTGGCCGCCTGCGCAGCCCCCGAGTTCACCCGGGTCGGCCTCGCGCCCGGCCGCTGGGAACCCTGGACCCCGCTCGCCGTCTGGCTGGCCACGCACATCCTGTTCGCCGGGTTCCCCGCCAAGCTGTGGCGCGAGGAGGCCGCCCGGCACCTCGGCCCGGAGGCGGTCGCCCTGTTCGCGACCGACGGACCCGGCACCTCCGGCAGCAACGGCTGGCTGGTGGACGGGGCGCGGACGGTCACCGGACAGGCGGTCATCGCCGGCGACCCGCACCGCTTCATCGAGGACCCCGGCGTCTACCAGCAGATCCGCCTGGCCTGCGACGAGTTCGACGTCGTCGGGCTCGCCGTCCCCGGCGTCCCCGGCATCGCCCACTTCGGCCACACCGGCACGGTCGCCTGGGCCATCACCAACGCCATGGCCGACTACCAGGACCTCTATCGCGAACGGCTGCGCCGCACCGGCGCGGGCGTCGAGGCGCTCGGCCCGGACGGCGCCTGGCGGCGGGTCGCCCGGCACACCGAACTCGTACGGGTGGCGGGCGAGGAGACCGTCGAGGTGGAGGTGCTGGAGACCGAGCGGGGCCCGGTGATCGCGGGCGGCCCGGAAGGCCTCGACGACGGCACCCCGCTCGCCCTGAGCCTGCGCCACCCGCCCCGCGTCACCGCCGACCTGGGCTTCGGGGCGCTCCTCCCGCTGCTGCGGGCCCGCCGGGTCGCCGACGTGGACCGTGCCGTCGACCTCTGGGTCGAGCCCGTCAACGTCGTCCAGGCAGCCGACACCGAGGGCGGCCTGCTGCACCGGGTCGCGGGCCGGGTGCCGCTGCGCGCCGAGGTGAACGGCACCCGGCTGGTGCCCGCCTGGGAACCCGGCCACGAGTGGACCGGCTGGCGGGAGATGCCCCGCGCGGGACTGACCGACGGCGTCGCGGTGATGGCCAACCAGCGGGGCCCCGCCGCGCCGCTGGGCGTCGAGTTCGCCCCGCGGCACCGCGCCGACCGCATCCGGGCGCTGCTCGGGGAACGCCGGCGCTGGTCGGCCTCCGACATGCCGGCCATCCACACGGACACCCACCTGGGCTCCGCCGCGCCGCTGCTGGACCGGCTGGCCGCCCTCGACGGCCTGAGCGGCCCGGCCGCCGCGCTGCGCGACCGGCTGCTGCGCTGGGACCGCCGGATGGACGCCGACAGCCAGGACGCGGCACGGTTCGCGGCCGTCCGCGGCGCCCTGGTCCGGCGACTCTCCGCCCACCCGGCCTTCGCGGCCCTCACGACGCCGCCCGCCTACCCGGAGGTCTTCCTCCCCTGGCTGGCCCTCCTCCCGCGCATCGGCTTCGCCCTCGAACACCTCCTGCGCGCCGAGGAGCTGTACGGCGTCGACCGGGCGGCGCTCGTGCGGGAGGCCGTCGAAGAGGTCGCCGGCCTGCCCGCCGCCCGCTGGGGCGACACCCACCGCCTGGCGCCCTGGCAGGCGCTGCCCGACCCCGGGCGGCAGGCCCCGGCCCTCGCCGGCGACCACGACTGCGTGCTGTGCACCTCGGCCGTGCCCGGCTGGACCGACCTCGCCGCGCGGGGCCCGGCCGCCCGTTACGTGTGGGACCTGGCCCGCCGCGAGGACAGTCTGTGGGTCGTCCCGTTCGGCGCGTCCGGCCTGCCCGACCATCCCCACCACCACGACCAGCTCCCCCTGTGGCTCCGGGGCGAACTGGCCCCGGTCGTCACCGACTGGGCACTGCTGACGAAGGAGAGCGACGATGAGTGACCGCCAGGACGCCCGGCACGTCCGGAACGCCTATGTGCACGAGCAGGTGGCCGACGGGTTCGGGACCCTCGGCATCCGGCCGCTCGACGCCGAGGGCGACGCGGACGTCGTCCACGGCTGGGTGAACGAGGAGCGGGCCGCGTTCTGGGGCATGAACGGCCTGACACGGGACCAGGTCGCCGAGATCTACGCCCATCTGGCCGGCCTCGACACCCATCACGCCTTCCTGACCGAGCTGGACGGAGAACCGGTCGCCCTCCTCCAGACCTACGAGCCGACCGAGGACCGGGTCGGCGCGTGCTACCCGGTCGAGCCCGGGGACATCGGCGTCCATGTGCTCATCGCACCGCCCGGCGGGCGCGGGGCGCGGCCGGGCTGGTCGGCGGCGCTGATGGGGGCGTTCGCCTCGTACGTCCTGGTCGGCCTGGGGCGGTCGCGGGTCGTGGTGGACCCCGACGTGCGCAACGAGAAGGCGGTCGCCCGCTTCCTCCGGCAGGGCTTCGAACCGGGTCCGGTCGTCACCCTGCCGGAGATCGACCTGCCGGACGTGTACCTGCCGGAGAAGAAGGCGCAACTGGCTTTCCTGCGCCGGGAGGTAGCGTTCCCCGGGTGACCTCACCGCTCACCCCCGAAGACCTCGTCGCGCACTACGGCCTGGAGCCCATCCCCCGCGAGGGAGGCCTGTTCCGCCGTACCTGGGCGGGACCGGAGGGGCTGGACGGCCGCCCCGCCGGATCCGCGATCGTCGCGCTGCTCACCGCCGACGACTTCTCGGCCCTGCACCGCCTGCCCACCGACGAGGTCTGGCACTTCTACCTCGGCGACCCGCTCACGCTGCTGCTGCTCGCCCCCGACGGCGCCTCCCGTACGGAGGTGCTCGGCCCGGACGTCCTCGGCGGGCAGCAGCCGCAGCTCACCGTGCCCGCGGGCACCTGGATGGGCGCGCGGGTGGCCGCCGGGGGCGCCTGGACCTTCTTCGGCTGCACGATGGCCCCCGGCTTCACCTACGGGGACTACGAACACGGCGACGCGGCCGACCTCACGGCGCGGCATCCGGACCGGGCCGCCCTCATCGCGGACCTGTGCCGTCCATGACGTTGCTGGCGGGCCGGGTGGCCCTGATCACGGGTGCGGGCGGCGGCATCGGGCGCGGCATCGCGCTGCGGTTCGCCCAGGAGGGCGCGGCGGTGGCGCTGCACTGCCGCACGGGGACCGGGGCGGCCCACGCCCTCGCCGGGAGGATCGCCGACGAGGCCGGCGCGCGGGCCGTCGTCCTGGCCGGGGCCGACCTGACGGTCGAGGACGAGTGCCGCGCGGTGGTGGCGCAGGCCGCCGAGTGGGGCGGCGGGCGCCTCGACGCGCTGGTGAACAACGCGGGCGTACAGCCGGTGCGGGACCTGCCCACGATGTCGGCGGCCGACTGGCGCGCGGTCGTGGACACCAACCTGACCAGCGTGTTCGCCTGCACGCGGGCGGCGGCCGAGGTGATGCGGGAGCGAGGGGGCAGCGTCACCCACATCGCCTCCGTGGAAGCGGCGAGACCCGCTCCGGGGCACGCGCACTACGCCGCCTCCAAGGCGGCCGTCGTGGTGCACGCGCGGGCGGCGGCCCAGGAGTACGGGCCGTACGGCATCCGCGTGAACACCGTCTCGCCCGGGCTGATCGACCGGGAGGGGCTGGCCGAGGCATGGCCCGAGGGAGTGCGGCGGTGGCGGTCGGCGGTCGCGGTCGGCCGCCTGGGCCGCCCCGAGGACGTCGGCGACGCCTGCGTCTTCCTGGCCTCGCCGCTCGCGTCCTGGATCACCGGCCACGACCTGGTGGTGGACGGCGGGGCGTCGGCGCGGCCGTCGTGGTGAACCGGACGTCCCGTGCATGCGTACGTATCCCCGAGCACACGAGTCTCGAGTCCCAGGCAAGGCGGAGCGGTGACGTGAGCGAAGGGCGAGATGGCGGACGACACGGTGGTGGGCGATCCCGCGGCGGGGGACACGGCGGCGGCCGGCGGAGGCTTCAAGGGCTGGTGCTGCTGGGCGCCGTGCTGGTCCTGCTCGTCCTCGGCGGCGGCCCGGCCTCCGCGCACGCGGCCCTCCGCGGGGCCGACCCCGCTGACGGAAGCGTCGTCAAGACGGCTCCCCGCTCCATCACCCTCACCTTCACCGAGTCCGTAGGACTGCTCGACGACTCCTTCCGCGTCTTCGACCCCGACAACCGGCGGGTCGACACGGGCGAGGCGCGGCACGCGGACGGGCGCGCCGACACCGCGCGGATCAAGCTCCCCTCGGGGCTCGGAACCGGCACGTTCACGGTGGCCTGGCGCGTGGTCTCGGCGGACAGCCATCCGATCGCCGGCGCCTTCACCTTCTCCGTGGGCACACCGTCCGCGACCCCGCCGGCCCTGCCCGGCACCTCCGTGGAGAACCCGGCCACCGGCGGCCTCTTCAACATAGGCCGCTACGCCGCCTATCTGGCCGCGGCGCTCCTCATCGGCACGGCCGCCCTCGTCGCCGTCTGCCGTCCGCCGGACGTCCGGCCGCTGCGCGGGCTGCTGCTGGCCGGCTGGTGGGGGCTCGTGGGGTCGACGGTGTTCCTGCTGCTGCTCCGCGGCCCCTACGAGACCGGCGCGGGGCCCGCGCAGGCCCTGGATCCGTCGGGGCTGGCCCGCACGCTGGGCACCCGGCCGGGCCTGGCCCTGGTGGCACGCCTCGGGCTGCTCGCGGCGGCCGCGGCCTTTCTGCTGTGGCAGCGCAAGGCCCTGCGGGAGGGGAGGCAGCCGTCCCGCGCGGCCCTGTCGACCGGCGCCGCGCTGGCCGTCGGCCTGGCCCTGACCTGGGCGGCCGCCGAACACGCGTCGGCCGGTATCCAGGTCCCGGCGGCGATGACGTCCACGGTGCTGCACCTGCTGGCGATGGCGGTCTGGCTGGGCGGTCTGGCGGCCCTGCTCACCCTGTTCCACCGCGCGTCCGTCCCGTCGCGCGTGGTCGGCCGCTTCTCGCAGCTGGTGGGTCTCGCGGTGACCGTCCTCGTCGTGACGGGCGTCTACCAGTCCTGGCGGGGCCTCGGCTCGGTCTCCGCGCTGACGGACACCACCTATGGGCGGGTCCTGCTGGCCAAGCTGGCCGCGGTGACGCTGCTGCTGCTGGCGGGGGCCCGCTCACGGCGGACGGTGACAAGGGAAAGGACGGCGAGGAACGTGACGGTGGAGGCACCCGCGGAGACGGGGGAGAGGGAGGCGCGGGAGACGCGGGTTCCGGAGCCGGTGGGCGGCCGGGCGGACGGCACGGCGGAGAGCCGGGTGGAAGGCCGGGCGGAGAGCCGGGTGGAAGGCCGGGCGGACGGCACGGGCGACGCTCCGGTGGACGGCCGGGCGGCCCCCGGGAAGCCCCGGCCCCCGGCCGGCGCGGCCCTCACCCCGGCCGAGGACGCCCAGCGCCGGGCGCTGCGCCGCTCGGTGCTGGCCGAGGTCGTCGTCTCCGTCGTCGTCCTCGTCTTCACGACCGTCCTGACGGGCACCCTGCCGGGCCGGGCGGCGGCCGAGGCGGCGACGGCGGAACAGTCCGCCGGGCTGCCCGTGGCGTCGGTGACCGACATCCCCTTCACCATCGGCTCCGGGGACCCCGGTGTCCGCGGCGTCAGCGGCAAGGTCCAGGTCACCCTCGATCCGGGCCGGGTCGGCGACAACGGCCTCCAGGCGGTGGTCTACGGCCCCGACGGCGGCTTCGTCAGCATTCCCGAGCTGCGGGTCTCCTTCAGCCTGCCCGGCCAGGACATCGGCCCGCTCGACGCCAAGGTCACCGACCGGGGCGGCTACTGGGCCGCCGACGCGGTCAACCTGCCGCTGCCCGGCGCCTGGGAGATGAAGGTGACGGTACGGGTGTCGGAGACCGACCAGGTGAGCGAGTCGAAGCCGGTGGAGATCGTGCGCTGAGCCGGCCGGGCCGCGGGCCGTCCCCGGCGGGGACGGCCGGTCAGCGCGCCGGGTCGGGAGTGGCGTGCCGGGCCGCGAGGGCACGTTCCTCCTCCTCCAGCCGGCGGGAGCACCGGGCGTCCGGATCGTAGGCGACGGCCGTGCTCACACAGGTGCAGAACACCTGGGCGTCGCGGGTGACGCGGCTGGTCACGCGGAAGGTCGAGCGGCGCAGGTCGCCGATGGTCGTGGTGATGGTGACCGGCTCCGGCTGCAGGACGAGGGGTTGCGTGTAGTCGAGCTCGTGGCGTGCGTAGACGAACCTCGGGCGGATCTCCTGCCCGGGCAGTCCGGGACGCAGGTAGAACATGTCGATGTGGGCGTCCTGGATCATCTCCAGCAGCCGGACGTTGTTCACGTGGTTCATGGAGTCCAGGTCGCTCATGCGTACCTGGCGGAGATAGAGGTGCGGTCGGCAGTCCGGCGCCTCGGGGGGCGTGCGCGCGGTGTCGGTCAGGCGGATGTCGGACGCCAGGGCGTGGGTCAGGGTCAAGGTGTCACTCCTCGGAACAGCGGAACAGGGGCCCGGCCTCCCGCCGGTACGCGGTACCGGTGCCGGTGCCGGGGCTGCGGGGCCTGCGGGTCTACAGGGCCCGCTCGATCAGGTCGGCCGCGGCTCCCGCCCCGCCGGCCGCCGCGATCTCCCGGCGCATGGCGGACACGCCCGCGCGGATGTCCCGGTCGGACGAGACCCTCAGGACGGCCTCGCGCAGCGCTTCGGGGGTGACGCTCTCGCGCGGCAGGTGGACGCCCAGCCGGAGGCGTTCGATCCGGTCGGCGTTGACCCGCTGCTCGGCCATCTGCGGGACGGCCACCAACGGGACGCCGTAGTGCAGGGCCTCCATCGTGCCGCCCATCCCGGCGTGGGTGACGAAGGCGTCCGCGTGCGCGAGCACGGCCAGCTGGGGCACGTGGGGATGGACCTCGACGTTGTCCGGCAGCGGCCCCAGCCCGTCCGGCGGGACGGCGCCGACGGACATGACCACGTGCCAGGGCAGCTCGGCGAACGCCTGCACGCAGGACCGGTAGAACTCCGGCCGCCGGGTGAACTGGGAGCCCAGCGAGACCAGCAGGACGGGCACGTCCGGCCGCGGCGGCTGCCAGGACCCCTGGTAGGAGCGGTCCCCGAGCGCCGGCCCGACGTAGGCGACGGTCCGGGCCGCGACCGTGTCCGCCCTGCGCTGGAAGGACCGGGGGAAGAACGCGACGGCGTGCTCGGGCCGTACGAGGTCCAGGATCCGCGCGGTGTCGATCCCCTGGTCGGCGAAGGCGGCCGCCAGCCGCCCGAAGCCCGGCAGCTGCGGGAGGCCGGGAACGCCGAAGAACTCGGGGACGATGCCGTCGTAGGCGAGATGGGTGGGCGACGCCACGACGGTCGGCACCTGCCACCGCGCCCCCAGCAGCAGGCCCGCGAAGGCGTAGATGTCGCACAGCACCAGGTCCGGGCGGTCCTTGCCGAACGCCCGGGTCAGAGCGGGCAGGGCCGCCAGCGCCACCTCGACGACCCGGGCGAACCCCTCGCCCATGTCCTCCGGCGCGTCCGAGCCGTCCCCCGCGTCGGGGTAGAGCACGGGCTCGGCCCCGGCCGCCTTCACCTGGTGCATGAAGTCCTCGGTGACGGCGTAACTGACCCGGTGCCCCCGTCGGACGAGCTCCTCGACGACCCCCAGGGTCGGGTTCACGTGCCCGTGCATCGGGACGTTGAACACGGCGATGTGCGCGGGATTCGGATGAGTACCAGGCACGACACACAACTCCTGTCCGGCACGGAGCCGGGGCGGGGGATTCGGGAACGGGGCGCCCGAACGGCGGACGCGGAGTCCCGATTAAAGGCGCACGGACACCGCTCCCGACCGCAAACCTGCGGCAGTGTCACCCCATCAGGGAGCCTCCACGGCAGCGCGTTGACACCTGCGGAACCCCGGAGAGGTACCCGGCGCGGCGGCAGGTGACGCGGCGGACGTGACCGCCGGTCCGATCGGCCGTTGGGGGTACAGGACGTCGTCCGCCAGCAGCCGGCCCACGACAGGACCGGCCCACGACACGGACGGCCCACGACAGGAGCAGTCTCATGCCCGGATCGCATCTGCCCTTGATGGAAGAGGGGATGGCCCGCTGGCCGTTCGGCCCGCCCAACGCCGGGATCGCCCTGGATCTCGCGGGCGCCCCACCGGCCCTGGACGAGCTGCGGGCGCTGGTGGAGGAACGCTGGAAGGCGCTGCCCCGGCTCACCCAGACGCTGGTCGCCCCCGGCGGCGCACGGCCGGGCCTGGCCTGGTGGACCGGCCGGCACCGCTGGGCGCGGCGGGACGGCCACGACCTGGCCCAGCAGGTCGACAGCGCGGACCTCACCCTCCGGGACGCGGTCCGGCAGTGGTTCCACACCCCGTTCCCCGCCGACCGGCCGCCATGGAGCCTGCATCTGCTGCGCGGGGCGACGGAGGGGGAGTTCTCGCTGCTGTTCCGGATGCACCACAGCCTTCTCGACGGCCGTTCCCTGACGACCCTGCTGCGCGCCCTGCTCGACGACGGCCGGCCGCTGGACGGCGCCGCGTCCCTCGCGGTGCCCGGCCCCCGGCGCCGCACGGTCCGTCCCGGCCCGACGGGGGGCGGCCCGCCTGGCCTGCTGACCACGGGCCGCGCGGTGCCGCTGCCGCACCGGGGCGCGCGGGAGCCCGCGTACACCGTCGTGCGGCTGCGCGCCGACGTCCTGCGGGCCGCGCGGGGGGCCGGTTCCCCGGCCGGAGACGGCTCCGCCCGCCCGGCGACCACCAACGAGGTGTTCCTGGCGACGGTCTCCGGGGTCCTGCGCGCCCGCCTGGCGGCCTCGGACGCCGGTTCCGCCGCGGCCCCCGCCGCCGGCGGCGGGGACCGGGACCCGGCTGCCCGGCAGGTGTGGCTGTCGGTCCCGGTCGACGAACGGCCGGACGACTGCGGTGAATTCCTCGGCAACGCGTTCGCCAACGTCCGCGTCCCCGCGCCGGTGGACCTCGGTGACCCGGCGGCCCGCCTGACCGCCTGCGCCGGCCTGCTGACCACCGTGACCCGGCCCCGCCGCACCGCCGAGAAACTGGTCGAGGGCACGCTCGCCGCGGTCCCCGGGGCGACCCTGGCACTGGCCGGCGGGAAGATCTTCGCGCCCGCCTACGCACCGGCCGCCTGCTCCTACGTCCACCTGCGCGAGCAGGGCCGGACGCTCGCCGGACGACCGCTGCGGCACCTCACGATCGTCCCCATGGTGCCCCCGGCCGACACGGCCACCTTCGCGCTGGGCGGCTGCGCCGAGGGCCACACGCTGAGCGTCGCCACCAACTCGGGCAGTCAGGACGCCGGACTGCTGGCGAAGGCGTTCCTCGACGAGCTGACGCTGCTCGCCGAAGGGGCCCGCTGACCGCCGGCTCCGCACATGTCGAAGGGCCCCACAGCGAACGGTGGGGCCCTTCGGCATGCGCGGTACCGGGTCGGTGCGTGGCCGCCGGCTGCGGGGCGACCGGCACCGGCCGGGGCTAGCTCGCCTGGCGTCGAGCCCCGCCCGTGCCCGAGAGGGGTGCCTGCGCATCCTCGATCAGGAAGATCTCGTCCTCCCCGAAGTCCGGGGCCTGGAAGGGGTTGGTCGCCGGAGGCGGCGATGCCGCGGTGGCATAGCGAGTCGCCCCTTCCGGAGCGGAGAACAGCGAGGTCGGTTCGATGAGAGGTCTCCCATTCGTTACAGGGCCGCGAACGGACCTGGCGTGCCGTGACCGGGCACAGCGGTCCTACAGCTTGCTCATCTTCGTGTACGGGCTCAGGATCCGCATTTGCGCAGAACCGAAATCCACGAGTGCCGCGATTCCGTCCTCGATGCCGATCACACGGCCGAGGCCGTACATGTCGTGCGTGACCTGGTCGCCCACCTCGAAGTGCTTGGGAGACGGCGCGGCCGGGGCCTTGAAGGGACTGGTGGGCAAGTAACGCTTCGGTGCCGATGGCTTTGTCATTGCCTCCAGTATGGGCCTGCACGGGCCACTCGTAGCGGCCCTCTTTCTCCGCCGTTCGTCACAGACCCGGACGGCGATGATCCCCTCGGCCGGACCGTGGGCTGCCGCGCGCCCCTGACCTGGGGATTAGCCGGTGCCCCGGAGGAAGCGCCCGGCGGACCCCACCACAGACCGTTACCTTCGGAAGCGGCTTCGCCCCAGTTGGTCGCGAGGCCCGGAAGGCTTCACGACGGCAGGCGGGTCCGTGACGGCGCCGGAGCGGAGGGCGGGGTGGTCAACGTCGAAGGGCCCCACCGCGAACGGTGGGGCCCTTCGACTTCGTGCCCGGTGAGGCACTGGCGGAGGATACGAGATTCGAACTCGTGAGGGGTTGCCCCCAACACGCTTTCCAAGCGTGCGCCCTAGGCCACTAGGCGAATCCTCCGCGGCAAACAATACAAGACGTTGAGGAGTGCTCGCGAACTCGTTCCCCCCGCTCGGATCCTGTAGCCTGTGCGCAGCCCCTCACGCGGCGCTATCTGACTGAACTCCCCCAGGGCCGGAAGGCAGCAAGGGTAGGTCGGCTCTGGCGGGTGCGTGGGGGGCGCTTGCGTTCGCGGCGGGGGCCGGAGCCCGGATCCGCGCGCGGGACCCGATGTCAGCGGTCGCCTATAACCTCGTATGCGTGTCGTCTCTCGCGCTGTACCGCCGCTATCGCCCGGAGTCGTTCGCCGAGGTCATCGGGCAGGAGCATGTCACCAGCCCGTTGCAGCAGGCGCTGCGGAACAACCGGGTCAATCACGCGTACCTGTTCAGCGGGCCGCGTGGGTGCGGGAAGACCACCAGCGCGCGGATCCTGGCCAGGTGCCTGAACTGCGAGCAGGGGCCCACGCCGACCCCGTGCGGGGAGTGCGAGTCGTGCAAGGACCTCGCCAGGAACGGCCCGGGGTCCATCGACGTCATCGAGATCGACGCGGCTTCGCACGGCGGTGTGGACGACGCCCGTGACCTGCGCGAGAAGGCCTTCTTCGGGCCCGCCCGCAGTCGCTACAAGATCTACATCATCGACGAGGCCCACATGGTCACGCCGGCCGGCTTCAACGCCCTGCTCAAGGTCGTCGAGGAGCCGCCGGAGCATCTGAAGTTCATCTTCGCGACCACCGAGCCCGAGAAGGTCATCGGGACCATCCGGTCGCGGACCCACCACTACCCGTTCCGGCTCGTGCCGCCGGGCACCCTGCGGGACTACCTCGGCGAGGTCTGCGGGCAGGAGGGCATCCCCGTCGAGGAGGGTGTGCTGCCGCTCGTCGTGCGCTCCGGCGCGGGTTCCGTGCGTGACTCCATGTCCGTCATGGACCAGCTGCTCGCAGGCGCGAGCGACGCGGGTGTGACGTACGCCATGGCCACCTCCCTGCTCGGCTACACGGACAGCTCGCTGCTCGACTCCGTCGTCGAGGCCTTCGCGACCGGTGACGGCGCCGCCGCCTTCGAGGTGGTCGACCGGATCATCGAGGGGGGCAACGACCCCCGCCGCTTCGTCGCCGACCTGCTGGAGCGGCTCCGGGACCTCGTCATCCTCGCCGCCGTGCCGGACGCGGCGGACAAGGGGCTCATCGACGCCCCCGCCGACGTGATCGAGCGGATGCAGGCCCAGGCCGGGGTCTTCGGCGCCGCGGAGCTGAGCCGCGCCGCCGACCTCGTCAACGAGGGGCTGACCGAGATGCGGGGCGCCACCTCGCCCCGTCTCCAGCTCGAGCTGATCTGCGCGCGCGTGATGCTGCCCGCCGCCTACGGCGACGAACGCTCCGTGATGGCCCGCCTCGACCGCATCGAGCGTGGCGTGAACTTCTCGCCGGGCGGCGCGGTGCAGGGCGCGCCCGCGATGCCGGCGATGCCGGCGATGGGGTACGTGCCGGGGCCCGAGGCGCACGGCGGCGCCCCCATGGCCGGGGGAGCGCCGATCCCGCCCGGCGGCGGGGCGGCGGCGGCCCGCGCAGCGGTGCGGGGTCCGGGGCCGGGTCAGGGACCCGTCCCGGGGCAGGCGCCGGACCGGCCGGCCGCGCCCGCCGCGCCCGCCGCGCCCGCGGCCGTCGCCCAGCCACAGGCCGCCCCGCCCGCGGCCGCCCCGGTCCACCACGCCCCGGCTCCCGCTCCCGCGGCGGCCTCCGCCCCGCCGGTGGAGGAGCCGCCGGCCGCGGGCCCGCCGGCGCCTGCCCAGCCCGCCCCCGGCGCCTGGCCCACGGCCACCGCGGCGGGCAGCGGACGCCGCCCCGGCGGCTGGCCCACGGCCGCGCCCGCGGGCGGCGGCGGCAGGCCTCCGGCGGCCCCGGCCCCCGCTCCCGCCGCCTCGGCCGGTCCCCCGGCCCCCACTCCGGCAGCGGCCCCCGCTCCCGGGCCCGGCGCGTACGCGCCCCCTTCCGGCGGCCTCGACCCGCGCGCGCTCTGGCCGAACATCCTCGAGGCGGTCAAGAACCGCCGTCGCTTCACCTGGATCCTGCTCAGCCAGAACGCCCACGTGGCGGGCTTCGACGGCACGACCCTCCAGTTGGGCTTCGTGAACTCCGGCGCCCGCGACAACTTCACGAGCAGCGGCAGCGAGGACGTGCTGCGGCAGGCGCTGGCCGAGCAGTTCAGCGTGCAGTGGAAGATCGACGCGGTCGTCGACCCGTCCGGCGGCTCGGGGCCCCCGCCGGCCGGCGGCTTCGGTGGCGGCGGAGGCGGTGCGCCCGGCGGCTACGGCAGCCCCGGGGGACACCACAGCCCCGGCGGTGGCTACGGCGGGGGCGGCGGTCCGGCGGCCCCGTCGGGCGGTGCCCCCGCCCAGCACGGGCCGCCGTCGACATCGGCGTCGGCCCACGCCCACGCGGCGCCCGCCCCGGCACCGCCCGGACCGCCCGCCCCCGAACCGGTGGCCCCCGAGGACGACACCCCGGAGGACGACGACCCCGACCTCAACGAGTCGGCCCTCTCCGGGTACGAACTGATCGTGCGCGAGCTCGGGGCGACGGTGGTGGAGGAGTTCACCAACGAGTAGGGGCGCAGCCGACGCTCGACGGTGCCCCTCCCCGGCGGCGGCCCCGCGCCCGCCGCTTGGAGGAACGCACGACATCCCCGTCCCCGTGCTTTCGGAAGCCCGCACAAGGCGTCCACGCCCCCGCCCGTTAGGCTGACCCCCGTGAACGTCCTCGTCATCGGCAGCGGCGCCCGCGAACACGCCCTGTGCCGCTCACTGTCCCTCGACCCCGCCGTCACCGCGCTGCACTGCGCGCCCGGCAACGCCGGCATCGCCGAGGCCGCCGAGCTGCACCAGGTCGACGCCCTGGACGGCGAGGCCGTGGCGGCGCTGGCCGTCGAGCTCGGCGCCGAACTGGTCATCGTCGGCCCGGAGGCGCCGCTGGTCGCCGGGGTCGCCGACGCCGTGCGCGACGCGGGCATCCCGGTGTTCGGCCCCTCGAAGGAGGCCGCACAGCTCGAGGGCTCCAAGGCGTTCGCCAAGGACGTCATGGCGGCGGCCGGCGTGCCGACCGCGCGCTCCTACGTCTGCACGACCCCCGAGGAGGTCGCCGCGGCCCTCGACGCCTTCGGCGCGCCCTATGTCGTCAAGGACGACGGGCTGGCCGCCGGCAAGGGCGTCGTCGTCACCGACGACCTGGAGGCCGCCGCGGCGCACGCGGCCGGCTGCGAACGCGTCGTCATCGAGGAGTTCCTCGACGGCCCGGAGGTCTCCCTCTTCGCGATCACCGACGGCGTGAGCGTCGTCCCGCTCCAGCCCGCCCAGGACTTCAAGCGCGCGCTCGACGGCGACGAGGGCCCCAACACGGGCGGCATGGGCGCGTACTCGCCGCTGCCCTGGGCCGACCCGAAGCTGGTGGCGGAGGTCCTGGAGACCGTCCTGCAGCCGACCGTCGACGAGATGCGCCACCGCGGCACCCCCTTCTCCGGGCTGCTCTACGCGGGCCTCGCGATCACCGGCCGCGGTGTCCGGGTCATCGAGTTCAACGCCCGCTTCGGCGACCCCGAGACGCAGGTCGTCCTGGCCCGGCTGAAGACCCCGCTGGCCGGCGTCCTCAAGGCGGCCGCCACCGGCGACCTGGCCGATCTGCCGGCCCTGCGCTGGAGCGACGACGCGGCCGTCACCGTCGTCATCGCCTCGCACAACTACCCCGGCACCCCGCGCACCGGCGACCCGATCACCGGGCTCGCCGAGGTGGCCGCCGAGGACGCCCCGCACGCCTACGTCCTGCACGCCGGGACGACGTACGACGGCGACGACCGCGACACGGTCGTCAGCGCCGGTGGGCGCGTCCTGTCCGTCACCGCGACCGGCACGGACCTCACCGAGGCCCGCGAACGGGCGTACAAGGCGGTCGGGCGCATCGGGCTCGACGGCTCGCAGCACCGGACGGACATCGCCGCGAAGGCGGCGGCGGGCGCGTAGCCGCGCGGCACGGCAGGCGGAGCGCGGACAGGCGTTCCGGCCGACCGCCCCAGCAGGCATCTTCCAGGCCCCGGGCCACCAGGAACTCCTTACGGAGGACCGGTGGAACCCGGGGCCTGATCGTTGCCCACCGTCATACACCTTTCCCCAAAGCCATTCCATCGTGTGAGCGCTGAGCTATCCGGCTGACGTGGGCCGGGGCGCCAACTAGGGTGCGGCGCAAGTGTTCCGGTCCTCGTTCCGGCACTTGGCCCACCGGCATTGCGATGTCGGTGGTCGGTGCCACAGTGGGGGAGTGACCACTGCGAAGACAGCCGGGGGAAACAGGACCGTAGGGAGGGGGTGAGGTCCGGTCGTGACCGGTATGGGAGTGGAGATGGGCGCGCAGGCCGCGCGGGCCCGGGCACTGGCGGTGCTGCGCGTCCGCAGCCGGGCGCTCGCCGTCGCGCTGCTGCCCGCGGCCGCGGCGGTGATCCTGCTGGCGGGCGGTTCCACCGGGCAGTTCGTGGGCCCGGGATGGGACGCCGCCCGCTGGGCCGTGTCCGGCGTGGCGCTCGTCGTGCTGCTGGCCGCCGGTGTCATCGGCCTGGTCGTCGCCCGCGCACGCCCCGCCGTCAGCCCCACGGTCGCCGTCGCCGAGGAGGCCGCCCCCGATCTGTACCGGCTGGTCCGCGACCTCGCCGACCGCCTCGACGTGCCCGCGCCCTCCGCGATAGCGCTCACGCCGGACTGCGACAGCTGGCTGGAGGACCGCACCCACCCGGCCCACGGACCGTCCCCGTCGCACGGCGGGGACGAGATAGCCGGCCCGGGCGGCCCCCATGGCCCCCTCCACCGCCGTGCGGCGGCATCACCGGTCCTCGTCATCGGCTCCCCGTTCCTGTGGTGGATGCGCGTGGGCGAGCTGCGCGCGGTGCTGGCCCCGGTCGTCGCAGGAACGGGCCCTTCGGCGCATCCCGACATAGCCGCGGCCCGGCGCTTCGTGCGCGGGCTGGACGCCGCCGTGGCGGTCTGCGCCTTCCGCGGCGACCGCCATCCGGTGCTGCGGCCGGCCTGCTCGGGCATCGGCTGGGTCGCGCGCCTGATGCTGCGCGGCTGTCAGATCCACGCCGGCGAGATGGAGCGGTGCGTCGCCGCCGCGGCCTCCGAGCGTGCACAGGCTGTGGACTACGGGCTGCGCATCGTCGCCCAGGAGCAGGTGGGCCTGGCCTACGCGGGCTGGGACCGTCTTCTGACGCGTGTCGCGCTGCCGGCCTGGCGGATGGGCCGCTGGCCCTCCCGGCTGGACGCGGGCGTCGTCGCCGCCCTCACCGAGCTCTCCCGGCGCGACCGGCTGGCCGAGGGGTTCGCCTCCCGGCTCGGCGAGCGCCCCGCCTGCGACCTGCTCGAAGAGCCCGGCACGGTGGACGAGGCCGCCTCCCTGCTCGCCGCCCGCCTCTTCCACGGCGGCCCCGCGGACCCGGGCCCGGACTGGTCGCCGGTGGCCTGGGAGGACTACCCGGACGAGGTCGTCGACCGCAAGTGGCGCACCGACGCGGCCCGGCTCCACCGGGTCCTCGACGCCCTCGGCGTCCGCCGCACCTGCGACCCGGCCGGCCCGGCCCACCCCGGCGTCCACAGCGGCCCCACACTGGCCCGGGTCCTGGACCACCTGACGGACAGCCCGTCCGCCCCGGCCGACGACCTGACCGACGCCCCGGCGGCCGCCCGGGCCGACGACCGGGCGGCCGGCCCCACAGGCCCGTCGGGCCTCACCGACCTCTCAGGCCCCACCGATCCTTCGGACCGCACCGGCCCCACCGATCCTTCGGACCGCACCGGCCCCACCGATCCTTCGGACCGCACCGGCCCCACCGATCCTTCGGACCGCACCGGCCCCACCGACCCTTCGGGCGACACCGGCCCCACCGGCGTCTCCGGGACCCCTGGTCTTCCGGCCGGGTCGGCCCCCGACCCCGCCGCGTGTCCCGAGGCCGCCGCCGTCCCGACGTCGGCCGATCAGGGCCTCACCCCGGCCTCCGGTCAGGACCCGGCCTCCGTCCCGCCCCCCGATCCCGTCCACCTCGACGACGAGGACCTCGCGCCTCCGAACCCCCGCAGCGCGGCCCTCGCCGCCGGGCTCGGGGCCGAGGTGGGACGGGAGGAGGCCGCTGCCTCGGCGGCGGCGCTTCCCGCGGGCGGTCTTCCGGCGGCCGGGCAGGGCCCCGACATGGCCCTCTGGGACGAGGACGCGCTCCCCCTGTTCCCCCTCCAGCCCCCGCGCACCGACCGCGAGCTCCTGGCCGATCACGTGACGGCGATGGTCTGCTGCGCCGCGATGGACACCGTCGGCGCCGTCCCGGGTCTCGACTGGCTCGACGGCCCGACCCTCCTGGTCGACGGTGAGCGCGTGGCCGACCTGGCGCCCCGGGTGCTCAGCCTCGTCGAGGACGGCGACGCGGTCCCCCTGCGCACCTGGCTCGTGGAACTGGGCATACGCCCGGAGAAGCCGGTACGGCTCGGCTGAGCGGGCCGAAGCGCCGCCCCGGCCCGCCGCCCGCGCCGCCGGGCCGCCCCTCACCGGTCGGCCCGGGCAGGCCTCCCGGCCGGCCCCTCGGTCGCGGCCCCCGGAAGGCCCGCCCACCCAGGAATCCGGATCAGTCGGCCGGCCCGCCACCCCGGCGTCCCGTCCACCCAGCCTCACCGGAGCTACCCATTCCACTTTCGGCCAATTCGCAACGAATAGTGACTGCATGCGCGCGTTATGTGATGTGCTGGGATCGATCGGGCCCATGGCAAGGGCTCGCGACATAGGACAAACGCGCGGGGCGGTCACGTACGGCGTACGCACGAGCCAGCACGGGGGCACAAGGGAGGGGAGCACCATGGGACCCGGACCAGGACCGGAACACATCCGCCGATGGGAGTCGGGAGCACTGGCCCACGCCGTGACGGATCCCTTCGGACAGGGCCCCGTCCCCTGGCTGCGCGGCAGCGAGACGTACTTCGACGACACCGGCCAGGTCGTCCCCTGGTACGTGGACGCGGCCCCCGCGCCGTCCCGGAGCGGCCTGCGGGTCCCGGGCCCGCGCACCGAGCCCGCGGCCGGCGGCCCCCGCTCGGCCGACGACGTGCGCCGCCAGATCAAGGGCTTCGTCTCCACCGGCGCGGTCGCCCCCGGTGACGCCGTCGACTTCCACATCACGGTCGACCCGCCCCAGGAATTCAGCGTCGACGTCTACCGCATCGGCCACTACGACGGCGACGGCGCCGCCAAGATCACCACCAGCCCGCGCCTCTCCGGCATAGTCCAGCCCCCGCCGCTGACCGCCGACCGCACGGTCTCCTGCCACCACTGGTGGCTCTCCTGGCGCTTACAGGTCCCGTCGTACTGGAATGTCGGCGCGTACGTGGCCGTCCTCACCACCGCCGACGGCTACCGCTCCCACGTCCCGTTCACGGTGCGCGACCACCACCCCGCCGATCTGCTCCTCCTGCTCCCCGACGTCACCTGGCAGGCCTACAACCTCTACCCCGAGGACGGCCGCACCGGCGCCAGCCTCTACCACGCGTGGGACGAGGACGGCCGTCTCCTCGGCGAGGCCGACGCCGCCATCACGGTCTCCTTCGACCGCCCGTACGCAGGCGCGGGCCTGCCCCTCCACGTCGGCCACGCCTACGACTTCATCCGCTGGGCCGAGCGCTACGGCTACGACCTCGCCTACGCCGACGCCCGCGACCTGCACGCCGGAAACATAGACCCGACCCGCTACCGCGGACTGGTCTTCCCCGGCCACGACGAGTACTGGTCGGCGAGCATGCGCCGCACCGTCGAACTCGCCCGCGACAGCGGCACCTCGCTGGTCTTCCTGTCCGCCAACTCCCTCTACTGGCAGGTGGAGTTGGGACCCTCCCCGTCCGGCGTCCCCAGCCGCCTGCTGACCTGCCGCAAGCGCAAGGGCCCCGGCAAGCCCGTCCTCTGGCGGGAGATCGACCGCGCCGAGCAGCAGCTGGTCGGCATCCAGTACGCGGGCCGGGTGCCCGAGCCGCATCCGCTGATCGTCCGCAACGCCGACCACTGGCTCTGGGAGTCGACCGGCGCCTGTGACGGCGACGGCATCGAGGACCTGGTCGCGGGCGAGGCCGACCGCTACTTCCCGCGCACCGCGCTCCCGCCCCACGAGGACCGCATACTCCTCGCCCACTCCCCGTACGCCGACAGCGAGGGCGTCCTGCGCCATCAGGAGACCTCCCTCTACCGGGCCCCCTCCGGCGCCCTGGTCTTCGCCTCCGGCACCTTCGCCTGGTCCCCGGCCCTGGACCGCCCCGGCCATGTGGACGCCCGCGTCCAACGCGCCACGGCCAACCTCCTGGACCGCATCTGCAAACGCGACTGAGACCCTCCCGCGCCGGGCGGCGGTCCGCTCGCGCCACCCGCTGTCCTTGCGCGATCCCGATGTACGGGACAATCGACCCACCAGGACAGAACCACGGGGAGGAACCGTGTCCGGATTCGTAGAAAAGCCCGAGCCCCTTCAGGTGCCGGGCCTGGTGCATCTGCACACCGGCAAGGTGCGCGAGCTGTACCAGAACGAGGCGGGCGACCTCGTGATGGTCGCCAGCGACCGCACCTCCGCCTTCGACTGGGTGCTGCCGACCGAGATCCCCGACAAGGGCCGGGTCCTCACCCAGCTCTCCCTGTGGTGGTTCGACCAGCTCCGCGACCTGGTCCCCCACCACGTCCTGAGCACGGAACTGCCCGCGGGCGCCCCCGCCGACTGGGCCGGCCGCACCCTGGTCTGCAAGTCGCTCCGGATGGTCCCGGTCGAGTGCGTGGCCCGCGGCTACCTCACCGGTTCCGGCCTCGTCGAGTACAAGGAGTCCCGCACGGTCTGCGGCCTCGCCCTTCCCGAGGGCCTGGTCGACGGCAGCGAACTCCCCGCGCCGATCTTCACCCCGGCCACCAAGGCCGCCGTCGGCGAGCACGACGAGAACGTCTCCTACGAGGAGGTCGCCCGTCAGGTCGGCGCCGACACCGCCGCCCAGCTCCGCCAGGCGACCCTCGCCGTCTACGGCCGCGCCCGCGACATCGCCCGCGAGCGGGGCATCATCCTCGCCGACACCAAGTTCGAGTTCGGCTTCGAGGGCGAGGACCTGGTCATCGCCGACGAGGTCCTCACGCCGGACTCCTCCCGCTTCTGGCCGGGCGACCAGTGGCAGCCCGGCCGCTCCCAGCCCTCGTACGACAAGCAGTTCGTGCGCGACTGGCTGACCTCGGCCGAGTCCGGCTGGGACCGGGCGAGCGAGCAGCCCCCGCCGCCCCTGCCGCAGCACATCGTGGACGCGACCCGCGCGAAGTACGTCGAGGCCTACGAGCGCCTGACGGGCACCAGCTGGACCTGACGCGAAAGGCCCCGGTCGATGACCGGGGCCTTTGCGATGGAGCGGACGACGAGGCTCGAACTCGCGACCTCAACCTTGGCAAGGTTGCGCTCTACCAACTGAGCTACGTCCGCACTGCGCCGTGGCGCGAGGCCAACTATACCCAACCCCGCTCCCGGGCGAGCCGCACCGCCGCGTGCCGGTTCTCCGCCCCCAGTTTGGACACGGCCGACGACAGATAGTTCCGTACCGTCCCCTGGGAGAGCGTGGCCCGCTCGGCGATCTCCGCGACGGGCGCCCCGTCGGCGGCGAGTTCGAGGACCTCCGTCTCCCGCGAGGTCAGCGGCGAGTCACCGGCGGCGATCGCGTCGGCGGCCAACTCCGGGTCGACGTAACGGTTCCCGGCGTGCACGGTACGGATGATCTCCGCAAGTCGCCGGGCGCTCACCGTCTTCGGGACGAACCCCCGCACTCCGGCCGCGAGCGCCCGCTTGAGATGCCCGGGCCGGCCGTGGCTGGTGACGATCAGTGCCCGGCAGTCCGGAAGTTCGGCGCGCAGGGATGTGGCGACGTTCACACCGTCGGTGCCCGGCATCTGCAGGTCCAGGACCGCGACGTCGGGCCGGTGCGCCCTCGCCATCGCCAGCGCCTCCGGTCCGGTGGCCGCCTCGGCGACGATCACCAGGTCGTCCTCCAGGGAGAGCAGCGCGGCCAGCGCACCCCGGATGAGATGTTCGTCGTCGGCGAGCAGCACCCGCACGGTCATGAAGCGACCTCTCTCACAGCAGCCTTTCCGCTCAACGGAACCTCGGCGACGACCCGGAAGACGCCGGCCTGGACGAACCCGGCCTCCAGCGTCCCGTCGACGCCCCGCAACCGCTCCCGCAGCCCGGTCAGTCCCGAGCCGTCACCGCTCTCGGGGGTGGGCGATCCGGCGCCGTCGTTCTCCACCGTCAGCACCACGTGTCCCTCCGTCATCCGCAACGCCACCGAGCAGCGCCCCGCGTCCCCGTGCCGCAGCACATTGGTGGTGCTCTCCCGGACCACCCAGCCGAGCGCCGACTGCACCTCGGCGGGCAACCCGCCGGCCTCCCCGCTCACCTCGCAGGCGATCCCCGCCGCCCTCAGCACCCCCTGGGCTCCGGCGAGTTCGACGCCGAGGTCCGCCTCCCGGTAGCCCCGCACGACCGCGCGTACCTCCCGCTGCGAATCCTGCGCTATCCGCTGGACCTCGATCATCTGTTCCACGGCCTCGGGCCGCCCGCGCCGGGCCAGCTGCACGGCCAGCTCGCTCTTCAGGGCGATCACCGCCAGGTTCCGCCCCATCACGTCGTGCAGATCCCGTCCGAACCGCAGCCGCTCCTCGGCGACGGCGAGCCGGGCCTCGACCTCCCCGGCCCGGTCCGCCTCCCACAGCACCGCCAGGTTCCAGGCGCTGCAACGGCAGGCGAACAGCGAGAAGCAGGTGGCGAAGGCGGTCAGGAGCCCGACCATGAGGATCCCCGCCGCATCCGGTTCCGCCCAGCCGAACACGGCCATGAGGACCACGGCGAGCAGGGCGGAGTGCCGCAGGAACCGCCGGATGGGCACCACGAGGCCGTACAGCATCTCGAAGGGCAGCAGCGAGGCTCCTATGCACAGCCGGGTCGTCACCGGGTCGGCGCCGCCCACCACGGCGAGGGCCAGCGCCAGCCCCAGGCCGAGGGCCAGCAGCCCGGCGGCCGGGTACAGGGCGCGGGGCGGGAGCTCGGAGCGGCGCAGGTAGTGGTCGAGGACGGGCCGTGTGAGCCGGTTCGCCTCGGCGCACTGCAGGGCCGCCGCCAGCAGGAGCAGCCCGCCGACGAGCAGTGCCGCGGGGCGCCGCTCGAGCCCGCCCACCAGGGGCAGCGCGAGCCACGCGAAGGAGAAGAACCAGGTGGTGAAGTACCAGGTGCCGACGGTCTGCAACTCGACCCGCTCGGCCTTGCTGCGGTCCCGCCAGTGACGCCGCAGCCACCCCCGAATGCGGCCCAACATCCGCGCCCTCCCCTGTCCTTCGGCCCGCCAGGATCCCGGGCCGCCCCCGTCCGGTCCCGGCGGGGTCAGCGCCGGGGCTCCCATCGGAACCACCGCCGTACAGCAAACACTGCCAGCAGGGTCCAGGCCAGTGCGGTCGCCAGAGCGGCCAGGGCCTCGTACGCCGACAGACTTCCGGTCCAGCCGCCGCGTATCAGGGTGATCACCGGGGACAGCGGCAGGAGTTCGCAGACGGAGGCGAGCCGGTCGGGCAGCATCTCCAGCGGGACGGTCACGCCGCAGACGGTCATCGACACGAGCACCATGGGCATCGTGGTGACCTGAGCGCTCTCCACGTTCCGGGTCACCGCCGCCGTGACCGCCGCGAGCGCCGCGCACATCGCCAGGCCCAACAGCAGCCCCAGGACGGCGAGATGCGGCGCCTCGGGAGCCGGCAGGTCGAGCAGGACCGTGGAGCCGGCCACCAGCACCAGGGACTGCACCAGCCCCGTGGCGACGATGGGCAGCGCCGCGCCGCCGAGGATCTCCGCGTCCCCCGGCTCACCGGTGCGCAGCCGCTTCAGCACCAGCTCCTCGCGCCGGGCGGTGTAGATGGCCGTGAGGGCCGAGTACACGCCGAACAGCAGCGAGAAGCCGATCGCGGCGGGCAGCAGCACCAGGCCGACGCTGAGCCCGACGTCCTCCACGTCCATGTCGTCGACGACCGCGGCCAGGCTCACCGGCAGCACCAGCGGCAGGAACACGGCCGCGATGAGCGTGCTCTTGCTCCGCCCGAGCAGCGTCAGCTCGGCGCGGGCGAGGGCGGCCATCCGGCTCGCGGGAGTCGTGAGCGTACGGCCGACCGCGGGGGCGGCCGGGCCCTTGACCGGTGCCCCGTTCATGCCGCGACCCCCTCGGTCGCGTCGTTCCTCGACGCCTCGCGGGCGATTCCCAGGAACGCCTCCTCCAGCGAGGCCGACCGCACGTCCAGCCTGCGCAGCGCGACCTGGGCCCGCTCGGCCCACACCAGCAGCCCGGTCGCCGTCCGCTGCAGTTCCCGGGTGCGCAGCCGTACGAGACGCCCGTCCACCTCGTGACCGCACACACCCAGTTCGCCCAGCGCGGGCAGGTCGCCGAGGAAGTACCCCTCGGGCAGTTCGAAGGTGATCCGGGAGGGCTGGGCGCCGGTCACCTCGGCGGGTGTCCCGGCGGCCGCGATCCGGCCCTCGTGCAGGATGGCCAGCCGGTCGGCGAGGTTCTCCGCCTCCTCCAGGTAATGCGTGGTCAGCAGCACCGTCGTACCGGCGTCGCGCAGCGCGCGCACCAGGTCCCAGGTGTCCCGGCGGCCCTCGGCGTCCAGGCCGGTGGTCGGCTCGTCCAGGAAGAGCACCTCGGGGGCTCCGAGGACCGCGAGCGCCAGGTCGAGGCGCCGCCGCTCGCCGCCGGACAGCTGCTTGACCCGGACGTCGGCCCGCCCGGCGAGCCCGACCAGGGCCAGCGCCTCCCCGGGCGTACGGGTCATGGCCCAGCACCCTGATCCGCCCGCCGTCGGGGCGCGCGAGCCCTTCCAGCAACTCGACCGTCGATGTCTTTCCGGCGCCGTTGGTGCCGAGCAGCGCGAAGATCTCACCGCGGCCGACGTGGAAGGAGATCCCACGGACCGCTTCGAACCCGCCCCCGTACACACGCCGGAGGTCGGTGACCTCGATCACGTGTTCATTCGTGTCCATGGCTCAAGCCTCCCCGCGGGCGGAGGCCGGCAGCAGTGCGAGGTGTCACCACTCCGCATGACAAATGTCAGACGGCCGCTCCGGGCACGCTTCCGGGCACACCCGCTCACGGGCACACGAAAAGACCCCGGTCCAATGGACCGGGGTCTGATTCCCGAGCGGACGACGAGGCTCGAACTCGCGACCTCAACCTTGGCAAGGTTGCGCTCTACCAACTGAGCTACGTCCGCATTGCCTCCGACCGGCTTTCACCGATCGGCGCGAGCACCACCCTACCTGATCCACAGCAGTGGTCAGACAGGTCATGCAGAGCGGGTGACAGGGATCGCACACTGCGCCTTCCCCCTGGAAGGGGGATGTTCTACTACTGAACTACACCCGCGTGACTCCGTGAGCTGGGCTTTTCGGCCTCGCCCCTCGGCGTGCTCCAGACTCTAGCTGACCAGGAGGGGTGCAGCGCAAGTCGGTGTGTTCGAGGGGCCGGTGACCGGCCGTCGGCCCCGGCTCACGGGGGCCCGGTCAGGGGGTGCGGCTCACTGCGCCTCGGCGAACGCCTCGTAGACCTTCTTGGGGATGCGGCCGCGCGCCGGCACCTCCAGCTTGTTCGCCTGCGCCCAGGCCCGGACGGCCGCGGGGTCGGGGGCGACCTCCGTCTGCTTGTACGCCTTGCCGGACCTCGACCGCTTGCGGCCGGCGTCGACGTAAGGCGCGAGAGCCTTACGCAGTTTCTTGGCATTGGCTTCATTCAGGTCGATCTCGTACGACTTGCCGTCGAGCCCGAAGGCGATCGTTTCCGCCGCTTCCGAGCCGTCGATGTCGTCAAAGAGAGTGACCACGACCTTCTGCGCCACGAATATCGGTCCCTTCGTGCGACAGCTCTGCGATGACGTGCCAAGACGTCACGGAGATGTCGACTGTCCGCCTGTTATTGGGCAAAGTATCGGCTATTGCCAATTCATTTGTACAGTGCCCGGCATTGCAATGTGAAGCCCGGCTAAATCTGCCCGCGTGTCCCAGGGCAATAGGGAACGTCGGTGCACCCCGGATCTTTCCCTGAAATTTTCGCGAAGACACTGGTCCGATACCTGATCGTGATGGCGCTCACGTAGATTCCTACAACTCTACCCGCGTAGAAATTTTGTACGGGTAGTCTGAAGACACCTGTTGGAGACACCCGCAGGCACCTGCTCAGCACCACACCACCGGGAGTGCCAGTGGCACGCGTCGTAGTCGACGTCATGCTCAAGCCGGAGATCCTCGACCCCCAGGGCCAGGCGGTGCAGCGCGCACTGCCGCGGCTGGGTTTCGAAGGCATCTCCGACGTACGTCAGGGAAAGCGATTCGAACTGGAAGTTGACGGGCCGGTCGACGAGGCCGCCCTCGCCCGCATCCACGATCTTGCGGAATCCTTCCTCGCGAACACCGTGATCGAGGACTTCACCGTCAAGGTCGAGTCGGAAGAAGCAGTCGCGGGAGCCGCGAAGTGACCGCTCGTATTGGCGTCGTCACTTTCCCGGGCAGCCTCGACGACCGGGACACTCAGCGGGCCATCCGGCTCGCGGGCGCCGAACCCGTCGCTCTCTGGCACAAGGACAAGAACCTCCATCAGGTGGACGCCGTGGTGCTGCCCGGCGGTTTCTCCTACGGCGACTATCTGCGGGCCGGAGCCATCTCCCGCTTCTCGCCCGTGATGGAGACCGTCATCGAGCAGGCCAAGGCCGGTCTTCCGGTCCTGGGCATCTGCAACGGCTTCCAGATCCTCACGGAGGCCCACCTGCTTCCCGGCGGGATGCTCGGCAACGACCACCTCCACTTCATCTGCCGCGACCAGAAGCTGCGGGTGGAGAACGCGGAGACCGCCTGGACGGCCGACTACGAGGCGGGACAGGAGATCCACATCCCGCTGAAGAACATGGACGGCCGGTACGTCGCCGACGAGTACACCCTCGACCAGCTCGAGGCCGAGGGCCGGGTCGCCTTCCGCTACCTGGACGTCAACCCCAACGGCAGCCTCCGTGACATCGCCGGCATCACCAACGAGGCCGGCAACGTCGTGGGCCTCATGCCGCACCCGGAGCACGCCGTCGAGCCCCTCGTCGGGTCCGGCCGCACCGACGGTCTCCCGTTCTTCACCTCGATCCTCAAGAAGCTGGTCAACGCATGAGCCGGACGCCTCTGGACACGGTCGAGCACGCGGCCGAGACCCCCGACGTCGAGCTGCCCTGGGCCGAACTCGGTCTGAAGAAGGACGAGTACGAGCGCGTCGTGGAGATCCTCGGCCGCCGGCCCACAGGCGCCGAGCTCGCCATGTACTCCGTCATGTGGTCCGAGCACTGCTCGTACAAGTCCTCCAAGGTCCACCTCCGCCAGTTCGGTGAGAAGGCCCCCCAGTCGGACGCGCTGCTCGTCGGCATCGGCGAGAACGCGGGCGTCGTGGACGTCGGCCAGGGCTACGCGGTCACCTTCAAGGTCGAGTCGCACAACCACCCCTCGTACGTCGAGCCCTACCAGGGCGCGGCCACGGGCGTGGGCGGCATCGTCCGCGACATCATCGCGATGGGCGCGCGTCCCGTCGCGGTCGTGGACCCGCTGCGCTTCGGCGCGGCCGACCACCCCGACACCAAGCGCGTCCTGCCGGGCGTCGTGGCCGGCATCGGCGGCTACGGCAACTGCCTGGGCCTGCCGAACATCGGCGGCGAGGTCGTCTTCGACGCCTGCTACCAGGGCAACCCGCTGGTCAACGCCGGCGCCATCGGCGTGATGCGGCACGAGGACATCCACCTCGCGAAGGCCTCGGGCGCCGGCAACAAGGTCATCCTCTACGGGGCCAGGACCGGCGGCGACGGCATCGGCGGCGCGTCCATCCTCGCCTCCGAGACCTTCGACGACGCCAAGCCGTCGAAGCGCCCGGCCGTCCAGGTCGGCGACCCGTTCCAGGAGAAGCTCCTCATCGAGTGCACCCTGGAGGCCTTCCGGGAGAAGCTCGTCGTCGGCATCCAGGACCTCGGCGCGGCCGGTCTGTCCTGCGCCACGTCCGAGCTGGCCTCCAACGGCTCCGGCGGCATGCGCGTGACGCTGGACGACGTACCGCTGCGCGACTCCACGCTCTCGCCCGAGGAGATCCTCATGAGCGAGTCGCAGGAGCGCATGTGCGCGGTCGTCGAGCCGGCGAAGGTCGACCGCTTCCTGGAGATCTGCGACAAGTGGGACGTCATCGCCACCGTCATCGGTGAGGTGACCGACGGCGACCGGCTGGAGATCTTCTGGCACGGCGGCAAGATCGTCGACGTCGACCCGCGGACCGTGGCCCACGACGGCCCCGTCTACGAGCGCCCCTACGCCCGCCCGGAGTGGCAGGACGCCCTCCAGGCCGACGACGCGAACCGGCTGCCCCGGCCCACGACCGGCGCCGAGCTCAAGGACCAGGTGCTCAAGCTGGTCGCCTCGCCCAACCAGGCGTCCAAGAAGTGGATCACCTCGCAGTACGACCACTTCGTGCAGGGCAACACCGTCCTCGCGCAGCCCGAGGACTCCGGCATGATCCGGATCGACGAGGAGACCGGCCTCGGCGTCGCCATCGCGACCGACGGCAACGGCCGGTACGCCAAGCTCGACCCGTACGCGGGCGCGCAGCTGGCCCTCTCCGAGGCCTACCGGAACGTGGCGACGACCGGCGCCAAGCCGCTCGCCGTCTCCGACTGCCTGAACTTCGGCTCGCCCGAGGACCCGGCGGTGATGTGGCAGTTCGCGGAGGCCATCCGCGGCCTGGCCGACGCCTGCCAGCAGCTGGGCACCCCGGTGACCGGCGGCAACGTCTCGCTCTACAACCAGACGGGCGAGGTGGCCATCCACCCGACCCCGGTGGTGGCCGTGCTCGGCGTGATCGACGACGTCGCGCGCCGCACGCCCGTCGCCTTCCAGGAGGAGGGCCAGCTGCTCTACCTCCTCGGCGACACGCGTGAGGAGTTCGGCGGCTCGGCCTGGTCCCAGGTCGTCCACGACCACCTCGGCGGTCTGCCCCCGAAGGTCGACCTGGAGCGGGAGCGGCTGCTGGGCGAGATCCTGATCTCCGCCTCCCGCGACGGCATGATCGACGCCGCCCACGACCTGTCCGACGGCGGTCTGATCCAGGCGGTCGTCGAGTCGGCGCTGCTCGGCGGCAAGGGCGCGCGGCTGGTCGTGCCGGACGGGCTGGACGCCTTCACCCTGCTGTTCTCCGAGTCGGCGGGCCGTGCCGTGGTGGCCGTCCCGCGCTCCGAGGAGCTCCGTTTCAACGACATGTGCGGGGCGCGCGGTCTGCCCGTCACCCGTATCGGCGTCGTCGACGGCGACACGGTCGAGCTCCAGGGCGAGTTCGAGCTGTCCCTGGAGGAGCTGCGCACGGCTCACGAGGACACCATCCCGGCGCTGCTCGCGTAGGCGCCGGCGGCATCCGCACCACGCCGAAGGCCCCGCCCGTTCCCCCGGGCGGGGCCTTCGGCGTGCCGTCGCGCCGCCGAGCCCACCGGCTCCGGCACCGGTTCCGGCGTCCCCCCGCGCGGGCCGTGCAGACCCCGGTGTCACAGGCGGCCATTAGGCTCACCGCCATGCCTCCGGCCAGGAAACGCGCCCGCGCGTACGACCCCGTCAAGATCCGCGCCGCGGTCACCGCGCAGTTCGGGAACGTGCGGCGGGCCGTGGCCACGCTCGGCCCCGAGCAGCTCGCGCTGCCCACGCGGCTGCCGGGCTGGACCGTACGGGACCTGGCCGCGCACGTGACCATGGCGGTGGCGACCGTCGGCCGCAACCTCGAACGGGACGAGCCCCCGAAGGCGGAGCTCACGCTCCTGGAGTGGCCGTTCGCCACCGCTCCCCGCGCCGCCGACATCGCCGACGGCACCCGGGAGCTCGCGGCCGCCCACCCGGACCTGGACGCCCTGTTCGCGCGGACCGGGGAGCGCATCGCCGAGGCCCTCGCCGACGTCCCCGGCGACCGCCTCCTCGCCGCCCGCACGGGCGCGATGACCCTCGCCGACTACCTGGTCACCCGGACCGTCGAACTCGTCGTCCACACCGACGACCTGAACGCGGCCGTACCCGGCCTGGACATCCCGTACGACCGCCAGGCCCTCGCCGCGGCCACCCGGCTCCTCGCCGACGCGCTCGCCGCCAGGGCGCCCGGCGGCGCGACGGAGGTGCGGATCCCGCCGTACGCCGTCGTGCAGTGCGTCGAGGGACCCCGGCACACCCGGGGCACGCCGCCCCATGTCGTCGAGACCGATCCGCTGACCTGGATCCGGCTGGCGACCGGCCGGGTGACCTGGGCGGACGCCGTCGGACAGGCGAAGGTGGCGGCGAGCGGCGAGCGGGCCGACCTCACGGCGCTGCTGCCCCTCATGGCCTGAATCCGACCCCGGAGGGAACCGCCCGCCCCACCTGTCCCGTCGAAGCGGCATGTACAGGCAGAGGCACAGCCCCACGCACGCGTCCAAGCAGCGCAGGACGCTGACCGCGACCGCGGCCGCGGCGGTCCTGCTCGTCCCGCTCGCCGCGGCCTGCGGCAGCGAGAAGGCGGGCGGTGAGCGGCCCGGCAGCGGGGCGGTGAGCGCCGAGCAGCCCGTCACCGGCGTCCGGTGGAACGTCGACAGCGTCACGGTGGACGGGACCACCCATCGCGCCCCGGCCGGCGCGCACGTCGAGATCCGCGACGGCAAGGCGGCGGGCAGTTACGGCTGCAACAACTTCACCGCGAAGGCCGCCGTCGAGGGCGACCGCGTCCGGTTCAGCGACGCCAGGTCGACCAGGATGGCCTGCGCGGACCAGCCCATGGACTTCGAGCGCACGCTGGCCGGCACCCTCGCCGAGGGAGCCCTCAGCACCGAGGTCGACGGCAGCACGCTGACGCTCGCCACGGCCGACGGCGATCAGGTCCTGCTGACGAGGAAATGACCTCCGGGCGGCTCGCCGGGTCCGGTGAGCCGCGCCGCCCGCCCCCGATGATGTGCGACACCTCACTCGCACCCGCGGAACGGACGCCCGGGCGAGCGCCCCAGGGGCACGCCCAGGCGTCCAATGGATCACCATATCCGGCCATTGACCTGCGGAAATGAGTCGATCACGGGGGTGTCGACCGGCGCGTGATCGAGTTACCGGCGAGTATCCCCAATTCGGACCAGTGGTCGATCTCGCCTACACTCGGTGGCGTGCCACGTGGTGACGGTCGACTCAGTCATGATCTGCTCCCCGGCGAGAAAGGCCCCCAGGACGCTTGCGGCGTCTTCGGAGTCTGGGCTCCCGGTGAAGAGGTCGCCAAGCTCACTTACTTCGGGCTCTACGCCCTCCAGCATCGAGGTCAGGAATCCGCGGGGATCGCGGTCAGCAACGGTTCCCAGATCCTCGTCTTCAAGGACATGGGCCTCGTGTCCCAGGTCTTCGACGAGACCTCGCTCGGTTCGCTCCAGGGTCATATCGCGGTCGGACACGCCCGCTACTCGACCACCGGAGCCTCCGTGTGGGAGAACGCCCAGCCGACGTTCCGTGCCACCGCGCACGGCTCGATCGCGCTCGGTCACAACGGCAACCTCGTCAACACCGCCCAGCTCGCCGAGATGGTCGCCGACCTGCCCAAGCAGGAAGGCCGCAGCCCGCGCGTCGCGGCGACCAACGACACCGACCTGCTCACCGCGCTGCTCGCGGCCCAGGTCGACGAGGACGGCAAGCCGCTGACCATCGAAGAGGCGGCCCACCAGGTCCTGCCCCAGGTCAAGGGTGCCTTCTCGCTCGTCTTCATGGACGAGCACACCCTCTACGCCGGCCGTGACCCGCAGGGCATCCGTCCGCTGGTCCTCGGCCGTCTGGAGCGCGGCTGGGTGGTCGCCTCCGAGTCCGCCGCCCTCGACATCTGCGGCGCCGCCTACGTCCGTGAGATCGAGCCCGGCGAGTTCATCGCCATCGACGAGAACGGACTGCGGACCTCCCGGTTCGCGGAAGCGAAGCCCAAGGGCTGCGTCTTCGAGTACGTGTACCTGGCCCGCCCGGACACCGACATCGCCGGCCGGAACGTGTACCTCTCCCGCGTGGAGATGGGCCGCAAGCTGGCCAAGGAAGCGCCGGTCGAAGCCGACCTGGTGATAGCGACCCCGGAATCCGGCACCCCGGCCGCCATCGGCTACGCCGAGGCCTCCGGCATCCCCTTCGGCGCGGGTCTCGTGAAGAACGCGTACGTCGGCCGGACGTTCATCCAGCCCTCGCAGACCATCCGCCAGCTCGGTATCCGGCTCAAGCTGAACCCGCTGAAGGAAGTCATCAAGGGCAAGCGCCTGGTCGTCGTCGACGACTCGATCGTGCGCGGCAACACCCAGCGGGCCCTGGTCCGCATGCTCCGCGAGGCCGGCGCGGCCGAGGTCCACATCCGGATCTCCTCGCCGCCCGTGAAGTGGCCCTGCTTCTTCGGCATCGACTTCGCCACGCGCGCGGAGCTGATCGCCAACGGCATGACCATCGACGAGATCGGCACCTCCCTCGGCGCCGACTCCCTCTCCTACATCTCCATCGACGGCATGATCGAGGCGACCACCATCGCCAAGCCGAATCTCTGCCGCGCCTGCTTCGACGGCGAGTACCCGATGGAGCTCCCGGACCCCGAGCTGCTCGGCAAGCAGCTCCTGGAGACCGAGCTGGCCGCGGGTCCCGCAGCCACGGCCGCGGCTGACGCCATCCGTCGCCCGTAGCGCCGCAGAGCCCCGTTTCACCAACCCGAAAGATCCCAGGCAATGTCTTCTGTGTCTGATCAGTCCCCTCCGGCCGCGGGCAGTGCCTCCGGCGCGTCCTACGCGGCCGCCGGAGTCGACATCGACGCGGGCGACCGCGCCGTGGAGCTGATGAAGGAGTGGGTGAAGAAGACGCAGCGCCCCGAGGTCCTCGGTGGCCTCGGCGGCTTCGCCGGCCTCTTCGACGCCTCCGCCCTCAAGCGCTTCGAGCGTCCGCTGCTCGCCTCCGCGACCGACGGCGTCGGGACGAAGGTGGACATCGCCCGCCGGCTGGGCGTGTACGACACCATCGGCCACGACCTGGTCGCGATGGTCATGGACGACATCGTGGTGTGCGGCGCCGAGCCGCTGTTCATGACCGACTACATCTGCGTCGGCAAGGTCCACCCCGAGCGGGTCGCCGCCATCGTCAAGGGCATCGCCGAGGGCTGTGTGCTCGCCGGCTGCGCCCTGGTCGGCGGCGAGACGGCCGAACACCCGGGTCTGCTGGGCGAGGACGACTTCGACGTGGCCGGCGCCGGTACGGGCGTCGTGGAGGCCGACCGGCTGCTCGGCCCGGATCGCATCCGCACGGGTGACACGGTGATCGCCATGGCGGCCTCCGGTCTCCACTCGAACGGGTACTCCCTGGTCCGGCACGTCCTGCTGAAGCAGGCCGGGCTGTCCCTGGAGGCGCGCGTCGACGAGCTCGGCCGCACTCTCGGCGAGGAACTCCTGGAGCCCACCAAGATCTACTCGCTGGACTGCCTGGCGCTCACCCGCACGACGGACGTCCACGCCTTCTCGCACATCACCGGCGGCGGCCTCGCGGCCAACCTGGCCCGGGTGATCCCGGACGGGCTGCACGCCGTCGTGGACCGCTCCACCTGGACCCCGGCCCCGATCTTCGACCTGGTCGGCAGGACCGGCTCCGTCGAGCGCCTGGAGCTGGAGAAGACCCTGAACATGGGCGTCGGCATGATGGCGATCGTGCCCGAGGAGTCCACGGACGTCGCCCTGGCGACGCTGGCCGACCGCGGCCTGGAGGCCTGGGTCGCCGGCGAGATCACCGAACGCGGCGAGCACACCACGGGCGCGGAGCTGGTCGGCGACTACGCCGGCTGAGCACCGGGCGGGCCCGCGACCGGGCAGGGCCGCAACCGTGCAGGCAGCACAAGACCCGGTCGGTGACCGAAGTCACCGACCGGGCGGATGCTCAGTACAAGGTCAAGCGCCGCGACGGTGTTGCGAGGAATCCTCGCCGTCATCCTCGTCGTCGTCCCCGTACAGCTCGGCGTACCGTGCGTACGGGTCGTCGTCTTGCTCATCGTCATCGTCATCGTCCTCGAATGGCTCACCATTCGGCGGAATATTCGATGGCGATGCGCCCAGCTCTTCGGCCAGGCGTGAGAGATCTGTCCCGCCGCTGTTGTACTTCAGCTGGCGGGCGACCTTCGCTTGCTTGGCCTTGGCCCGGCCGCGCCCCATGGCTCGACCCCCTCAACGACGGGGCTCGACGGCCCCAGGTTGACACGCGTTCATGATCCAGGACGGTCTCTCCGTGGAGAGCCCGTCGTAGGGCTCCCACGGTACCTGAGCCCACGCCCGTACGGTACGTCGCCCGTAGCACGCGCGTGTGCGCAGCACCTTTCGGTCGCCCCGTCCTCGCTGGTCAGTGGCGATTTTAACCACTTATCGGCGGCCGACCCGCCGGGAAGAGTGAGAGTTCTCTCCAACTTTCCTCCCGGCGGTACCGGCGAAACCTCCGGACAGGGCGCCGCGGAGCCCTACGGGAGGGTCACCAGCCGCGCGCCTGGGCGGCCTCGTGCATGCGCTGCTCGGCGATCCGGTCGGCCGCCGCGGCCGGCGGAATCCCGTCCGCCTTCGCACGTGCGAAGATGGCGAGCGTGGTGTCGAAGATCTTCGCGGCCTTCGCCTTGCACCGGTCGAAGTCGAAGCCGTGCAGCTCGTCGGCGACCTGGATGACCCCGCCGGCGTTCACCACGTAGTCCGGCGCGTAGAGAATCCCGCGGTCGGCGAGGTCCTTCTCCACACCCGGGTGGGCGAGCTGGTTGTTGGCCGCGCCGCAGACGATCTTCGCGGTCAGCACCGGCACGGAGTCGTCGCTCAGCGCACCGCCGAGCGCGCAGGGCGCGTAGATGTCGAGCCCGTCGAGCTCGATCAGGCGCTCGGTGTCGGCGACCACACCCACCGAGGGGTGCTTGGCGGCGATGCGCTCCACGGCCTCGCGGCGGACGTCCGTGATCACGACCCGGGCGCCCTCCGCCAGCAGGTGCTCCACCAGGTGGTGGCCGACCTTGCCGACGCCCGCGATGCCGACCGTGCGGCCCCGCAGCGACGGGTCGCCCCACAGGTGCTGCGCGGAGGCCCGCATGCCCTGGTAGACGCCGAAGGCGGTCAGCACGGACGAGTCGCCCGCCCCGCCGTTCTCCGGCGAGCGGCCGGTCGTCCAGCGGCACTCGCGCGCCACGACGTCCATGTCGGCGACATAGGTGCCGACGTCGCAGGCGGTCACGTACCGGCCGCCGAGCGAGGCCACGAAACGGCCGTACGCGAGCAGCAGCGCCTCGGTCTTGATCGTGTCGGGATCGCCGATGATCACGGCCTTGCCGCCGCCGTGGTCCAGACCGGCCATGGCGTTCTTGTACGACATCCCGCGCGCGAGGTTCAGCGCGTCGGCGACGGCCTCCGCCTCGGTCGCGTACGGGTAGAAGCGGGTACCGCCGAGGGCGGGGCCCAGCGCGGTGGAGTGGAGCGCGATGACGGCCTTGAGGCCGCTGGCGCGGTCCTGGCAGAGCACGACTTGCTCATGACCGCCCTGATCCGAGTGGAACAGGGTGTGCAGTACATCAGCAGGTGCGCCGGAAACGTCGGTCACTGTGGTGACTCCCGGGTATCTAGCGGCGGGTCGGGACGGAGGCACCGTAAGGGTGGCGGGGCCTGTGGACTGAGAGTAGAGCCTGCGTGGCCCGCCGCTCCCGCAGTGTCGGGGATCACCTTCTCCCGGAGTACCCCCGTGGGACGATTCGCAGGGTTTCCCGATCGGCCGAAGGGGGAGGGAGCAGGCGTGCCCAAGGTGTCCTCGGTGATCGTCCCGTACGCGGTCTATCTGCGTGTGTACGAACCGCTGGCCGCCTTCTCCGAGCCCGAGCGCACCCACTGGGCGCGCTACGCCGCCCGCCCCGAGCTCCCCTCCTACCAGGACGAGCTGCGCCGCTCGCTGGCCGACCTGCTGCCCACCCCGCCGGTCGCGGTGCCCGTGCACGAGAGCGGCGACGCGTTCCTTGCCCAGGTGGACGGAATCCTCTGCGTCTGCCCCTGGCGCACCCGGCTGCGCGGCTGGCTGGCCCTGGAGGAAACGGCCGAGGAACTGCCCCGGCCGGTCCTGGAGGCGGCGCTGCCCGAGGTCGTGCGGCTGGAGGCCGCCAAGGACCACGAGCGGTGGCGGGAACACCACCCCGACGCCCGCCCCTGGATCCGTACGGCGGTCTGGCAGGTGCCCCTGAACTGGTTCGTGCTCGTCTCCGACGAGGAGCGGGAGTACGAGAAGGGGACGGCGGAGACGGCGCCCGTGCTGCGCTACCGCACACCGATGGTGCAGGCGCGGCGCAGGGTGGCCCGGTCGCTGCGGACGCTGAAGGACACCATGGACGGCGGACCGCTCGCCGAGGGCCTGCTGGACGTGGGTCGCTGGCTGGAGGAGTTCCATCCGCGTTCGCTGGTGGAACTGGATTACGGCGGTCTGGTGCACGTGCTGCCGGCCGGTGATCTGGAGGACGATCACTCGGCGAGGGACGTGGCCGAGGGCATCGAGGCGCTGCGGACCGGTGACGGCGCGGCGGCGGGCGAGGCGTACGCGCGCCTCGTGGAGCGGTGGCGTTCGGTGCGGGAGCGGCGCTCGGCGAACTGAGGCCGCCGTGGGCGCTCCCGGCCGCCGACTGCACGCGATCGCTGTGATCTGACGATGTGACAGATGCGACAGCGCTTTCATTAGTGACCTACGTCACGGCCGTGAAGCAGTGGAACAGCGTACGGTCAACCGCACTTCACGGAACTGACGGGACGTAGGTCCCGATCCGGGCTTATGTCGCAAGGGTGACGGAACGCACGTACACGGCCCTTGCGTCGCTTGCCCCTCCTCGTGCCAAAATAGGACAAGGAGTCCGGGGAGGGCTCCGTCCGCCTGCTTATGCTCCACCGTGGGGGGAAATCTCAGCATTGCAGCGCTTTGGGGGGTCTGATGCCTCCTGATCGCCCTGTGACTGATCGTCACAGTGGCGTGACTGTCCGCTATGGCATGGTCCATCGGCTTCCGTCGCCGATGAACACCTGGGGGGCAATTCCATCGGTTTGGCCGACGCGGCTGGACAGATGGTGTAGTTGTAGTGCCGAGGACAAGCCGTTCGTCCTATAACCGACTCGACTCGCGTCCGCCATTTCGGGCAACGCGGGTCAAGGTGCAGAATTTAGAGGAAAGAACCGAGAAGGTTCGGTTCTCCCGAGGAGGCCGCTCATGACCGCTCGCACCCCTGATGCTGAGCCGCTGCTGACCCCGGCTGAGGTCGCCACCATGTTCCGTGTCGACCCCAAGACGGTCACACGGTGGGCGAAGGCCGGCAAGCTCACGTCGATCCGTACGCTCGGCGGACACCGCCGTTATCGCGAGGCCGAGGTACGCGCACTGCTTGCGGGCATTCCGCAGCAGCGCAGCGAGGCCTGAACAAGTGAATAACCGGGCAACACGTCAGGTCCCCCAACCTGTTCGGACGCCCGAAACCTAGCTCCAAGCGACGTGGGTCCTGCCCCAACAGGCCCCTCGCCCACCGGGAACGTCGTCGATCGCGCTGGACTCCGCCGGGTCCAGCGCGATCTTTTTTGTGCGCTTGAGGCGGCTCGAGAGCGCTCGACGGGTCGTATCAGGTGGCTCTGTGAGCGGCCTTGTCGGAGTCTGAGGAGGCTCTGGGAGGGTTCCGGGGGGCATCCTCCGGAGTGGTGCAATTGCACATATAAAATTGACCAGTTGTAGGAGCCGGGTAAGAACCCGGGTTGCCAAAACTCATGCCGTGACTCCCGTCACATGCCAGGAGCCTTGTTGCCTCTGTCCCGTGTGCGCTAGAGGAGGCTCAGGTTCCAGTACCCCACGTGGACAAGGCCGTTGACGGACGCGCGTGCGCGCGAGGACGTGGCCGAAGGCCGCGAGGGCGCGGATTCACGCGGCCGGGGGGCTCTCGCCCTCCACGGCCCCTTCCGGGGCCTCCGTGGGCTGTGGAGGGCCGTCCATCGCCAGTCGCAGCAACCGGTGGCAGATCGGACAGTGGCGGGTCAGGTGCCGGTAGGGGGTCGCGGCCGACAGGTGCGCGCGAAGCAGTGCCCGCGTCTCGTGCCTGACCGATGCCGCCATGCCCCACCTCCGTCGGGGCCACGCGGGAACGGGCCCTGGCTTCTGGGGTACCGGCGGAAGGTGGCGGCGTCAAGAGAGCGGCGGACAACGTGCGGAGCCCGGATCCGAAGATCCGGGCTCCGCTTCGTCGTCGTCCTGGCGGGATCCGCCCCGCCCCCGCCGCGGCCGTGCCGCCGGCGCGACCACCGCCCGGATCGGCCGGCCGGCGGGTCGACGCAGGTCACGACACGAGCGAGGCCCGCTTCCCTCGACGGGAAGCGGGCCTCGCTTCGTTCACTGCGGTCCTGACGGGATTTGAACCCGCGGCCTCCACCTTGACAGGGTGGCGAGCACTCCAAACTGCTCCACAGGACCAGGTTTTGCGGCACTTGATGTTGCGTTGCGCTGCGAGAAGGACTGTACAGGAGGGTGAGCCCGCCGGTCGAACTCACCCTCCGTGCGGGCGTCGTCACGGAGCCAGCGCGTCGATCGCCTTCACGATCCGCTTGTCGGAGACCGGGTACGCCGTGCCCAGCGCGTGGGCGAAATAGCTGACCCGCAGCTCCTCGATCATCCAGCGGATGTCCAGCACCTGCTGGGGAACCGGCCGGCCCTGCGGCAGCTGCTCCAGCAGCCACGCGTACTCGTCCTGCATCTCGTGGACCTTCTCCATACGGCTGGTGTCCCGCTGGACGCCGGTCGGCATCTGCTGCAGACGCCGGTCCGCGGCCACCAGGTAGCGCATGAGGTCGGGCAGGCGGCGCAGCCCCGCCCAGGTCACGAAGCCGGGTTTGACGAGGGCGTCCAGCTGCTTGCGCACGTCCGCCAGGTTCGCGAGCAGCACGGGGCTGCGTACGCCCTTCAGGCGGCGCTCACAGGCCTGCCAGGCCGCCAGGACCTGCTGCACCTGCCCGACCGTCCGCACCGTCGTGTCGACGATCTCCGCGCGCACCTTGTCGTAGAGCTTCCGGTACGACTCCTCGTCCCAGACCGGACCGCCGAAGTCGGCGATCAGCCGGTCCGCCGCCGCCATCGCGCAGTCGTCGAACAGGGCCTGGATCGAGCCGTGCGGATTCGCGGACAGCGCGAGCTTCTGGGCGTTCGTCAGCTTCTCGGATGCGAACTTTGCCGGGTTGACCGGGATGGTGCGCAGGATCAGCCGTCGCGTGCCCTTCCACATCGCCTCCGCCTGCTCCGCCTCCGTGTCGAACAGCCGCACGGACACGGTGTCCCCGTCGTCGACGAGCGCCGGGTACGCCTTCACCGGCTGGCCCGCGCGGCGGGTCTCGAAGACGCGGACGAGCGAGCCGATCGTCCAGTCCGTCAGGCCCGAGCGCTCCAGGGACTCGCCGCCCTGCCGTTCGGCGGTGGCCGCGGCCGCCTGCGAGATGGCCTGCCTCGCCTTCGGCCGCAGCCGGAGCTTCAGGGCCTCGAGGTCCTTGTCCTCGGCCAGCTTGCGGCGCCGCTCGTCGACGATCCGGAAGGTGATCCTCAGATGGTCGGGCAGCCGCGACCAGTCGAAGTCGTCGGCCTCGAACGGGACGCCGACCATGCGCTTCAGCTCCCGCGCCATGGTCGTCGTGAGCGGCTCCTGCAGGGGCACCGCCCGGTCCAGGAAGCGCTGCGCGAAGTTCGGCGCCGGCACGTAGTGGCGGCGGATCGGCTTGGGGAGGGAACGGATCAGCTCCGTGACGACCTGCTCCCGCAGACCCGGGATCTGCCAGTCGAAGCCCTCGTCCGTGACCTGGTTGAGGACGTGCAGCGGGATGTGGACGGTCACGCCGTCCGCGTCCGCGCCCGGCTCGAACTGGTACGTGACCCGGAACTTCAGCTGACCCTGCCGCCAGGAGTCCGGATAGTCCGCCTTGGTGACGGCCTCCGCCGACTCCCGGATGAGCATCTCCCGCTCGAAGTCCAGGTAGTCGGGCGTCTCGTGCCGTTTGCGCTTCCACCATGAGTCGAAGTGCGCGCCGGACACGACGTGTTCGGGCACCCGCTGGTCGTAGAAGTCGAACAGCGTCTCGTCGTCCACCACGATGTCCCGGCGCCGGGCGCGGTGTTCCAGCTCCTCGACCTCGCTGAGGAGCCGGCGGTTGTCGGCGAAGAACTTGTGGTGCGTGCGCCAGTCGCCTTCGACCAGCGCGTTGCGGATGAAGAGGTCGCGGGAGGTCTCCGGGTCGATCCGGCCGTAGTTGACCTTCCGCTGGGCGATGATCGGGACGCCGTACAGCGTGACCTTCTCGTCGGCCATCACGGCCGCTTGGTCCTTCTCCCAGCGTGGCTCGCTGTACGTCCGCTTCAGCAGGTGCCCGGCGAGCGGCTCGACCCACTCCGGCTCGATCCGCGCGTTGACGCGGGCCCACAGGCGGCTGGTCTCCACCAGCTCGGCGGACATCACGAAGCGGGGCTGCTTCTTGAAGAGGGCCGAGCCCGGGAAGATCGCGAACTTGGCGCTCCGCGCGCCCAGGTACTCGTTCTTGTTGCCGTCCTTCACGTCCTTCATGCCGATGTGCGACAGCAGCCCGGCGAGGAGCGAGACGTGGACACTCTGCTCGGGCGCGTCCTCCTCGTTCAGATGGATGCCCATCTGCTTGGCGACCGTGCGGAGCTGCGTGTAGATGTCCTGCCACTCGCGGATGCGCAGGAAGTTCAGGTACTCCTGCTTGCACATACGCCGGAAGGAGGAGGAGCCGCGTTCCTTCTGCTGCTCGCGGACGTACCGCCACAGGTTGAGATAGGCGAGGAAGTCGCTGGTCTCGTCCTTGAAGCGGGCGTGCTGCTGGTCGGCCTGGGTCTGCTTGTCGGCCGGACGCTCACGCGGGTCCTGGATGGACAGCGCGGCGGCTATCACCATGACCTCGCGCACACAGCCGTTCTTGTCGGCCTCCAGGACCATGCGGGCGAGGCGCGGGTCGACGGGCAGCTGGGCCAGCTTGCGGCCGGTCTGGGTGAGCCGTCGGCGGGGGTCCTTCTCGGCCGGGTCCAGCGCGTTCAGCTCCTGGAGCAGCTGCACGCCGTCGCGGATGTTGCGGTGGTCCGGCGGGTCGATGAAGGGGAACTTCTCGATGTCGCCGAGGCCCGCCGCGGTCATCTGGAGGATGACGCTGGCCAGGTTCGTCCGGAGGATCTCCGCGTCCGTGAACTCCGGGCGGGCGAGGAAGTCGTCCTCGTCGTACAGCCGGATGCAGATGCCGTCGCTGGTCCGGCCGCAGCGGCCCTTGCGCTGGTTGGCGCTGGCCTGCGAGATCGGCTCGATCGGCAGCCGCTGGACCTTGGTGCGGTGGCTGTAGCGGCTGATACGGGCGAAGCCGGGGTCGATGACGTACTTGATGCCGGGGACGGTCAGGGACGTCTCGGCCACGTTCGTCGCCAGAACGATCCTGCGGCCCGTGTGCTGCTGGAAGACCCGGTGCTGCTCGGCGTGCGACAGCCGGGCGTAGAGGGGCAGCACCTCCGTGAAGCGGTACTTCTTCTTCTCCAGCGCGTCGGCTGTGTCCCGGATCTCCCGTTCACCGGAGAGGAAGACGAGGATGTCGCCCTTCCCCTCGCCCATGAGTTCTTCCACGGCGTCGGTGATGGCGGTGATCTGGTCGCGGTCGGCGTCCTCGGAGTCCTCTTCGAGGAGCGGCCGGTAACGGACCTCCACCGGGTACGTGCGGCCGCTGACCTCGACGATGGGGGCCTCGCCGAAGTGCCGCGAGAAACGCTCCGGGTCGATGGTCGCCGAGGTGATGACGACCTTGAGGTCCGGGCGGCGGGGGAGCAGCTGGGCGAGATAGCCCAGCAGGAAGTCGATGTTGAGGGACCGCTCGTGGGCCTCGTCGATGATGATCGTGTCGTACGCGCGCAGCTCGCGGTCGGTCTGGATCTCCGCGAGCAGGATGCCGTCCGTCATCAGCTTGACGAAGGTGGCCTCCGGGTTCACCTGGTCGGTGAACCGCACCTTCCAGCCGACGGCCTCGCCGAGGGGCGTGGCGAGCTCCTCCGCGACCCGCTCCGCGACCGTGCGGGCGGCGATCCGGCGGGGCTGCGTGTGCCCGATCATGCCGCGCACGCCGCGCCCCAGCTCCAGACAGATCTTCGGGATCTGGGTGGTCTTGCCGGACCCGGTCTCACCGGCCACGATGACGACCTGGTGATCGCGGATGGCGGCCGCGATCTCGTCCTTCTTCTGGCTGACCGGAAGCTGCTCGGGGTAAGAGACGGCGGGCACCCGGCCGCGCCGCAGGGCCATCCGCTCCTCGACCTGCGCGACCTCCGCCTCGATCTCGGCGAGGACGGCGGCCCGGGCCTCCGGCTTGCGGATCTTGCGTGCGCCTTCGAGCCTGCGCCCGAGCCGGTGCGCGTCGCGCAGGGACAGCTCGGTCAGGCGGGGGGCGAGGTCGCCGAGGGCGGGAGTGCCCGGAGCGGAGGCGCCGGGAGTGGGGTGCGTAGACATACGCGATCCAGGATCTCATCTCGGCGAAAGAAGGGGCGAGTGCTTTTGGGCCGCCCCGTCCGACGCGCAGCGACGAAAACCCCCTCCGGTCGCCCGGAGGGGGTTTTCGTTCTTGTGGCTGGGGCCGGGGTCGAACCGGCGACCTATCGCTTTTCAGGCGATCGCTCGTACCAACTGAGCTACCCAGCCACGAGGTTTCACGTGAAACCTCAGCGGTCCTGACGGGATTTGAACCCGCGGCCTCCACCTTGACAGGGTGGCGAGCACTCCAAACTGCTCCACAGGACCCAGCTGTTGTGTACGACAGTGTCGCACACGGTGTTGCGTGCCCCCAACGGGATTCGAACCCGTGCTACCGCCTTGAAAGGGCGGCGTCCTAGGCCGCTAGACGATGAGGGCTATCGGCCCGCCTGGGCGCTTCTCAGCGCGTCGGGGACGTCATGAGCATATGGGATGGCGGGGGGTATCGCCAAAACGGTTTACGGGGCGGCCCTGGAGGCGGTTCCGGAGGGGCTGACGGGCAGGCCGGCGGAGGGGCTGAGCGGCGGGCTCGGGGAGGGAGTCGGAGAGGGGCTCGGGGACGGTGCGGCTCCGGGCAGGTTCTCCTTCGGGAGGTGGCGGCTGACCTCGGCCGTCGTCAGACCCAGGCCGCCGAGTCTGATCTCGTCCCAGGCCTGGAGGCGACGGGTGTCGCGGTCGAAGTAGAGGATCGACGCCTCGATGGGGTCCGGGTACTTGCCCTCGACGGCGCGCAGCCCGCTGCCGCCGGTCGAGCCCTCGACGCGCAACCGCGTGCCCTTCCGCATGACCTCCGTGTCCTCGTGGTGGAGGTGGCCCGCCAGGACGAGGGGCACCTCGCCGTCCGTGCCCCGGGCTGCGGAGGGCTCGTGGGCGATGGCCACGTCCGCCGGGGTTCCGGCGTCCCGCTGGGCGCGCAGGGCCTGGGCCAGCCGGGCGCCCGCCTCCTCCTGGGACTCCTCGGCGCCGGGCGCGGAGGAGCGGTCGGGGGTGAACTGGGGGTCGCCGACGCCGGCGAAGCGCAGCCCGGCGAGGGTGACCGCGCGGCCGTCGTCCAGGACGTGCACGTTCTTCATGCCCTCCAGGTAGCGCTGGGTGACGAGCGAGTCGTGGTTGCCCCTGACCCAGACGTACGGAGCGCCCAGCGTGGCGATGGGGTCCAGGAAGCCGTTCTCCGCCGCCGAGCCGTGGTCCATCGTGTCGCCGGAGTCGACGATCACGTCGACCTTGTACTGCTCCACGAGCGAGGCGATGATCTTCCAGCTCGCGGGGTTCAGATGGATGTCGGACACGTGCAGGACGCGGACCGTGGTCGGGTCGGGCTGGAAGGCGGGGAGCGTGGAGGTGACGTCGTAGAGCTTGGTCACGTTGGTGACCAGGCGGGCCAGCTCCTGCTGGTAGACGTCGAACTCGGTGACGATGCTGCGCGCGTTGCCGACGAGCGAGGGGGCGGAGGACAGCAGGCCCGAGAACCGCGGCTCCAGCACCGAGTCGGGGTTCCAGGTGGCCCACGCGGTCGCGCCCGAGGCGCCCAGCAGGGCCAGGGCGAGGCCGCCGGCGGCCAGGGCGCGGCGGGGGCGGCGGTAGACGGCGAGTCCGAGCGCGGTGGCGCCGGAGACCACGGCGACGCAGGAGCGGAGCGCGAGGTCGAGGGTGCCGTGCTCGATGTCACGGGCGACCTCGTCCTGGAGGCCGGACAGGCGTTCGGGGTGGTCGACGAGGGCCTGGGAGCGCTCGGGGTCGAGCTGGTCCACGTTCACGTCGAGGCGCACCGGGGCGATGTGGCTGTCCAGGCTCAACGCGCCGAGCGGGGAGATGTTGATCTTCGTGCCGCCGGTGACCGACGGGCGCAGGGTCATCGTCGTGTTCATGGGGCCGACGGACACGCGGACGTCCCCCACGATCAGCAGGCCGAGCCAGGCGCCGACGAGGACGACACCGGTCAGGCCGAGAGCGCGGCCCCAGGGGCGGGGACGGGCGGCGAGTTCGGGGACCGGGTTCCGGCTCCTGGCGGGCTTGCGGCGCTTGAGGACTGCGGTGGGGAGACGGGCACGGACCATTGGTGCCCTATGCCCCGGTCCGGGCGTCTGTATGCGGACGGTTCGTGACCTCCCCCCGGCCGCGTCGTACCGGACAATGGGCGTGTGCTGGAGATGACGCGCGAGGAGTTCGAGGAACTGGTCGCCGAGGCCCTGGACCGGATCCCGCCGGAGTTGACGCGACTGATGGACAACGTCGCGGTGTTCGTCGAGGACGAACCGACGGCGGACGATCCCGAGCTGCTCGGGCTGTACGAGGGGACTCCGCTGACCGACCGCGGGGAGTGGTACGCCGGTGTGCTGCCGGACCGGATCACGATCTACCGGGGGCCGACGCTGCGGATGTGCAAGACGCGGGAGGAGGTCGTCGCGGAGACGGAGGTCACGGTGGTGCACGAGATCGCCCACCACTTCGGCATCGACGACGCGCGGCTGCACGCCCTCGGCTACGGCTGAGCCGTACGGCAGAGGGGGCGCGCGTCGGCGCGTGTCCTCTTGCGGGCGCCGGGAGTTGGACACTCCGACTCCTTACGCCTGCCCCGGAGGTGGCCCCGTGCGCCCCTTGTACGTACCCGTTCGTCTGGCCGCGACGGTCCTGGCCGTCGCCGCCGCCGCCGGCTGCATGAGCGTGGGGCACGAGGAGGGCGGCCGGGCCAAGCCGTCGCACTCGGCGGGGCATCCGGGCGATGAGGCCCGCGGCGGGATCTCGGCGGGCTCCGGCGGCGGCTTCGGCGGCGGCGCCGGCGGCGACGGCAAGCACGGGCACGGGAAGGGCGCCAAGGGTGGGGCGGGCGCCTCGGCGGCGGCCTCGGCCCCGCCGTCCGCGGGCCGGAGCGCCCCGGCCCCGACGGGGGCGGCGCGGCCGGGGCAGAGCGAGCAGCCGGGGGCGCCGACGCCCACCGGGGCGCAGCCGCCCGCACCCACCCGCTCGCCGGACCCGGAGCCGCCCGCACCCACGCCGGAGCCGCCGTCGCCCACGCCGGAGCCGACGGTGGCCGAGCCCTCGTCCTCGGCGCACGAGGGCGACGGCGGCGCGGCGGCGCAGCTGCTGGACCGGGAACCGGCGCCGGAGGCGGGGTCACCCGCCTAGAGCCGCGCGCGGCCACCGGCGGGCTTGCTGTTCCCGACGGCTGCGCTGTCTTCTGGCGGATCCTGTTCTCGCGGCGCGTGCGCTGTCCTCGGCGCGCGCTGCTCCTGGTCGACTCACCGTCCCCGGTCGGTGTGCTGCTCCTGGTCGACTCGCCGCTCCTGGCGGGTGCGCTGTCCCTGGTCGACTCACCGTTTCCGGTCGGTGTGCTGCCCCTGGTCGACTCACCGTCCCCGGTCGGTGTGCTGCTCCTGGTCGGCTCGCTGTTCCCGGCGCGTGCGCCGTCCTTGGTCGGTCTGGTGCCCAGGGGCGTGCGCTGTCTCCGGTCGGTGTGCTGTCTCACGCCGGTGTGGGTCTCGGCACATCTGCGGGAGGGTCCCGGCGCATCGTGCGGCGGGGTGCCGGCGCGGGCCGTCGCCGTGGGTTCTCGATGCGGACCTTCGCGCCGCGTCGAAGTGGTCGCTGAGCTGCGGTGATGTGGCTCGGTTTGCCTTCGGTGGCCAGGGTGCTTATAGTGGTAGATCGTTTGATCCCATTTGCCCGGCGCCACCGCAGAGCGCGCCGTGTGGCGCGTACTCTCCCTTGCCGTGGCTGACCGCATAGAGGCGGTCGTAGTGCAATGCGAACACGGAGTTGACGGGCGCGTGCCGACTTGAGACTCCGGAAGGTTTCGCATTCGCATGTCCATTTCCAGTACTGATCACTCCGTCGTGCCCGAGAACAACGACGAGCCGATCACCCTCGAGGCGATCGAGGTCGCGGAGACCGTCGACACCGCCGAGGTCGTCGCCGAGATCGTCGAGGCCGTCGAGGCCGCCGAGGCCGTCGTCGAGACGCCCGAGGCCCCCGAGACCCCCGAACTGACCTTCGCCGACCTCGGGCTCCCCGAGGGCGTCGTGCGCAAGCTCGCGCAGAACGGCGTGACCAGCCCCTTCCCGATCCAGGCCGCGACCATCCCGGACGCCCTGGCCCGCAAGGACATCCTCGGCCGTGGCCGCACCGGCTCCGGCAAGACCCTCTCCTTCGGTCTGCCCACCCTGGCCACGCTGGCCGGCGGACACACCGAGAAGCGCAAGCCGCGCGCCGTCATCCTCACGCCCACGCGTGAGCTGGCGATGCAGGTCGCGGACGCGCTCCAGCCCTACGGCGACGTCCTCGGCCTGAAGATGAAGGTCGTCTGCGGCGGTACGTCGATGAGCAACCAGATCTACGCCCTGGAGCGCGGCGTCGACGTCCTCGTCGCCACCCCGGGCCGCCTGCGCGACATCATCAACCGCGGCGCCTGCTCCCTCGAGAACGTGCAGATCGCCGTCCTCGACGAGGCCGACCAGATGTCCGACCTGGGCTTCCTGCCCGAGGTGACCGAGCTGCTCGACCAGATCCCGGCCGGCGGCCAGCGCATGCTGTTCTCCGCCACGATGGAGAACGAGATCTCCACGCTGGTCAAGCGCTACCTGACCAACCCGGTCACGCACGAGGTCGACAGCGCCCAGGGCAACGTCACGACCATGTCGCACCACATCCTGATCGTGAAGCCCAAGGACAAGGCGCCGGTCACCGCCGCGATCGCCTCCCGCAAGGGCCGCACCATCATCTTCGTCCGCACCCAGCTCGGCGCCGACCGTATCGCCGAGCAGCTGCGCGACTCCGGTGTGAAGGCGGACGCGCTGCACGGCGGCATGACCCAGGGCGCGCGGACCCGCACGCTGGCGGACTTCAAGGACGGTTACGTCAACGCGCTCGTCGCGACCGACGTCGCCGCCCGCGGTATCCACGTCGACGGCATCGACCTGGTGCTCAACGTGGACCCGGCCGGCGACCACAAGGACTACCTGCACCGCGCGGGCCGCACCGCGCGGGCCGGCCGCACCGGCACGGTCGTCTCGCTCTCGCTGCCGCACCAGCGCCGTCAGATCTTCCGTCTGATGGAGGACGCGGGCGTCGACGCCGGGCGTCACATCATCCAGGGCGGCGCGGCCTTCGACCCGGAGGTCGCCGAGATCACCGGCGCCCGTTCGATGACCGAGGTCCAGGCCGAGTCCGCGGGCAACGCGGCGCAGCAGGCCGAGCGCGAGGTCGCCCAGCTCACCAAGGAGCTGGAGCGCGCGCAGCGGCGGGCGACCGAGCTGCGCGAGGAGGCCGACCGTCTGGTGGCCCGCGTGGCGCGCGAGCGTGGCGAGGACCCGGAGGCGGCCGTCGTCGCGGCCGCCGAGGCGCTCGTCGAGCAGAACACCGTGACGGAGGCGCCGGCCGAGGCCGCGGTCGCCGAGCAGCCCGCCGAGCGACCCGCGTACGAGCAGCCGCGTCAGCGTCGTGACGAGCGGGGCAACTACGAGCGCCGTGACGACCGCCGTGACGACCGCGGTGGCCGTTCCTTCGAGCGTCGTGACGACCGCGGCGGCTTCAACCGTGACGACCGCGGCGGCTTCAACCGTGACCGCCGTGACGGCGACCGTGGCGGCTTCCGCCGTGACGACCGCCGTGACGACCGCGGTGGCCGTTCCTTCGAGCGTCGTGACGACCGCGGCGGCTTCAACCGCGACCGCCGTGACGACCGTGGCGGCGCCGGCCGTGACGACCGTGGCGGCCGTTCCTTCGAGCGTCGTGACGAGCGTCCCGCGGGCGGCTTCAACCGCGACCGCCGCGACGACCGCCGTGACGAGCGTCCTTCCGGAGGCTTCCGCCGCGACGACCGTCCCGCGGGCGGCTTCAGCCGTGACCGCCGTGACGAGCGTCCCTCCGGTGGCTTCCGCCGCGACGACCGTCAGTCGGGCGGCTTCAACCGCGACCGCCGTGACGACCGTCCGTCGACCCACCGTGGCAGCGACCGTCCGTTCAACCGTGACCGTCGCGACGACCGCCCGGGCTTCCGCTCCGGCGGCCACGACCGCCCGTTCGGCCGCCGTGACGACCACCGCGGCACCGGCACCGGCTCCGGCACGGCCGGCCGCCGTGACGACAAGCCGCGCTGGAAGCGCAACGGCTGACGCCGGCCCAGGTGACTGAACGCCGTGGCCCCCACCGGATTCCGGTGGGGGCCACGGCGTTCTCGGCGTTCGGGGTAACCCCTTTCCCCCGTGCTGCGGGCCGACTGTAGGATCAGCCGACTTGTGAGACGGATGTGAAGGCCGGGGGGCCGGGGACCGTGGACGCCCAGAGGCGCCGGGTCCCGTCCGTCTCCGTTCCCGGGGAGGGACCCTCTTGGCTCGTCATGGCTCCGCACGTCTGCGTCTCGTCGCCGCCTCCGCCGTCCTGGCGGCCGGACTGACCCCGCTGCTGCCGTCGACGGCGGTCGCGGACACTCCACAGGAGACGGTGGTTCCGGCCGCGTTGCGCAGCACGTACACGGAGGGCGCGCTGTTCGGAGGATGGCGGCCCTACGGGGAGGTCGAGGCCGGCGGCCAGGGCGTGTTCCACACCCTGGAGAACTCCGGGCTGGTCTGGACGCGCTACTCGGACGGCACGTCCACCGAGGTCGTCAAGCCGACCGGGTACCGCACGTGGGGGGTGGCCGGCGGTGACACGCTCGCCTTCTACTACGGCGGCGACGGCACCCCCGACCGGGTCCGGCTGTGGAACGCGGCCGACGGCACCACCCGTACCGTCCAGGCGCCGTCCGAGGACACCGTGGTGATCGCCGCCTACGCCGACCTGGTGGTCGCGAAGACGCAGGCGGCCGACGGCACCACGGAGGAGTGGCAGAAGCACCTGCTGCTCCCGGACACCGACGGCACCACGCGCGACATACCGGTCACCGGACTCCCCGAGGGCACGCGGCTGGGCAACCCGCTCGGCGGGAACGCGGACGCGGTGTTCTTCGGTGCCGTGAAGGACGGGGGGTCCCTGATCGTCCAGGTCGACCGCGCGACCGGACAGGTCACCGGGTGGACCCCGCCGGTCCCCGCGGGCTACGCCAGGGCGAAGGCGACCGACGAGCACCTGCTCGTGTACAGCCACGACACCCCGACCGTCCTGGTGTACGACACGGCCGACCTGTCCGCCGCACCGGTCGAGGTCGCACCGGGCGGCCCCGGTGCCGTGAATTCGGGGCAGGACCTCGCCGTCGTGGGCGACTGGATCGTGCAACAGCCCGGTGTCAACGGGCCGGTGACCGCCACGCCTCTCGCGGGCGGTCCCACCGTCACGTTGCTTGCCTCGTCCTTCGCGGGCATGGCCAACGTCGCCGACGGCACCGCCGTCGTCGTGGGCCGTACCCCGGCCGCCACCGACGACTGGGGTGTCCAGCGCATCCAGCCCGGCCCCGACGGCACCCCGGTCGTCACCCAGGTCAAAGCCCTGCCCAAACCGGCGTTGAAGATCCAGGGCCTCTCCCTGAGCGGCGGGAACCTGATCGCCGCGGACTACCGGTACACCGACTCCCGGGCCGTCACCGCCCGGACCGTCGACGCGACCGGAACCCCGGCCTTCGGCGCGGGCGACCGGTGGAACTTCGCCCTCGCGGGCTGCGCGGACGGCGACCCCGACTGCGCCGCGTTCCGGCCGACCGGCGACGGGCGGATCGCCTGGGTCGAACACGGCGCGGACAACGACCGGATCAGAGTCGACGGGCCGGGCGACGCGTCCGACTCCTGGACGCGCTCCGATCTGCCGAAGGGCGGCCGCCTCACGGACGTCTCCGGCCGGTTCGTGATCTACACGGGCGCCACCCGGCAGTACGTCTTCCGCGTCGGCGGCACCGGTGTCGCGACCGTCACCCGCACCCCCGGCGCCGCCGCCCTGTCCGGCGACACCCTGTGGACCCCGGGTACGGCCCCGGGAACCCTCACGGCGTACGACCTCACGGCCGGGAGGACCACGGAGACGGTCACCACCGACGCCGGCTGCACCCCGACCGACCTCGAGGCGCTGGGACGCTGGATCTACTGGACCTGCGACGAGCGGGCGGGCGTCTACGACCGTACGGCGAAGAAGTCCGTGCCGGTGCCGGCCGACGAGGCCGCCCTCGGCGACGGGTACGTCGTCACGCACGACAGGCGCGACGGGAAGCTGGTCCTCACCACGGTGACCGACGGCGCCCCCGCGAGCCGGGTCATCGGCGATCTGCCCGACACGGGCGTCTCGCAGCGCGGCCTGCGCTGGACCGTCGACAGGGCCGGGGCGAACGCGGCCTACGTCGACGACCGGGAGCGGGTGCACCTGGTGCCCTCGGGCGTGCCGCAGCAGCCGCTGCGGCAGCTGGAGCCCGCCCAGAGCGTGTCCCAGACCTCTCGCGGCAGCAGCACCCTCACGACGGTGCTGCTGTCGAAACCGGCCGCGAGCTGGGACCTGGACGTGCGCAGCAAGGCGACGGGCAAACTCGTCGGCGGCACGGACGGCGGGGCGGTGCGCGGTGCGCTGAAGGTCGACTGGAACGCCACCGATTCCTCCGGGGTGAGGCCTCTTCCCAACGGCTTCTACGACTGGACCCTGACCGTCGGCCCCGTCGACGGCGTCGGCGCGCCCCTCCAGGTGCGGGGCACCCTGCGCCAGGTGAACGGCAGTGCCGTGTTCCACGACTGGGTGGGGCCGGGAGCGAAGCCGGACGGTGCGGGCGACCTCCTGACCATGCCCTCCTCGGGTGTGCTGACCTACCAGCAGGGCACGGGCCAGGGCACGTTCGCCGGCCAGGTCAGCGGCAGCGGCTGGCCGGCCGGCATCAGGGCGGTGCCCATCGGCGACCTGAGCGGGGACAACTGCAACGACGTTCTGGTGCGGCTGAGCAGCGGGGCGCTGCGGCTGTACCGGACGGGCTGCGGTGCCGCGTTGTCGCCGAAGGCGCCGTACACGACCGTCGGGACGAGCGGCTGGACCCAGTTCGACGTCCTGACCTCGCCGGGTGACGTCACGAAGGACGGCCGCCCGGACCTGATCGCCCGCAACCCGTCGACCGGCCGGGTCTACCTCTACAAGGGGACGGCCGCCGGGACGCTGGCGGCGCCCGTGAAGCTCTACGACGACTGGAAGACGTACAAGAAGATCGTCGGGGTCGGGGACCTCAACGGTGACGGCGTCGGCGATCTGATCGCCCAGGACAAGTCGAACAACCTGTACCGCTACATCGGGACCGGCAAGGGGACCTTCACGGCGCGGGTGAAGCTGTTCGCGAACTGGGGCGCGTCCTACAACGCGGTCGCCGGGGCCGGGGACATCACGGGGGACGGGAAGGCCGACCTCGTGGTGCGGGACACCGCGGGCGGGCTGTACCGGCTGCCCGGCACCGGGACGGGCACATTCGGGGCCCGGGTCAAGATCGGCGCGGGCTGGCAGAACTACAAGGGCATTTTCTAGCCAAGTTGTGACGTGTGTCACGCCCCCGGCGAGGGAATTGCTGGGGGCATGACAGATGACGGCACAGCGGGTCGGCAGTCTCCCGGGAAACTCTCGGACGAAGAGCTGCTGGCCGAACTCGGTTACACCCAGGTCCTCGCCCGCCGCATGTCGGCGTTCTCCAACTACGCGGTCTCCTTCACGATCATCTCGGTCCTGTCGGGCTGTCTGACGCTGTATCTGTTCGGCATGAACACGGGCGGCCCGGCGGTGATCACCTGGGGTTGGGTCGCCGTGGGGCTGATGACCCTGTTCGTCGGCCTGTCCATGGCCGAGATCTGCTCGGCATACCCGACGTCGGCGGGCCTCTACTTCTGGGCGCACCGGCTGGCGCCCCCGCGGTCGGCGGCGGCCTGGGCCTGGTTCACGGGCTGGTTCAACGTGCTGGGCCAGGTGGCGGTGACGGCGGGCATCGACTTCGGCGCCGCCTCCTTCCTCGGCGCCTATCTGAACCTCCAGTTCGACTTCGAGGTGACACCCGGCCGGACGGTCCTGCTCTTCGCCGGGATCCTGGTGCTGCACGGACTGCTGAACACCTTCGGGGTGCGGATCGTCGCCCTCCTCAATAGCGTGAGCGTGTGGTGGCACGTGCTGGGCGTGGGCGTCATCGTCGGGGCGCTGGCCTTCGTCCCCGACACGCATCAGTCGACGTCCTTCGTGTTCGGCGAGTTCGTCAACAACACCGGCTGGGGCAGCGGGGTGTACGTCGTCCTGCTCGGTCTGCTGATGGCCCAGTACACCTTCACCGGCTACGACGCCTCCGCCCACATGACCGAGGAGACGCACGACGCCTCGACGGCAGGCCCCCGGGGGATCGTGCGGTCCATCTGGACCTCGTGGATCGCGGGCTTCGTGCTGCTGCTCGGCTTCACGTACGCCATCCAGTCCTACGACGCCGCGCTCGGTTCCCCGACCGGCGCGCCGCCCGCCCAGATCCTGCTCGACGCGCTCGGCGCGACCGCGGGCAAGCTGTTGCTCCTGGTGGTGATCGGCGCCCAGCTGTTCTGCGGGATGGCCTCGGTGACCGCCAACAGCCGCATGATCTACGCCTTCTCGCGGGACGGCGCCCTGCCGTTCTCGCACATCTGGCACACGGTCAGCCCGCGCACCCGCACCCCTGTCGCGGCGGTCTGGCTGGCGGCTGGCGGCGCGCTGGTGCTGGGGCTGCCGTACCTGATCAACGTGACCGCGTACGCGGCCGTCACCTCGATCGCCGTCATCGGCCTCTACATCGCGTACGTCATCCCGACCCTGCTGCGCGTCCGCAAGGGCGAGGCCTTCGTGCGGGGACCGTGGCACCTGGGCCGGTGGTCGAAGGCGATCGGCGTGGTGTCGGTGGCGTGGGTGGCCGTCATCACCGTCCTGTTCATGCTGCCCCAGGTCTCCCCGGTCACCTGGGAGACCTTCAACTACGCCCCGGTCGCCGTCCTCGTCGTGCTGGGGTTCGCGGGCGGGTGGTGGCAGGTCTCCGCCCGCACCTGGTTCCTCGATCCCACGCATGAACGGACCATCGCCCGCGAGGCGGCACGGGCCGGGGCTTCCGCCGAACTGCCCGACCGGTGACCGATCTCGACCGCTTCGCGTCGTCCGGCGCGCCCGTGTCTCCGATACCCGATCGGAGACACGGCCACGTCCGGCTATGCTCGGGGAGGCAACATCGCCTGGGCCCTTAGCTCAATTGGCAGAGCAGTGGACTTTTAATCCATTGGTTGTGGGTTCGAGTCCCACAGGGCCTACCGGCGGCGAGGCGGGGGGCATCCCCTTCCGGCCCGAGACGCGGCGCCCGGTCGACTTCGGTCGACCGGGCGCCGCTTCCGTTCTCCGGGCGGGCCGGCGCGTGCGCGCGGGTGCGGGCCCGCCCCCGGCGCGGCGGCGGGCCGTCGGGTCAGTGGTCGGAGTAGCTGAAGTCGCCGATCGTCCAGGCGCTGACGTCCTCGATCGCCACGCGGTACATCCCGCCCGTCTCGGGGATGCCCACCGTGCCCTGGAGGATCCGGGCGACGTGGAAGTGCAGATGCGTCGGTGGTCCGTCCTTCTTCGCTGGGGTGTCGAAGACGGCGGAGAACTCGCCCAGGCGGGCGGAGTCCGTCAGCACCTCGGACACCCTCTGCCGCCAGGTGGCTTCGGGAGCCAGTCGACCGGTGATGACGGCCCCACCGGTGACCACGGTCAGGGGCATCTGGTTGCTCTGCTCGGATTCCACAAGGGCGGCGATGTCAACGATCAGCTCGTCAGGCTTCGGCATGAGATCGGATTCTATGCACCGACCCGTCCGGGACGGACCCGCGGGGACTTCGATCATGCCGTGCGCCCGCCGGGCCGCAGGGCCGCAGGGCGCCTGCCGGGGGCGCCGACCGGTCGGGCCGGGGCGGACGGCGGGCGCTGCGGGGCCGGGGCCGGGAGTACGGTGGCGTTACCGAGCGCACTTCGCACGCCGTCATCCGTTTCGGCGTCGCCCTCGGGGAACGGCAATGCCGGAGCACCGCGTGCCCGGCCGGAAATGAGCCTCCCCATGAGCCTGATGAGTCTCGGAGTACTCGCCTCCTCGCGCAAGGAGAACGAGTTCCGCCTCCCGCTGCACCCCCGTCACCTCGACCGGATCGCCCCGGACGTCCGCGAGCGGATCTTCCTCGAACAGGGCTACGGCCTGCGGTTCGGCGTGGCCGACGACGCCCTGCGACCACTCGTGGCCGGGCTGCGCTCCCGCGAGCGGATCCTCGCCGAGAGCGACATCGTGCTGCTGCCCAAACCCCTGCACGAGGACATCGCCGAACTGCGCGCGGGCCAGGTGCTGTGGGGATGGCCGCACTGTGTGCAGGACGAGAAAATGACCCAGGCCGCCATCGACCGCCGGCTGACCCTGGTCGCCTGGGAGGCCATGAACCACTGGACCTCCACGGGCGCCTTCAGCGTCCACGTGTTCCACAAGAACAACGAGCTCGCCGGCTACTGCTCGGTGCTGCACGCCCTCCAGCTCGGCGGGCTGACCGGCAGCTACGGGCGCCGCCTGCGCGCGGTGGTCATCAGCTTCGGCGCCACGGCGCGCGGAGCGGTCACGGGGCTGGGCGCCATGGGGGTTTCCGACGTCACGGTGCTCACCCAGCGCGCCGCCGCGGCGGTGGCCTCGCCGATGCCGTCGGTCGTGATGGGCCACTTCGAGGAGCAGGAGGACGACCCGACGCGGCTGCGGGCGTTCACCGCGGCGGGTTCCGTGCCGCTGGCGGAGTACCTGGCCGGGTTCGACATCATCGTCAACTGCGTTCTCCAGGACACCGACGCGCCGCTCACGTTCGTCACCGAGGAGGAACTGGCGCTGTTCCGGCCGGGGACCTTCTTCGTCGACGTCGCCTGCGACGAGGGCATGGGCTTCGCCTGGGCCCGCCCGACCACCTTCGGCGATCCCATGCCCACCGTGGGGGCGGGGTGCCACTACTACGCGGTGGATCACAGCCCGTCCCATCTGTGGAACTCCGCCACCTGGGAGATCAGCGAGGCGCTCCTGCCCTACCTGCGCACGGTCATGAGCGGGCCCGCGGCCTGGGACGCCGACCCCACGGTCCGCAAGGCCATCGAGATCCGCGACGGGGTCGTCCAGAACCCGAAGATCCTCTCCTTCCAGCACCGGGCGGCCGCCTATCCGCACCTCCCCGAGGCCCAGGCCGCTCCACCGACCGCACAGGCATGAATGAACATGCCGATGTTCATTCGAACACCCGCATGATAGAAATGCCGTCATGGATGTCGCGGACCGTCTCGACCTGACCCTTCGCCTCGTGCAGGGGCACGGCCAGGACCAAGGACAGGGGCAGGCGCGGGTCTCGGTCGCCGAGCTCGCCCAGCGGCTCGGGGTCTCGGAGATGACCGTGCGCCGCGACCTCGACGTGCTGGAGCGGCAGGGGCTGGTGCGCCGCGTGCACGGCGGGGCGGTCGCCGGGCGCCCGCGCGAGGAGGGCGGTGGCTTCGAGGCCCGGCAGGCGTGGCAGGCGGCGACGAAGGACCGGCTCGGCGCGGCCGTCGCCGGCCTCGTCGAGCCGGGGTCACGGGTGCTGCTGGACGCCGGGACCACGACCGTCCACGTGGCGGAACACCTCGCCGCGCGGGGCCCGCTGACCGTCGCCGTGCTCAGTCTCCAGGCCGCGGTGCGGCTCGCCGACCGGCCCGGCATCGACCTGCTGGTCGTCGGCGGCCGGTCCCGCCCGGGCGAGCGGTCCCTCGTCGGGCCGCTGGCCCTGCGCACCCTCGAATCCCTGGCCTTCGACGTGTTCGTGATGTCGATCGGCGGGGTGCACGCCGTGCACGGCTGGTCGGAGTTCTCCCTCGACGACGCGGCCGTCAAGCAGGCGGGACTCGGCCAGGCGGCCCGCACGGTCGCCGTCGCCGACGCCACCAAGCTGGGTGTGCGCGCGTTCAGCCAGGTCGCCCCGCTCGACGCCGTGCACTCCTTCGTCACCGACGCCGCCGCGGCGGACTCCGCCACCCATCCCGGCGGCCCGCAGACCCTGGACGCCCTGCGTGAGGCCGGCGTCGAGACCCGGCTGGCCTGAACCCACCCGAGGAGACCCCGTGAAACCGCTGATGATCCTGGTCGCCGGCCCGTACCGTGCGGGCACCGGCGACGACCCCGCGAAGCTCGCGGCCCATGTGCGCGCCATGAACGAGGTCGCCCTCGTCCTGTTCCGCGCCGGGCATCTGCCCGTCACCGGCGAGGCGCTCGCGCTGCCGCTGCTGGAGGCGGCGGGCGGCGCGGCCCCTGGCGACCCGCTCTTCGACGAGCTCTTCCACCCCGTCGCCGAACGCCTGCTGGAGCGCTGCGACGCGGTGCTGCGCATCGGCGGTCCCTCGCAGGGCGCCGACCGGATGACCGCGCTGGCCCGCGCTCAGGGCAAGCCGGTCTACGCCGACCTCGCCGCCGTTCCCGACGCCACCGCAACTCCTGTCGAAGGCCGCCGATGACCGAGTACGTCGACACCCCGCCCGCCCCCGCGTCCGGCTCCCACCACGCCCCGTCCCGCCCCGCCCCCGGCACCCCCGGCATCGACGTCCCCGACCCCCGCGGCCGGACCGGGCTCGACCGCCACGGACGCGACCTCACCGGCAACGACCGGGTCCGCGTCGTCGACGTCGAGGTCCTCGCCTGCGACTGGTCCGTCCTGCGCCGCACCACCTTCGACTACCGGCACAGCGACGGTCACTGGAGCCGCGAACAGCGCGAGACGTACGACAGGGGCGACGGCGCCACGATCCTGCTCTACGACCCCGACCGCCGTACCGTCCTGCTCACCCGGCAGTTCCGGCTGCCCGCGTACGTCAACGGACATCCGGACGGCATGCTGCTGGAGGCCGCCGCCGGACTCCTGGACGGCGACGACCCGCGCGAGGCGATCCGCCGCGAGGCGGCCGAGGAGACCGGCCGGGCGGTGCACGACGTCGAGCACGTCTTCGACGCGTTCATGAGCCCCGGCTCGGTCACCGAGCGCCTCAGCTTCTTCGCCGCCCCCTACGACGCCTCCGCCCCCGGCGCCGACACGGCGGGCGTGGCGGCCGAGGGAGAGGACATCGCGGTCGTCGAACTCCCCTTCACCGAGGCTCTCGGCCTCGTCCGCACCGGCGCGATCGCGGACGCGAAGACCATCATGCTGCTCCAATGGGCCGCGCTGGACGGACCGTTCGGACCGCCGGCGGTCAGCCCACGCTGAGCCCGGTGAGGTCCGCCAGCGGCAGTGTGTGCTGGGTCTGGAGGACCTTGGCGCGCAGGTAGCGGACGTTGTGCGGGGTCGTGAAGACACCGGTCGGGACACGGTCGCGGACGTCGATGCCCAGGTCGCGCAACTGACCCGCCTTGTCGGGGTTGTTGGACAGCAGGTCCAGGCTCGTGATGTCCAGGGCGCGCAGCATCTGGGCGGCGGCCGTGTAGTCGCGGTCGTCCTCGGGCAGGCCGAGGGCGGCGTTCGCCTCGTAGGTGTCCAGGCCCTGGTCCTGGAGGGCGTACGCGTCCAGCTTGTTGTAGAGGCCGATGCCGCGGCCCTCCTGGCGGAGGTAGAGCAGGACGCCGCCCGTCCCGGCTATGCGCTCGACCGCCTCGCGCAGCTGCGGCCCGCAGTCGCACCGGGCGGAGCCGAAGACGTCGCCGGTCAGGCACTCGGAGTGCAGCCGGACCAGGGGAGTGACGCCGGGCGCGGGGGCGCCGAGGACGACGGCGACGTGCTCCTGGCCGTCGGCGAGTCCGTGGAAGGTGACCAGTTCGGCGTCGACGGAGTAGCCGTCGGGGAAGCGCAGCGGTACCCGGACGCGGGCGCGCGGGGTGGCGGCGGGGGTGTCGGGCATGCGGTCTCCCGGGTCCGGAGGACGGTGGCAAGGCGGCACTGTCCCGCCTTGTGCTTCAGATTTGAAGCAGATCCAACGAGTCGCGACCCTACCTCATGCTTTAAATTTGAAGCAACTGATGTGTGACGCCTCTCACGGGGCCGCGATCGGGCGGTTGCGGGCAGGTGGCCGTGGTCAGGCGGTCGCGGTCGCGCGGTTGCGGGCAGGCGGTCGCTCGCACCGGGGCACGCGAGGCCGCGCTCCCGGTGCGGCGCCCCGGCCGCGGTCACGGGGTTCCGGAGCAGGGGGACGAGCGGCGGCGCCAGGGGAGGTCCTCCGGTGCCGTCTCGTTCCCGTCCTTCTCCTGGAAACCGCGCGCGACCTGCGTGAAGATCTCCTCCAGCTGTCCCACCTGCTCGGGGGTGAGCCGGTCGAAGAGGGCCGTGCGGACCGTCTCGACATGGCCGGGCGCCACGTTCTCCAGCACCGTCATGCCCTCGTCCGTCAGCACCGCGACGCTGCCGCGCTTGTCCCACTGGCAGTCCTCGCGCCGCACCAGCCCGTCCTTCTCCAGCCGGGACACCGCGTAGGTCAGCCGGCTGCGGGTGATCTTCAGCCGCTCCGCGAGGTCGGTCATCCGCAGCCGCCGCTCCGGGATGTCGGAGAGGTTGGCGAGGATGGAGTAGTACAGGTGGGGCATGCCGGCCTCCTGCTGGAGCTGCCGGTCGATCGCGTCGTCGAGGAGGAGGTGGCCGGCCACGAACGCGCGCCAGGCGCGTTGCTCCTCGGGGGTGAGCCAGCGAGTCGTCATGCACCCAGTGTAAGTTTGTTTCAAACTTGAACCAAGACCACCGTCGGACCGCCGTCGCATCGCCGTCAGGCTGCCGCCGAACCGCCGTCGGACCGAGCCCGGGGAGCCGTGTCGATGCCGTACCCGTACGTCCTGCTGTCAGCCGCCGTCTCCCTCGACGGCTACCTGGACGACACCACGCCCGAGCGCCTGCTCCTCTCCAGCCGCGCCGACTTCGACCGCGTCGACGAGGTGCGGGCCTCCGTGGACGCCGTCCTCATCGGCGCCGGCACGATCCGCGCCGACAATCCCCGGCTCCTCGTGAACTCCCCCGCGCGCCGCGCCGCCCGCGAGGCCGCCGGACTGCCGCCGTACCCCCTCAAGGTCACCGTCAGCGGCTCCGGCGACCTCGATCCGGCGGCGAACTTCTGGCACACGGGCGGCGAGAAGGTCGTCTACACGACGGAGAAGGGCGCCGAGCGGGTCCGCGCGCTCGGCATCGCCGCGGACGCCGTCCCGCTCGGCCCCGAACTCGACTGGCGCCGCCTCCTGGAACACCTCCATGACGTGCGCGGCGTACGGCGTCTCATGGTCGAGGGCGGCGGGACGGTGCACACGCAGCTGCTCCGGCAGGGCCTGGCCGACGAACTCCAGCTCGTCCTCGCCCCGCTCTTCGTCGGCGACCCGGCCGCGCCCCGCCTCTTCGGGCCGGGCGGCTACCAGGGCGGACGCCTGCGCCTGGTGGAGACCCGGCGCATCGAGGACGTCGTCCTGAACCGCTACGAGCCCACCGCCCCCGGCACCGGACGGCTGCCCGCCGCGGCCGACCGGCACTGGCTGGCCCTCGCCTGCGCCCTCGCGGCCGACTGTCCGCCGTCGGAGACCGCCTTCAGCGTCGGCGCGGTGATCGTGGCCGCCGACGGCACGGAACTGGCGCGCGGCCACTCCCGCGAGGCGGGCGACCCGGTCGTGCACGCCGAGGAGGCCGCCCTCGCGAAGCTCGACCCCGCCGACCCCCGGCTGCCCGCGGCCACCGTCTACAGCAGCCTCGAACCGTGCGCGCGCCGCTCCTCCCGCCCGGCCCCCTGTGCCCGTCTCATCCTCGACGCGGGAGTGCGCAGGGTGGTCACGGCCTGGCGGGAGCCGGACACCTTCGTCACGGACGCCGACGGCACCGGTCTGCTGACGGACCGGGGCGTCGACGTCCTGGTGCTCCCGGAGTACGAGGAGCGGGCGAAGGAGCCGAATCGCCACCTCCTGTGAGGCGGCCGGGGCCCCGTGGATCAACCGATGTGCTTTCTGTCCCGCTGATGGCGTACAGTTGGGTTCATCGCCGCGGGGTGGAGCAGCTCGGTAGCTCGCTGGGCTCATAACCCAGAGGTCGCAGGTTCAAATCCTGTCCCCGCTACTGATGAACCGAAGGCCGGAATCCGAAAGGGTTTCGGCCTTCGGCGTTTTCGCCGATGCCTTTTCCCGGCCCTTTCCTCACTCCTGGTGACCGGTCGAGCGCCCTGCGCATAACAACTGAGTCACCATCAAAAGCCGGATGACTGATGAAGCGTTTCCGGGGCAGGGCGGGGCGGGGTCAACTCGCCCGTTTTTCACCGCTGGTAGCCCAAAAGTCCAGGCCAGAAATGTTGTTGATCAAGAGGAACAGCTTGGAAACCCACCCCCGGGTCTATTAACGTTCGATAACGCAGCGCGGTCGTCCCAGCCGGCACCAGAGTCGGCTCCGTGCGGCACGTGCCGAATCCCGCAAGGGAACCGGGGAACCACCACCATGGGGTGAATCACGCGGAAGCCGTCGTGAACTCGCAGAGTCCACGACCGGTATACGCGCGTAGGAGACCTTCCCGCTCCGAACCCGTCAGCTAACCCGGTAGGCGACGGAAGGAAAGGAGTGCGCCCGCGTGGCGTCCAACCCGCCTGCCCCCGAGGCCCCGTACGCGCCCAGCCAGCGGTCCACCGAGACCTTCGGCTACGGCGGCTACCGCACCGACGAGGGACCTTGGGAGGAGTGGAACCCCACCGCGGAGTCCACTCGCCCGGTACGCGGCAAGCACCGCGTCGCCAAGCAGCGCGGCGGCGGATTCGCCCGCAGCTCCACCGTTCTCGGGGTCGGCGTCATAGCCGCCGTCAGCGCGGGCGGCATGGCCAGCGCCAACACCGGCAAGGCCCCGGTCTCCATCTCGATGCCGGACCTGCCCAACGTGGGCTCGCTCATCTCCGACGAAGAGCCCACCCCGGAAGCCGCTCCGGCCCTCGCCAGCTTCGGCTCCGAAGCCGCCGTGGACACCGAGGACAGCGCCGCCGACGCCGGCGAGGCGCTGCGCAGCCGGATCATGGCGCAGGCCGAGTCCCAGCAGTCCCAGGTCGAGGTCAAGGCCCTCGCCGCGGCGGCCAAGGCCGAGGCCGACGCCGCCGCCAAGGCCGAGAAGGAGGCGGAGGCCAAGGCCGCCGCCGCGAAGAAGAAGGCCGCGGAGGAAGCCGCCGCGAAGGCCGAGGCCGCGCGCCTGGCCGAGCTGGCCAAGCAGTACACGCTGCCGACCTCCTCGTACACCATCACCTCGACCTTCGGCCAGGCCGGTTCCCTCTGGTCCTCCGGCTACCACACGGGTCTGGACTTCGCCGCGCCGACGGGCACGCTCATCAAGGCCGTCCACAGCGGCACCATCACCGAGGCCGGCTGGGCCGGTTCCTACGGCTACCGCACCATCCTGACCCTGGACGACGGCACCGAGCTGTGGTTCTGCCACCAGTCGTCGATCAGCGTCAGTGTCGGCCAGAAGGTCGCCACCGGTGACGTCATCGGCCGGGTGGGCGCGACCGGGAACGTCACCGGAGCCCACCTCCACCTCGAGGTCCACCCCGGCGGCAGCGCCGACGGCATCGACCCGGCGGCCTGGCTCCGCGACAAGGGCCTCAACCCCTGAGCCGTCCCTCGGGCAAGCCCCTGAGCTGAGCTGTACGGACCCCCGAGCCGCTCCTTCGACCACCCTGAGCCGCTCATCCGGTCGCCCCGAGCCCGCTCGTCCGGTACCCCTGATCCACCCCGGCAGCCCCGACGCCCTCCGCGTCGGGGCTGCCGGGCTGTGCCGTGCGCACGCGCGCTCGGGCGGGCCGTTCCCGGGGGCTGTTCACATGTTCTTCGTGTCACGTCCGGAATGGGCGGGCCGTCGGCGCCTGTTGAGACGAGGCATGACTTCTCTTCGCACGCTCGGCTCCTCGGACCTCGAGGTCTTCCCGCTCGCCCTCGGCGGCAACGTGTTCGGCTGGACCGCCGACGAGACGGCCTCCTTCGCCGTGCTCGACGCCTACACGGCCGCGGGCGGCAACCTGATCGACACCGCCGACTCCTACTCGGCGTGGGTCGATGGCAACAGCGGTGGTGAGTCCGAGACGATCATCGGCAGGTGGCTGAAGGCCCGGGGCAACCGCGACGACGTCGTGATCGCCACCAAGGTGAGCCAGCACCCCGACTTCCCCGGTCTGTCCGCCGACAACATCAAGGCCGCCGCCGACGCCTCGCTCCGCCGTCTGGGCACCGACCACATCGACCTCTACTACACGCACTTCGACAAGCCCGAGGTGCCGGTCGAGGAGATCATCGGCGCGCTCGACGAACTGGTGAGGGCGGGGAAGGTGCGGCACATCGCCGCCTCCAACATCTCGCCCGAGCGTCTCCAGGAGTCGCTGGAGTTCTCCGACCGCGAGGGCCTGGCCCGGTACGTCGCCCTCCAGCCCCACTACAACCTGGTCTCCCGCGACACCTACGAGGGCGGCCTCCAGGATCTCGCCGCCCGCTTCGGCCTCGCCGCCGTCCCCTACTACGCCCTGGCCGCAGGCTTCCTCACCGGCAAGTACCGGCCCGGTACGACCGTGCAGAGCGCCCGCGCCGCCGGCGCCGCCAAGCACCTCGACACGGAGCGGGGCCGGAACGTCCTCACCGCCCTGGACGAGATCGCCCAGGCCCACGGGACCCGGATCCCCACGGTCGCCCTGGCCTGGCTCGCCGCGCAGCCGACGGTGGCCGCGCCGATCGCCTCCGCGCGCACGGTCGAGCAGCTGCCGGCGCTGCTGGGGGTGGCGGAGCTGGAACTGACGGCGGAGGAGATCACCCGCCTGACCCGAGCCTGACCTGACCTGGCCTGGCCTGGCCTGACCTGACCTGACCTGACCTGACCTGGCCTGGTCTGATCTAGCTTGGCCAGAGCCTTTGGCCTGACCGCTCCGACCGACCCTGCCTGGGCTGACCGACCCGACCCTGCCTGGGCTGACCGACCCTGCTTGTTCTGATCGACCTGCCTGGCCTGGCCTTGGGTGACGTCATCCGCCCCGGCCCTGGCCTGCTCGGTCCGATCGGCCCCGGCCGGCCCTGCTCACTGGTGCGGGTGGGGGGCCGGGTAGGGGCTCGCCGGGTACCCCGGTCCGGGTCCCTGTGCGGGGCCGGGCCCCTGGGCAGGGCCGGGTCCGGGGCCGTGCGGTGCGGGATACCCGTAGCCGCCCCCGTGGCCGTACCCGTACGACGGTCCGGCAGGGCTCCCGTACGAGGGCCCTGCCGGGCTTCCGTACACCGGCGCGGCCGGGTGCCCGAAACCGGCGTTGTGGACCTGGCCGAGGGCCGGCCCCCGGCCGTACCCGTACACCCCGTGGACCGGCCAGGGCGGCGGCGCCACCCGTACCGGCGGGGCCGTCATCCGGGCCGCGTGGTCCAGCGCGGGCCGGGCGATCTCGCCCCGCCTCCACAGTTCGTTGAGCAACTCGCGCTCGCGTACGACGAAGTCGGCCCCGGCCCGCCCCCGTCGGCCTCGGTGCCGCAGGAACGCGAGGGAGGTCGCGTACGCCTCGTACCGTGCCACCTCCCGCGCCGCGGGCTTGCCCAGGTGACGGCCCGCGTACTCGCGGGCCAGCCGCCGGGCCCGCATCGAGCCGAGCGCGAACGGCTCCGCCGGGGTGAGCCACCCGGCGGCCGCGTAGGCGGGCAGTTCCTCGCGCACGGTGCGCAGCTCGCGTTGCCGCGTCCACACCACCAGCCAGGTCAGCAGCCCGAACGCGGGCACCATGATCGCCGCGTACACCGCGAAGAACCCGAACTCGCCGAACGACGAGGAGCCGTTCCACAGGGCGTGCATGCCCATCGCGAGGAGCAGCCCGCCCAGCGGGAGCAGCACGCGCCGCAGGTGCTGGCGGTCCCCGGAGAGCGCGGCGACGCCGAAGCCGATGCCGGTCAGGACGGTGAACAGGGGGTGCGCGAACGGCGACATGACGACGCGGACGAAGAAGGTCGCGACGGTGACCGAGGCGATGCCGGTGTCGCCCGTGAGCTGGTCGGTGCCGAAGGCGGTGCCGAGGTAGAGGATGTTCTCGGTGAACGCGAAGCCGGTGGCGGTGACCCCGGCTATGACCACGCCGTCGACGATCCCGGTGAAGTCCCGCCTGCGGAAGAGGAACAGCAGCAGGACGGCGGCGGCCTTCGCGGACTCCTCGACGATCGGCGCTATGACGGTCGCCCCGAGGGTGTCCGCGCTGGACGGGTCGGCGGTTGCGGTGGCTATCCATCTGGTCGCGAAGCTGTTGGCGATGATGGCTATCAGCGCCGCCGCGCACGCGCCCCAGGCGAAGGCGAAGACCAGGTTCCGCCAGGGCCCCGGCTCGACCCGGTCCAGCCAGCGGAAGGCGGCGATCAGCAGCGGCACCGGCAGGACGGCGAGCCCGAGCCCGACCAGGAAGCCCTCCGTGCCGGTCTGTTCGCGCACCAGCGCGAGGATGACCAGCCCGGACAGAGTGAGCAGGGTGATCAGCGCCCCGTACCGGACCCCTCTGCGCTGCCACCAGTGAGCGTGCCGGAGCACACCGTCCTCGGGTGTGCCGCCGGGATGCGGCGGATAGGGCGGGAACGGAGGACTGATGGCCACGGCATCGACCCTAACGAGGGAGGGGACTGTGGTGGAGGGGGCGGTCGGTCGCTGATCCCTGGGTTGCTCCCGGTCCGGTCCCTGAGCCGGCCTTCGGGCCGAGCACCGGACCGAGCCCTGGACCGAGCACCGGACCGGTCCCTGAGCCGGCCTTTGGACCGAGCCCTGGGCCGCGCCCGGAAACGGTTGCCGGTCCGGTCAGCGGTCTCCGGGCCGGACGCGATGCTGTACGCGACGGAAGAGCAGATCGTTCACGACGTGACCCTTGTCCAGCCCCTGGCCCTCGAAACGGGTCAGCGGCCGGAACTCGGGGCGGGGCGCGAACCCGCCGTCGGTCCGGGTGTTCTCGAAGGCGGGGTGCGCGGTCAGCACTTCGAGCATCTGTGCGGCGTACGGTTCCCAGTCCGTGGCGCAGTGCACGATCGCACCCGGTTTCAGGCGCGTCGCGGCCAGGTCGAGGAACTCGGGCTGGATGAGGCGCCGCTTGTGGTGGCGCTTCTTCGGCCAGGGGTCCGGGAAGTAGACGCGCAGCCCGTCGAGCGAGTCCGGCGGCAGCATCTCGCGCAGCAGGATGATCGCGTCGCCGTTGGCCACCCGGACGTTGGTCAGCCCGGTGCGGTCCGCGAGATTGAGCAGATTGCCCTGGCCTGGCGTGTGCACGTCCACCGCGAGGATGCCGGTGTCCGGGTCGGCGGCCGCCATCTGCGCGGTCGCCTCCCCCATGCCGAAGCCGATCTCCAGTACGACGGGACGGTCGTCGCCGAACAGCCCGGCGAGGTCGACGGGGTGCCCGTCGATGTCCAGCCCCCACTTGGCCCACAGCCGCTGCAGCGCGTCCGCCTGCCCTGCCGTCACCCGGCTGCGCCGGGGCTGGAAACTCCGGATCCGCCGCTCGAAGTGCGACCCCGCGGGATCGGCCTTCGGTCCGTCGGGGAACCGGGGCTCCCCCTTGGCGCGGGTGTGCCGAACGGACTCGCCCGGGTGGTGCTCGCCACCGGGAAAGGACTGGGGGACGTCGGAGGTGCTCACGGAATCAGACACAGTGGGGTCGATTTTACGGGTCGGCTCCAGGTGCCGGCCGCGCCCGGGAGCCCGGCCGCCGACCGTCGCCCGGGTGAGCGGGGCACCCCGTCGCTCATGCGTCGGTCAGCGCTTCCAGGGCCCGGCGGGCCACCTCCCGCCCGATCGGCAGTGCGGCGGTGGCCGCCGGTGAGGGCGCGTTCAGCACATGGACCGCCCGCGGCCCCTCCCGGATCAGGAAGTCGTCCACCAGACCGCCGTCCCGCAGCACCGCCTGCGCCCGCACCCCCGCGGCCGCCCGCACCAGGTCCCCCTCCTCCACCGCCGGCAGCAGCCGGCGCACCGCGTCCACGAACGCCCTCTTCGACACCGACCGCCGCAGCTCCCCGGCCCCGTACCGCCAGTGCCGCCGGCCCATCCGCCACACCCCGGGCCAGGCCGCCGTCGCCATCGCCTCGCGCGGCCGTACGACGCCCCAGCCGTACCCCTCCCGGGCCAGCGCCGGCACGGCGTTCGGGCCGACGTGCACGCTCCCGTCGATCCCCCTGGTCAGATGGACGCCGAGGAAGGGGAACGCCGGATCGGGCACCGGATACACCAGCCCGCGCACCAGCTCCGGCCGCGCGAGCTCGTAGTACTCGCCCCGGAACGGCACGATCCGCACCTCGGGCTCGTCCCCCGTCAGCCGGGCCACCTCGTCGGAGTACAGCCCGGCGCAGTTCACCAGCACCCGGCCGCGGACGATCTCCCCACGCGCGGTGAGCACCGCCACCCCGCGCTCCGGCCGCCGGTCGATCCGCACGGCCCGCGCGCCGTACCGGATCTCCGCGCCGGAGGCCCGGCCCAGCTGCCGTGCGACGGCCGTGTAGTCGCAGATCCCCGTCGTCCGCACGCATATGGCGGCGAGCCCGCGGACCTCGGGCTCGTACTCCGCGATCTGGGCGGCGCCCAGTTCCCGGACCGGGATCCCGTTCTCCCGGCCGCGCTGCACGAGCGCGTGCAGCCGCGGCAGCTCGGCCCGGTCCGTGGCGACGATCAGCTTGCCGGTGACGGAGTGCTCGATGCCGTACTCCGCGCAGAACTTCGTCAGCTCCGCCGCGCCCCGCACCGCGTAGCGCGCCTTCAGCGATCCCGGCCGGTAGTAGATCCCGCTGTGGATGACGCCGCTGTTGCGCCCCGTCTGGTGCCGGGCCACCCCGGGCTCCTTCTCCAGCACGGTCACCCGCGTGCCCGGCGCGGCACGCGTGATCGCGTACGCCGTGGACAGCCCGACGATGCCCCCGCCGACCACGAGCACATCACCGTCGTAAGCGATCTTCGACACGTGCACCACCTCCCGGCTTCGATAGTGCACTGCGCCACTGACAGTGCCTTCAAACCCGGGGGGCGGGCCGCACGCCGGCCTACGCCGGAGTCATCAGCAGGGGCCGGGCCCGCTCACGCAGTTCCACCACCCGGGGTTCGTCGCCGTAGGGCTCCAGCCGGTGCAGCAGGTCCTTGACGTACTCGGTGGTGCGGGCGGAGGAGATGCGCCCGGCCACCTCCACGGCCCGCACTCCCTGCGCGCAGGCGGCGTCGAGGTTGCCCGACTCCAGTTCGGCGACCGCCGAGACGACGAGCCGCAGCCCGTGCGACCGCACGAACTCCTCCGTCGGCTGCGACAGCGCCTGCTCGGTGAACCTGCGCACCTGACGCGGCGCCTTCAGGTCGCGGTAGCACTCGGCGGCGTCGGCGGCGAAACGGTCGTAGGAGTAGAAGCCGAGCCAGGTCGGATCGTGATCGCCCTCCCGGGACCGCTCCAGCCAGCCCTCGGCGGCCTTCAGCGCCGCGCCGGCGGCATGCGCGTCCCCGGCGCGCGCGTGCGCGCGGGCCTCGACGAGCCGGAAGAAGCTCATCGTGCGGGCCGTGGCCAGTCCCCGGTTGCGCTCCAGGGCCGCCTGCGCGAGATCGACGCCCTCGTCGCCGAAGCCGCGGTACGTGGCCTGGAGGGACATGGAGGCCAGGACATACCCCCCGAGGGGCACGTCGGCCGCCGCGCGGGCGAGCCGCAGCGCCTGGATGTAGTAGCGCTGCGCGGCCTCCTGCTGACCGGTGTCGAAGGCCATCCACCCCGCCAGCCGGGTCAGTTCGGCGCTCGCCCCGAACAGCGCCCGGCCGACCTCGTCGGAGTACGAGCCGAGCAGCAGCGGAGCCGCCTCCACCCGCAGGCACTCCGGCACCATGGACGAACGCCAGTCGCCGCCCCCGTACTTGGAGTCCCAGCGTCTGGCGTCCTCGGCGGCCTCCCGCAGTTTCTGCACATCGCTGTGGCCGACTTTGAGCGGTGCGCCGGACTCCTCCACGAGGTGGACGTCCCGTGCCACCGAACTGTCGGCCGGGGTTATCAGCCACCGTGAGGCGGGTGTCGCGTACGCGCTTACTGCGAACGATCCGGCCAGCGACTGCCAGATGCCTCCGGAACCGGCCCGGCGGCCGGCGAGGTCGAGGCGGTACAGCTCCGTGGCGGAGCGCACGGCCTGGTTGACGTCCCTGGGGAAGGCGAGGCCCACTTCGGGCGCGGGATCCGCGTCCGCCAGGCCGATCTCGTGGAGCGGCACCGGACGGCCGAGCTTCTGACCGATGGCGGCCGCGATGAGGTGGGGCGCGGCGCCCTGCGGCACCATGCCCTTCGACACCCAGCGCGCCACGGACGTCTTGTCGTAGCGAAGAGTCAACCCGCGTTGAGCGCCAAGATCGTTGACGCGTCGCGCGAGTCCTGCGTTGCTGATTCCCGCGAGGGCGAGAACGGCGCCGAGTTTTTCGTTCGGCCCGCGTTGCTCCCTGGACATTGCGCCACCCCTCGACACAGACGGCTGCCGCGCTGGCATAACCATGCGGCATTCGTAAACCCAGCGTAGTTCGCCGCATCCCAAGCGTTAAGGGGCATTCTTCCGGTTGGCGGGATTGTGGTCCGTACGCATCCCGGGGCGTCGGTACGGACGGTCGCGGCGTGCCCCCGTCGTGTGGCCGTGCGCCCGGCCGTGCGCTCTTCTCCGGCCGGGACGGGAGCGGTTCCATGGGCTGTGCGTGGGTCGGCCCGCTGTACTGGATCCAGTGGGCTGGGGGACACCGCCGCCTTCATCCCCGCGGGCGGCGGAGCGGTCCGGGAGACGGCGTCCGTCTCCCGGGCCGGCGCGAGCCTTACAGGGCACGCGTGTGTGTACGGAGCGTGTGCGAAGCCTGCGCGGGACGCTCTCGACGCCCGTCGCACACCGGGGATTTGGCCGAAAAGCGACCCTCTGTTCTGCGGGGGGCACCGCCTCCCACCATGGAAATCGAGGGCGCGCGGGGCGTCTTGGGGGAGCGTACCGGGGGCGCATTCACGTCGCAGACGCCGGGGTGCACGGGGACTCCCCCACCGGCGCCGACGTGTTGACGCGGGCGCACTCCCCGGATCGCGAGCGGCGCCGCCTCCTTCTGCGGCGCGTTCTTCGTGGCAGCATGGTGAACCGTTCGTGCGGTGCACTCGGTTGTCCACAGCCTGTGGAGGCGTCCATGCGGTGGTTGGTGGGATGGAGCAGCACCGCCGCGGGCGCGCTGGTCGGATCCGTCGCTCACGACGGACGCCACGACGAGGCGGCGTACGGAGGCCGGGTCGGCCACGACGGCGAGACCCTGCACCCGGTCGGCTCCCAACTCCTGTGGGGCGACCCCGATCCGCTGTGGGCCGTCGGCGACTGGCGCCCCGACGAGGTGCGGATCGTGCAGGCCGACGCCCAGACCCGGGTCGCGGTCCTCGGCACCTGCGGCGCGACCGACGAACAGCTGCGCGTCGGCCTGTTCGCCGCGCGCGGAGGGGCACTTCGGCATCTGACGGCCTGGCCGGGCAGCTACACGGCGATCGTCCAGGTCGGCCGGCGCATCACCGTCTGCGGCGATCTGGCGGGCGCGCGCCCGGTGTTCCACACTCCCTGGGCCGGCGGCACGGCGTACGCGACGGCCGCGCTGCCGCTGGCCGACCTCATCGAGGCCAACCTCGACTTCGGTCACCTCGCGGCGCTCCTCGCCGCCCCCGACGTCCCGGCCGCCCTGCACGACTCCACCCCGTACGACGGCGTGCACCGCATTCCGCCGGGGCACGCGCTGATCCTGCGCGCCGGGTCCCGTGAGGTCGCCGGGTACGAGCCGGTCGCCTCGCTCGCCGTGGCGGCGCCCCCCGCCGACCCGGACAGCGCCGTCGGCGCCGTCCGCGACGCGCTCATCGAGGCGGTGCGCACGCGTCTGGCGGCGCCCCGGCACGTCCCCGACATCGACCCGGGCCCCGTGCCCGGCATGGGGCCCGCGGAACGGCGGGCCGCGCGCGGGATGCCCGTTCCCGGCATCGGCGCCGACCTCTCCGGCGGTCCGGCCTCCGGCACGCTGGCGCTCCTCGCGGCCGGCCTGCCCGGCATGCCCGGCACACTGCTGGGCCACGGCACGGGCGCGGGGGAGCGGCTGCTGGCCGTCACCTTCAACGACCTGGCCGTCGGCGGACGCGAGGCCGAGCTGGAGCGGGCCGGCACCCTCGCGGCCAACCCGCGCCTGCACCACGTCGTGGTGACCGGCGCCGAGGAGGCCCTGCCGTACGCCGACCTGGACGGCCCGCTGACCGACGAACCCGGCCCCAGCCTGGTCACGGCCGCCCGCCACCGGGCGCGCCTCTCGGCGGGCAGCGCGGACCACTTCACGGGCTACGGCGCCCGCCAGGTGCTGGACGCTCACCCGGCCCGCCTCGCGGACCTGCTGATGGACCGCAAACGCCGTCATCTGGTGCGCCCGGTGGCGGCGCTGACGAAGGCCGACGGCTCGGTGCTCGTCCCCGCGCGCGTGTACGGCGCGGCCCGCCGCCTGGCCCGTACGCCGTACCGCGCGGGCGTGGAGGGCCTGGCCGAGCGCCTGCTGCACCGCAGTTTCGGCGTCGACGACGACGCGGGCGCCGTGGGGGCGTCCCTGGCGGCCCTCACCTGGGGCGGCGCGGGACCGGCCGCGCGCTGGCTCACGGGGGAGGCGCTGGCTGAAGTATCGGTTCGCCTCCAGGGGGCCGCGCACCGTACCGGCGTGGGTCCGGGACAGCGTCCGGGCGACTACCGGGCCCGTGCGGCCCTCGCCCGGCACGCCATGGACCTGCGCGTCCTGGAACAGGCCGCCGAGATCCGCTCCCAGCGCCTGCACGCGCCGTTCCTCGACAACCAGGTCGTCCGCGCGTGCCGCGCGCTCCCCGAGACCCTGCGGGTGCAACCGGGGGCGCGGGCCGCGATCCTGCGCACCGTCCTGAAGGGCGCGGGGGTCACCGACCTCCCGCCCGGCTGGGGCGCCCCCTCCCAGGCCTCCGCCACCGCGGCGGCCCGGGCGGGCCTGCGCATGGCCATCGACTCCCTCCTCACCCTCTTCGAGGCGCCCCTCCTCGCGGAGGCGGGCCTGATCGAGGCGCGCGTGGTCCGCAAGGCCCTCAGGGCCGCCGCGGCGGGCGAGCCCCTCCCCCTGGACGGCCTGGCCGACCTGGTCTCCCTGGAACTCTGGCTCCGCCGCCTGCTGTCCCGCAGGGGCACCTGCTGGACGGGCACCCCGGCACGCGCGCGTGCCGTACCGGCGGGCATCGCCCCCCAGCGGCGGGCCGTCTCCTCCGGCGGCTGAGACACCCGCCGCCCGCAAAGCCCGTGCCCCACGCCTCACCCCCGGTGACAATGAACGGGTGCGGTACAGAATTCTGGGCGTCACCCAGACGACGGACGACCAGGGCACCGCCGTATCCGTCCCCGGTGCCAGGCTCCGGGCCCTCCTCACGGCCCTGGCCCTGCGCCCGGGCCGTCTCACCGCGCCCGAGACCCTCATCGACGAGGTGTGGGCCGAGAACCCGCCCCAGGACGCCCCGGCCGCGCTCCAGGCCCTCATCGGCCGTCTCCGGCGCGCCGTCGGCAAGGACAGCGTCGCCTCCGAACCGGGCGGGTACCGCCTCGCCGCGACCGAGGACGACGTCGACCTCTTCGTCTTCGAACGGCTCGTGCGCCAGGGCGGCGAAGCGCTGCGACGAGGCGACGCCCCCGCCGCCGCCCGCACCCTGGACGACGCCCTGGCCCTGTGGCGCGGCCCCGCCCTCGCCGACCTCCCCGACCGCACCGCGGCGACCCGCTCCGACGCCCTCCTGCTGGAGGCCACCCGCGCCCGCGCCGAGGCGGACCTGCTTCTCGGCCGCGCCCGGGAAGCCGTACCGCGTCTGACCGAGCTGACCTCGGCGCACCCGTACGACGAGCCGCTGCACGCCCTCCTCATCCGCGCCCTGCGCGACACCGGCCGTGAAGCCGACGCCCTCGTCGCGTACGAGACCGCCCGCCGCGCCCTCGCCGACGGGCTCGGCGCCGACCCGGGCCCGCGACTGCGCGCCCTGCACACCGAACTCCTCGACCGCCCGGCGCCGGCCCACGGCGCCCCGGCGGCCCGCACTCCCGGACCGGCAGCGCCGCCGGGGCCCCGCACTCCGCTCCGGCTCCCCGAGCGCACCGGCAACATCCGTCCGCGCCTTACCTCTTTCGTGGGCCGGGAACCCGAACTCGACGCCATCCGTTCCGAAGTGCACAGGGCCCGTCTCGTCACGCTCACCGGACCGGGCGGCTCCGGGAAGACCCGCCTCGCCGAGGAGGCCGCCGCCGGGCTTCCGCAGGCGTGGCTGGCCGAGCTGGCGCCGCTCGACCGGCCGGAGGCGGTGCCGGGCGCGGTGGTCAGTGCCCTCGGTCTGCGCGAGACCGTCCTGATGACCAGCGAACTGGCGTCCCCGCAGGACGACCCGGTCGCCCTGCTCGTCGAGTACTGCGCCCCGCGCAGCCAACTCCTGATCCTTGACAACTGCGAACACGTCATCGGCGCGGCCGCCGCCCTCGCCGAGACCCTCCTCACCCGCTGCCCCGGGCTCACGATCCTCGCCACCAGCCGTGAACCCCTGGGCGTCCCCGGTGAGTCGGTCCGTCCGGTCGAGCCCCTCCTCCCCGACCAGGCGCACCGCCTCTTCACCGAGCGCGCGACCGCCGTCCGCCCCGACGCGGCTGACGTCCTGCGGGACGACGCGGAGGCGATCGCGGAGATCTGCCGGCGGCTGGACGGGCTGCCGCTCGCCATCGAACTGGCCGCCGCCCGGCTCCGGCTGCTCACCCCGCGCCAGATCGCCGACCGCCTCGACGACCGCTTCCGCCTCCTCACCTCGGGCAGCCGCACGGTCCTGCCCCGCCAGCAGACCCTGCGTGCCGTGGTCGACTGGTCGTGGGACCTGCTCGACGAACCGGAGCGCACCCTGCTGCGCGAGCTGTCCGTGTTCGCCGGCGGCTGGGACCTGGAGGCGGCGGAAGCCGTGTGCACCGGCCCGGTCGCGGACCTGGTCGGCGCGCTCGTCGACAAGTCCCTGGTGGTGGCGGCGCCGTGCGGGAGCGGCGACGGCATGCGCTACCGCATGCTGGAGACGATCCACGAGTACGCCACCGAACGTGCCGCCGAGCTGCCGCACTGCCGGTCGGCGGCCCGACGGCGCCACGGCGCCTGGGCGCGCGCGCTCGTCGAGCGGGCCGACCCGCTGCTGCGCTCCGCCGGACAACTCCCCTGGATCTCCCGCCTGGAGACCGAACTGGACAACATCCGCGTGGCACTCGAGCGCGCGCTCACGACGGGCGACGAGGACGAGGCCACCGCCCTCTGCCTCGCCACGGGCTGGTTCTGGTGGCTGCGCAACTACCGCCACGAGGGCGCCGAGTGGAGCGACCGGACCCTGCGCCTCGGCGCCGTCCTGGACACCCTCGGGGAACCCGGGCCCGGAGCGCCGCCCACCGTCCCCGCCGACCTCGCCGCCCGCATGGCCGCCCTCCACCCCCTCGACGCCCTCCTCGGCACGTCCGCCGCCACGGAGAAGGCCCACCCCCGGCACGCGCAGCGCATGAACCTGCGGATGCTGAACCTGTTCCTGCTGTCGGAGTCCGAGCCGAAGGACCTCGTGGCGGACCCGCGCTACCAGGAGTACCTGGTCCGCATGCGCGCCGACTACGAACCGGGCGGCCCCCGGGCGGCACGCATGCCCGGCCTGCTCTGGCCGCTGACGGCCTTCCAGATGCGGGACGTGGTCGACGTCCGGGGCGTCCTGGACCGCGCCGTCGCCAACTGCCGCGTCCACGGCGGCGACTGGGAGCTCGGCTGCACCCTGATGTTCCGCACCCACATGGTCGTCGACTCACCCGGCGGACTGCACGGCGTGGACGACGACCTCGCGGAGCTGCGGGTGCTCAGCCTGCGCGTCGGCGACCGCTGGATGCGGGCCCAGGTGTGCGGCGCGGCCGGCGAGGCGGAGATGGCGCGCGGCCGGTTCGCGGAGGCGGAGCGGGAGTACCGCGAGGCGCTGCGCCTCGCCTACGAGGTCGGGGCGTACGCCGAGTCGCCGTTCCTCATGGCCCGGCTCGCGGAGATCTCCTACCGCTCGGGCGACGTCGAGGGCGCCCTGACCGCGCTGGACGAGGCGAACACCGCCGCCGACCGCTACGGCGTGCCCGACGTCCGGGCCTTCGTCCTCCTGCTGCGCTCCCACATCGCGCTGCACCAGGGGGAGGTGGCACACGCGCGCGTGCTCTGCGACGAGGTCCGGGTGGCGGCCGGAGCGGGCACCCCGCCGCCCCAGTTCGTGGCGGCGCTGAACATGCTCGACGCGGAGCTCACCGCCGCCGAGTCGGGTCCCGGGCACGGCCTGCCGATGCTCGCCGACACCCTGCGCCGGGCGCTGACCGACCAGTGCGCCGAGGCGGTCACGTCGTCGATCCTGGACGCCGCGGCGGACCTGCTGACCCGGCTCGGGGACCATCCGCGGGCCACCCGCCTCCTGGCGGCCGCCGACACCCTGCGCGGCCCCCACCCGCGTCCCGCCCCGCAGCACGCCCGGGCCGAGCTGACCGAGGCCGCCGCCCGCGCCGCCCTGGGCGCCGAGCGGTACGCGGCCGAGCGCGTCCGGGGCACGCCTCTGACGGTGACCGACGCCCTCCGGGAGCTCACGGACGGCGTGCGCGACCACCCGGCCGGACCGACGGCCAGAGCCGCGCAGGCGCCTACGAACAGGTGAACGCGGAGTCCGCCCAGTCCGCGAGCGCCACCGAGTCGAGGCCGTTGTGCGGCTCGACCACCAGGCGCACGGTGGTGCGGCCGGCGAGATCCACATGCACGGGCACGGCCGGGTCGCCGCCCTTGATCACCCCGGACGCCCAGACCCGGCGCCCGTCGGCGTAGACGGCGAAGGAGACCTTGCCGAGCTTCATCGTCAGGTCGTCGACGCCGACGAACGCGTCGTAGGAGGTGCACTCCCGGTTGAGGTCGACGGTGACGGAGGAGTCGCCGTGCACGGTCACCCCGCGTTCGAAGTGCCGGTCCGCGATGGACAGCCCGTACCGCTGCCACACCCAGCTGCTGCCGCCGAGCCGGATCTCGGGCCCGCTTCCGTCACCGTTGACGTCGAAGGACAGTCCGCTCAGCGGATAGACGGACGGGGCGGGCGGCGGCGTGGGCGCCGGAGTCGGCGTGGGGGTCGGAGTGGGGGGCGGCGTCGGGTCGGGGACGGGTGTCGGGCTGGGCGTCGGCGTCGGGGTCGGGGTCGGCGTCGACGCCGGGCCGCGGCTCGGCGTCGACGCGGCCGCCGGGACGATCGCCGCGGGTTCCGGCGCGCGCTCCTTCGACGGGGTCGGCGTGGGGGTCGGCTCCTCGGGCCGGGCCACCGGCGCCGGCGCGGACGCCGGGGGTCTGGCCTCGGGCCGCGCCGCGGGATCGCTGTGACCGACGAGCGCCAGGGCCACCGCGGCGGCGGCCACCGCGACCACACCGGCCGCGATCCCGGCCTTCACCGGGGCGCCGAGCCCTTCCGAGGCCACGGCCCCGCCGCCCGCGCCCGCTCCGCTCGAGGACCCGCTCGCCGCGGCGGCCGCGCCCGCGGCGCCCGCCGCCCCCGCTCCGGCGCCCCCGGCGACGAGGGCCAGCGCCTTGGCGTACCCGGCGGCGCCGAACCAGCCGATGACCGCGACCGGCACGACGGCGGGGATGCTGCCCGCGACCTCTTCGATCTGGAGGGCGGCCAGCCGGCACTTGGCGCACTCCTCCAGGTGCTTGCGCAGCCCCCGTTCGGCGCGGGTGCGCAGCCTGCGGCGGGCATAGGTGCCGAGCTGGTCGGCGTAACCCGCGCACTCCTCGTCGCTGGTGAGCGTGGCGCTGACATGGGCCTGGAGATAGGCCTGCTTGAGGCCTTCACGGGCACGGCTGGCGAGTACGCGCGTGCCGTTGGCGTCGAGGCCGAAGAGCATGGCGACCTCGCTCGGCGACTCGTCCTCGACCTCGGTGTGCCACAGCACCGCCTGCCACCGCTCGGGCAGCGAGCGGAAGGCCTGCATGGCCATGGACTGCTCGGCCTCGTGCATCGCGCGCACGTCGGCGCCCAGTTCCAGGCCCGCTCCGAAGGAACCGGCGGGCACGGTGTCGTCGGTCGCCTCGGAGGAGCGGGCGGACTGCGCGGCGAACACCGCGAAGTCGTCCACGAGTTGCTCCCGCTTCGCCGACCGGGTCCAGTCGGCGGCCACCCGCCGGACGCAGGTGAGGAGGTAGGCGCGGACGGCGTACTCGGGTCCCGAACCGCCGCGCACCGCCTGGAGCATGCGGGCGAAGACCTCGGCGGTGAGGTCGTCGGCGGTGTGCGCGTCCCGGCAGCAGGTGCGCGCGTAGCGGCGCACGGCGTCGGCGTGCCGCCGGTACAGCTCCTCGTACGCCGTGTCGTCGCCCGAGCGCATCCGGCCGATGAGATCGGCGTCGGCCCGCGGCTGGTCCCGCTGCGGCGGCAGGGCGACACCGGCGCGCCGCTCGCGCTGCGCCGGAACGCTGCCCTCGGACGCGTCGTCGAGCGGACGCAGCGGAGGACGGGCCACCGGATCGCCCGGGCGGCCGCCCGGCGGCCCGCTCGCGCGCCCGCCCTGGCTCGGCACCTGCGGTGAGGTCAGGCCGTCGGCCTCCGTGTCACCGTCACCGGACGGTCCGAGCGACTCGTCCCCACCGTCACCACTCATCGCGGAAAGCCCCCGCCGCCGGCCCAACCAGTCCTGACCACCGGGTCAGAGTGCCATATTGGCTTTTGGTCAGGACCCCGTGGAACGGGCCGTCCACTCGTCCGTGGGGACCTGACGCAATCCAGTACTAGGTTTCACCCGCACGGGGAAGGTTCAACTGTCCTGCTGAGGGCAGCAGTTGAGGTCCTTGCCGGGAATGTCGGGAATAACCGGCGGCGTGGGCGAGGGTGACGGTCGCGCGGGGCCACCGCCCGCCGTCACCCTTTCGAGCCACCCGCCCGCAGCCTGCCGGCGCCGGTGGCACCCGCCCTCACGCGGAGGGACGCGACCGCAGACCCTCCAGCAGGATGTCCAGCAGCCGCGCCGACGCCGCCGCCTGCTGAGCCGGATCCGGCAGCGAGGGCGCCGCCGTCGCGATCACCAGCAGCACGTCCGACACCGACACGTCGGTGCGCAGCTCGCCCGCCTCCCGCGCGCGGTCCACGAGCAGGCCCACGACCTCGAGCAGCGCCGCCGCTCCGGCGTCGTCGACAGCGGCCGTCGTGCCGTCGCCCGCGACGAGCCGCAGCTCACCGCCGCCCGGCTGGGTCCGCTGCTGCGGCACCCGCGCCTCGTCGGCCGGCCCGGCCTCCTCGCCGTCCTCCGCGACGCCGACCCGCAGCACCTGCGGCGGCAGCAGCCGCCCGGCGCCGGAGGCCACGGACGTCCGCAGGAAACGCGACAGCGCCGACCACGGCTCGTCCTCCTGGCCGAGCGCCGCCCGCGCCTGATCGGTCAGCCGGGAGGTCTCCTCCTCGGCTATCCGCCGCACCAGGACGTCCTTGCTCGGGAAGCGCCGGTACACCGTGCCGACCCCGACCCGCGCGCGCCGCGCCACGTCCTCCATCGGCGCGCCGTAGCCCAGCTCGCCGAAGACCTCGCGGGCCGCCCGCAGTACGTGCTCCAGATTGCGCTGTGCGTCCACCCGCAGGGGCGCCGTCCGCGCGCTCTCCCCGCGTCCGTTGCCCACCGCCGTACCGACCGCGCCGCCCGGTGAAAGAGCGGACGTGGACGACCAATGCGAATTGTGAGTGTGCATGAATGTTCCCCCGGTAATGACGTCTCCCCCCGGAGACTCTCCCCGCCATCGAAAAGTCGGGGCGTGGAACACAGGGGACGGCCTCCCCGGACCCGCCCGTCGCAGACCCGCAGAGCACTTCCCCCTGACACCCCGTCGACACACGAACATAGTTGAGAGGGAGTCAATTCAGAAGGGGCAGGTTCCGCACGGAGCGCCCCCCGATCGGAGTACGGGCCGCATACGTCCCGATTGCGCCCCTTCACGCACCCCGGCGCACAGCCGCTGACCTGCGCTCCTGCCTCGCACTCCGGTGTTTCGGCCAACCCTGCGCCCGCCCGACTCGCGGTCACACAAATTGTCGGGGCTGTGGACAAAGTCCGGCGTCCGGTGCGTCATGGGATGGTGAAGGAACGTGCGCGCATTCTCGTTGTCGGCGGCGGCTACGTCGGGATGTACACGGCCCTGCGGCTCCAGCAGAAGCTGAAACAGGAACTGGGCCGTGGCGAGGCCGAGATCACGGTCGTCACACCCGACCCGTACATGACCTATCAGCCCTTCCTGCCCGAGGCGGCCGCAGGCTCCATCTCCCCCCGGCACGTCGTCGTGCCCCTGCGCCGCGTCCTGCCGCACTGCCGGGTCCTGGTCGGCGAGGTCACCGCCGTCGACCACGCCAAGCGCAGCGCCACCCTCACCACCCTCGCCACCGACGAGGAGGGCACCGGCCCCCGGCAGCTGGCGTACGACGAACTCGTCCTCGCGCCCGGTTCCGTCTCCCGCACGCTGCCCATCCCCGGCCTGGCCGACCACGCCATCGGCTTCAAGACCGTCGAGGAGGCCATCGGACTGCGCAACCACGTCATCGAGCAGATGGACATCGCCTCCTCCACCCGCGACCCCGCGATCCGCGACGCAGCCCTCACCTTCGTCTTCGTCGGCGGCGGCTACGCGGGCGTGGAGGCGCTCGGCGAGCTCGAGGACATGGCCCGCTACACCACGCGCTACTACCACAACGTGAAGCCCGAGGACATGAAGTGGATCCTGGTCGAGGCCTCCGACCGGATCCTGCCGGAGGTCGGCGCCGACATGGGCCGCTACACGGTCAGCGAACTGCGCCGCCGCAACATCGACGTACGCCTCGGCACCCGCCTGGAGTCCTGCGCCGACCGCGTCGCCGTCCTCAGCGACGGCGCCCGCTTCCCGACCCGTACGGTCGTGTGGACCGCCGGCGTGAAACCCCACCCGCTCCTCGCCGCCACCGACCTGCCGCTGAACGGCCGGGGCCGGCTGAAATGCACCCCCGAGCTGGCCATCGACGGCGTCACGCACGCGTGGGCGGCCGGAGACGCCGCCGCCGTGCCCGACGTGACGGCCGACGAGCCCGGCAAGGAGACCGCCCCGAACGCCCAGCACGCCGTCCGCCAGGCCAAGGTCCTCGCCGACAACATCGTGCGTTCCCTGCGCGGCGAACCCGGCCGGCCCTACTCCCACAAGTACGTCGGCTCGGTCGCCTCGCTCGGCCTCCACCAGGGCGTCGCCTACATCTACGGGCGCAAGCTCAAGGGCTACCCGGCCTGGTTCATGCACCGTGCCTACCACCTCAGCCGCGTGCCCACCTTCAACCGCAAAGCACGGGTGCTCGCCGAATGGACCCTCTCCGGGCTCTTCAAACGGGAGATCGTTTCCCTGGGATCCCTCGAACATCCCCGCGCGGAGTTCGAACTCGCTGCCGGTGGAAAGCCTTCTGACGAGTCTTCCGGCGACCCGAAGGGGTCGTCCTGACCGGACCCAGGAACTCCACCGACCGCCCCCACGTCTGACGAATGTCGGCCCGGACGGCGGCCACACTGCCAGACTGCTCCCTGCTCCAGTCCCTCCCGAGCCCTTCCCCGCGGGCCACCACCCGCCCCCCGACCCACGAGGCCGTTCCACGTGCTCCACACCCCGGGTGCTGTAACAATGTGCGGCCACCGCCGCGCGGCCCCGCAGCCCAGGCCGGGCCCGGAGCCGGGCCGCCGACGACTAACACGAGGCAAGGATTCGTGAACTTCACGCGCTGGAGCGCCCGGCTCCCCGGAACGCAGCGCCGCGCCGCCGCGCGAGCCGACCACCCGGTCACCCCCACGGACCGACGGAGCGAGGGCTCCGTACCCGCGGCCCGCGCCGAACGACTCACCGACGAGCCGCCCCCGGTTCCCGCCGTCGACGAACTCCCGGTCCGCGAGGTCCTCGACCGCGTCCCCGCCCTGGTAGCCCTCGTCCACGGCCCCGACCACCGCCTCGCCTACGTCAACGACGCCTACGCGGCGGCCTTCGGCGTACGCCCCTGCGGCGAACCCGCCGCCGAGGCCCTCCCCGAACTCCGCGACCTCGGCCTCATGCCCCTCCTCGACCAGGCCCTGCGCAGCGGCAAGCCCCGCACCCTGAAGTCCCGCAAGGCCCCCGACGGCCGCTCGTACACCTTCACCTGCACCCCGGCCGCCGAGGACAACGGCAAGGGCGCCGTCCTGATCTTCGCCACCGACGTCACCGACCACGCCGAGGCCGCCGAACGCCTCAGAACCAGCGAACGCCGCCAGCGCGAGACCGCCGTCACCCTCCAGCGCTCCCTCCTCCCCCAGGAGCTCGAAGAACCCGACGACCTGCGCATCGCCGCCACCTACCAGCCCGGCGGCACCGAGGCCGCGGTCGGTGGCGACTGGTACGACGTCATCACCCTCGGCGGCGGCCGTACCGCCCTCGTGATCGGCGACGTCATGGGCCGGGGCGTCCGCGCGGCAGCCGTCATGGGCCAGCTCCGCACGGCGGTCCGCGCGTACGCCCGCCTCGACCTGCCCCCGCACGAGATCCTCCAGCTCCTCGACGGCCTCGCCGCGGAGATCGACGCCAACCAGATCGCCACCTGCGTGTACGCCATCCACGACCCCAACGAGGGCCGGCTGGTGTACGCCTCCGCGGGCCACCTGCCCATCCTGGTCCGCGACGACAACGGCACCGTCCTGCGCGCCGACGAGCCCACCGGGCCGCCCCTGGGCACCGGCGGCTGGATGCACGCCTCCGGCTCGATCCCCCTCGGCCCCGGCTCGACGGCCGTCCTCTACACCGACGGCCTGGTCGAGCGCAGGGACGAAGACCTCGACGAAGGCATCGCCTCCCTGGAACGCGCCCTGTCCGGCGCGACCGGCACCCCCCAGGTCGTCTGCGACCGCCTCGTCCGCTCGGCCGGCGTCACCGCCGACCACGACGACGACGTCGCCGTCCTGGTCCTCCAGCACCCCGCCCGCACCGGCCCCGACGGCGACCTGTTCCGCAACGCGGCCCTGGAACTCCTCGGCGGCGTCGAGGCGGCCCCCCGCGCGCGTGCCTTCGCCTCCGGCGTCCTGACCAGCTGGCGCTTCCCGCCCGACCTGCACGACCTCGGCGTCCTCGCCGCCAGCGAACTCGTCGCCAACTCCCTCCAGCACGGCATCCCGCCCATGCGGCTGCGGCTGCGCCGCACCGACCGCCGCCTGATCATCGAGGTCACCGACGGCGACGACCACCTTCCGCGCCGCCGCCGCGCCGAACCGGGCGACGAGTCCGGCCGGGGCATCGCCATCGTCGCCACGATCGCCTCGCACTGGGGCAGCCGCCGCACCCCGGGCGGCGGAAAAGCGGTGTGGTGCGAGTTCGTCCTGCCGAAGCCCGCGGAGGGACAGACGCCGTGACCGGCGGCGCGCCGCGACCGCGCGTCACGGCCGCGGGCCGACACGAAAGGCGGCCGCCGTCCTCCCGGACGACGACCGCCTCCCACACCCGCCTCACGCCTCGGCGGTCACCGGCTCCGCCACCGCGCCACCCCGCGCGACCACCCGCTTCCGCGCCAGCCACGGCTGATCCTGGACGGGCGTCAGCTGCCGCCCCAGCCGCAGCGCCAGGTAGGTGATCCCCAGCGAGAACAGCAGGAACGTCACGATGTACGGCGCGTGCAGCGAGGCACCCATCGGCCCGCCCACCGCCGGCCCGACGGCCAGCGCGAGCTGCTTCACCAGGGCGAACGCCGAGTTGTACTGCCCCGCGAGACCGGTCGGCGCCAGATCGGCCACCAGCGGCGCGACGGTCGGCGACAGCATGGCCTCACCCAGTCCGAACAGCGCGTACGTCGACACGAAGGCGGCCGTCGCCATCTCCTGGCTGCCGTGGCCGAGCCCCGCGTACCCCGCGACGACCCACGCGACGGCCCAGATCAGCCCCACGGCCGCGATCACCCGGGACCGCTTCTGCCGCTCGACGAACTTCAGCACGGCGAACTGCGCGACCACGATCATCGCGGTGTTCGCGGCGAGCGCCGTCCCCAGCGCGGACGTCGAGATCCCGGCGGCCTCGACCCCGTACGCGCTCAGTCCCGACTCGAACTGTCCGTAGCAGGCGAAGAACAACACGAAGCCCAGCACACACAGCTGCACCATGGCCCGATTGCCGAGCAGCCGCTTCCAGCTGCCCCCGGCGGACTGCGGGACATCCTCGACACGCGGAGCGTGCGGCAGCCGCACCGTCGACATCACCACGGCCAGCAGCAGGAACATCGCCGCCTCGATGGCGAACAGCAGCGTGAACGACGACACGCGCGTGGTGTCGACGAGATGCCCGCCGATCAGCCCGCCCACCCCGAGCCCGAGGTTCTGCAGGAAGAACTGCGTCGCGAACGCCCGCGACCGGGTCTCCGCGGTCGAGCTGTCCACGATCATGGTGGCCAGCGCCGGCTGCATCACGGCCTGCCCGGCCCCCAGCGCGGCCGCGGCGGCCAGTACGGCGGCGGCGCTGCCGGCGAGGCCCAGGCCCATCGCCCCCAGTGCCGCGGTGACCAGGGCGGCGAGCAGGACCGGCAGTGGACCGCGCCGCACGATCGCCCGGCCGGCGAACGGCAGCACGATCAGCGCGGCCACGGCGAAGACGGCGAGGACGAGCCCCGCCGTCACGGCGCCCAGTCCCCGCACCTGCGCCACATAGACGTACAGGTAGGGGACGGTGAAGCCGAGCCCGAACGCGCTGAGTGCGTTGCCCACATGGATCCGGCGCATCGCTGCGCCCATCGCCCTGGTCACGTTCACCTCTCTCAGATGGTCGTCGTCGGTCCCTGGACCCCCGGCGGCGTCAGTACTTCCGCCGCCTCAGTACTTAGTGCCGAAGACTTCGAAGCTAAAGTTAGAAGCTAAACTGTATACCTGGAAGCACTTCAACGCGAACGAACCCCGTGCGATACTTGCGTCCATGGGCGACACCCCCGGCACGGTCGGCACCGGCAGCGGCGGCGAGCCGACCCTCGAAGAGCAGATCGCGGCCTATCAGCGCGAATTCCAGGACCTCGACCCCCAGGTCGAGAAGATCGTCTCGGCGCTCTCCCGCCTTAACCGCCGGATGAACGTCGCCTACGGCCGCCAGACCGCGGACCTCGGCATCAGCAACGCCGAGTGGGAGGTCCTCAAGGCGCTGGTCCTCTCCGGGGCTCCCTACCGTCTGGGACCCAGCGACCTGGCCAAGCGCCTCGGCCTGACACCGGCCGCGATGACCCACCGCATCGACCGCATGCTCGCCGAGGGACTGGTGACCCGCGAGAGGGACGAGTCCAACCGGGTCCGCGTGATCGTCGAGCTGACGCCCGAGGGCCGCGAGAAGTGGCTGGAGGCGATGCGCATGGCGACGGTCTTCGAGGAAGACCTCCTTCAGGACCTCTCCGCGGACGAGCGGACGGTCCTGGGCGAGGTCCTGACCAGGCTCCTGCGCCGTGTGGAGCACGCCCAGCCGGACGCCGGCGGCCGTCTCAGCGACCTCGACTGAGCCGTCCACCCGGTCGGACCAAAAGATCTTGACAGGGGTGGTTGACATCCCCACCCAGGGTCCGTAAAGTTCTTCGGGTTGCCGGGGAGCCGTAACGGTTCTCCGACAGCACCTCCGCCGCAGTAGCGGCACCACAAACCACCAGCACGATCTCCCAACGGGATCGAATTCGGCGTGCCCGAATTCAATTCGATTTGGGCCGGCAGCCCGATTAGGAACTGCCGAGCGGATCCGCTAAGGTTTGAGACGTCGGAACGGCCCAACAGCCGGGAAGGCAAGCCCCTGCTGACTGGGAATCAGGCCCGAAAGGATCTGATAGAGTCGGAACCGCCGGAAAGGGAAACGCGAAAGCGGGAACCTGGAAAGCACCGAGGAAATCGGGTCGAGAAAAGATCTGATAGAGTCGGAAACGCAAGACCGAAGGGAAGCGCCCGGAGGAAAGCCTGAGAGAG